>CAZSVR010000005.1:93128-95312 GCA_964610295.1 uncultured Anaerolineaceae bacterium
AGGCGCGGTCACAAGTGCTTCTTTCTGATACGGCGAAGGCGATTTTCAGGAAGTAAGAATCCCAATCGGGGCGCATGTGATTTGCCTCTGAACACTAATGGACGTATCCGCAGATTACGCAGATTTCACCGATTATAAAAAACCAATCTGCGCAATCGGTGAAATCTGCAGATAGATCTTTTACTCGACCGTTACGCTTTTTGCAAGATTTCTTGGCTGGTCAACATCCAGGCCGCGGATCGCGGCGATATGGTAAGCCAGCAATTGTAAGGGGATAACCGTCACGATTGGCGAGAGCATCCAGGGTGCTTCGGGCACCCAGAGCACATGATCCGCCATGCCTTTGACCAATTCATCACCTTCTGTCGCAACTGCGATCACCCTGCCGCCGCGCGCCCTGGCCTGTTGTATTTGCGAGATCATCTTTTCATGCCATGGGTCTTTTGGCGCAAGGCACAGCACAGGCAGGTCTTTATCGATCAGGGCGATGGGACCGTGTTTCATTTCGCCCGCGGGATACCCTTCTGCGTGGATATAGGAAATCTCCTTGAGCTTGAGCGCACCTTCATATGCGATGGGCATGTTGATCCCTCGGCCAAGATATAAACATCCCTGGATGTCTTTCAAAATATGCGCGATCTTTTCGACTTCCGCATCGGTATCCAGCACACGGCCGGCTAGGCCGGGGACGAGGCGCAGGTCAGAAACAAGTTGCTTGCGTGTCTTTTCGTCGATCACACCCCGCAAGTCTGCAAGCAGGATGGCCAGCATGTATTGGTCCACCAGAGGCGCTGTGAATGCCTTTGTGGAGGCGACGCCGATCTCGGGTCCGCTTTGCATCGAGATGAATCCATCTGAAACGCGCATGGCTTGCGAGCCAACCGCGTTGACGATACTCCAGATGATCGCGCCTTTACGTCGCCCTTCTTCCATGGCGGCCAGCGTATCGGCCGTCTCACCGGATTGAGATATTGCCAACACAACCGTGTTGGCGTCAACGATCGGGTCGCTGTAACGGAATTCGGATGCGATCACCACTTCCACCGGCAGGCGCGCGATTTTTTCAATCAGGTACTTTCCAACCAGACCCGCATAGGCTGCAGTTCCACAAGCCGTAATGTAAATACGCTGGATGCGCTGCGCCATCGGCGCGGTCAAATTCAATTCGGGCAGGCTGATGCGACCACCCTGAAAATCAATGCGGCCCGCCAGTGTATCGGTTAACGCGCGCACCTGCTCGTGAATTTCCTTCTGCATGAAATGACGATATTCACCTTTTTCCGCAGAAACCGCGTCCCAGGCGATGGTGTGTATTTCGGGTTTTAGTTCCCTGCCATCCAGGGTCTCCACGCGCACGCTGTCGCGCGTCACCACCGCCATCTGGCGTGATTCCAAAAAGATCACTTTGCGCGTGTGTTCAAGGACGGCCGGGATATCTGACGCAATAAAATTTTCACCCTCGCCCAGGCCGATCACCACGCCGCCGGCATTTCCGATGCGGGCCGCAATGATCTTATCCGGTTCATCCGCAGACATCAAAACCACGACATTGGCTCCTTTTACTTGTTTAAAGGTACGGCGCGCCGCTTCCTCAAAAGGAAGACCCGCGGCCTGGTGGTTCTCTGCCAGGTGCACAATGGTTTCAGTATCTGTGTCGGACCTGAACTTGACGCCTTCCGCGGTCAATTCATCCTTGAGCTCAAGGAAGTTCTCAACGATGCCATTATGAACGACCACAACCCGGCCTGAATTTCCAAGATGCGGATGGGCGTTGCGCGCAGAGGGTGCGCCATGTGTTGCCCAGCGCGTGTGGCCAATGCCGGGCGCGCCTTTGAGCGGGGATTTGCTGACCAGGTCGATTAATTGGGATAACTTGCCCGCGTCTCTGCGGACTTCGATCTGGCCGCCATTTAAAACAGCGAGTCCCGCCGAGTCATAGCCGCGGTATTCCAGCCTCTTCAGGCCATTGAGGATGATCGGCGTCGCGTCACGCGGGCCGACATATCCGACGATTCCACACATAATAGGGGACCCTCCGAATTTTGTTTGATTAAGGTATGTCATTGCGAGCCTTCGGGAAGCAATCTCCTGTCGATGAGGAGATTGCTCACCTGCGAGCCTCAAACGGCGAGTGCAACAAACGCACCCAGCCCCTCGCGCACGCCGCAAAGCGGCAGTCCCGAG
>CAZSVR010000006.1:0-905 GCA_964610295.1 uncultured Anaerolineaceae bacterium
CTTTTTCATGGTTCTTATTTTACCAAATGTTCTATAGAGTCAGCCGCCCAACGGTTTGCGTTAGCTGCCGCCGATTATAGCGGACGGATCATCTGCTTGGAGGATCCCTTGCAGGGAAATTACCGCCGCATACCCACGCCGAAGGCGGTCAGGTGCACGCCGTGTTGGGCAGCCAGATTACCCTTTGTATTGCGGATAACGACGCCATATTGAATCGAGAATTTGGCGGGCTTCTTCCAGTTTTATTCCTTTACCAAATGTATGCATTCTCTTCAAGCCGCGAACGTCGTAAATCAGGAAGGAGTCGATGTTGGCTGAGCGGGCCCCGGGTAAGAAACGTAGCCAATTAAGTTTGGGGTTGTTTGGGAAGAGGAGGTTGATCGCCTTGATGTGGTCTGCTGAATATTCGACAAAGTCCTTGAAGCCTGCTCCGGATCGTGCTATTTTGACCGCTTGGTTATCGATGTCGATCACCTCCTGATCATAGAGGTATTCAAGACTATCGCGAAACGCACGGTAAAAAAGAGAGAAGATAAGACCAACTCCCAATACAGAGACTGCAACAGCTAACATAGGGGGAAGAAATTGCCAAGGGGCAGCGAGGAACGTAAAGCCTAGGATTGAGATGACGACGCAACCATTAAGAACCAAGAGGACAAGCTCAAATATGAACCCTCCCTTATTCGGTGGATGAGATATGGCGATCCGGAGCGAACTCAGGGAATCAGCAATTGATACATTGGCAGAGAGAGAATTTTGCTGTGTCATGTTTCGAATCATGCTTGACTTGAATAGCCAAGCTCGCTAAAGTACGGATCGGGCTGCCCAACGGTTTGCGTTCGCGAAGCATGGCGCTGGTGAGGATTCTACTTGAGAGCAGGATTCTTTCACAGCGTTGCAAATGC
>CAZSVR010000006.1:915-54793 GCA_964610295.1 uncultured Anaerolineaceae bacterium
ACGGATCGGGCTGCCCAACGGTCTGCGTTAGCGGCGGACGGGGGGCGAGCGTTGGGAATGATTCTAAACCCGAAAACTGCTGAGGCGTTGAATCCTCTTTGAGAGGCCGCGCCCTCCCCGACGTCCGCTGCACGCCGTGTTAGCCCGCCCCAATTAAGTGAACTTGATGACAAATGATTCGCGCTCTTGCATCTCTCGATACCGACGGTTTACCAGCGCACTGCATTCAACAAATTTGATGAGTATCTCGGGACACCGAGTTGCAAATTCATCAGTGTACTGAAACTCCAACAAGATGTCTTCACCGAAGGCGACGTGATGCGCGCTCAGGGCGTGCTCGCCGTGGAGATCAGTCATGCAGTCAATCCAAGCATCCATGTTACGGCCATAGCCGTCAAAGAGCCGAAACTCCGAAGCGAAGGCGGCGTGGAACGACTGCCAATCAGTAATTTCTCTAGAATTGATCCGGAACAATGCCATTGCGCAGCCTCGCTTGGTTTGATGGGTAGCAAATTCAGGATTGGTATGTAGCAATCGCGGGCCTGGTACGTATCAAACCGGCGGTTGCTGCGTACCAAATCCGCGATTTTCCTTGACTTGATCCGGAACAATGCCATCGGCGGTTCGCTATTCGCGGCGGGCTAACTATATACTTGGTTGACGACTTCCATATAACTGCTTATATCTGACATTTGCCCTAATTAATGCATGAATCGGTCATCTTCAACTTAGTATGCAAAAACGTCGATATCTAGCAATTTAGTTTGTCCAATGTCTTACTTATTAGACAGCGGATTAAACAACTATACTGATTTTCCACCCCTAAGTCAATCGGAATTCGTTACGAAAAGCAAGGCAGCCGTAAAGTCTGAGCCGTTCTGGGATTCATGCGATCTGTTTAGTCTTGCGTGCTTCGACGAAAAGTACATCTGCCAAAGATGCTTTATGCCTTGTAAGGTCCACCGAAAAGTGTATGGCTTTTTGTCCATAACATGTTCATGTTATTGCGAATCCCACCAGTCGGGCCGCCCCGCACCATCCCACGAAGTGGGTACGGTGTGCACGCTTTGTTAGCCCGCCCTGTGTTTTGAACATGACCCTGAGGCTGCGATCCACGCGATTGAAATACCGGTAAATAAGGAAGCCTCCGAAAAATCGGAGGCTTCCTTATTTACCTGAAAATCCCGGTGAAAAAGGCATGATGAATAGTCTCACCTTCTTCGAGAAGGATGACGATGCCAGGCACCTTCTGTAGCGTGTCGCCTTCGATTCGTTCAGGATTATGCATTATGATGAATCATATGATGCAGGACGCCCGGGGCCAGGCTGGAACCCGGCACCTGGCTGGAGCGTCATGATGTTCAACGGAGGGCTTCGTCCATGAGAGAAAATCGAAAGCCTGTAAGCAGCACAAATCGTACCCAGGTGTTCGCCGGGATCATCCTCCTGGCCTTGATTATTGGGTCAGTTCTATTGTTAAGGCGGTTTCAACCGGGAACCTCCACTCCGGGTAACGCCACCCCCACGGCCAATGATGGCGGTCTATCACAGGGTGGCGCAGAAACGCTCGGAGAGAAATACAGCATACAGGTTGCGCTGAGTGAAGGCCGGCCTGGAGAGCAGGCCGTCGAACTCGAACCGCTGGCGGCCGGGGAACCGCTCTCTGCAGATCAGATCGAACAGATCCTGGCGCGGCTGCCGGCGCTGCCGCCCGCTCCCGATGAACGGGTGGACTTCAACCTGCCGCAGGAAGTCCTGCCGCCGCCGCGCCCGGGCAATACGATCACACAGACATTCCCTCCCCTCGAAATAGAACCTGTCCCCGGGACGGTCGCTTCCGGTCCGCTTCAAGTGCTGCGCTTCGCGCCCGAAGGGGAGATCCCTATCGCGCCGTTCGTCAGCGTGACGTTCGATCAGCCCATGGTGCCGCTGGGCACGTTGACCGATCTGGCGGCCGTGGATGCGCCGGTGAAAATCGAGCCCGCCCTGCCCGGCACATGGCGCTGGCTGGGGACCAAGACCCTGACCTTCGAATATGATTCCGAGCTGATCGACCGCCTGCCCAAGGCCACCGAATACCGCGTCACTGTGCCCGCAGGGACGAGATCGGCCACTGGCGGAATCCTGGCTCAAGCCGTCTCATGGACCTTCAGCACGCCGCCGCCAAAAGTGGTGATATCTTATCCGAATAATTCGCACCAACCGACCGAGCCGGTCTTTTTCATCGCGTTCGAACAGCGCATCGATCCACAGGCCGTGCTCGATAGCATACAAGCCTTTGCAGGTAACGGGCCGGTCGACCTGGCGTTGGCGAGCACAGCGGACATCAAGGCGAACGAACAGGTCAGCCAATTGGTTGAAAACGCAACTGAGGGACGCTGGCTTGCCTTTCGGGCGACGAGACCATTTCCCGCCGACACCACCGTCAGCGTAACGATCGGGCCCGGGACACCCTCCGCCGAAGGTCCGCTCGTCACCAAAGAATCACAATCCTTTGCTTTCGCTACGTATGCGCCCCTGCGCATCGATGATCATCGGTGCTCCTGGTATGACGATCGCTGCCCGCCGCTTACGCCGTTTACCATCTACTTCAATAATCCGATCGACATTTCGACGTTTTCCGAGAAGATGCTGCGGATCACTCCGGAGATACCGGGCCTGACCGTCAATGTGTTTGGGGACACGATCCAGATTACCGGCGAGACCAAAGGCCAGACCACTTACACTGTGACGGTTTCCGGGAAGATAGGGGATATTTTCGGCCAGAAACTTGGCACAGATAATCGGCTGACTTTCAGAGTCGGCAAAGCGGACCCGATTCTGATCGGGCCCCAGCAAATTTTCCTGACGCTCGACCCAGCCGCAAGCAAACCGGTTTTTTCAGTTTATGCGATCAATTACACAAGACTCAACTTGAAGATCTATTCTGTCGGATCCTCCGACTGGCCGAAATTCAAGCAAGCCCTGCGCGATTGGCAACAAACGGACGCAGCGCCGGATTTCCCGGGCAGGCTGGTCGAAGATAAGAGCCTCAACCTCAGCATTCCAACAGACACACTGACACAGCTGGACATCGACCTAAGCAAGTACACGAAAGCAGGATTTGGCCAGTTTATCGTCTTCGTTCAACCTCCTGCCGGATTTTTTGAAACCCAGGATGAGAAATACAGGCGTTACTCGCAAACGATCATGACCTGGGTGCAGGTCACACAGATCGGGCTCGATGCGTACACCGATCACAGCGAGATGGTGGCTTGGGCGACGGATCTCAAGGACGGCAGTCCGCTCGCCGGCGTGAACATCCAACCCGATCAGGGCGGCCCGGCCTTCTCCAGCGGAGCGGATGGCGTTATCCGTTTTGATATTCCCTCCGGTGCGACCTATCTGGTCGCGCGCAAAGGAGCGGATCACGCGATCCTGCCGCGATCGAACTATTACTGGGGAGAGGATGGATGGGTTCCAGCTCCACCAAGTGACACGTTGAGTTGGTACGTGTTCGACGACCGGCAAATGTACCGCCCTGGCGAGGAAGTGCACATCAAGGGCTGGCTGCGCCGCATCGGCGGCCGGCAGGATGGTGATGTGGGGCTGGTAGGCAGTGGGCTCAGTTCGGTCAGTTATCAGATCATCGATCCGCAGGGCAATGCGCTCGGCGATGGTCAGACGGATGTGAATGCCCTCGGCGGTTTTGACTTTGCATTCACCGTTCCGCAAGGCACAAATCTGGGCGCAGCTCAACTATATTTGACGGCGAACGGAGGCCTGAGTGGATTGGATGGAAACCAGTATGGCCATTCGTTCCAGATCCAGGAGTTTCGACGGCCGGAGTTCGAGGTGGCGGCGCGCAACGAGACGACGGGTCCATATTTCGCCGGCGATCATGCCACACTTGCGGTTGAAGCAAAATATTACGCGGGTGGCGGCCTGCCCAATGCCGATGTGACCTGGCAGGTGACTACTTCTCCGGGCAATTACTCACCGCCTAATTGGCCAGACTTTACATTTGGCTCCTGGCATCCGTGGTGGGATTTCTTTGAGGTCGATTATCCGCCTCCGCCTTATGGAAGCGGGGGGCAAACAGAAACCTTTACCGGTAAGACGGATGCCTCGGGCACGCATTATTTGGGCCTGGATTTCAACCTGCAGGGTGACCCGGCCAACGAGCCACAGCCGCAAAGTGTTGTCGCCCAGGCCACCGTGATGGATGTCAATCGTCAGGCCTGGAGCAGCACGACGACGCTCCTCGTCCATCCGGCGGATGTATACATCGGCCTGCGCAGCCAAAGTTACTTTGTCGAGCGCAGCACGCCGCTCAAGGTGGATTTCATCGTCACCGACCTGGATGGAAACCCGGTCAGTGACCGGAAAGTGAAGATCACCGCCGCGCGGTTGGAGTGGAAATTTGGCGACGGAAATTGGGCCGAGCAGCAGGTCGACGTCCAATCCTGCGACGTGATCTCCACGCCCGAGCCGGGTGCCTGTACCTTCAAGACTCCGATCGGCGGCAGTTACAAGATCACTGCGATCGTGACGGATGAATTGGGCCGCAAAAATCAAAGCAGCTTTACGCGCTGGGTGAGCGGGGGGCAGCAGCCTCCCTCGCGCAAGGTAGAGCAGGAAAAAGTCACGCTGATTCCGGATAAGGAGACTTATCTGCCCGGCGACACAGCCCAGATCCTGGTGCAGTCACCTTTCAGCCCGGCCGAAGGCTTGCTCACCGTCAGTCGCAGCGGCATTCTTTACACCAAAAGGTTCCACATCGAAGACGGCTCGGCTACTTTGAAGATACCCATCGAAGAGAAGTACGTCCCCAACCTGAACATTCAGGTGGACCTGGTTGGCGCCGCGCCGCGGACCGATGACACGGGTGAGGCGCTTTCAGGTGTACCGCCGCGTCCCGCCTTCGCCAGCGGCCAGTTGAACTTGAACATTCCTCCGCTGCAGCGAACATTATCCTTACACGTGACGCCGGATCGATCCGCATTGGAACCCGGCGGCGAGACGACCCTCACCGTCACTGTCAAAGATGTGCATGGCCGCGCTGTCCCCGATGCAGAACTGGCGGTCATGGTCGTGGATGAGGCCATCCTTGCATTGACGAATTATCAGCTAAGCGACCCGCTCAGCGTTTTCTACGCCGATCGTCCATCCTATCTTTCGAGCGTTTACGGCCGCACCAGCATCGTATTGGCGGATCCACAAGCGCTGGCCAGGGAAGCCGGTCAGGCCGATGCCCTGTTGCTTGGGAGCGCGGGCGGGCTCGCACCACAGGCTACAGCCGCAGTAGCAACAGAAGCCCCAGCGATGGCTGAGGAGCTGGCGCTGGATAATAGATCCGAGAATGGTCAAGCACCCATCAGCCTGCGAAGCGACTTCAATCCTCTCGCAACCTTCGCACCCACCGTACGGACCGGGTCCAACGGTGAGGCGCGCGTGTTCATAAAATTACCGGATAACCTCACCCGCTACCGCGTGATGGTCGTGGCGGTCGATAGCGCGGGAGCTCGATTCGGCACAGGTGAATCCAACATCACGGCACGACTGCCGCTGATGGTACGTCCCTCCGCGCCGCGTTTCCTGAACTTTGGCGACAAATTCGAATTGCCCGTGGTGCTGCAAAATCAAACTGACGATCCGATCACGGTGGATGTTGCCGCCCGCGCCTCCAACCTTGAGATCGAGAATGCCGGCCTGCGCGTGACCGTCCCGGCTAATGACCGCGTGGAAGTGCGCTTCCCATCCTCCACAATGATGGCAGGCACTGCTCGCATTCAGATCGCGGCCGTCTCCGGAACTTATGCCGATGCCGCCACTGTGGAACTGCCGGTCTACACGCCGGCCACCAGCGAAGCGTTTGCAACCTACGGCGTAATTGATAATGGTGCAGTCGCGCAGCCCGTACAATATCCTTCCGGCGTTTTCCCGCAATATGGCGGGCTCGAGGTTAGTACTTCCTCCACGGCTTTACAGTCACTGACCGATGCGGTTTTATATCTGGTCGCGTATCCATACGAATGCTCCGAACAACTGGCCTCGCGTGTTCTGGCCGTGGCCTCTCTGCGCGATGTGTTGACAGCCTTCAAAGCGAAAGGGTTGCCCTCACCGGCCGAAATGGAAACAGCGGTCGATCGGGACATCCTGCGTTTGCAAGGGATGCAAAATCTCGACGGCGGATTCCCGTATTGGCGGCACGGATTCGAATCGATCCCGTTCAATACCATCCACGTGACCCATGCCTTGTACCGCGCCCAGCAGAAAGGGTTTGATGTCCCTGCTGACATGCAGGAGAATTCGCTGGGCTATCTGCGCGATATCGAAAGTCACTACCCCTCCTGGTACGGTCAGCAGGCCCGCTGGACGCTCAGCGCGTACGCGCTGTACGTCCGCGATTTGATGGGCGACCGCGATGCGCAGAAGGCCGAAAATCTTTTGAACGAAGCCGGCCTCGAGAATCTTTCCATGGAAGCCATCGGCTGGTTATGGCCTGTGATCGACGACAGCAGTCAACTGAATGCCATCCGACTGTATGTGAACAATCACGTGGTGGAGACCGCAGGCGCGGCAAACTTTACAACATCTTATGATGACCAGACCTATCTGCTGCTCAGTTCCGACCGCCGCACCGATGCCATTTTGCTGGATGCATTGATCGCGGACAACCCGCAAAGCGATTTGATCCCCAAATTGGTCAATGGCTTGCTGGCGCATCGTACCAAAGGGCGCTGGGGCAGCACACAGGAGAACGTCTTTATCCTGCTCACCCTCGATCGGTATTTCAATTCCTACGAAAGCCAGACGCCAGACTTTGTGGCGCGCTTCTGGTTGGGGAATATCTATGCCGGCAGCAATGAGTTCCGTGGACGAACGACGGATCGATACGAAACGCTGATCCCGATGAATTACGTGCTCTCTGAAACTGCATCGGGCGGCGGAACACAGGATCTGATCCTGAGCAAGGATGGACCCGGCCGGCTCTACTATCGACTCGGCTTGCAATATGCTCCCACCGATCTGAACCTTGACCCGTTGGATAGGGGTTTCGTCGTTCAACGACGCTACGAGGCGCTGGATGATCCTGAGGATGTGTCACAGGATAGCGACGGCGTCTGGCATATCAAGGCCGGGGCCAAGGTGAAAGTGCACATCACCATGGTGGCCGATAACCGCCGCTACCATGTGGCGCTGGTCGACCCGCTTCCCGCCGGCCTGGAGATCGTCAACCCGGCATTAGCAGTTTCGGAGAACATCCCGCAAGATCCATCCAGTCCGGATTATCGCTACGGCTGGTGGTGGTGGGGTCCATGGTACGAGCATCAAAACATGCGCGACGACCGCGCCGAGGCATTTACCTCGTTGCTGTGGGACGGAGTCTATGAATATACCTATATCGCGCGTGCAACCACGCCCGGCACCTTCATTGTCCCGCCCGCCAAAGCCGAGGAGATGTACTCCCCCGAAGTGTTTGGCCGCAGCGGCAGCGATTGGGTGATCGTCGAGTGAGGATTAACGATCCCGAAGGTTCGTGGACAAAACCTTCGGGACGTTATCTCATTCAAACTTCTCGTACGGGAGGCCAACGTAGTTTTCAGCGACAACGGTTTGCCCGGCAGCGGAGGCGGTCAGGTAATCGATCTCGGAAATCTGTAAACGCCTGCTCATCGGATCATCGTCGAATTTATGCAGAAGGGATGTATACCACCACGAGAAGCGGATGGCATTCCACACGCGGCGCAAGGCCGTCTCGGAATACCGATCAAGCAGGTCGGTACGCTTTTCTTTATAGTAGGCGATCAGGGCACACGAGAGATAGTAGACGTCTGAAGCCGCCAGGTTGAGTCCTTTTGCACCGGTGGGAGGGACGATATGCGCGGCATCCCCAGCCAGGAACAGGCGTCCAAAGCGCATGGGTTCAGCGACATAGCTGCGCAGGGGCGCAATGCTCATTTCAAGGCGCGGCCCGGTCGTGACCTTATCCGCTACATCCTGAGGCAGGCGGCGGCGCAGTTCATCCCAGAACGCATCATCGGTCCAGTTTTCGACCCGATCATCGAGATCGCATTGCACGTAGTAACGACTGCGCGTGTGGGAACGCATGCTGCATAGTGCGAAGCCGCGCTCGTGGTTGGCCTAGACAAGCTCATCCATTACGGGAGGCACATCGGAAAGGATGCCCAACCAGCCGAACGGATAGTTTTTATCGAATATATTAATCTTGTCTGCAGGAATACTTTGCCGCGCCACGCCATGATATCCATCGCACCCGGCAACAAAATCGCATGTCAGTTCCTTGCGTTGGCCGTCCTGCTCATAAACGATGCGCGGAGCGTCGGTATCATAATCTTCCACACTGATCGCCGGGGCATCGTAGTGAACGACACAACCGGCTTCATCGATGTGGGCTTTCATCAAGTCGAATGTGATCTCAGTCTGCCCATAGATCATCACAGACTTGCCCCCGGTATATTTATGCATATCGATCCGTTCACGGCGGCCGGCGAAGGCGATGTTGAACCCCTCGTGGATCAGTCCTTCGCGATCCATGCGCTCCCCCACCCCGGCATCCCGCAGCGGGCCGGCCATGCCTTCTTCGAGTACACCGGCACGAACGCGACCGAGCACGTATTCCCGGCTATGACTCTCCAGGATGACGGTATCGATCCCTTGCAGATGGAGAAGCCGCGCGAGCAGCAATCCGGATGGGCCTGAGCCAATGATTCCGATCTGGGTTCTCATGTTCCGCTCCTATGTATGATTGCATGTCGCTGCGAGGCTTTCTTGCTCCTAGCCGAAGCAGTCTCCTCATCACCGAGGATTGCTTCTCGAAGACTCGCAACGACATTATTGAAATCTGAGTGCTCAAGCTTTGACTGGGTCGAGTACAGGGTTTTTCAAAGTTCCCAGGCCTTCCACTTCCACTTCCACAAGATCGCCATGGCGAAGGAAGATCGGCGGGGTCCGTTTGAAGCCAACTCCCTCCGGTGTACCGGTTGCAATGATGTCGCCAGGCTGCAAGGTCACCAGCTGGCTGATATAGGCGATGCTTTCGGCGACCGAGAAGATCATATCTTTTGTCTGGCCATCCTGAAGGATCGCGCCGTTGAGGCGCGTGAGTATCCTGAGCGTTTGAGGATCCTGGATCTCATTGATGACCAGGGCCGCAGGGCGCAAAGGTATCGAGCGTCTTCCCCGAGAGCCACTGACCGGTGCGCATTTGCAGATCGCGGGCACTGATATCGTTCAATGCCATGTAACCTGCTACAAAATTCAAGGCTTCCGCGACCGGTATATCCTTGCCGGTACGACCGATGACGACCGCGAGTTCCCCCTCATAATCGATCTGCTGGCTGAGCTTCGGCAAAAGGATCGGTGCTGTGGGGCCGTTGAGTGCATTACGATATTTCGCGAACAGAAGCGGAACCTCCGGCAGTTTGAGCCCGGCCTCCTCGGCATGACTGCGGTAATTCAGTCCCAGACAGATGATCTTATCCGGATCGGGGATCGGGGGACCCAGGCGAATATTTTCGGTGGGATGGACCGTGGGATGCGATGGATTCGAGCTTGCCAGTGAAACTGCGGATTCTTCAAGCTTTGACAGCTTGGAAGGAGTTAGTTGAATAATATGGCGATTCGAAAGCCAGTGCGTTTCCACGTCACCGGTAAGGTTGGCGGCTTTGGCCGCAAACAATGAATCCACCACCCACTCCTTGATGAGGACCCCGGAACGCCAGGTTCCCATGGAATCATAAGTGACCAATCGCATCCCAGATCAGATCCTTTCGTTGATAAAGATATCCTGCCGCCAACGGATCATCCCCATACCTCCTGGGCGGTTTCGGTGACAAGGCGTAGCTTTGCACCTGCGGTCGTCCGAAGATCATGATGGGCTAGGGGTCAATCAACATTCTTAAGCCTATTAATTGCTTTTTGCAACTTAGCGTAATAATAGGAAAAATTTTCCTAAATCCGTATTTTTCAAGATTCTGTTGACTTTGTTTGGAAAATAATGTACCATGTTTTTACCGAAACGGAAAAACATGGATAATGCTTACCGTATTGACGACACAGACCTGGAAACTATTAACCTGTTGGTTGAAAATGGACGCCTCTCCGCAGCCGAGATAGCAGGCCGCATTGGGGATGTGTCCGAGCGCACCGTTCGCAACCGATTGAGTTCCCTCTTCGAGCGAAAACTGATTCATGTCGGCGCGTTGCCTGACCCGACGACCCTGGGTATAAACGTGCTTGCCGATGTCGCCATTCAAGTGGAGCCGGGGAAAGTATTTGAAGTGGCGAAACTGCTGGTGGATTATGAAAACATCAATTATGTGGCTTGTACCAACGGCGAAACGGATATTTCCGTTCAGATTGGCGCAAAGAACGTCGCCGAACTACACGCCTTTGTAGCAGACACAATTGGCAACCTGTCGGGCGTCCGCAAAACAATCACCACCGTCATCCCCGTTATTCTTAAAACTTTTGGCTACAAAACCAGAGCATTTGATGAACTTGCAGAAAAATTAGACCTTCCAGGAAGGAAATCATAGGCCATGTATCGAATAGGCATTGATGTTGGGGGGACAAATACAGACGCGGCAGTAATGAAAGGCCGCGGGGTGCTGGGTTGGCACAAACATGCCACCACGCCCGATGTCACTTCAGGAATTGTGGGCGCGCTTTCGGGCGCGCTTTCGTCTACGAAAATTGACCGCACTTCCGTCAGTGCCGTGATGATCGGCACGACGCATTTCACCAATGCCGTTGTCCAGCGGCGTAATCTCGGCCGCGTTGCCATCCTCCGCCTTTGCGGTCCCGCCACACATTCACTCCCCCCTATGGTGGACTGGCCCTCCGACCTGCGCGAGATCGTCGTTGGGTATACCGCACTTTTGCCTGGCGGTTCGGAATTTGACGGCCGCCCGATCACGCCCTTTGACGAATCATCTATACGCGAAGCCTGCCGCCACGCGCGTGACCTTGGGCTTGATTCTGTTGCAGTGAGCAGTGTCTTCTCCCCAGTCAATGCCGAGCATGAACTGCTCGCCGCCGAAATTATCCGCGCGGAAATGCCCGGCGCGGCCATCAGCCTTTCACACGAAATTGGCCGTCTCGGAATGTTACAGCGCGAGAACGCCGCCATTATGAATGCCTGCCTGCACAACATCGGCAAAAAGACCATTGCCGCGTTTCGGCAGTCGCTGGTTGACCTGGGCTTGCAATGTCCGCTTTATCTCGCGCAAAACGATGGCACCCTGATGAACGCCGACTTCGCCGAAAAATTCCCAGTCTTTACTTTTGCCTCCGGTCCCACCAATTCAATGCGCGGCGCGGCGTTTTTATCAGGCTTGCAGGAGGCGGTGGTCGTGGACATCGGCGGTACCACCACCGACCTCGGCGCGCTCACGCACGGCTTCCCACGCGAGGCTTCAGTGGAAGTTGAAGTGGGCGGCGTGCGTACAAATTTCCGTATGCCAGATGTCTTCTCGTTTGGATTGGGCGGCGGAAGTCTTGTCACTGGAGCAGGCAACGCGCTTCAAGTGGGTCCCGATTCGGTGGGATATGAACTCACCACTCGCGGGCGCGTCTTTGGCGGCGACACGTTAACCGCTACTGACATTGCCGTAGCAAGCGGACGCGCCTCTTTGGGAGAGAAAAGCCGCGTCGCAGATTTATCCCAAACGTTCATCGCGGACGCGCTGGCAACCATGCAGAAGCGCGTCGAGGATGCGATTGACCAAATGAAATTAAGCCGCGACCCGCTGCCTGTCATTCTGGTGGGCGGCGGAAGTATTCTCGTCAGTGAACAACTGGCGGGGGCCTCGCAAGTGGTGCGTCCGCCGCATTATCAGGTGGCGAACGCGGTCGGCGCGGCCATCGCGCAAATCTCAGGCGAGGTGGACCGCGTTGTGTCACTCTCTGAAGTCAGCCGTGACGAAGCCTTGTCAGCGGCGAAAAATGAATCTTTGGAGCGGGCAGTTGCGGCTGGGGCTGACGCGTCCTCCATCAAAATTGTGGAGGTTGAAGATGTTCCGTTGGCGTATCTGCCCAGCAACGCTACCCGAATCCGTGTGAAAGTGGCAGGCGATCTAAAACTATGAACGAGTGGACACTTACTGAACTTGACCTTGAATACATTGCGCTGGGCGCGGCCATTTTGGGAACGGGCGGCGGCGGGAACGTTTATCTCGGAAAACTGCGCGCCTGGCAGCAACTGCGCGCGGGACGCAGGATTCGAATCATCTCGCCCGACACGTTGAAAGACGACGACCTGGTGATCGCCGTGGGCGGCATCGGCGCGCCGACGGTCGGCTTCGAAAAATTTGAAAAAGGCGACGAGTGTTATCGCGCCGTGCGCGCCGTTGAGAAAGCGGTCGGCAAGCGCGCCGCGGCATTGATGACGGATGAGATTGGCGGCTCGAATGCAATCGAGCCGATGATCGCGGCGGCCCTGGCAGACCTGCCCGTTGTTGACGTGGACGGGATGGGGCGCGCCTTCCCTGAATTGCAGATGAACACCTTTTTCATTTACGGTATGTCGCCTGCCCCGGGCGCGCTGTGCGACGAGAAAGGCAACACGGTTGTTTTTTATGAAGCGGCGTCACCGCTGTGGCTGGAGAAGCTTGCCCGCGCGGGAACGATTGCGATGGGCTGCACTGCCGCGTTCGCGCTCCCACCCATCACGGGCAAGCAACTTAGATCATGGGGCGTGAAGTACACGGTCAGTCAATCGTGGAGACTCGGCGAAGCTGTAATGCAGGCGCGCACCGAGAAGCGCGATCCGGTTGAAGCCATTCTCAAACATGAACACGGCAAACTGCTTTTTCGCGGCAAGGTCGTGGACGTGAAGCGCTGGACGACGGGCGGCTTCGCGCGCGGCAAACTGGAGATTGACGGTTTCTCCGATTACAACGGGCAGTCGCTCCACGTTGAATTCCAAAACGAAAACCTGATCGCAAGCGTGGATGGAAAGGTCGTCGCCAGTGTGCCAGATCTGATTTGCATTGTGGATGCCGAAACAGGACGACCCATCTCAACCGAGGAGACGCGTTACGGCCTGCGAATCGCCGTACTGGGTTTGCCCGCCACGCCGCTCTTTCGCACGCCCGAAGCGCTGGCAGTAGTCGGCCCGCGCACGTTCGGTTACGACCTCAATTATCAACCGCTCGGCGAGTACGTGATGCCTGAGCCAAAGGTGAAACCCTCATGACAAATCAGCGCCTCGCCATCGATGTTGGCGGAACGTTTGTGGATTTCGTGTTGTTCGACGAAGACAGCGGGGAAGTGCGCATTGAAAAAGTATCCTCGGGTGACAAACTGGAGGAAAAATTCTTTGAAGGTATAGAGCGCCTCAACTTGAACCTGGCCGAACTGGCCATGATCGTGCATGGTTCGACGACGGTAATCAATACCATCCTGCAGGAAAAAGGCGCGCGCGTTGGGCTGATCACAACGCAGGGATTTCGCGATGTATTGGAATTGGGACGCGGCAACCGCCCCGAGATTTACAACCTGTTCTATCGCCCGCCTGCCCCGCTTGTGCCGCGCTACTTACGCTACGAAACGCCCGAGCGCCTGAATCGTCATGGGGAAGTCCTTACTCCTCTGGATGAGTCCGCGACGCGGCAGGTCATCGGTCAACTCAAGGAACAGGGCGTCCAGGGAATTGCAATTTGCTTCCTGCACGCGTACACCAATCCCGCGCATGAACGGCGCGTGGCTGAACTTGTGGCGGAAATCTATCCCGAAGCGCACGTCAGCATTTCATCGGACATCGTGCGCGAGTGGCGCGAGTTCGAGCGCACCTCCACTACTGTCCTCAACGCCTACGTCAAACCGAAAATGGCAGTCTATCTCTCCGCGCTGAGAGGCGGACTGAGCGAACGCCGTTACAACGGCACACTCAATATCATGCAATCGTCTGGGGGTATGACATCTGGTCAGGCCGCGCAAAATGTTCCCATCCGCACGCTGGAATCAGGTCCGGCGGGAGGCGTGATCGGCGCGGCGGCATTGGGCGCGAAGCTGGGATTCACCAATCTGGTCGCGGCGGATGTGGGCGGCACAACCTTCGATGTGGCGATGATCTATCAGGGTCGTCCGCTGGAAAAAAGTGAGACCGCCGTCAATCGCCGCCCTGTCCTGCAACCGACGCTGGACATTATCTCCATCGGCGCGGGCGGCGGAAGCATTGCCTGGCTGGATGAAGAGAGCGGATTGCGCGTCGGCCCCAAAAGCGCGGAGGCAATTCCCGGTCCTGCGTGCTTCGGGCTGGGCGGCACGGAACCAACCGTCACCGACGCCCAATTGATGCTCGGCTATCTCGACCCGCAATATTATCTCGGCAAACGCATGACGCTTGATCTGCCCGCCGCAGAGCGCGCCATCCAAACCAAAATTGCGGAGCCACTCAAGTTGTCGCTGAACGAGGCAGCGCATGGTATTCTACGCCTGACAACCGCAAACATGGCTTATGCCATCCGCAACATCACGATTGAACGCGGACATGACCCGCGCGAGTTCAGCCTGGTGTGTTTCGGCGGCGGCGGAGGCTTGTTCGCCGGGACGCTTATGCGGGAACTGGAAATGGCACGCGCCATTGTGCCGGTCAACCCCGCCACATTTTCCGCCTGGGGCCTGCTCAATTCCGATTACCGCGAAGATTTCTCACGTACAATGGTCAAGCCGTTATCGATTTTGACGCTTGACGAATTGCAAAGTTTGATCTCGCAAATGGAAACTGAGGCCGTGGAACATTTTGACGCGAATCATATCGAAGCTGAAGATCGCGCCAGCGAACTCTTCTCCGACCTGCGTTATCTTGGTCAGGAACATACCGTGCGCGTCCCGCTTCAACCCAATGATTTGAAGGATCCGCAACTTGCTTCAATGCGGGCGCGTTTCGATGAACTGCACGAAAAAGCCTATGCTCATTCCCTACCCCACCTGTCGGTGGAATTGGTGCATGTGCGCCTCTCGCTCATCGGGCGCACGCGCAAACCTGTCATTTTGGAATTGCCCGCCAGCAAACCTGGACGCGCGCAAAAGTCGGTACGCAAGGTGACCATTACCGATGGAAACAAAGTGGACTGCCCAATCTATGATCGGACCCTGCTCGCTGCGGGCGAACGACTGAGCGGGCCAGCCATCATCGAAGAGTGGACTTCGACCACGCTTATCCTGCCAGACCAACAACTAGAAGTTGATCCTTACGGGAACTTGATTATCCATGCCAACCATTGACCCCATCACAACCCAAGTCATTCGCAACGCCCTCAAAGCCGCCGCAGACGAAATGCAGATCAGTCTCGTCAAGACGGCGCACAATCCGCTGATCTATGAAGTGCACGATTTCGGCGTCGTGCTTACCGACCATCTCGGACAGATCCTGGCGGAAGGCTCAGGCTTGCCTGGCTTCCTCGGATGCCTGCCCTCGGCAATTGTCAGCGGACTTCAGGTTATTGGCACGCAGAATTTTTTCGATGGCGATGTCATCCTGACCAACGAACCCGATGACACTGGCACACACTTAAGCGATGTCGTCGTTTACATGCCGATCCTGTACCAGGGGCGGCTGGTGGCTTTCTCCAGCGTGATGGCACACTGGGCGGATATTGGCGGAGTCACGCCTGGCGGTTGGTGTCCGGATTCGACCGATGTCCATCAGGAAGGCATGATCTTTTCGCACTTAAAACTATATGATGGCGGCAAACTGAATACCACCCTCGAACGCATGATCTTGAAAAACGTGCGCTTCCCCGATCTCGTGCAGGGCGATATGAACGCCATGATCGCCTCCTGCCGCACAGGCGTACGCCGCTATCAGGCTTTGTGCGAACGCTTCGGCCCGGACCTGTTGCAAACCAGCATGGAAATTGTCTTCAACCAAGCCGAACAGATGATGCGGCGCAAGGTTGCCGAAATTCCTGATGGTGTGTATTCTGCCGAGACCTGGCTCGATCACGACGGCGTGGAACTCGACAAACCGCGCAAGATCATGGTTACGATCACAGTCAAAGGCGAGGAGATGGTGATGGACTGGACTGGCTCCAGTGAGGTCGCCAGCGGACCGATCAACCATCCCTTTGTCGAGACGCGGGCGTTGGGATTCTGTCTGCTCAAAGCGCTGACCGCGCCTTTCGATCCGATGAATCAAGGACACTTGCGTCCGCTCACGGTCATCGCGCCGCCCAATACGGTGGTCAGCCCCGTATATCCCGCGCCGTGCGATTCGTATGGATACGTCGGCGAGATGATTATGCAACTTATCGCGCGGGCGCTGTCGCAGGCAATCCCTGACCGTTGCCCAGCCTGTTCCTATCAGATGTTCGGACCCTACTTTTTTCGCACCGATCCGCGACACGGCGAACCGTTCATCTTCATTGACCCGGTGGATGGCGGCGGCGGCGCGTTCCCCCACGCAGATGGCCCCAGTTCCTTGATCTTTGTCGGCGACGGCGATTGCCCCAACACGCCGATTGAAATTATCGAAACGCGCTATCCGCTTTTGGTCCGTCAGTATGCGCTTAATCCCGAAGGCGCGGGCAAGGGAAAATATCGCGGCGGCTTCGGCGTCATCCGCGATTATGAAATGCTAACAGACAACGTCCAAATGCAATTGATGAATGAGAACACCATTTATCCGCCCTGGGGACTCTTCGGCGGCGATAACTCTGGCGTGAGCAAAGCCATCGTATGGGAAGGCACCGATCACGAACAGGTGTTGACGCGGCGCGTATCGTATTTTGGTCCTTTACATAAAGGCGACCGAGTCAGCGCGCGCACGACGGGCGGCGGAGGCTGGGGCAACCCGGCGGAGCGCGATCCGCAACTTGTCCAGAACGACGTGCTTAACGGTTTTCTGACCCCGCAAGAGGCAGAAAAAATATATGGCGTGAAGGTGCAGTAAGTTCGCGAGTAGAAAAAATGAAAATCCGCAAAGATGAAATACTCGAATTAACATGATTGCAGAAATCGCTCCTACTCCGTTATCATATATCAAAAGGAGGCTGTATTTGAATTGATCGCTTTGAATAAACATCCAGTTACAATCACATATACCAAAATCAGAGGAGATCAGTAATGAAACTTAAACATTTTTCTGCGCTAAATATTTTGTTGGCGTTGACCATCACACTGACGGCTTGTGGCAAGACCACTGCGCCAACAACACAGGAAGCGGCAACGGAAGTTCCGCAAAGCCAGCCTTCTGTTCTCACGATTTCCAATCCCACCACATTTCCCGATATTGATCCCAGCACTTCGTTCTCGAACGACAGCGCAGTGACTTCCAACATCTATGAAACGCTGACTCGCTATAACGCACCGGGCAGTAAAGATGTTCTCAGTCCACAACTCGCCACAAGTTGGGAAGCATCCGCTGACAGCCTGACTTGGACTTTCCACTTGCGCGAGGGCGTTAAATTCCATGACGGCGCTCCGTTCAATTCCGCCGCTGTTAAATTCTCTGTTGAACGCACCAAGACCCTCAACGGCGGCGCAGCCTGGATTTGGGGAGTTGTCAACAATATCGAGACACCCGATGATTACACCGTTGTTTTCCACCTCGATTACGCCGCTCCGCTGGACCTGATCGCTTCTTCCGGTTATGCGGCCTGGATGATCAGCCCAGCGGCTAAAGATAAAGATGGCGCGTGGTTCAACGAAGGAAACGATGCAGGCACAGGACCCTACAGTATCGAATCTTATGAACCGGGCCAGCGCATCATACTCACCAAGTTCGATGAATACTGGGGCGATTGGAAGGCAGGCCAGTTCGATAAAGTTGTACTTGAAGTAGTCGAAGATACGACCGTGCGCCAGCAGAAGATCGAATCCGGCGAAGCCGATTGGACGTATCAACTTGCGACTGAAAACCTCGCTTCGCTCGGCAACAATCCCGATGTGAAGGTTGTCGTCAATCCAGCATTCCAAAATCTGGTCGGATTGTTCAACAACAAGAAGCCGCCATTGGACAACCCAAAAGTCCGCGAGGCGCTTTCGTATACCTTCCCATACGAGACATTTATTCAAACAGCGATCAGCGGCTATGCCACTCAAGCGCATGGCATCGTCCCTGCCGGCATGTATGGGTCTGATTCGTCGCTCTTTCAATATAGTTTCGATCTCGATAAGGCAAAATCCCTTCTGGCAGAGGCTGGACATCGCGATGGCGGATTCGAGTTAACCATGACTTATCTCACTGGCGATACAGTGGAACAACAGGGTGGCGAATTGTGGAAAGCCGAACTTGCCAAACTTGGTATTACACTAAACTTACAACCGATGGCTTGGGAAGCGCAATGGGATCTGGCAAAAGGTGATGCAAGCAAAGCGCAGGATGTCTTTGTCATGTACTGGTGGCCCACCTATGCAACGCCATACGACTTCTTCTATAATATGTTCCATACCGAAGAGCAGCCGCTCTTCAACCTGGGCTACTATTACAATGCCGACTTCGACAAGTTGATTGACGACGCCAACACGCTCTCCGGCAGTGACAAAGCCCAAGCCGAGTCCATGTTCAAGGAGGCCTCGAAGAAACTTGTGGACGATGCCGCTTCGCTCTTCATCTTTGACCAGAGCAATATCCATATCGTTCGCTCCGATCTCAAAGGTTATGTGGACAATCCAGCCTATCCGCATGTTGTGTTCGTTTACGAACTTTCGCGGTAACCGTTTCTGATATATCCCCTGCCTGTTAAATTATGCAACAGGCAGGGGGATGCCTTCTATTGACTATTTACCTTCTTCGACGTTTGTTGCTTGCCGTGCTTGTCATCGTCAGCGTTTCGGCGGTGACTTTTCTCGTCGCGCGGGTGATCCCGTCCGACCCGGCGGCATTGTACGCCGGTCAGCGTCCGACGGCAGACCAAATTGAAGCGGCGCGTGGACGTCTTGGGCTTGATCAACCTCTCTACATGCAATACTTTCGTTTTGTCAGCGACATCCTCAACGGCAATCTCGGAACTTCCTATAAAACCAAGCACGCCATTTTAACCGACATCAAAACCTTTCTGCCCGCCACGCTGGAACTCGTGATCGTCAGCACGTTGATGGCGCTCATCATCGGAATTCCCGCAGGAGTTCTTGCGGGTGCAAAACGCGGCTGGCTGGATCAAACGACGCGCATCCTTTCCATAGCAGGCGTATCCATCCCGACCTTTTGGCTGGCTCTCATTCTGCAATTATTTTTTTTTGGCACGCTCAAACTTTTTCCGCTCTCTTCACGGATTTCAAATAACGTCGCCCTGTTCAATTCTTTTCCTGCTGCCACCGGTTTTTATCTAATCGACACCTTACTGGCTGGAGATATTATTGCCTGGCGCGACGCCGCCTGGCATATTATCCTGCCGGCCTTCACTCTTGCCACGTATCCCACCAGCCTGACCTTGCGCATGACCCGCGCCGCCATGGTTGAAACGCTCTCCGAGAAATACATCATCGCCGCGCGCGCGCAGGGTTTGCCCGAACGCGATATCCTCTTCCGTTACGCGTTGAAGAACGCCATCATTCCCACACTCACCGTGCTTGGCCTCTCCTTTGCTTACTCGCTTACCGGCGCGTTCCTCGTTGAAGTGATCTTCTCATGGCCCGGGCTTGGAAAGTACGTCACCGACGCCATTCTCAATGTGGATTTTCCCGTGATTGTTTCCGTCACTTTGATTGTGACTTTGTTTTACGTCTTCATCAACCTGATCGTTGACATCCTTCAGGCTTTTCTCGATCCCCGCGTGGTATTAAGATGACGATTCTCGCGCGTTGGTTTGGTGCCCGCTTCACTCCTGACTCAATTCCCGCCCGCCTGCGCCGGGAGCCTCTGGCTGTGATCAGCGTTCTCATTATTTTGATCCTCATCCTGAGTGCCATCTTCGCGCCTCTACTGACATCCCGCGCCGCCGAAGGGCGCGGCGAGCCGAATCCTGTTGAAAAACTTGCGCCCCCCTCCGCTACGCACATCTTCGGCGCAGACCATCTTGGGCGCGACCTTTATGCCCGCGTTCTCTTCGGCGGGCGCACCGCCCTGGGGATGGGTTTTCTCGTCGTTTTTGTCGCGGTGCTTATCGGTGTGCCGCTTGGCGCGGTGGCAGGTTACTTCGGCGGCTGGGTGGATGAAGTTATCATGCGCGTCACCGATATTGCCCTGGCATTCCCGCCTTTGTTGCTGGCAATTGCCATCGCCGCCGCTCTGGGACCAAACTTTACCAATGCCGCAATTGCCATCGCCCTGACCTGGTGGCCCTGGTATACGCGTATCGTCCGCTCACAAGTGGTCATATTGCGCGAACGTCCCTTTATAGAATCTGCCCGTATCATGGGTGTGGGCAACTTTACCATTATTGTTCGTCATCTTCTGCCCAACGTGCTTTCTCCCGTCATTGTGCAAGCCACACTTGATCTTGGCTCCGCCATCCTCACAGGCGCGGCGCTTTCCTTTCTCGGGCTGGGTGTTCAACCCCCCACCCCAGATTGGGGACAGATGGTCAGCAACGGGCGTATTTACTTCCCCGAACGCTGGTGGTACGTCACCTTCCCCGGTCTGGCGATCTTTATGGCCACGCTGGCCTTCAATCTCTTGGGCGATAGCGCACAGGAGGCGAACAAATAAGCATGTCTCTGCTTGAAGCCCGCGACTTGAAAATTTCTTTTCCCACAGTGGTTGGTCTGTTCCGCGCGGTGAATGGTATTGACCTGACTCTTGAACGCGGCGAGATCTTTGGATTGGTCGGCGAAACGGGTTGCGGAAAAACAGTCACAGGGCTGGCGCTGATGGGACTTGTCCCATCGCCGGGGCAGGTGACCGCTTCCCAGTTATCGCTCGGCGGCCTCGACCTGCTCTCATCTCGCAACTGGCAGGCTATACGTGGTCGGCGCATTGCGATGATCTTTCAAGACCCAGCGGCGTCGCTCAACCCAACCTTCACCATCGGGCAACAACTGTCTCACGTGATTCGCCATCATCTTCATTTGGATTCCGTTGCAACTCATCGCCGCGCCGTTGAACTGTTGAACGATGTTGGCTTGTCGGACGCCGATCACATCCTGCAAACTTATCCACATCAATTATCGGGCGGGATGCAACAGCGTGCGATGATCGCGCTGGCGCTGGCCTCGGGCGCGGAATTGTTGATCGCCGATGAGCCCACCACCGCGCTGGATGTGACCATTCAAGCCCAGATCCTGCGCCTGCTCAAAAGCTTGCGCGATAAACATAACCTCACGATTCTTTTGATTACGCATGACCTGGGCGTCGTCGCCCAAACCTGCGACCGGGTTACAGTACTCTATGCAGGGTCAGTGGCTGAAACTTCCTCCACCACACAATTATTTCGCGCGCCAAAACATCCCTACACTCAGGGCTTGCTTGGAGCGTTGCCTCGTCCGGGTTCGCGCGGCAAGCCGCTTTCGGCGATAGAAGGAAGCGTGCCTTCCGGAATCAAAGCCATCGTTGGGTGTCCGTTTGCGGCGCGGTGCCCGTCCGTGATGGAGCTATGTCAAATAGATAAACCCGCTCTCAAGGCGATTGAAGATTCTCACATCGTGGCCTGCCATCTCTATTGAGATATATCATGCCATTACTTGAAATCCGTTCCCTTGTAAAACATTACCTTGTGCGCACAGGATTGTTCTCGCGCCGTCAGGCGAAGGCGGTGGACAACGTTGACCTGACGGTTAATCAGGGGGAGACAATTGGCATTGTCGGTGAATCGGGTTGCGGAAAAACCACGTTGGCGCGTTGCATCCTTCGAATTGTCGAGCCGACTTCGGGCGAAGTGATTTTCGATGGCGATGATCTATTGAAACTGGATCAAGCCTCCCTGCGCGCGAAGCGTCGCGAGCTGGCAATCGTCTATCAGAATCCATATCTGTCGCTTAGTCCGCGTCTGGCCGTCCGCGATCTGGTCGGCGAACCCCTCATCACGCACACCTCCCTGCGCGGACGCGCGCTGGTTGACCGGGTGGTGGAAAATCTGGAAGCGGTGGGACTCTCGGCTGATCACTTGAATAAACGCGCCCGCGAACTTTCAGGCGGGCAGGCTCAACGCGTGGCGATTGCGCGTGCGCTCGCCCTGCGCCCAAAGCTGATCGTGCTGGACGAACCGACCTCAGCACTTGACGTTTCGGTGCAGGCGCAGGTGTTGAATTTGCTCGTCAAATTGCGCGCCGAACTTGGACTTACTTATCTTTTTATTTCGCACAATTTGGATGTCGTTCATCATCTGTCAGACCGTATCGCAGTGATGTACTTGGGGCGAGTTGTTGAACTCGGCGCGGCGGAAAAAATTTTTGAGCAGGCGAGTCATCCATATACGATGGCTCTGCTCGCCTCCACACCCGAACCCGACCCTGAGCGAAGGGCTTCGCCCATCACGCTTGAAGGAAGTGTGCCAAGCCTGACTGCCCCGCCGACGGGATGTCATTTTCACCCGCGTTGTCCCTGGGCGGAGGAACGTTGCCGCAAAGAAATGCCCGCCCTGCGCTTGGATGAAGACGGGCGAATGGTGCGATGCCATTTTTCCAGAGAACATTTTTAGACTTGGTAAATTTATTGTTTGAGAAAAGCTCTTTTCTAGGAATTATCTCTCAATGCCGTATGGCTGATGAGAAACATTCAAAAAGGTTTGATGAACCGTCTGGGGAAAACTGAATAATCTGCAAGCTTAGGAAAACATCGGGCATTTGCTTGAAGCCTGGCGCAAAATAAACCAGCCTGTTTTTCACGTTCAACATCTTTCCAATTTACCCCTCAACGAACACGAAAAAACCGTCCGAAAGTGCCGCATGGTTATAGCGGGATTGTGTGTATCCCTGCCCGTGCGGATGGTACGGCGATTCACAAAAGCCATGCACCCCGTTCGGGCTGCGAGCCCGACGGGGCGAGACGACCTGCGCGCCCGTGGTGGTGACGAAATATCAAAAGCACATTTCAGGTCCATTGCTTGACCGAATTGACACGGCACGCCGCATCGAAGTCCCTCGTGTGGATTATGAAAAACTCAGTGGAAATAGGATGTGTGAAACAAGTGAAGTGATACGTCAACGCGTACAAGCTGCGCGTGAACGCCAGCGAACTCGCTTCTCGCATAACGGATCGTCCGACATGATCTGCAACGCAGACATGCGCATCGGGGAGATAAGGCAGTTTTGCAGGTTGCAGGACGAAGGCTGCGCACTGCCGTCTCGCACCGGCGTGCCGCCGCTGATCGCGGCACGAACGGTGAGCGTGTCGAAGTGTCAGAGCTTGATGCGGGCAGCCATGAGTCAATTACAGTTATCCGCACGCGTCTATTATCGCATCTTGAAATTGTCCTGCACCATCTCGGATCTGGCTGGCAGTGAAGATATCCAATCCGCACGTCTGGCGGAGGCATTGCAATACCGGCCGAAGATCATGATGGGATAAGGGAAACTGTTCCTGGTTACATATGGACGGGTTATCGCGTCTTTTTTGTTTCCTAGATTCTTCGGTTAAATGCAAGAAGCGATCCTCTTGATGATTATTATTGAATAATATATTCCTTGACAAAATTCTCTAAAAAATGTAATATGGATTTGTTGTATTCATCAGATTTCAACAAAAATCAACAAGGAGGGTCTTTTTTTTGACCACCTATGTACGACGCCAATCTCTATTGGACTTGTTGCGCAAACAACCCGGTTTGCGTGTTCCAGAGTTGGCCCAGGCTTTGGATATATCAGAGGGCACAGTTCGAAACGATCTTAATGCGCTTGAAGAGGAAGGTAGATTAAAGCGCGTACATGGGGGAGCAGTACTAAATGATCAGGATCAATTTAAGAATAATTCATTCCTGCTTCGATTTCAGAAAAATGCAGCTGCCAAACTTGCCATTGCGCGGGAGGCGGCTGTTTTAGTTAATGATGGCGACTCGATTTTGCTGGATGCAAGCAGCACTGCTTACTACCTGGCACAGGTATTGTCAGATCGACGAAAATTACGTGTGATGACCAATGGCTTTGAAGTAGCCCGTGAACTCGCGCAAAATTCATCCAATACCGTTATTCTAATTGGTGGCGTGGTGAATAATGATTCATCTTCTGTAACAGGTTTGCTCAGCGAGAAGATCATTGCAGAAATGCACATCGAGAAGGCATTCTTTTCCTGCAGCGGTTTCAGCTTCGAGCGTGGCATGACCGAAGTCCATTTTGCAGAGGCGCAACTCAAGCGTAAAGCTATTGAGTCGTCACAGCGGGTAATTGCAATGGTGGATTCAACCAAATTTGGCAAGGAAGATTTAACTCCCTTTGCTCGTACAGATCAGATCGCACATCTGATTAGCGATTCCAAACTCTCGCCAGAGTGGATCGAAAAACTACAACAAGCCGGAATTAATTTCACGCTTTGCGAAGAAGAGGCGGTTCCTGCCAAATGAGTGAATATATTCTTGAATTAAAAAAAATATCAAAAAGCTTCTCGGGGGTTGAAGTATTACACGAGGTTTCATTTTCACTGCGCGCAGGTGAAGTCCATGCTTTGCTGGGTGAGAATGGCGCTGGGAAGTCGACACTCGTGAAAGTGATGACTGGCATTCACCAGCCGGATGGCGGCGATATTTATTTAAACAACGCGCGAGCCTACTTTGGTGATGCACGTGAATCACTCCAGGCAGGAATTGCGGCGATCTATCAGGAACTCAGCCTGTTTCCAGATCTGGATGTCGCTGAGAATATTTTTGTGGGACGACAACCCACCACAGTGGGCGGAAAGGTGGATTGGCGCAGGCTTTATGGTGACGCACAAAAGTTGCTCACTTCATTAGGATTACATCTGGATCTTAAGCAAAAAGCCCGAAGTTTGAGTATTGCGCAACAGCAAATGGTCGAAATTGCGCGGGCCATTTCGATCAATGCCCGTATTTTGATTATGGACGAGCCGACCTCGTCTCTCACTCTTAATGAAGTGGAGGACTTGTTTCGTTTGGTGCGACGTCTGCGTGATGAGGGAACGGCGATCATATTTATCTCTCATCGACTGGAAGAGTTGTTTGAACTGGCAGACAGGGTAACAGTGTTACGCGACGGATCTTATATAAATGCCTGCCAACTCGCGGATACAACGCGTGATAAACTCATCCGCATGATGGTTGGGCGCACAATTACCGACTTATTTCCCAAGCTGAACGTGAAACCAGGTGAGGTAGCGCTAAAAGTGGAAAACCTGACCTGCGCGGGTAAATTCAAAGACGTGAGTTTTGAGCTGCGGCGGGGGGAGATTCTGGGAATGGCAGGACTGATCGGCGCGGGGCGTACCGATGTGGCGCGCGCCATCTTTGGTGTAGGACCGCCCACCAGTGGGAAAATTCAAGTTGATGGTCGCGATGTTTCGATTAATTCATCCCGGCAAGCTATTGATCTTGGGTTGGCGTATGTTCCTGAAGACAGACAATTGCACGGCCTGGTTTCAGCAATGAATATTGTTAACAACATCTCGCTACCATTAATCAATAAATTCTCTTCATGGGGAAGGTTAAATGATCGTGCAGAACGTAGCGAGGCTTTTGCCTGGGCGTCTCAAATAGAGGTGCGCGCCCACCATATCTGGCAAACGGCGCGTGAACTTTCTGGTGGTAATCAGCAAAAAGTGGTGCTGGCTAAATGGCTTTCAACGAAGCCGCGCATCCTTATTTTGGATGAGCCGACGCGCGGCATTGATGTTGGCACCAAGGCGGCTGTCCATGCGCTCATGAGCAAATTAGCCTCGGAGGGGATGGCCATTTTGATGATTTCCTCCGAATTACCGGAAGTGCTGGGGATGAGCGATCGTGTGCTGGTAATGCGTGAAGGGCATGTGACTGCGCATTTAAGCCGGGCTGACGCCACACAGGAGAAAATTCTTCACTTTGCGACACAATCCATTGAAACAGGCAGTCTAAATTGACCGCGCAGTCTAACACGCTGCCGCGCACAAATCTGCGCTTTGTCATAGCCCGCGTCCGCGAGCTAGGCCTTGGCATTTTTATTCTTCTATTAATGACTGCTGTCACTTTGCGCAGCCCGAATTTTCTGACAGTTGATAACTTTCAAGACATTCTATTAAATATCTCTATTCTTGTGATTGTGGCACTGGCACAAAGCATAGTCATCATTACAAAAAGCATTGATCTTTCAGTTGCCTCAATGATTGGTTTGACTGCAATGATGGTGTCGTTCATTATCAAACAATATCCTGAATTTTCGCCAATTTCCGCAGTTTTACTGGGCATGGCTCTGGGAAGTGTGTTGGGAGTGTTCAATGGCTTGATTATTGCCTTTGGCAAAGTGCCGCCGATCATTGCTACGCTGGGGACATTAAGTATCTATCGCGGGCTGGTCTTTCTATATAGCCAGGGAACATGGATCAACTCTTTTGAAATGTCCAAGAGTTTCAAATTGCTTGCCAAGGGAACGCCGTTGGGTATCCCCAACATTATCATCTTCGCAATCGCAGCGGTTATTCTTGTTCATTATTTCTTGAACCATACGCGCACAGGGCGTGATATTTATGCAGTAGGCAGCAATGCGGATGCCGCACAGTTTGTTGGCATCCGTAAAGGTCGGATCATATTTCTTGTATATGTGTTGAGCGGCATTGCTTGCGGATTGGGAGGCGTACTCTGGGCGTCCCGCTTTGAATCGGCGCAGACAAATACTGCGCTGGGTATTGAACTCCAATCGGTAGCTGCATCGGTTATTGGCGGTGTCAATATCAGCGGAGGAGTTGGAACGGTGCCCGGCGTTTTGCTTGGCGCAATTTTGCTTGGTATTATTCAAAATTCGTTGCCGCTCGTACGTATTTCACCTTTTTGGCAACTGGCATTACAAGGTTTGCTGATTCTGATCGCCGTCGTGACAGACAGCCTGATACAACGTGGATTACAAGAAAGGAATGGTAAATGAAAGAGATCAAACATTCCGCCCGCGAATCAAGATCTTCATCACTGATTGGTGAATATCCACCACGCCGGTCTTTTCTGGCTTATTTCCAACGATGGGAATCGATGCTGGTTGCTCTGATTGTCTTTGTGACTTTTATGAACATCAGGCTTTCGCCGTTTTTCCTCAATGCGCAGAATCTTTCGCGCACCTCCTCGGATTTCATGGAAATCGGCCTGATGATGCTTTCCATGGTTTTTATCATTATCACCGGCAATATTGATCTTTCAGTGGCGTCCAACCTGGGAATGAGCGCTTCATTTATGGGCTGGCTTTTTAACATGGGTGTCAATATTTGGGGGGCGGCGCTTGCCGCCTTAATTCTGGGTACGTTGGGTGGTTTATTGAATGGCATATTAATTGCCAGGTTGAAGCTGCCCGCATTGGTTGTTACCCTCGGAACGTATGCATTTTTTCGCGGTTTGGCATATGTCTTGCTTGGTGATCAGGCCGCCCGCGGATATCCCGCAGCATTTAATTATCTGGGTCAGGGAAAATTGCCCGGCACGCTCATCCCCTTTTCAGTTGCATTATTCATCCTGCTGGCGATCATATTTGGATTTGTTTTGCACAAGACAACTTTTGGCCGTTACCTGTTTGTCATTGGAAACAATCAGGACGCCGCATTTTTCTCCGGCGTCCCCGTGGCGCGTATCAAGATCATTATCTTTACTTTGTCTGGTTTTATGGCCGCTTTATCTGCATTGATCATGGCGGCACGCTTTGGTAGTACCCGCCCTGATATTGGTACCGGTCTCGAACTCTCAGTCATCACTGCAGCTGTTTTAGGCGGTGTCGATATTAATGGCGGCTTGGGCACCATGCCGGGCGCGGCGCTCTCACTTTTATTGATTGGTTTAATGCGTTTTGGAATGGGACTGCTTAATATTCAAGGTCAGGTTCAGGGCGTCGCGATTGGTTTGCTGCTCATCCTTTCGATTCTAATTCCGCGTGTTGTCCGTCAAATCCCCTCGCTGAAAAATATTCGACCAAATATGCAATCTGTGCTTTCCGTCCTGGGTGTAATTTTTCTTTTTATGGCATTCTTCGTCTTTTTCCTCTGGTCTCGAACGCTTGTACTTGTGGGCGGTTAGGAGACCATTCCATATGGTGGTTGCAGGCGATTGCCTGATAACTATTTTTCAAGTGCAAATTAATTTGAAAAGGAGGTGAGCGCTAACAACTTAATTTTGTCAGTACAGGATCGATCTGTAGAAAGTCAAAATTTCATTCACAATTTAGAAGGAGATAGAAAATGAAAAAACGTTCTCTGTTTTTGGTTATTACAGCACTGACCGTCTTTGGTCTGCTCTTGAGTGCATGCACTCCTGCCGCGACCGAGGCCCCGGCGGTTACAGAAGCGCCAGCCGCAACGGAAGCACCAGCCGCCGCATGTGATGGTGACTACGTCCTGGTACCGAAAAACTTGGGCAACCCTTATTTCGATACTTCCAATAAAGGTGCGCAGGAAGCCGCAGGGGAACTGGGTATAACGGTACTGTATCAGGGTTCTGCAACGGCAGATGCCGCCGAACAGATCACTCTGCTCAACTCCTTGATCGCCCAGGGCGTCTGCGGTCTTGCCATTTCAGCCAATGATGCTGATGCGTTGGTCCCAACTGGTAAGGCGGCCATGGATGCCGGCATTCCGGTTGTCACTTTTGACTCCGCCATCGCCCCCGCAGGCCGTCTATTCCACATTAACCAGGCTGTATTGCATGATATTGGTGCAATCGAAATCAAGATGGCTCTCGACCTCGCTCCCGAAGGCGGCCAGATTGCCATTTTGAGTGCAACCTCCACGGCTCCGAACCAGAACGCATGGATCGAAGTAATGAAGGAAGAACTCAAGAAGCCCGAATATTCCAAGTTGGAATTGGTTGAAGTTGTGTATGGTGATGATGATGACACCAAGAGCTACAATGAAGCTCTGGCGTTGTTCACGAAGTACCCTGACCTCAAGGTGATCATCGCCCCGACGACTGTTGGTATTGCTGCTTCGGGTCGTGCGGTTACGGATAAAGGTTTAATCGGCAAGGTACTTGTCACTGGTTTAGGCACTCCCAACCAGATGCGCGAGTACGTCAAGAACGGCGCCGCCCCTGAATTCGCTTTGTGGAATCCCTTGGACCTTGGTTACCTTTCCGTTTATGCATTGCATGCGCTTGCCACAGGCGAGATCGAAGGCAAGGAAGGCGAAACCTTTAGTGCTGGCCGCCTTGGTGATTACACGATTGGGAATGATCCCGACCTTGGCCTGAATGTGCTTTATGGCTCTCCATTCATATACAACGCCGACAATATCGACAACTTTGACTGGTAAGATGTAATTTCATTCATCCTTCCCCCTCTCTTTTTGAAGAGGGGGAAGGTGACAAGAATGTCACTCCGACTATTCGGGGCAGTGAGTACAAGATATGTAAGGTTGAAAAACCGTCTCATCGCAACCGATCGGTGTGACTGAAGATATGTCCGCGAGGATGATGGAATCATGGCGCAGCAACATACCAAACCAGGGATCCCGGATTCAGAATATCCCGAGCGATGGAAAAGAGTTCAGGCTGCGATGGCTGAACAGGAGCTTGATTTTTTGGTAGCCTATGCCGATGACCGAGCCACCTTCGGACCAGCCCATGCCCGATGGCTGGCGAACTTTCCTGTTCATTTTGAGCCTGTGTGTATTCTGATGTCCAGGCAGGGAGAGCCAGTAATGTTGGTTGGGCCGGAAAGCGACCAGTATGCGCTGCTCGTCGGGCAGATTGCCGACGTAAGAATCCTGCGGGAGTTCACCCATCCAAACGAAGATTATCCTTATTCCAGGATTCAGAGCCTAAATGAGATCATGGCCGAGATGGGACAGGATATCAATTCAGTAAGAAGCGTTGGGCTGGCCGGGCGCGGGTTGATTGGTAGTGACGTATTGGCCGCCTGGCAGGCTGCTCTACCCAGCCTGGTTTGGGTAGATATGGAAAATACCCTGTGTGACTTAAGAGCCCAGAAATCTCCTGCCGAAATTGAAGTTATCCGTTATGCATACAAAATTGCCGAAGCAGGCTTTCAAGCCGCAGTGGACACGATTCAGGCGGGCGTGACAGAGCGCCAAGTTGCAGCCGAAATTGATGCAGCCATGCGTCGAGCTGGCGCTGAAGGGACAGGGATTGACACCATTGTTGCCTCCGGGCCCAATTCCCGTCCGATTCTGGCCCGCTCTACGTTTCGGACCATTGAAGCGAACGATCTGGTACTGTTGACCATTGCCCCACGCTATGAAGGCTATCACGCGGCCATTGGCCGGGTCGTTCTGGTGGGAAACCCCAATCCAGAAATTAGGCGCGCGTTGGATATAGCAATTCAAGCCCAACAGGCTTGTTTCAAGGCACTGCGCCCCGGTATTGAAGGTCGCACAGTCGAAGCTATCGGCAGGCAAATTGTAGCCGCAGGAAATTTAGAGCAATATTTTCTATACTCAGGCGTGCATAGTGTCGGGGTCATTGAGTTTGAACCTCCCATCTTTGGACCGAGCAGCCCGGCCACTTTGAAGAAGGATATGATTATTTCCATTGACATTCCCATGTTTAATGCGCCCTGGGGTGGGTTGCGAATTGAAAATGGCTACTTGATCACCGCCAGCGGCGTAGAACCGCTCCACCAGACTCCCTACCAAATTCAAAAATAAACAACTATCTACTGGCATTTGATTCAAAGGATTAGAACGATGAAACGTGTTGGTTTTCAATTCAAAGTCAGGCACGATCGTCTCGCGGAGTATAAGGAACATCATAAAAATGTCTGGCCTGAAATACTGGAGGCATTGCGCGAAACAGGCTGGCATAACTATTCATTATTCATGCGCGCAGACGGACTGATCTTCGGATACTTTGAAACCGAAACAAGCCTCACGGTCGCCCAGGAAAAAATGGCGGCCAGGGAAATAAACACGCGCTGGCAGGAATTCATGTCTCCATATACGGATGCCAATGCCCGCCCTGACGAAAGTTTCGTAGAACTCGAAGAATATTTTCATCTCGACTGACTTGATTATGGCAACCGCACGCAACTATCTTGCGATTGACCTCGGCGCTGAAAGCGGACGCACCATCGTCGGTACATTGGGTGATGGACATCTCACGCTAACCGAAACACATCGCTTCACTAATAACTCTGTGCATTTGCAGGATGGTTTGCATTGGGATATATTACGCTTATGGTCTGATATCAAAGCAGGTATCGCAACTTCCTCCACGAAGTTCAACAAAAAGCTTGATGGCATTGGCCTCGATGCCTGGGGTGTGGATTTTGCCCTGCTTGATAAGAACGGCTCGCTATTATCCAACCCTTTTCATTATCGCGATGCTCGCACCGATGGCATGTTGGACGAGGCTTTCAAGCGCTTGTCTCGTGCCGACATCTTTGCCAACACGGGCATTCAGTTCATGCAGATCAATACGCTCTATCAACTGCTTGCGATGACCATGCAAAAATCGCCGCTTCTTGATATCGCTCAAACTTTCCTCACTATTCCAGACTTGTTTAACTTCTGGCTAAGTGGAGAGATCACCAACGAATTTACCAATGCGACTACAACGCAATGTTTTGACCCGCTCAAACGGGATTGGGCAACGCCCATACTTAACGCTTTCGATATATCATCGCATCTTTTCGGACCTGTAACTGATTCTGGCACACGGATAGGGACTCTGCTCCCAAGCATTGCTGAAGAGACCGGCGCAGGTGCAATCCCTGTTGTTATTCCTGCATGTCACGATACTGGTTCAGCGGTTGTAGCTGTCCCTGCGAAAAATCAGGATTTTGCGTGGATCAGTTCAGGGACATGGTCCATCATGGGCGCGGAAGTTCATGAGCCATCTTTGAGTGAAAAAGCACTTGAATATAACTTTACCAACGAAGGTGGCGTGTTTGGCACATGGCGACTCTCTAAAAACGTCATGGGGCTGTGGCTGATACAGGAATGCCGACGCGAGTGGACGCGTCAGGGTGAGGAAATTTCCTTCGACGCAATGACCCAGCTTGCGGCTGAGTCCCAGGCGTTTATGTCTGTGATCGATCCTGATTTGGGCGAGTTCCTGCATCCAGGCGAAATGCCTGCGCGCATCCAGAAATATTGCGCGGATACAAATCAACGCGTGCCACAAACAAAAGGTCAAATCCTGCGCGTTGCGTTGGAAAGTATTGCATTGAAATATCGATTGGTTCTTGAGCGATTAGAAGAATTAACTGGCAAGCGTCTTGACCCTATTCATATCATTGGTGGTGGAATGAAGAATCGTTTGCTAAATCAATTTACCGCCGACTCCACAGGTCGCACTGTCGTGGCAGGGCCTGTTGAAGCAACCGCCATTGGTAATATTCTGATGCAGTCGATTGCAAAGAAGCATTTAGGCTCACTCGCAGAGGCACGTGAAGTTGTGCGCGCTTCGTTTGAACCTGAAGTGTATGACCCGAATCGTACATCTGATTGGGATGAAGCTTATTCTCGCTTACAGAAAGTGACGATATAGATCACACAAACGTAGTAACGACTTTAGTCGTTAGGCCAAAAAGCGACTACACAGTCCTGCGGTCTGCGCAGGGAAGTCGCAACTACAAAACATTTTCCAGAGGTAACTATGACTCAATCCGAATCAAAAATACAATCAACCTGTGCGCTCGCGAAAGAACGTTACGCCGAAATGGGCGTGGATGTTGACCAAGCACTCGCGCAATTGGAAAAAGTTTCCATCAGCTTGCATTGCTGGCAGGGCGATGATGTAGGCGGCTTTGAAAACCCTGGCGGCGATCTCACGGGCGGCATCGCGGCAACGGGAAATTATCCTGGCAAGGCGCGCACTGCTGACGAATTACGCAAGGACCTTGATGTAGTTCATAAATTATTACCTGGCTCACATCGTTTGAATCTTCATGCCATTTATCTCGAAGCTGATAAAAAGATCGAGCGCAATCAGATCGAGCCGCGTCACTTCTCCGCGTGGAAAGATTGGGCGAAGGCAAATGGTCACGGCATGGACTTCAACCCGACATGTTTCTCGCATCCCAAATCTGCGGATGGATTTACGCTTGCCCATCGTGATAGAGCGATACGCGAGTTTTGGATCGAACATTGTATTGCCAGCCGCAAGATCGGTGAATATTTTGGCAGGGAACTGGGAACGCCTGCCATAACCAACATCTGGATTCCCGATGGCTATAAGGACTCCCCTGCGGATCGCCAATCGCCCCGACGCCTGCTTCTCGAATCCCTCGACTCGATCCTCGCTGAAAAAATTGACCCGCGTTACAACCTCGACGCTGTGGAACCCAAACTCTTTGGCATCGGCTCGGAAAGTTATGTTGTTGGCTCGATGGAGTTTTACGCGGCTTATGCTCTGAGTCGAAAAATTTTGCTCACATTGGATTCTGGTCACTTCCATCCAACAGAGACCATCGCCGATAAGATTTCATCGCTGTTGATTTATCACGATCAATTGTTGTTGCACGTCAGCCGTGGTGTGCGCTGGGATAGCGACCATGTGGTCACCTTCAACGATGATTTACAAGCAATAGCACAAGAAATTGTCCGTAATGACGCGCTCGAACGCATTCATATTGGTTTGGATTATTTTGATGCCAGCATCAACCGCATCGCCGCGTGGACAATAGGCACACGCAATACCTTGCGGGCATTGCTGATAGCTTTGCTTGAGCCGCAAGCAATGCTCAGGAAGTTTGAACTTGAAGATGATTTCTCCAGCCGTTTGGCGTTGCAGGAGGAATTGAAATCCATGCCGTTTAGCGCAGTTTGGGATGTTTATTGCTTGAAGAAAAATGTGCCCGTCGGCATGGACTTTATGAAGACCATCAAGGATTATGAGAAAAAAGAACTGGCAAATCGATAGAGGAAAGTTGCGGCTAGGCCAATTTTCCTACTTGGGTAGTAAAGGAAAATAAATATGACATTGAAAACACAAGGCTATCAATACGTTGACTATCTTTGGCATGATAAAACTGCGAATCAACTCGACGCTGTGGAACGCTTGCGTTATCGCAGCAATATTCTCGGCGCAGACCAGCGTATCACCAATACAGGCGGAGGCAACACTTCATCCAAAATAAAAATGACTGACCCGTTAAGCGGGAATGAAGTGGATGTTTTGTGGGTCAAGGGTTCGGGCGGCGATTTGCGAACATCCACGCGCGCTAATTTTGCATCGCTTTACATGGATAAATTTCTGTCGCTTGAAAACATCTATAACAAGGCTGAAGTCAAAGGGGTCAAGACTGAAATTGAAGATTCGATGGTGGACATGTACCGCCATACTACTTATGGGCTGAATCCTGCGGTCAGTTCGATTGATACGCCATTGCATGGTCTTATCCACTATAGTCATGTGGACCACATGCACCCCATTTCCGCAATCGCTATTGCCGCCAGCAAAGACCAGGAACGCCTAACACAGGAAGTATTTGGCGGGGAAGTTGGCTGGGTCCCCTGGCAACGCCCAGGCTTCGACCTGGGATCGGTGATGAAGGAAAAGTTGAAGCAGAATCCAAAACTCAAAGGGCTGATCATGGGCCAGCACGGCTTAATCAACTGGGCTGATGATGACAAGGCTTGCTATAAATTAACTTTGTCGCTTATCGAGAAAGCCGCAGAATATATTGCACAACACGATAAAGGTGAGAAAACTTTCGGTGGTCAAAAATACGTGTCACTTGACGAAAAAACACGCAACGAAATCCTGATCAAATTATTGCCTGTATTGCGCGGCAAGGTATCACAAACAAATAGATTTATCGGCACAGTACAGGTGACGGAAAGTGTGCTCCAATTTGTGAATAGCATGGACGCTCAGCGCCTTGCTGAAATTGGCACATCCTGCCCAGACCATTTTCTGCGTACCAAGATCAAGCCGCTCTACGTGGATTGGAATCCGCAAAAAGAATCGTACGAGTCTCTTATCGAAAAATTAGAAAAGGGACTGATTGCTTATCGTGCTGACTATGCTGCCTATTACGAAGCTTGTAAGCATCCGAATTCGCCAGCCATGCGCGATTCGAATCCAACTGTGATATTGATCCCAGGAGTGGGTCTGATCGCGTGGGGGAAGAACAAAAGCGAGAGTCGTGTAACCGCAGAGTTTTATTCCCTTGCAATTGAAGTGATGCGTTCCTCGGAAGCAATTAGTGAATATCAAGGTTTGCCGCGTCAGGAAGCATTTGACATCGAATACTGGCTGCTTGAAGAAGCCAAGTTGAAACGTATGCCGCCAGAAAAAGAAATGGCGCGCAACGCCGTGGTGGTCATCGGTGCTGGCAGCGGAATCGGAAAAGCAGTTGCTCATAGAATTGCAAAAGAAGGCGCTCATGTGATATGTTCTGATCTTTCCGAAGGAACTGCAAAAGAAACAGCCCAGGAACTTATCGACATCTATGGATTGGGAATTGGCGTAGCTGGCTCAGGCATCTCAGGCTGCGGCCCCGCCATTGGCTTGGGCGTGGATATCACGAAACGTGAAAGCGTAAAGTCCATGCTGGAGAATGTCCTCCTTGCATATGGCGGTGTGGATAATATCATTGTCACGGCGGGTATCTTTGTGCCTCCCGATAAACAGGGACATATTCCTGACGACAAATGGGCGCTCACCTATTCAATTAATGTAACGGGTCCCTACCTGGTTGCTGACGAAGCCAAAACAATCTGGCAGGCACAGGGACTGAAAACCAGCTTGGTCATCACAACCAGTGCGAATGGAGCAGTTGCTAAGCAAGGCTCGGTTGCTTACGATACCAGTAAAGCCGCCGCCAATCACCTAGTAAGGGAACTCGCGATTGAGCTGGCTCCATTGGTTCGTGTCAATGGGTTGGCGCCTGCCACTGTGGTGGAAGGCAGCAGCATGTTCCCGCGTGACCGCGTGATCAGTTCATTGACAAAGTACAACATTTCCTTCGATGAAAGCGAAAGCACAGAGTCTTTGCGTGACAAGCTGGCAGTTTTTTACGCTCAGCGGACTCTTACGAAATTACCCATTACTCTCGCAGATCAGGCCGAAGTTGCATATCTGTTGAGTAGTAGCAAATTCAGTAAGACCACAGGTCAGATCATCAGTGTGGATGGTGGTCTGCACGAAGCGTTTTTACGATAGCAGCGATTGGATCCATGATGTTCAAGGCTCAATTATTTATCACTTGTCTGGGTGATCAGTTTTATACATCCACACTCCAGAATATGCGCGTGTGCTCGAACGCCTCGGCGTGGATCCGACTTTTCCACCAGAACAAACCTGCTGCGGACGCCGCTCTATGCAACGGCTTTGAAGATCAAACGCGCGCCGAGGCGGGGTACGAAACCGCGATTGATGCGGCGAAGCGTCACGGGATCAAAATGCCGATGTTGCGGAGGTGAGTCTGTTCAGGCAATGTCCAAAGTTCGATTGCGTCAAACGAATTTTCAGTATAAGATTGGGTCATGAACAGCCAAAGGAGAATTATGAAATACAGACCTTTGCTGGCCGGCCTGTCGCTCATCATTGCCATCCTCGGGTGCAACCTGCCCGCTGCCGCGCCGGCAACCGACGAGCCGGGTTCGCTCCCGGCATATACCCCTGCGCTGCCGGTGGACACGCCGCTCGCATCGAATACGCCCCTGCCTGGCGATACGCCGCTCCCAACGAATACACCGCTCCCAACGAATCCGCCCCCGCCGGCGAACACGCCGCTGCCCGCCGCACCGACCAAGTCTAAAAATTTCAAAACAGCCGGCTCGGCGACGGCCATCTCGTTTACATGGAATGACAACTCGGTGGACGAAACCGGATTCCGCATCTATCAGGATGGCGTCATCGCGGATTTAGCCGGCAGTGAGGAGATCCAGTTCGCACATCTGGCAGAGACATTACAGTTTTGTCCAATGATCATGATGGGATAGCAAAAAAAAAACGAGGTGCCAGTGTGTCTGCAAATTGGTGAAGTATCGATTCATTTGATCGCGGCAAATTCCATACCAGGGGCTCATCCAAACTCTTACATGAAATCTTAATCTCCTCGGATGGATTTACCCGATCCGATGCTTAGGCATACTGTTTCCAGATTTGCTCCCACAAGGCCTCACGATCCCAACCCGTAAATGTCAATAGATCGCCCAGAGTTAATCTCTTGCGCATCAAGGATGCGTTCAGGAAAGCAAAGCGTGCCTGCTTTTCATCAATGGCTGGCTTGAGTTGAGACCAGCGCATCGGCGCATCCACTGCCTCCAGAATTTGCAGGATCACCTCGGGGGAACGTGTCTCTTTCGCAAGTTCCGTGCGAAGGGACCCCCAATCCCTGAGGGCAGCTTCAAAATCATTGCGGTGCGCGTGCCACTTTTCCAATTTCTGTTTGTAATCAGCCCAGCATTCTGCACCTGCTTTGCCTGAAGGATCGATTGCATTAAAGCTCTCATCAATTCGCTTTTTCATGGCATCCATGCTCGGGTAGCAGTTATCCAAATTGAGCCCGGCCGGATCAAAGTCCGATAAGAAGCGGTGATAGATTTCCGTGCCAGCCAAAGTTGCCATGGCCACCTGCGATCCATGAACGGTGAGAGGGGTGTGGGCAATTTCCGCCTGCAGATCCAAAACGTGAGACATGACGTGTTCAAAGCCGGACATAGGTGTTGTCGCGTGCGAAAGTGACATTGCCAGGCCGCCCAGCGCAATGATTTTCGCAAGTATGGCAACGCTTTCCATTTTGCCAAGGCGAATTCCTTCAGAATGATCGATCAGCAATTCATCGAGTGGGCCGACTAGATTCTTTGCCAATTCTGAATAGGTGGAATCCATTCCAAGCCGGTATGCCAGATACCAATCCGGAAAACTGACGAATACCGCCAGCATGTCACCGACGCCGCCCGCAGTCATTTCCTTTGGCGCATCTCTCAGGGTTTCAAGATCGCAGATCAAGGCATCGGGATAACGTGAATCGAGTGTTCGCTTGACGCCATCTACAAAGGTCGGCGACATATTTGAGGTGTACGCGCTGACACTGTTCGCGGTTTGAAATACCGCGAAGGGCACAGACTCGCCAGTCTCTTGCTGATAAATGAAACAGCCATGTTTGGCGATGTCAGTGATAGCGCCTGAACCGATTGATAACACCGAACAGCCGCGACTCAAACTGGCTTGCACTTCATGAATGTGATGCATGTCTGTATGGACTTGTCCGCTCTCATCCGCGCGCATCCAAGAAACTTGCACCCGCCAGCCGTCATTTCGCAGGGTAGCGAGTGCAAGTTCTTTTAAATCTTCTCCAGCACGGTGCATGGACGTTTCATCCATCACGACTACAAGAGGCGTGTCCTGATGCGCACCGATTGATTTAAGAATCGCCGTTGTTTTGAACAACGCGCCTGATTCAAAGATCATTTCCTTGATCGGCATCGTTTCCTGTGTGGGAAAACCGGGAAGTTCATGGATGGCATTCCAAAAGCTTTTTCCATCTGCGGGATCATAAGGTAGTTTTTTTATGATAAATTCCCTTTCTCTTTAGCATAGAAACTATCAACTCTTCTGAGCTTTGAGAAAATCCGCGATCGCGCCTAAATTTGCGAACGTATAAGTTGGCTGAAATGGTGAATTCACGAGATCTTCACTATGCGTTTCACCACATAGCACCAGACAAGTTGTTATACCGGAGGTCTGACCAAGAGCAATATCAGTATAGAGGCGGTCACCGACCATGGCCATTTCATCGATGCTCAAACCATACTTTTGAGCCACTGCGTCGACGATCATGCGGTTAGGCTTGCCCACAACAAGATCCGGTTCACGACCCGTGGCGGCGTGCACAAAAGCGATCATTGCCCCAATATCCGGCATGTATCCGGTTTCAGTTGGACAATTAAAGTCGGGGTGTGTGGCGATATAGGGCAATCCCTCACGAACAAAGTCACAGAGCTTCCAAAGTTTCTGGTAAGTCAGTGTGGTATCAAAACCCAACACGATCAACTGTGGATTGCTTTCTTCGAGTTGAAAACCGTGCTGGCGAAACTCGTCTTCAAGAGCTGGTGTTCCCACTACATAAACAGAAGCAGAGGCATGTTCCCTTGCGAGGTAAAGCGCGGTTGCTTCTCCAGATGTGAAAACCTTTTCCTCCGGGATCGGCAGCCCCAGTCGTGTGATGTTTTCCGCGTATGAACGTCTATGTTTTGAGGAGTTGTTGGTTAGGAATAAATAGTCTATGCCTAATTCGTTCAGTGTATCAATGAAATGCAGGGAGCCTTCGATGATTTCATTTCCAAGATTGAAGGTCCCATCCATATCCAACAAAAAGCATTTTATCCGCAGCAAAGCTTCGTTGTTCATGGGTTGATTTTCGCAGCCTGCTCAAAGACAGGTAGAAGAGAGAAATAAGTTGCCCGGTAGATTTTATAATAATCATTATACAAAGCACTGGTTTTAGGGTCTGGCTCACGCGTTTCAATTACATGAGTGGTGAGTTCCACTGCCTCAGCCAAGGAACCAAACAAGCCGGAACCCGCCAACGCGAGGATGCCTGCACCGAGTGCGGTAGTCTCAACTGTTTCAGTGATCGATACTGGCAAGCCGGTCACATCCGCTTTAATCTGTCTCCACAAAGGACTGCGCGCGCCACCACCTACGGCACGAATTTCTAGGAGAGGTAATCCCATGCGCAGCATTTGATCGGTGATATCGCGTAGCGCGTATGCTGAGGCTTCCAGAATGGCACGGCAAAAATGTTCGCGGCGGTGCGCGAGTGTAAAGCCCATAAAAGTTCCACGCGCAAGCGCATTCCATGTTGGAGCCAAAGCGCCCATCAAACATGGCAACATGATCAGACCATCGCTCCCGGCTCGGACCGTCTCCGCTGCGGCGTTTAGTAACGTGTAAGCATCCACGCCCTCTTGTGCGGCTCGCGTCACTTCTTGAACTGAGAATTGGTCGCGGAACCAACGGTAGTTGGCACCTGAGGCGAAGCCTGGATTTTCCAACAACCACAGGTCTGGATCAGCATGGCAATGGGTTTCCACGAGTCGGCTGTCATCGAATAAGGCAGTTTGGCTTGAAGCGCAGACTGGTTCAGCAGTTCCTGCGATATCGCAAACCAAACCAGATCGGGTCACACCCGCACCGATACAGGCTGCATGCTCATCACCGCTCCCAAGAACAACTTTCGTTGAAGACCTTAATCCAAGTTGTTCAGCTATTTCCTGCCGTAATGTGCCAAGCACCTGTGTTGCCGGATAGATAGGCGGCAGTAAACGCCTTGGGATTTCAAAAACATCACACATTTGCTGGGACCAATCGCGAGTGCGCACATCCATCAGCAGTGTGGATGATGCATTCGAATAATCCACCCCCAGTTCGCCGGTCAATACAAAAGCTACATAACTGCCGGGCAGGAGGAAGTGTGATGTTTCACCGAAGAGACGCGGCTCATGATCAGCCAGCCAGCGAATTTTCGGGGCAACGTGTGAAGGGTCAAGATTAAGACCGGTGATCTTAAAGACTGCATCTTGCGAGATCTGTCTACGAGCGACTTCACATTGCGCGACCGCACGTCGGTCCATCCAAATGATGGCTGGATACAAGGGTTTGCCGCGTTGATCTACGGCGACAACGCCATCCACTTGTGCGTCCAAGCCGATTGCCAATACTTGCTGTGAAGACGTATTCGTTTGGGCTAGCAAAGCTCGCACAGCCTGAACCAAAGCATCCATCCACAAAGCTGCGGACTGTTCAGCCCAGGTGGGCTGCGGGTACTCGATCGGATAACTTGCAGAGGTTTCGCCACAGGTCTTGCCATCGGCGGAGATCAGAACCGCCTTCAAGCTTTGCGAGCCAATATCACATCCAATCACATAATCCATGCGGAGATGATCCTATTATTAGATAATAAAGCAATCACCGATTGGCGATTGCTTATCGTCGTTTCAATTTTTGGATTAAGCGAATCGATTGGCCGGGAACTGTTAATCATCCAGTTTGTTAAGATGGTCGGCTCGTTCCACTTCTTCAACATCGTTGTACCATTGGACGCGGGTCCCAATAGCCGCGCGTGCCTTCCATACAAGAGACTTGGGTGTGCCTTCAATCATTTGCTCGAGATGGGAGATGCGTTCCTGTATATTCTCATTATCTTTTGTTGTGAAAAGATCTTTATAGCGACCCAGCCCTTTGCGTATCTTACCCAAATTCATGGTTGAGGTGTGGTAAAAACCCCAGTCCTTGCTCATGAGGCTGGCAATATATTTTCCGTTGATGGTCTCATGCTCAATGTCTCCAACTGGATGGGAGGCAAATAACATGAGCATATCGCGAATGTCTTTCTCGTTGAGGGTAACGATCTGAAATTTCTCCAGGGAAAGGTCCGCCAGAGTTATGGTGGGCGAATCCAGGGTCAGTCGGTTGCGAAAGTTGACGATGTGACACATATTCAACTCGTCTTCAAAGATATCCACGTGCAACCCTGTTTCGGGATTCTTGTAGATATGTCTTCCGATAAACAAACCCGGGGTCAGAGAAGCCTGCTGCCTTTCGGATTGAAAGTGGTCTTTAGCCAGGAATTTCTCTAGTTTTTCGCCTTCCTTTGAGTAGGCGGCGAAGTCGATATCGGTGATATCGCGACCCATCGAAACATGAACATGTACATGCTCCGGGCAATGGATGCGGAAGGCAGTAGCGCCCAATACACGCAGGGTCAATCCATTTTGCTGGGCTTGTTCAACAATATGAAGCGCTTCATTGACGAAATCGAATTCTTGTGACATAGGATTCACTTTCTCTATCAATAGGATGGACTGAGTAGCTTATTCTACATCAAACCCTTTAATGGTGTTAATTCTGGGTAAACATGTAGCTATCCAATCCTTTGCGAGAGAATTCCAACAGAACCCCTCGCAGAATACCTTCACCATATTCACTGCCAGGGTTAATGCACATGGTTTCACCGAGCTTTTGAGCAAAGCGGCTCTCGTGAATATGACCATGCAGACTGACCAAGGGCCGATATTTCTCGATGGCCTTGCGCACAGCTTTGCTGCCAACGGGCACCATCTTGAAACCACCCGTCAAAGACAATTTTGGTGTAAGGGTTTCGTCTAATTCAGGTGCAATATCCAAATTTGTATCGTATGGCGGCACATGTAAATTGAATACAGCCTGAGCAGGGTTCTTCAATTGGGAGGCTACTTTTTCGATCATTTGCTCAAGTTCTTCTTCTGTTTTATCGCGCGGGCAATTCCAGGGAGTTTGGTTGGCTGCACCAACATTGATCATTTCGTGATTGTCATCAAGTTGGATCAATAGTCCGTCAACGTTTTGAATAATTTCGGAAGAATGGAATACACTGTCAACTTCATAAGGATCATCATTACCCGGTTGCACGTAACAACGAATGCCTGTCCCGCGCAAACGCTGCTCTGCAATATCCAGCCAGCGGCTCAATCGTTCCTTTGCTAATTCCGCGAAGCGTTTCTCTACGAGACTTCGATCATCCTTATAAGCCTGTACTTCTTCAGGAGACAGCCTGACAGGATACAAACCGCTGTTCTCAAAAATCCCTTCAAGCTTGTCCAGTTTTTCGCCTTCAACCACATCGTACAATTTGCCCAGATAGTTGGCAGTAAATCGTCCACTTCCCTGGTTCACGATTGGGACGATCATTTTGCCAATCATATCTCCTCCCAGGATCAGAACCTGGGCTTCGTAAAATTTTCCAGCATTAATGAACTTCTTGAACACAACTGTGGATCCGTGCAGGTCTGTCGTGAAAAAGACACGGGTAGGTTTATTTCCAAGTAGCGGCATGTCAGCCTCCAAACGAGATGACAGCAAGATAAAAATAGAAATCGGTCGAAGCAGAACTATGGAAGTGGTCCCGGCATATGAACCGGGACCACCTCGATGAGTCATCTGGTTTATAGATGGCTCGGATTCAAAACAGGTTCTCTTAATCTGGCGGAATTTCTTTGAAGCGTTTATCGAATGCCGTACCACGTCGCTTGTTCACAAAGACCGCAACGTAATACAGGACGATTGGCAACAACATATAGAAACCGAATGAAACTGCCAGGCCTCGCCACCCATAGTTTTCAGAAGGCGGGTTTAGCGCCGGAACGAGGGTAAAGTAAACGGCAAAAAGGCTGATAATCAGACCAGCCGCGCCCGCGATCACGATCCATGGAATATTGAAGATGCTCTGGCGGGTGATCTCGGGAGCCTTCTCCCAGATATCCTTGCGGCGATAGGGGAATGCCATGGCGGCGATGCTCAGGAAGATCCAGCCGAAGAACCAGATTGTAATGGTATAAACCTGGTAGGCGGAAAGCAGAGGCGTGATGCAATTGACCGTAAACTGCAGCCAGGAGATGATGAAGCCAAGCAGAACGGCGTATACAGGTGAACCGCGGCGGTTTACCTCATTCAGTCTTTCGGGCAGCATACCGTCAAAGGCATAGGCAAACAGGTTGCGGACTGGCGCGAACGCCAATCCCATTGCGCCGACCCAGTTGATCAAGCCCCAAGCCAGAGGTCCGCCTATCAGAAGCAGGATCGGGTTCTGAGTGGCATAGACCAACAGGAAGGGAGTCTGCGGGAAGGAGCCGAAGATGGGAACGTCTTCGCCTTTGGCATTGAGCATTGAAATTGCTTCCATCAAATCCTTGCCAAATCCGTGGTAAGTCACGTAGGTAAAGATTTGATAATAGATGATGAACAGAATGATCGAACCATACTGGGCTAAGGGTTGAGCCTTATCCACACGCTTGATCTCGCCTGCGATGTTGGCTGAGTACGTTGATCCAAGAGCGGTTAGGTTCATGAAGGTCATACCTGCCGCTACTGTTGCTGCAATGGAGACAAAGCCCGGCGTCCAGCCAAGTTCCTTGGCTTTGGCAAAGACCGTCTGGTAATCAATGTTCTGAACCAACATCATGCCCTTATGAACGACTTCAGGGTTGACCGAAAGCAGCACGCCTGCATATACGGCGAGCATAATCCAGGTCAGTACCACTGCTCCCCAGACGAAGCGCATGAAGACCTTGGTCCCAAGGTAGATGACGTAGAACGACAACATCAATGAGATGCTGCCAACGATCCATACCAACCAGGAACCCTGAGTCCGGGCTAACTCCAAGCCAAGATCGGTCATGGCTTGATTCTTATTGATCAAGCCCAGTTGGGTGATCGCGTGGCCGAACCCCCAGTTGACAACGAAGTTGGTATTGTTGGCCTGCCAGTTGAGGCCAACGATCGTCAATGTCCATGATGCGATGAAGCCCAGGAATGGATGGAGCACGCGGCTGATATAGATATATTCACCGCCTGAACGAGGCATGGCTGATGAAAAGTATGTGTAGATGGCAGCGAATGGGATCAACGTCAACATGAACAAGATCGAGATTTGCATTTGGGCGCCGGCGTACAAAGTGACGGCCCAGAGCAAGTAGAAACTGGCTTGTGTAATGTTTGGGGCTACGAAGGAATATGCCAGTGCGGTCCAGGGGCTTACAACGCGTGTCAGACCCGATGCCTTTCGGGAGAAAACTTCCCCAGCTTGTTGGGCGGCGGCCTGCACAGCATCCTGCTTTGAATTCTTTGCTTCCATAATAAGTTGTTACTCCTTTCATGCGAATTGTTTTATCTATCTTTAATGATTCGTAATGTAAAGGTTGTATCTATTTGAATATAGTCCTCCTTCCTTAGGCCGACCCGCTGGCATCAAAAAGCGGGTCCCTTTCGGTTAATGATGAATTTGAACTTGTCAGTGAGATGATATTCGGTTGAATAAAGTACCGGGCGTTGGGTTTGATCAAGATCTACTTGATCGATCAACAACAAAAGATCATTTCGCTGAATGCCAAGTTTTTCAGCAATTTCGCGATTTGCTTGAACCGGACTGAAAGATGCCAATCCACTTTCAATCCGAATATTGGCATATTCTTCAAGACATTCATAAATCGAGCGTTGATTAAGTTCTTTAATGGTTGGCATCCAGCCTCCCAGATATCCTTGTGGCATGATGTCGCGCGTCCATACTACCGGATTCTGATTTGCGGTTCGGACCCGCTCAATAACCAGGATCATGGAACTATCCGGAATATCCAGCTTTTCAGAAACAGTTTTGGATGACCGATCCAAGCGGATATTGAAATCCCGTATTCCTGGCGTGAAGCCGGCCTGTGAGATCATTTCGGTTATGCCAAAGTTTCGGCTCATATCCTTGACAATGGCGTGCTCCATTACAAAGGTACCCAGGCCGCGGCGCTTTCGAATGAAGCGTTGTTCATGGAGAATCCGCAGCGCCTCCCGCAGAGTCGTTCGCGAGATCCCCATCATTTGCAGGAGCTCCATCTCTGGCGGCAACTGACTGCCCGCAGGAAACTTTCCTTGCTTGATCGCCTCCTGAATCGCCTGCACAGTCCGATCAGTCAGTGATGCATGCCTGATGCGATTAATGGGGAGAGGATCTTCGCTGGTTATGTCTGACTTTGTCATCACTTATCCCTGTCTCGTTTCAAATAATGGACACAAGGCATCGTACAGCTTCAGATAAGTTCCGAAGGTCTCATCGTATATCGTGCGGTTGGACGAGTTCGGTTCGAATCGCTCTTTGATCTGGACCATTTTTCCGGCAGCTTCTTCAACGCTGGAGTAGAGGCCCACCGCTTTACCGGCTAATATCGCTGCGCCCAATGTGGCTGCTTCCTCATTCGTTGTGGTCAAAACAGGACGACCGACAATATCAGCTTCCATCTGTTTCCAAATTCGGCTGCGGGCTCCGCCTCCCAATGCACGTATTTCATTAACTTGTACACCCAGACCCTCGATTACCTCAATATTTCGACGCACGATAAAACAAACCGATTCCATGATTGCTCGGGTAAAGTGATTTCGCCGATGCCTTAAGGTAAAGCCATAGAAAACACCGCTTGCTTTTGGGTTCGCCTCCGGAGCCATGGCTCCTTGTAAGTGAGGCAACATGACCAGGCCTTCACATCCTGGAGCGACGTTTGCTGCTTCCAGGCCCATTAAGTCATATGCATCCATTCCGCTGAAATTTCCAGCTTGCATTTCCGTGGTTGCAAATTCATCTCGGAACCAGCGCATGACAATGCCCCCACTGGTGAATGTGTGCAACATATACAATCCCGGCAGGCCGTGATAGTGACAAGGCATTTGGTCACCGGGATCGATGATTGGTTGATTTACTGTCGCGCATATGGCTAGTGCCGCGCCCGTATTTTCACTGAAGACACCCGGCTTAATATTTCCAACCCCGATTGCTCCGCAAGCCTGATCTAATGCGCCCGTGCATGCAACAGTATTTGGATTGAGCCCAAGCTCGGCCGCGATTTCTGGTCTCAGCTTTCCTATAGATTCACCTGATTCTCGATACTGTGGCAGTTGTTTTTCCGATATGCCCAACATCCCCAACATCTCAGTCCACCATCCACGTGTTCGAAAATTCCAATAACACGTGGATGTAACGAGGGAGCCTTCGGTTACATATTCCCCTGTCAGGCGATGGAGAAAGTAATCCTCTATCAAAAGGAATTTGGCGGTCTTTTCAAAGATTTCGGGTTCATGAATCTTGAGCCAGAGGATTTTCGATGCGGGCCAGGTGGGAACCAGCCTGACCTGTCCTGTGATCTCGTAGGCATGCCTATGACCGAATGTATCCCCAAGCATTTCAGATTCTTTCTGGGCCCGGTTATCCAACCAGACAATAGCGCGGCGCAATGGCTTGCCATCGCGGTCAACCAGGATCAACGTTTCACCCTGAGCTGAGACTCCTATCGCTTTGATCTCGGTGGGATTGATTCCTGATTCCTTGAGCACCCTGGCTACTGCTGACTTAAAAGCCTGCCAGTACGTCTCCACTTCCATCTCAACCGAATCTGCATCCGGTGTTATGAGCTGATATTCCTCTGAGGCTTTTGCCAAAACATCACCGTTCAGGTTGTGTAAAGCACACTTGAGGGCAGTCGTACCCAGATCAAAAGCCAGGATGCTTGGCATAGTCTACTCTCCCGGTGCTCCTGCCCAGACCAGAACAGCTGTTTCTTCACCTATATTGATCAATGTATGTGGGAGACCCTCTGGAATAAATATCGCATCCCCTCCAAATAATTCATAATGTTGTTTCTCATCAAAAAGGAGTATATGTCCATTGCAACAGTAGAAAACTTCCTGAGAAACTTTGTGTCCAATATCAATACTCCCTCTTTGACCAGGCTGCAGGGTGGAGGTTCCCAACCATATTTTCGGAGTCTTTACGAATTCACGGCAGAGTTCCGGCCCTTCCATGAAAGTGCGGGCTTCCGTAAATCGGATGATCCTTGCAGTTATATCCATTGCTTCCTTCCTTTTCCGGGGCGACGCCTTTTTGGGTTCAGCAGCCAAATCGGTGATGGTAGTGATAAGAAGGCTGCATGTTGACGGAAAGAGCAGAAATGTTTATAATAACCATAAGTAATACTGTACTATGTTGTGTTGTAATACAAGATAAACTATAGCAAATTCGCTACGAAAAGTCAAGAGGCTGGAGATTTTATTAGGCAAGTTGTGCCCCTTGTAGATCTTTCAAGTAGGCCGGGATCAGCCCTTTGGAGAGGTGTTTCATCACCAGTAACAGGAGCCTAATTGGAAATGAAACCTGCATTTATTCTAATGCTCACCTACAACGACACGACCGTAAAAGATGCCTTGAAGATTTTTCGCGAATGCAAGGAGGCTCCCGTGCCTCATTGGGGGTTTAAAGATGTCGGCTTACCGCCCGAAGAAATGAAGGCGTTGGTTCACGAAATGAAAAACGCCGGGAAGACAACTTATCTTGAAGTTGTCAGTCTTTCTGAGGAGGACGGGCTACGCGGCGCCAAAATTGCCGTGGAAGCCGGATTTGATATCTTGATGGGGACTGTTTTCTTCGATTCAATCTTGACCTATTTAAAGGGAAAGCCGATTCAATACTATCCATTCCCGGGGCATATCTATGGTCATCCAAGTATTATGGATGGGACCATTGAAGATATTGTGGCTCATGCGAAATTCTTGGAAAGCAAGGGTGTACAAGGGATGGACTTGTTGAGCTATCGTTATGTAGGAGATGCCCCTCGCTTATTGAGTGAAGTGGTCAACGCGACCCATGTTCCTATCGTATCTGCGGGTTCAATCGAATCTTACAAGCGCCTTGCTGAAGTTTGGAAGGCGGGAGCTTGGGGATTTACGATCGGCAGTGCTTTGTTCGATAAGAAATTTGTGCCCGACGGATCCTTCCTGGATAACACCTTGGCGGTCTGCAACTGGCTTGAAAAAACCGATCCACCTCAATTAGATCAATACCTGGGTTAGGCATTTCATTTCTATTGACATTCACATCGAAGTACCGAGAGTGGATTATGAAAAGTTAAGCGGCAGCAAAGTAAGCGAATCATCCGAGTGCATTCGTAAACGGGTTCCAGCGGCCAGAAATATTCAGCACGCCGGATTCACGAATCCTGCCTCCGCAACATCTGACGCCGCTTGCAAAGCAGACATGCGCGTTACGGCGATAGGGCAGTTTTGTGAGCCACAGGAGGAAGGTCAGAGTTTGATGGGCGCGGCGCTGACGCAGTTAAATCTTTCTGCACGTGCCTATCATCGCATCCTAAAACTCACGCGCGCGATCGCAGATTTAGTGGGGAGTGAGAAGATCCATCCACCGATGCGGCGGAGACGTTGCACCTTCGGCAGACCGAAGATTATGTTAGGATACGAAAAAGAAAAAGTAGGCAATTTACTTTAGCAGTTCCGCCCCATTGGATGCGTGCGTAATATAGATCTCCGGGTGCAATCCGGTTTGGGATTCGTAGCCTGCTGCGAGGGTTTGAGCAAACCCTTCGGCTTGTTCACACGCAACCAGATTAACCGTACAGCCCCCAAAGCCTGCGCCCGTTAAACGCGCGCCGTAACATCCACCAAGTGATTGCGCAATGCGCGTCATCACATCCAATTCGGGGCAGGAGACCTCGTACAAATCGCGCAAACTAATATGGCATTCATTCATCAACTTTCCAAAGTGTGTGATATCCCCCGCCTCAAGCAAAGCCTCGGCCTGTCCGACGCGTTTGATCTCTTCGACGACATGCCTTGCCCGTTTTTCCACTTCCTGTGGAAGTTTCGCAGACAGCCGGTTGAAATCGTCAATACCCACATCGCGTAACGCCTTGATATCCGGCAGATCTCCCTGCAACAACCGCACAGCTTCTTCACAGGCCGCGCGGCGTTTGTTGTATTCGCCGCCGGTCAGTTTGCGGCGCACGCTGGTATCTGCTATTACGATGGCGATATCTTCTGGCAGAGAAATCGTTTTCCATTCAAGCGAACGGCAGTCGAGCAGGAGCAGCTTGTTATCCACACCACAGGCAGATGCAAATTGATCCATGATCCCGCAGTTGACCCCGACATATTTATTTTCGGCTTTTTGCCCAAGCAATGCACGTTGCATGGGCGGAAGAACCCAGCCGCCCAAAGTTTGCCATGCGATCATGAGTGCCATCTCGACCGAAGCGGAGGAACTCAAGCCTGAGCCGCGCGGGACATTGGATGCGAATACCGCGTTGATCGAAGGGGTGGAAAAATGCTCTTCAAGAAGCGCCCACATCACGCCTGCAGGGTAATGCGCCCATTCAGGCAGGCGGGAGGAATCTCTCTGGGATTTTGACGGAATCGTCTGCGGGGAGAAGGACGCCTGCTCGTCGAAGTCCGCAGCCACAAGCGTGGAATGATCCACATTCGTTGGTGAGAAAGCAACGTAAGTCGCGCGGCCGATCGCGGCAGGCAGAACGAATCCATCGTTGTAATCCACATGTTCACCGAGCAGATTCACGCGACCTGGCGCGCGCGCAATGTGAGCAGGTGTGTGCCCAAATTTTTCGCGATAGCGGATTGCAATTTGATCAATGATGTTCATCATCTCTTGCCATAAGTCTGCCGCCTGCATCTGATCGTAGAAACCGATTTTCTTAAAAAAAGGTAATGTCTTTAACGATGCTTGTAATACAAGTCGGAAAGCGAACGCAGGCGTTCGGCGGCGGTTTCGGGTGTGATGTCACGCTGGGGCATGGCAAGCATTTCGCAACCAACCATGAATTTGCGGACGGTGCCGAGCGCAACAATGCCGTGCAAAAGTGTGCGTGCAAAATCCATTCCGGATGAGGTTGACCATCGAAGGGAACTTGATGAAAGCCCATCGAAAAAGGGAACGAGATCTCAAAGAGGTTATCATAACGCGCAATAACGCGCTTTAGAATATCAGCCAACGCGCTGACTTCACTGGAAATCAGGTCAGGGAGGCGGGCGACGCTACGATGCGCAATGAGCAGAATTTCAAAAGGCCAGATCGTAACCATCCTGAAAGAAGCGGAAGCCGGTGTATCGCTGGATGATCTAAGCCGCCAGCATGGGTTCAGCAAAGCGTCTTCCTACAACAAGGTGCCGTGCCTCTTGCCACATAATCGTTTAATGTTTATAATTTCTTTAATATACGCACTTTAATTCATTTTCATCTTCGGCTAAAGCTTGATTGTCTATGGTCTTCAAGAATCGCTTAATTTAGTTTTTCTACAATGAGAAGGTTTGGTCGGGTTGGTGGTCTTCCCATCCAACCGACTTTGGGCTCGCACATCCTCAGTTTAGATAGATGACCCAAGATCGTGTGTTGTGTAGCGCCAGTCGGGCACTACGTCAAATAATTTTTAATAAGGAGGACGATCATGAACAGAAGTGTGTTTAAGCTTTTGGTTAGCATTCTCGTATTGAGTATGGTGCTGACCGCTTGTGGTGGGCAACCGACTGCCGCCACAACAGTTCCGGGGGCCTCAGGAGATACAATCAAGATCGGTGGTTCGTTGTGTCTGACTGGCATTCAAGCCCCCTTAGATGAGCCAGCCAATCGGGGCGCCCAACTGGCAGTGGATTACATCAACAGCCAGGGAGGAGTGCTTGGCAAAAAGCTGGAGTTTATCAATCTGGATGGAAAGAGTGACCCAGTTACGGTCGGTAATAACGGAGTGCAATTAGTCCAGGAAGGCGTCGTAGCGATTATCGCTCCGAGCGATTTCGACTTTGGTGGTCCCGCCAGCCGGGAGGCGCAAAAGGCTGGCATCGTGGGTATTTCACCAGCTGCCTCTTCTCCGCTGTATGGATCCACCACGCTGGGCGACAAACAGTTCACCATGTCCATGTGGAATACAACCATGGGCGCGGCTGCAGCTGAATACGCCTACAATGTCAAAGGCTACCGTTCGGTTTATGTTGTTACTGACACCTTCATTGATTACACCAAATCTCTCAGCCGCTATTTCATCGTAGCTTTTAAGAAATTAGGTGGCGATGTGATTTTCGAGGATAACTATACACAGGGTGAGCAGGATTTCTCTGCTCAACTGGCCCGCATGAAAGCCTCGACGAAGAAGCCTGACTTTGTATATATTTCATCCTATATGCCGGACCTGGCCACGATCATCCGCACAATTCGCGAGGCGGGTTTGAATTACCCGGTCATGGGCGGCGACTCGTATGACGATCCCGGCCTGTTCAGTGCTCTGGGCACCCAATATGGCAGCGACATCTATTTTGTTACCCACAGTTTTATCACTCCCGGTATTACACCCGACATGGATCAATTCATGCAGCTCTATAAGGATAAATATGGTAAGGATGTTGATACCCTATGGGTAGCTACCGGTTGGGATGTAGTCATGATCTTGGCCCAGGCCATGCAGAAAGCCGGAAGCACCGATGGCGCAGCCATGGCCAAGGCAATGGAAAATACGGAATGGAATTTGTTAACCGGTAAGCTGAAATGGTCCTCGGCCGCCGATGGGCACACACCAGATATTGAGGCGCCGATCGTCCAGCTCACGGAGGGCACGCCGAAATTCATCGGTTGGTTCCGCCCAGCATATTTGCCGCCTCCATAAATCTATCCAAATAAATACAGGACTTGCTGCCTTCTTTCCCCTGCCCTCAATAGGGCAGGGGAAAACTATCAAATTAAAAATCATCAGGTGGAGCGTTGGTATGGCCTTATCTCTTGATCAATCATTGAACCATGAAGGCCTGGTTGTCAAGGACGTGACCAAGCGTTTTGCAGGACTGGCTGCCTTGCAGAACGTGAGTTTGAGCCTCGAGAAGGGGGAGATCTTGGGATTGATTGGTCCTAATGGATCAGGCAAATCCACATTAATTAACCTCATCAGTGGTTTATTACCTGCTAACAGCGGTCAGATTTTAGTAGGACAAATTGATATCACCAATAAGCCATCTTACCAAGTGGCTCATACAGGTATCTCACGCACTTTCCAGACTATCCGCCTTTTCCGCGAGCTGACCGTCCTGGAAAACGTGGAAGTGGCAGCTTTAAGTGTCGGATTTTCACGACGCCAGGCGCACGAAGGGACAGTGCAAGCGCTAGCTGAGATGGGCATCTCGCGCTGGAGTCACTCATTGGCAGGCGAGCTGCCTTACGGTTTGGAGCGCCGGGTTGAGGTCACCAGGGCTTTGGCAATGAAACCTAAATTCCTGTTGCTCGACGAGCCGGCGGCTGGTCTTAATGAGGAGGAGAGCAACCAGCTCATGGAAATTTTGAGACCAATCCCTCAGAAAAAGAACTTGGGCATGTTGATCGTAGAGCACGATATGCGTCTTATCATGCGCTTGTGCGACCGATTACATGTTTTGAACTACGGTAAAACTATCGGGGAGGGCTCGCCGGACGAGGTACGTAAGATCCCGGCAGTGGTTCAGGCTTACTTGGGCAAATCCCACAGAGCAGGTTGAGCGTGCTTTCCCTTAACAACATACAAGCTCGTTACGGCGCCATTAAAGCCCTGCGTGGGATTACTCTAGAAGTCAAGCAGGGTGAGATGGTGGCACTGATCGGAGCCAACGGCGCCGGGAAAAGTACAACACTCGCCACCATCGCAGGTGTCTTACACCCGGTCGAGGGGACAATCACTTTTCTGGGTGAGTCGATCGTGGGAAAGCCACCTGAGACCATTGCCCGTAAAGGCATCTCGTTGGTGCCGGAAGGCAGGGAAATCTTAGCCAGCCTGACCGTGGAAGAAAATTTGCGCCTGGGCGCGTTCATCCGCCGCAACCACCAGGAATATCTGAAGGACCTGGAGGAGAATTTCGCGCTATTCCCGATCCTTAAGGAGCGCCTCCGCCAATTGGGGGGCACGCTTTCCGGCGGCGAGCAACAGCAACTGGCCATCGCCCGAGCTTTGATGTCTCATCCAAAGCTACTCATGCTGGATGAACCATCCCTCGGCCTGGCTCCGCTCATTGTTGACCAAATCTTTGATCTGATCAAAACTTTGCATAATCGAGGAGTCACCATTTTACTGGTCGAACAAAACGTTGAACGCACCCTGGAGATCGTCGACCGAGCATATTTGCTGCAGACCGGTATGATCCAGATTTCGGGTAGCGCCAAGCAGGTCCGCAGTCAAGTGGATATAGAGGGTATCTACCTGGGAGATCTAAAACGAGACTAAAAAAGAAGGAGAGTTGACCCTTGCTTACAATTGATTTCCTCATTAATACTATAAGCTTGGGCAGTCTGTATGCAATGCTCGCCCTCGGATTGGTGATTGTCTATGGCATCTTGAAGTTGGTCAATTTTGCCTATGGCGAACTGCTCATGATCGCTGGTTATGCCCTGTACGTACTGGGTGGCTTGACCTCTGCTGTGCCCTGGTTTGTGATAGGCATCCTGGCAGTTCTAGTTGCGGCGGTGGCCAGCTATTTGACTGAGTGGGTTGCATTTCGACCGGTACGTGCCAAATCGCTAACGGCCATGCTGATCACCTCTTTTGCGGTGAGCACCTTGCTACAGAACGCAGCCTTGCTGATCATCTCTCCGCGCGCCCGGGCAGTGCCGTTGCCAGCAATTTTTTCACAAAGCGTTGCTATTG
>CAZSVR010000006.1:54803-74448 GCA_964610295.1 uncultured Anaerolineaceae bacterium
CCCCATCCGCAACATCCTGAGCATAATTACTGCGCTCGTGCTTTTTGGAGTTTTGTCTCTGTTGCTCAAGTATACAGTGTTGGGAATCGCCCTGCGAGCTGCTGCTGATGACTTCAAAATGACTCGTCTATTAGGGGTTCCGGCTAACTTGCTGATCTCAGTCGCCTTTATCATCAGCGGATTTTTCGCAGGGGTTGTCGCTCTATTTTGGGCCGGCCGGACTGCCTCCGTCACGCCCACCATTGGCGCAGCCCCGCTTCTCATCGCCTTTGTAGCATGCGTGATCGGTGGCATGACTAACCTGCTGGGCGCGGTAGTGGGTGGTTATGTGTACGGAATTGTATATAGTCTGCTCAGCCTGTGGCTACCCCAATATCTGCTGGATTATCGAGAAGCATTCATGTTTCTGATCGTAATTTTAATCTTGCTATTTCGTCCTTCAGGTCTCATTCGGGGTAACACGACTTCGGAGCGTGTCGGATGAACGCAAAACTTCGGCTTTCCGAATGGTTCACAAAAAATTCGACGCTGCTGATGCTGATCGGACCGCTCATCCTTCTGGCAGTTCTGACCCAACTCTTTGGCGGGACACTGTTGGCTCGTATCGTTACCATATTGTTCATCAATTTAATTCTGGTATTAGGTCTGCAGATCTTCATGGGTAATTCGGGCGTGCTTTCATTCTCTCATATCGGCTATATGGGGATCGGAGCATATTCTTCTGTATTGTTCTCGATGACACCGCAAGCCAAGGCAGCCGCATTGCCCACTCTGTACCCTTTTTTACAGAACGTCCACTTGCCATTTCTGCTCTCCGTTCTGATCGGAGCCTGTATCGCGACCCTGGTGGCGGCCGTGTTAAGCTACCCATTGATGCGTCTTTCGGATGCTGCCGCAGTGATTACCATGTTTGCCTTGCTGGTCATCATCCAGGTCGTTCTGGTACATTGGAGTGTAGTGACCAACGGGCCACGCACGCTTTTTGGAGTGGATTTCTACACCACCCTGTGGATCAGTGTCGTTTTTGGATTGCTATCGGTCGTGATAGCATACTATTTTAAAGAGTCCACCCTTGGTCTAAAATTGCGCGCCTCACGTGATGACCGTTATGCAGCCGGCTCGGTCGGGATTAATATCGTAATCGTGCGCTGGCTTAGCTTCATCCTGAGTGCGTTCTTCGCCGGCTTCGCCGGAGGTTTGTGGGCCCATTTCATCACCTCGTTTTCTCCGTATGCCTTTTACTTGGGTGAAACCTTTGCTATTTTGGCCATGTTGGTGGTAGGGGGTCCGGGGGGGGTATCCGGGGCAGTCATTGGAACAGTAGTCGTGAGCTTTGTGCACGAAGGACTGCGTATGATTGAAAACAGCGTCAATATACACGGTGGAAACTTGGTGGGCTTTACAGAAGTCTTTTTGGCCACTGCTTTGATTGTCATCCTGATCTGGCGTCCGGGGGGGATCATGGGCGGCCGGGAATTGCACTGGTCGCAAAAACCGAGACAGGTTCAAGAGAAAGATAAGTCCGCAAACTCAAAAGAATCATGAACTAAAAGGTAGACGCCATGTGCGACACATTTGTAGCTTTATCCTCCGTGACTCGTCATAAAAACGTTTTGTTTGCAAAAAGTGCTGACTGCGAAGCAAACGAGGCAAACGCAATTGTACGCATTCCCCGAAAGAAGCACTTCAAAGGGGAGGCTGTTAGAATTACACATTTGGTTATTCCACAAGTCGAAGAGACATATGAAATCTTCCTGACCAAAGCCTTTTGGACCTATGGATGTGAGATTGGTGTGAATGAATATGGCCTGGCCATGGGAGAGGAAGCAGTCTTTACCACGGAAATGACAGAGAAAAAAGACGGCATCATTGGGCCCGATCTTATGCGCCTGGGACTCGAGCGCGCCCGAGATTGCCGGGAAGCCATCGAAGTAATGACCGCTCTTCTGGAGAAGTATGGGCAAGGGGGTAGCGCCGAACTTAAAGGGAACTCACACTTCGATAGCAGCTTTCTCATGTCAGATACCCACGAGGCTTACATCTTGGAAACTGCTGGACGCAAATGGGCGGTGAAAAAAATCAAAGAGTTTGACTCGATTTCCAATATGCTGGGCATTTCAACGAATTGGATACGTTGTTCTGTTTCATCCGGATCAGAGAAGATGGACTGGGCTGGATCCTTTGCCCTGCCTGATATTCCACCCACGCTTGGGTCTCCAGACCGCCAGTCCATCACGTACAATAGCCTTAACGCGGCCAAGAGCCAGATCACCGCTCAAACGATGTTCGAAATTATGCGTCACCACGGCAAGGGATATCATCCTGCTACCGCAGATGCCCACCGAAATATCTGCATCCACGCAGGCCCGCAGGAAAATCGCTGGTGGCAGGCAGATGGTGTTATGGTTACCGATGTGAGCGAAGATGGTGTGATGATTTGGGTCACTGGTACTTCCGGAAACTGCGTCTCAGTCTTCAAACCCGTATTTCCTGGCCTAGACTTGCCGGATACCGGCCCAATACCGACAGAGCACTTTGATCCGCGTTCGGCGTGGTGGAAACATGAACTGTTACACCGCCGCGCAATGGCAGATTTTGATCACTTGGTGCCGGAAATTCGTAAGGACTTTGATGCGCTGGAAAGCGAGTTTCTATCTGGTTCTGAGGCGGCCCGCAAGGGTACGATTGAGGAAAAACGCGACTTTATGGAGTACTGTTTCAATAAAGCCCTTCAAAACACTGAGACTTGGATTGCCCGCCTGCGGGCCCGCACCGACTTGAAATTTGAGGATCCTGGCTACCGGGCTATGTGGCAGAAACTCAACGCCGAGGCCGGTATGACCGGAATGCCGGACGAGGAATTATAGTTGCCATCCAGTTTTGTCTTGTTGCCAGGGAACATGAAATGATGACAACAGTGGCTCGTGAACAAGTATTCTTTGCGTTTGATCCAACCTTGAAACCTGCGGAGTGCTCCCTGCTGACCCTGACAACCCTCGTCGTATGTACGGGAGGAAATTGCAATGGGACCGGCGCAAGTGAACTGGTCATGGGAACCTCCAATGGCGAAAGGATCAGGGGACGGGGAGGCACGCATTGTATCGTCGGCGGGGGTGCAATGACAATTTGATCGGCAACGATCAGAGCGATGTATGCATTGGGGGTCCCGGCACGGCTACTTTTGCTACTCGTGAGACCACCGTTCAATAATCATGATATAGTTTTTTCAAAATGGCTCTCAAATCATTTCTAAGCTTGAGTCCCGAATTCCGTGATTATGTATGGGGCGGTGACCGTTTGCGCCCCTGTATAAGACTAATTTATCCCGGGGGATATCGACATGTACAAAATATCTGCAGGGAATAATGAATTTCCCTGAACAACTTCTTAAGTTATAATCACACCAAGCTGACTTATTCTCTCTCAAATTTCAAAGAGACTCAACAATCAAATTCCGAAGTTTTTTCATTAAGTCCCACGGTTAATATTCCGACTCGAAGATCCCTGGGAAGAGCGATTTGATGTTATTAAAAGGCGAAGTTACGATCCGCGCACCGCGAAAGAAAGTTTGGGATTTTCTCACTGATCCAAGCCAGATCGGGCAATGTGTTCCTGGTGTGGAGAAGATCGAAACCATTGAACCGCTGAAAAAATACCGCGGCGTGGTGTCTGTTGGGCTGGGTTCGGTGAAGGCCCGCTTCAACGGTGATGTTGAGATCATTGAACTGGACGAACCCAACCATGCAAAGTTAAAGGCTCACGGAACAGCTACGGGCAGTGCAGCGGATGCAGTCACCGAAATGAATCTCAGTGATGGACCGGATAATTCCACCCTTGTGCAATGGATAGCTGATGTGAACGTCTCCGGGCAACTGGCAAGTCTTGTCTCTCGCTTGATGGTACCTGTCTCACAAAAACTTGCGGGGGTATTCTACGAAGAGGTGCGCAAACGGATCGAAAAAGAGGACGCGGCGGCTTGATCTGGAGTCGGACGGCTAACTGCCACGAAGTGGTATGCTGTCCGTAACAGCAGGAGCAAGCTCCTGCACTCCAAAACCATAAAAAAACCATGCGTGATATCTTGTTCGACGTCGACGGCTGGCAAAGGGATGGTAAATCCATCGCGCTCGCAACGGTCATCCAAACTTGGGGATCGTCGCCGCGCCGCGCGGGTGCAGGGACGGCCCGATGTGCCTGACCATCTCGTCGCAGAGGCGCGGCGTGCATTCCTGGATAATCGAGACAAGGTCTGGCTGGCCGCGGTAGCCTCCGCTGTATAAGACCAATTTTTCCGGGAGAATATCGAAACGTACAAAATATCTGAAGGTAATAATGAATTTCCCCGAAGACCTGTTTAGGTTATAATCACGCCAAACTGACTTATTCCCTCTCAAATTTCAAACAGACTCAAGGATCAATTTCCGAAGTTTTTTCACTACGTCCCACGGTTAATATTCCGACTCGAAGATCCCTGGAAAGAGCGATTCGATGTTATTAAAAGGCGAAGTTACGATCCGCGCACCGCGAAAGAAAGTTTGGGATTTTCTCACTGATCCAAGCCAGATCGGGCAATGTGTTCCTGGCGTGGAGCAGATCGAAACCATTGAACCGCTAAAAAAATATCGCGGCGTTGTCTCGGTTGGGCTGGGCGCGGTGAAAGCCCGCTTTTCGGGGGAAGTGGAAGTTCTTGAATTGGATGAACCCAATTATGCAAAGTTAAAAGCTCACGGTTCAGCCACGGGCAGTGTTGCTGATGCGGTGAGTGAAATGCGCCTTAGTGGCGGGCCCGCCGGCGCGACCCTGTTGCATTGGACTGCCGATGTAACTGTGGCAGGTCAATTAGCCAGTCTTGCCGCCCGGCTCATGGTTCCCGTATCCGAAAAACTTGCGGCTACATTCTACGAAGAGGTACGCAAGAAAATTGAATCGGATGTTTAGTATTGATCCGCAACCCGTAAATTAACTCGTACTCCGCTCTATCTCTTGGGTCCTGATTTATTATTGGAGAAAACCATGAAGTTCGAGCCAGTGCCTCTCTCCGAAGCGAAAGGAAAAATCCTCGGCCATAATATTGCCGGGTTAAATGGTCAGCGCATGCTTCGTAAGGGTAAGCCGTTGACCGACCATGATCTGGAGAGTTTGCGCGCGCTGGGCCGCGTCTCAGTTTACGTCGCTGAAATGGAGCCTGATGACGTGGACGAGAATAAAGCCGCGCGGCGCGTTGCGGATGCGATATGTGGACCGGGTTTGCATATCACTGGCGTTGCTTCGGGCCGCGCGAATTTACTGTCAAATGAAATGGGGATCCTGCGAATTGATGTGGAACGATTGGCGCGTCTCAATGAGTGTGACGGCATCACGCTGGCTACACTGATGACTCATTCACCGGTTCATGCAAGACAGATTGTCGCAACTGTTAAGATCATTCCCTATGCCGTAGCGGAGTCAATTGTCAGCGTGGCAGAGGCTATCGCAACGGGAAGCAGGCAGATCGTGCGCGTTGATGCGTTGCCGTCCCGATCCGTTGGTATGATATTGTCGGGTTCAACTTCCATACACCAGCGATTAATCTCCGACTTTGACCCCCTTCGTGTGCGAATCGAAAAACTAGGCTCTTCTGTTGACCGTACTGATTTCGTTGCATTGGACGATGAAGCAGATGAAGCGGAACTGGCAGATATGTTGAGAGAACAACTTTCAGCAGGCATTAGGCTGATCCTTCTCGCGGGTGAGACGGCGATCATGGATGCGCATGACATCGTTCCCCGCGCTGTGATCCGTGCAGGCGGAACTGTTGAATCGGTCGGTGCGCCGGTTGATCCGGGCAATCTGCTCATGCTGGCTTATATTAATGATGTGCCGATCGTTGGCGCGCCCGGTTGCGCGCGTAGTAAAAAGATAAACATCGTGGACTGGATTCTGCCCCGCTTGTTAGCAGGCGATAAGTTGAACCGCAGGGATATCATCGAACTTGGGCATGGCGGTCTCCTCCAGGATGTTCCTGAACGCGGAATGCCGCGCGATGTTAAAGAGAATAATTCCAACCGCCATGTTGATCCTGAGCCTTCATCTGCAGTGATTTCTTCAAGTAGATAACTCCGGCTGCTTCACCAAGAGAGTAGACTGGAGTTTTTTTTATCAGCCGGTTATCCCGGCGTCACAATCAGAAAGGAGATAATGTTATGGCGCAAACGGTTTCAATCACGGTCAACGGCAAGGCTTATATACAAGATGTTGAGCCCCGCTTATTGCTCACACATTTTCTGCGCGAGGTACTTGGGTTGACGGGCACAAACGTCGGCTGTGATACCAGTCAATGCGGCGCGTGTACCGTATTGATGGATGGTGTCGCCGTCAAATCCTGCACGGTGTTGGCGGTGCAGGCTGACGGAAGTAGTATCACCACAATTGAAGGTATAGCCTCAGACGGCAAACTGCACCCTGTTCAGAATGCCTTCTGGGAAAAGCATGGCCTCCAATGCGGGTTCTGCACGCCCGGCATGATCATCACAGTGGTGGATTTGTTACAGCGCAACCCACATCCCACTGATGAGGAAATTCGCGATGGACTGGATGGTAATATTTGCCGGTGCACTGGATATGAGAACATCGTCCGAGCGGTAAAGTACGCCGCGGACACTATGCCAAAGGAGGCGTAACATGTCCAAGTATGTAGGAATGAGCATGAAGCGGCGCGAAGATCCGCGCTTTATTCAAGGAAGGGGTAGTTACGTGGCCAACCTTAAATTACCGAATATGGCATATCTGTCCATCAAACGCAGTCCCTATGCTCACGCGCGTATCAAAAGCATCAATATATCCAAAGCCAAAGCTCTGCCGGGTGTGCTGGGTGTATTCACAGGCGCGGATACTTCTGATGTAGGGATGCTGCCCAGCGGTTGGAATGTGCCCGGTATCAAAGTTCCGCCGAATCGCGTTTTGCAAACAGACAAAGTTCGGCACGTCGGCGACCGCGTCGCCATGGTTGTTGCCGAGAATGCATATATCGCCCAGGATGCGCTGGATCTGATTGAGGTGGATTACGAACCCCTGCCCGCTGTGATAGACGCAAAAAAAACAACGCAGGCAGGCGCTCCTCAATTGCATGATCATGTGCCGAATAATATCAGTTACACCTGGGCGCTTGGTAACAAAGAAGAATGTGATAAGGCATTTGCAGAAGCGGATAAGGTCGTTGAACTTGACTTGATCAACCAACGCTTGATCGCTACTGCAATTGAACCGCGCGCGGCTGTGGCGCAATGGGATGCTTTCAAAGGGGAGATGACTCTCTGGACGACGAGCCAGAATCCCAATCTAACCCGCGTAGTATTAAGTGCGTTCGTTCTCAATATCCCTGAGCACAAGCTGCGCCTCATCTCACCTGATGTTGGCGGTGGCTTCGGGAGTAAGATTCCGACCTACCCCGAAGAGGCACTGGTGCCATGGGCGGCGCGCAAGGTTGGCCGCCCGGTGAAGTGGGTGGCTTCCCGTACTGAGTCCGCAATGTCAGATACCCAGGGTCGCGACCATGTGACTCACTGTAAGCTGGCGCTCAAGAAGGATGGCACCATTACCGGATTGCATGTCGCGACATGGGCGAATAACGGCGCATACATTTCTCTTGTCGCCGCGCTGATTCCGACTGCATTCTACGTAACACTCCTCTCCGGCTTGTATAAAATCCCGGGCATCTATGGCGAGGTCTGGGGCACGCTGACCAACACCGTTTGGGTGGATGCGTATCGCGGCGCGGGACGACCCGAAGCGGCTTACGTTGTTGAACGATTGGTGGATGTTGCGGCGCGCGAACTGAACCTGGACCCAGTGGAATTCCGCCGCAAAAACTTCATCCCGGCCGGCGACTTTCCTTATCAAACACCGGTTGCCCTGCAATACGATAGCGGTAATTACGCAGGTGTAATGGATAAGGCGTTGGAACTTTCGAATTATTCCGCCATGCGCGCCGCTCAAACTGCTGCTCGAAAACAAGGTCGGCTTGTTGGCATTGGTATCGCCGCATGTATTGAAGCCAGCGGTCCGGTGCCATCCAAAGTGGCCGGCGCGCTGGGCGGCGTCACAGGCTTCTGGGAAAGCGGCGGCCTGCGTGTGCACGCCACCGGCAAGGTGACCGCGCTGACCGGTTCTCATTCTCACGGACAAGGCCACGAGACAACCTTCGCGCAAATTGTGGCGGATGAACTTGGAATTAGCATTGACGACGTTGATATCGTCCATGGCGATACGGCCGTGATCACGAACGGCATGGGCACCTATGGAAGCCGAAGCACTGTGGTAGGCGGTAGCGCGCTTGTGCGTTCTGCCGAGAAAGTGCGGGCAAAGATGATGAAGATTGCCGCCCATCAGCTCGAAGCACCCCTCGAGGAAATGGTTTACGATAAGGATCAGGGCAAGGTCTATGTAAAGGGTGTGCCCGGCAAGGCGAAAGCTTTTGGCGAACTAGCCTTTGCCGCCTATACGGCGCACAATCTGCCCGAAGGCTTGGAGCCAGGCATGGAGGAAGATACCTACTATGATCCCGCAAATTTCACATACCCCAACAGCGTACATATCGCGCAAGTGGAAGTGGATCCCGATACCGGCGAGGTAACGATCCAGAAATATGTAGCCGTGGATGATTGTGGCAAGGTCATCAATCCGCTCATTGTCGAAGGTCAAGTCACAGGCGGCATCGCGCAGGGCGTGGGCCAGGCTTTATTGGAGCATGGCTTCTACGATGAAAGCGGCCAACTGATCACGAGCAGCTTGACGGAGTATGCTGTGCCGCGCGCTCATAATTTCCCGCCTATAATTACAGGTCGCACCGAGACGCCATCACCGCATAACCCACTTGGCGTGAAGGGCGTCGGTGAGATGGGCACAATTGCCTCGACGCCCACTATTGTAAATGCGGTCATGGATGCGTTAGCCCCGTTAGGTGTTCGGCACATAGACATGCCGCTCACTCCTGAAAAAGTCTGGCGGGCGATCCAGTCCGCTCAGAAGAGTTGAAAGAGGAGGCTTATCATGTATTCTGCGAATGTAGATTACTATCGCGCGAAATCGGTGGACGAAGCCGTTAAATTGCTCAAAAAGAATCCCGGCGCAAAATTGCTGGCGGGCGGTCATAGTCTGATTCCATCCATGAAACTGCGTGTGGCTCAGCCCACTGCGCTCGTGGATATTGGCCGCATCAATGGATTGTCTGGCATCAAGGCAACTGCCAAATCCCTCAAGATTGGCGCGCTCACTACACATAACGCGGTTGCCACATCAACAGATGTGAAAGAAAAATGCGCCATATTGGCTGAAGCTGCCGGACTCATCGCTGACCAGCAAGTCCGCAATCGCGGCACGATCGGAGGCTCGCTGGCGCAAGCCGACCCTGCCGCCGATTACCCAACGTTGATCATAGCGCTGGACGCCACCATTACCGTGGTTGGATCAAAAGGCGAACGCCAGATCGCGGCCGCAGATTTCTTCCTGGATTTGTTCACAACCGCGCTTGCTGGAAATGAAGTGATCACGACGATCACTGTGTCGTCATACAGTAAAGGCACGGGTGGCGCGTATCTAAAGATGAAGCACCCTGCCTCAGGCTTTGCAGTGGTTGGCGTAGCGGCGCTCGTTACTGTGAGCGGTGGCAAATGCACGGATGTTAGACTCGCCATTGGCGGCGCAACGCCCAACCCGGTGCGCGTCAGTGACGCGGAAGCTGCGCTCGAGGGAAAAGCGCCGGATGATGCGAATATCGCCGCTGCGGTCGCGCACATCGCGGGAAGCCTGGGTGATGCAATCGGTGATTACTACGCCTCCGCTGATTACCGCAAGAACATGGCAACGGTGATGAGCCAACGTGCCCTCAAGCTGGCGGCAGAACGAGCCATGAACTGAGAGATTCCTTACTTACCTTACGCAATGTCATTCTGAGCGTAGCGAAGAATCTCTAATGTTAGCTTATAGACCCTTCGCTATTGCTCAGGGTGACATCTTTATGTGCTCGGCGGCGGAGACGCCGCCAAGCACAATGGCTGAGCATATAAGAGGACATTTTGATTTTCACTTCGATTGATGACCTTCAAGTTGCCATGCGCGCACAGCATTACATCGCCGAACGCGGACTGGCGACGTCACTGTATCTTGCTTTGAAACTCGGTCGTCCAATCTTTCTTGAAGGTGAGGCAGGCGTCGGCAAGACGGAAGTTGCAAAAGTCCTCGCCGCTTTGCTGGATACAGACCTGATTCGTCTGCAATGCTACGAAGGGTTGGATGTTCATCATGCGGTTTATGAATGGAATTACACGCGCCAGATGATGCACATCCGCCTGCTCGAAGCGCGCGGCGACAAGGCATCGGAGGCTGAATTGTTCGGGGAGGAGTTCCTTCTGCGCCGCCCGCTTTTGCAAGCCATTGAACCATCGCGCCAGAAGCCAGCCGTATTATTGATAGACGAACTCGACCGCAGTGACGAGGAGTTTGAAGCGTTTTTGCTTGAAGTGCTTTCAGACTTCCAGATCACCATCCCCGAAATCGGAACAATCAAAGCATCGAATCCACCTGTCGTTGTGATCACCTCCAATCGGACGCGCGAAGTGCATGATGCGCTCAAGCGACGTTGTCTTTATTATTGGATTGATTATCCATCCTTTGAAAAGGAATTGGAAATCGTGCGAACACAATTGCCAGATGCCCCTGCGAAACTGGCGCGGCAAATTACTGGCTTTATCCAGGCATTGCGCGAAATGGATTTATACAAACTGCCGGGCGTGGCTGAAACATTGGATTGGACCACCGCTCTTGTGGCCTTGGATCAGAAAGCCCTCGATCCTGTAATCGTGGATGAAACGCTTGGGGCGGTGTTGAAGTATCAGGATGACGTAGACAAGATCAAGGGCGAACAGACGCTCCTAATCCTTGAACGCGTGAATGCAGAGGTCAGTTGAGCGGTCAATTCCTGCATAATCTTTTGCTCTTCGGACGCGTCCTGCGCCGGCTTGGGCTGGACGTAAACCCCGGGCGGATGATGGATTTGGTCAGCGCGCTCGATCATATTGAGATTGGTAAAAAATCTGATTTCTTTTACGCGGCTCGCACCCTGCTCGTTCACGAGCGCGAAGACCTGCCGCTCTTTGACGAAGCCTTTGAATTGTTCTGGCGCAAGCCGGCTGAAAGTTGGGGTTCGCAGTGGCAGGGACTCACGCGCCGCAGAAAACCATCGGGTCCCATCGTCACGCATCCGCCGTTAAAGGAAGCCGCGCCGCAAACAAATGAAACAGACTCAACCTCCATTGAACCGATGACAGTGATTGAAATAACTCGCACTTACAGCGACCGCGAAATCTTGCGTCACAAAAACTTCGCCGAGATGAACGCCGAAGAATCAGAAGCAGTCAAACAAATGATGTCGCATCTGCTTTGGAAAGTGAGCGAACGCCGAACGCGTCGCCATCGTCCGGGCAAGGGTCAGCGGATTGATTTGCGACGCACGCTCCGCCGCAGCTTGCGCTCGGAGGGGGAGGTGTTTAGCTGGGCCTATCGCGAGCAAAAGTTGAAGCCGCGTCCGCTGGTCGTGATCGCCGACATCAGCGGCTCGATGGAGCGTTACACGCGGCTACTGCTTCACTTTATCTATGGGATGAAAGCCGCGCTCAGCCAGCCAGTGGAGGCTTTTGTTTTCAGCACGCGTCTCACTCGGATCACGCGCCCACTTCAAATCCGTGACCTGGACGTGGCTCTGAAAAACATCGGCGATCTCGTCAACGATTGGGCGGGCGGCACGCGCATCGGCGAGTCGCTGAAGACTTTTAACTTTGAATGGGGGCGACGCGTGCTCGGACGCGGCTCAGTAGTGCTGGTCATCAGTGACGGCTGGGATCGTGGTGATGTGGAACTACTAAAGCGCGAGATGGCGCGCTTGAAACGTAACTGTCATCGCCTGATCTGGTTGAATCCACTGCTCGGCGCGCCGGATTATGAACCGCTCACGCGCGGCATACAAGCGGCATTGCCAAATATTGACAATTTTTTGCCAGTCCACAACCTGGCAAGTCTCGAAAATTTAGCGAATCGACTGGCTGATGTTGGTAGTCGGTCATAGTGGTGCGGGATGATATCCCGCAGATTATTGTTATGGCGGGATGATTCCCGCAGATTATTGTTATGGCGGGATGGTATCCCGCAGATTATTGTTATGGCGGGATACCATCCCGCCCTACGAAAGAGGCAACCATGCGCGATATCCTGCCTGACCTCGACAACTGGCGCGCGGATAATAATGAATCAATTGCGCTTGCGACAGTCATTCAAACCTGGGGATCATCGCCGCGTCGCGCCGGCGCGAAAATGGCGCTTACTCCCGATGGAAAAATCACCGGCTCGGTGAGTGGCGGTTGTGTGGAAGGCGCCGTATTTGAGTCCGGAGTTGAGGTGTTGAAATCGAGCAAGCCGCAACTCCTGCATTTTGGCGTTGCCGACGAAACCGCCTGGGAGGTGGGTCTTGCGTGCGGCGGGAGCATCGACATCTTCGTGAAGCCGCTTGATATAGAATTCTTCAGGTTTTTGCGCTCTGTGTTGGTGGAGGAATCCCCAGCGGTTATTGTTACTGTGGTACGCGCACCGAATGAAATGTTGGGCCGCGAGATGTTATTGCGCGATGATGGCGATGTGACGGGGACAATTAGCAACGAATTGGATGAGCGGGTGTTGCAATTAGCCAGAGAGACTCTATCGAATGGCACATCGCAACGCCTGATGTTGAGCGAGTCCATCGAAGTCTTCCTCGAAGTAATCCTGCCTCCGCCCACGCTCATTGCAGTCGGTGGAGTCCACATCACGATTGCATTAATGGCGTTGGCGAAAACGCTTGGTTATCGCACGGTCGTCGTTGATCCACGTAAGGCGTTCGGCAACGCGGAAAGATTTCCGCATGTGGACCAACTCATTCAAGCCTGGCCCCAGGATGCGTTTCGACAAGTTCCACCAAACCGATCCACAGCCATTGCCATGCTCACGCACGATCCCAAACTGGATGACCCCGCGTTGAAGATCGCTTTGTCTAGTCCCGCATTTTACGTGGGCGCGTTGGGAAGTCGCACTACACAAGCGAAACGACGCCAGCGTCTTCTGGGTGATGGACTCACTGATGCACAACTGGATCGCTTGCATGGTCCCATTGGACTGGAAATTGGCGCGGCGACGCCTGAAGAGATTGCCATGTCCATCATGGCTGAAATTGTGTCAGCGCGGAACAATCCCGCTCGCTTCAATTCCCCCTCTCAACGAAGCGAGCGGGACAATGCATGAGGAATCGGTACATTCGTTTCATGAAAAAATAAGCTAGACTAGTTATCCAAAAGGAGGTGTCTTGGCAAATTATTGTTTTGTTGAATCGGTTCTAATTTTTATTAGGAGACAAATATGATCCCACCTACCTTTGAGTACGTTGCACCAAAAACGCTTTCAGAAGCGGTGGCGGCGCTCGGAAAGCATAAAAATGCCAAAGTCCTTGCGGGCGGACAAAGCCTTATCCCGCTGATGCGCTTCAGGCTTGCATCGCCCGCCGTGCTTGTGGACATCAACCGTGTCGAAGGCTTGTCTTATATCAAGGAAGACAAAGCCTGGCTCAAGATCGGCGCCATGACCCGAGAGTCCACCGTCGACCATTCCCCACTCGTCCGTGAAAAATATCCTCTCCTCGCCGACACCGCTAAAGTGATCTCCGATCCGATCGTCCGTAATATGGGAACGGTCGGCGGGAACCTGGCACATGGTGACCCTGGGAATGACCATCCTGCCACGATGCTCGCCTACGGGGCGGAGGTCCTCGCCATGGGACCGAAGGGAGAGCGCGTGATTCCCATCGCCTCTTTCTTCGTTGGCCTCTTTGAATCTGCCCTGGCGCCAAATGAAATTCTGACAGAAGTTCGCATCCCGGCGTCCAAACCCCGCAGTGGAGGCGCCTATCTAAAACTGGAGCGTAAAGTCGGTGACTTTGCGACCGCCGCTGTCGCCGCTCAAGTAGAGTTGGATGCGAAGGGCAAATTTACTTCCGTCGGCATTGGCTTGACGAACGTGGGGCTTACCGCCATCAAGGCTACCGCCGCCGAGGCCTTCCTGAAAGGCAAAGCCTCTTCGGATGAAAATATCCGTCAAGCCGCGCAACTCGCTGCTGATGCCGCCCAGCCCGTCGCGGACGTGCGCGGCTCTGAAGATTACAAGCGCTCGCTGGTTAAAACCTATACAGTTCGGGCGCTGCGCCTGGCTGTTGAACGCGCGAAAGGAGCATGATATGAGCACACATCACATTAAGGTAACCATTAATGGGAAATCCCATGATGCCGATGTCGAATCGCGGTTACTCCTTGTTCATCTACTGCGCGAGAACCTGAACATGACCGGCACACACATTGGTTGTGACACAACCTCATGCGGGGCATGCACGGTGATCTTAGATGGCAGACCCGTTAAATCTTGTACGATCCTTGCCGTTCAGGCAGATGGAGCCGAAGTCCGCACGGTGGAGGGACTCGCGACGAACGGCAAACTGCACCCGGTCCAGGAAGGGTTCCACGAGAAGCACGGATTGCAGTGTGGCTTTTGCACACCCGGCATGATGATGACATCCGTCGCCTTGTTGGAGCAGAACCCACATCCGACCGAAGATGAAATCCGACACGGTATTTCTGGGAATCTTTGCCGATGCACCGGGTATATGAATATCGTCAAAGCCGTTCAATATGCTGCCGATAAAATGGCAGAAAAAGTAGAGGTATAAAATGGCTGAAGTACAAGGTTTAGGGCACTCCAGAAAACGCGTGGAAGATGCCCGCTTGATTCGCGGACAAGGCAACTACATTGACGATTTCAAATTGCCGGGCATGCTTCATCTGGACATTGTTCGCAGTCCATATGCCCACGCGAAGATCAAAGCAATCAGAACTGAAAAAGCGCTGGCAACGCCCGGCGTGCTGGCGGTGATTGATGGGAAGACGCTGGAAAAATACAATGTCCATAACATGCCAACGTTTATGGGCGATACACAAATGGTCTTGCCCCTTGACACGGTTAAGTATCAATATCAAGAAGTGGCTGGCGTTCTCGCAACGGATCGTTACACCGCCGCGGATGGAGTCGCCGCGGTTGAAGTGGACTACGAACCGCTCCCTGTTGTTGTGGATCCGTTCAAAGCTCTGCTACCTGGGGCGCAGAAAGTCCGCGACGACAAAGAGAGTAATCACATCTGGCATTGGGAATGGGGCGATAAGGACAAAACCAATCAAGACTTCGATAAAGCCGAAGTCACGGTCAAGGAAAATATCTACATCCCGCGCATCCATGTTGCTTCCATCGAAACCTGTGGTTGCGTCGCCAAGTGGGACGCTGCCAATACACACCTCACGCTGTGGATGACCTCGCAAGCCCCGCACGCCGTCCGCACCGTCGTCGCGCTCATCACCGGGCATCTCGGATTATCGGAGGAGAAAATCCGAGTGATCTCGCCGGATATCGGCGGCGGGTTCGGCGGGAAGGTCCCGGCTTATCCCGGATACGTGATTGCTGTTGCGGCTTCGATCGTGACCGGCGCGCCCGTCAAATGGATCGAAAACCGCACCGAAAACCTGGCGGCGGATTCATTTGGACGCGACTATCATATCACCGCGGAACTGGCTGGCAAAAAAGACGGGACGCTCACCTCGCTTCGCTTCAAGACGATAGCTGATCACGGGTATACGGACAACGCCACGCAACCCTCGAAGTTTCCCGCCGGGATGTTCCACATTTGCACCGGCTCGTATGATTTCAAAAGCGCGTTTGTTGAAGTGGATGGCGTGTACACAAACAAGCCGCCCGGTGGCATTGCCTATCGTTGTTCATTCCGTGTCACCGAAGCTGTCCACGCAATTGAGCGCATGACGGACGTGTTTGCGCAAAAAATTGGCATGGACGCAGCCGAAATCCGTATGAAAAACTTCATTAAGCCCGAACAGTTCCCGTACAAATCCGCGCTCGGCTGGGAGTACGATAGCGGCAATTATCCTGCCGCGCTACGCAAAGCGATGGACATGATCAGTTACGATGACCTCCGCAAAGAGCAGGCAGAAAAGCGCGCGCGCGGTGAATTCATGGGCATCGGCATTTCATCGTTCACTGAGATCGTCGGTGCGGGACCCTCAAAAGACTTCGATATTTTGGGTCTGAAGATGTTCGACTCCTGCGAAATCCGCGTCCATCCCACCGGCAAAGCCATTGCGCGCTTTGGGACCAAGTCGCAGGGACAGGGACACGAAACCACCTATGCCCAGATTATTGCCGAGGAACTTGGCATCCCCGCCGACCATATCAAAGTTGAAGAAGGTGACACGGATACAGCGCCTTATGGTCTTGGCACATACGCCAGCCGCAGTACGCCAGTCGCCGGGGCTGCTGCTGCGATGGCCTCCAGAAAAATTCGTGAAAAGGCGAAGAAGATTGCCGCCCACTTGCTTGAAGCAAATGAACACGATCTCGAATGGGAGACCGGTCGTTTCTTTGTAAAAGGTTCGCCTGATCAAGGCAAGACGATTCAAGAGATTGCCTTCGCCGCATACACCAATTATCCGCAAGGAATGGAAGCCGGCTTGGAAGCGGTCAACTACTATGATCCGCCAAACCTGACGTACCCGTTCGGCTCGTACATCTGTGTTGTGGATATTGATCGCGGAACAGGTCAAGTGAAAATCCGCCGCTTCGTTGCGGTGGATGATTGCGGCGTGCGCATCAACCCAATGATCGTCGAAGGCCAAATCCACGGCGGCTTGACGATGGGCTTTGCCCCCGCCATGATGGAAGAAATTACCTACGACGAGAACGGCAACATCCATGGCGCGGACTTCATGGATTACCTGCTTCCAACTGCTGTCGAAACTCCCAAATGGGAACTTGGCGAGACTGTGACACCCTCGCCTCATCATCCCATCGGAGCAAAGGGTGTCGGTGAATCGGCAACTGTCGGCGCGCCCGCCGCGATTGCCAACGCCGTAGTAGATGCGCTTGCGCACCTCGGCGTTACCACTATTGATATACCCATCACCGCGCGCAAAGTTTGGGAAGTGTTGAATCAACACGGCGCGACGTTGGAGGAGTAAGGTTAAGCCACACGATACGGCGCATATCGCGATGTGCGCCGTATCGTGAATGGAAGATAAGCGAGTAAAACAACAAAATGCAAACTGATCTTTACGATGAAATTCAAAACCTGCGTAACGCTGGCCGCCCGTTTGCACTTGCCACTGTTATCCGGGCAGAAAAACCTACCTCAGCGAAGGTGGGCTCGAAGGCAATTATCACTGAAGAAGGCAGGCTGATTGGCTGGATTGGCGGTAGTTGTGCTGAACCAACTGTAAAGCGTGAGACAAAAAAGGCCTTGAAAGATGGCCTGCCTCGTTTAATCCGCCTTTCCCCTGCTGAGAAACTGGGCAAGGCTCCGCAGGAAGGCGTGATCGAGGTTCCTCTCACCTGCATTAGTGGAGGCACTTTGGATATTTATATTGAACCCCAGTTAGCCCAACCTCATCTTATTGTGATCGGGCATCTCGCAACGGCAGAAGCGCTTGTCGGCCTGGGTAAGGGAATGGGCTGGCGCGTCAGCCTGATGGGTCTGGATGTGACACGGGAGCGTTTCCCCAAGGCAGATTTGGTTTTCGATCATCTCGATTTTTCACACCTGACGGTTACAAAGAATACATACATCGTTGTAGCCAGCCATGGCAATTATGATGAAGATATGCTTGTTGCCGCGCTTCGCTCTGAAGTTCCATATGTCGCGTTAATTGCCAGCAAGACGCGTTCCACTGCCATATTGCATTATCTCCGCGAAGCGGACCTTACTGACGAACAAATTGCGCGACTGAAATACCCGGCCGGGCTTGATTTCGGCGCAGTGACTCCCGAGGAAATCGCCTTGAGTATTCTTGCTGAGATCGTTCAACGCTGGCGCCGTGGATCAGCCCCTCAAGAGAGCGTAAGTGCCACCGTGCAAACGATTCCGCTTCCGGTTGTGAGCGACATTGCTGAAGCAAAGGACCCGGTTTGCGGTATGATGGTCGAAATCGCCACTGCTCACTTTACAAGTGAATACGATGGAAAAACCTATCTCTTCTGTGCGGCCGCATGCAAACGTTCTTTTGATAAAGAGCCGGGGAAATATATCCAGCCCGCCACATCTCCAAGATGAACCATTGGGACTCGAATCCACGATGACGTAATATCGAAAATTGGAGCATGCTTTTCTTGGAAAACAGTGGGGAGAAAAAGTAGATACCCTGGTGAGATTTTAGTGTTAATCATTGCAGAGATCATTCCTTTTCGACAAGGACAGATTCAAGATTCAAAGATTTTGGTGAGCGAGAGTTTGTGAGGACCAGTTTGAATCCACACAAGTTATAATTCACTACCATGAGGCTCCGATATGAAACCTGCTCCGTTTGAATATCTGGTTCCCGATTCAATTGAACAAACATTGGGCCTGTTGCAAGAATATGGGGACGAAGCCAAATTGCTTGCAGGCGGACAAAGCCTTGTGCCGGCCATGAATTTTCGCGTGGTTCAACCAACGATATTGATCGATCTGAATCGAGTGAAAGAGTTGGATTACATCCGCGAGCATGGTCAGGTCTTACGCATTGGAGCGATGACCCGCGAACGAAGCCTTGAATTCGACTCTTTGGTCGCAAAACGGATCCCTCTGATGTCTGAAGGAATTCTGCATGTGGCTCATCCGCAGATCCGAAACCGCGGCACGTTTGGCGGAAGTTTGGCAAATGCCGACCCGGCTGCGGAATTACCGGTCCTGACGATCGCATTGGATGCGCGTTTAAAAGTAAGGAGTGCAAATGCTGAACGTTGGATTACTGCCCAAGATTTTTTTGTGGGTATGTTTACCACTGCGCTCGCGCCTGACGAGATCCTGGTTGAAATCGAAATCCCTTTCATGCCAGCATACACAGGTTTTTCGTTCATGGAAGTTGCGCCGCGCGCCGGGGATTATGCGTTGATGGGAGTCGCTGCTCTAGTTACATTGGATAAGAAAGGCAAATGCCAGCAAGCTAAATTAGTTTATTTGAACGCCGGCGATGGACCAGTCGAAGCAAAAGAGGCAGGAAATTTGTTAAGCGGTCAGAAACCTAATGAAAAAGTCATTGAATCTGCCGCGGCTTCGGCCAGTGAAAAAGAGATCAATCCTTTCGGGAACATCCATGCCTCTCCTGATTTCCAAAGACATTTGGCCCGCGTTCTAACACAGCGAGCCTTGAAGCAGGCGATCGAACGCGCCGGAAAGGATGGCTTGCCATGACCCAACTTCGCTCCGTCAAGATCACCGTAAATGAAAAAGAATATTCGCGTAAGGTGGAGCCGCGCATGTTGTTAAGCGATTTTCTACGCCACGAACTTGGTCTTACAGGGACTCATGTCGGTTGTGAGCACGGTGTCTGCGGTGCATGTACGATCCTGTTTGATGAAGAATCCATGCGTTCGTGTTTAATTTTTGCCGTTCAAGCAGATGGACACGCGCTCACCACGGTTGAAGGTCTGGCTACCCCCCTTTCATCCCCTCATCTGCAAACAGCTGGGGGAAAAGAGCAGGCTCTACATCCATTACAACAAGCGT
>CAZSVR010000006.1:74458-90631 GCA_964610295.1 uncultured Anaerolineaceae bacterium
CATGGTTTGCAATGCGGCTACTGCACGCCGGGTATCTTGATGACGATGATTCCATTCCTGAAACAAAATCCACATCCAACAGAATCAGAAATTCGTCACGCACTTTCCGGCAACCTCTGTCGTTGCACGGGCTATCAACATATTGTGGACGCGGTCAAACTCGCTGCTGAGAAACTTGCAGCGTAATAAACTTATGAAATTCACTCCTGTTATGTTGGATATTTTCGAACATCTGGATCAGATTGAGCTCCAGTTCAAGAAGCGGGAGCCGCTGGTTCAGGCCTTCCTGCCCGAAGAAAATCGCTTCGAGCGCCTGCGACGTGAAGCTGAATCCCTTTCGACGCGAAATCCCAACCCTGAGGAGCGTCCGCCTCTCTTTGGAATATTGGTCGGCGTAAAAGATATTTTCCACGTGGATGGATTCGCCACACATGCAGGAAGTCGTTTACCGGTGGATGCACTTAAAGGAAAAGAAGCCGAGAGCGTTCGAAGACTTAAAGCAGCGGGTGCATTGATCCTGGGGAAGGCAGTTACAACGGAATTCGCGTACTTCTCGCCGGGCCCCACACACAACCCTCATAATCTGGAACATACCCCCGGCGGTTCAAGCAGCGGATCCGCCGCGGCTGTTGCGGATGGATTGTGTGACTTGGCTCTGGGGTCTCAGACCATTGGTTCCATCATTCGACCCGCTGCTTTTTGTGGAGTGGTGGGACTCAAACCCAGTTATGATCGCATCTCAAGGGATGGGCTGATTCCACTTTCACCTTCTTTGGATCATATCGGCCCATTCGCTTCGAATGTCGTCAACGTAAAAAACGCCGCGCGTTTCTTATATAAAGATTGGAACGAACCAACAGATTCATTGAATAAGAGGATCCTTGGAATCCCTGATGGCCCTTATCTGCAAAGTGCCTGTGCAGAAGGACTTGCTCATTTCGAAAATATCTGTCGATTATTAACCGATGCAGGTTATGAACTTAAACACGTGAATGCCATGCCTGATTTTCAAGCGATCCGTGACCGTCAGAATTTAATCCTGGCGGCCGAAGCTGCACGCGTACATTCCGATTGGTTCCCAAAATATGAAGATTTGTATTCTCCTAAAACAGCAGAAATGATCCGGCGCGGCAGGACAATTTCGGTGTCCAGTTTGAAGCAGGCGCTGGAGGAACTAATCCGTTTTCGAGCTAAAATGGGTGAATTGATGACATCGAATCAAATCGATCTGTGGGTCGCGCCTTCGGCCCGCGGCCCTGCGCCCAAAGGATTGGAAAGCACAGGCGACCCGGTCATGAACCTTCCATGGACTCAGGCTGGCTTGCCGTCCATCAATTTGCCTGCGGGCAAAAATCAAAATGGATTGCCCCTGGGTTTGCAACTGATCGGTGGATGGTATAAAGATGAAGCCTTGCTAATCTGGGCAGAAAATTTGGAAAAGATCCTGGGAAATTTATGACCGTTACAAAATATGAACTTCGCCGCGGTGCCTATTATGACTCGGTCGTGTTGATGCAATTACAGCGCGGCTTGCTTGGTTTGCCCGGCGTGGTGGACGTGGGCGTCGTGATGGCGACTCCGGCAAATTGCGAATTGCTTGCGGCAAATAATCTCCTGCCTGATTCAGTCACAGCCAGCCCGGACGATCTATTGATCGTGGTCAAGGCGGAAGCAGACCTATCTGCAAGTGACGCACTGGCTCAAGTGGATGCATTGCTTTCAAGTCGCAGGACTTCCATCGCACAGGATTTTCGTCCGCGCAGTTTAAGCGGCGCGCTCAAACAATTGCCCGAGTCAGGCTGGGCACTGATATCGGTCCCGGGCAGATACGCTGCAAATGTCGCGCGTGAAGCGCTTGATCTTAATCAACATGTTTTTCTTTACAGCGATAACGTCTCGCTTGAAGACGAGATTGCATTGAAGAAGACTGCGCGCGAAAAAGGATTGCTGGTCATGGGGCCAGACTGTGGCACCGCGATCATCAACGGAATTGGATTGGGATTCGCCAACCGCGTCCGCCGCGGATCGATCGGGCTGGTCTGCGCTTCTGGAACCGGGATTCAAGCTGTGACGACTCACATCCACGAACTGGGTGGCGGGATTACACATGCCATAGGAACAGGCGGACGCGATCTCAAATCTGAAGTCGGCGGGATAACAGCACTTCAAGCGCTCAACGTACTGGCAACTGATCCCGACACACAAGTCATTGCATTGGTGTCGAAACCGCCTTCACCAGACGTAGTAACTCAGTTCCTTGCCGCCGCACAAGCGACAGGCAAACCAGTTGTTGTGGATTTCATAGGATATCCATCGCCTGCGCGCAAATTGGGCAACCTGCATTTTGCAACTAGTCTCATTGAAACAGCGGAACTTGCCGTAGAGCTTGGAGATCAGAGATTAGAGATAAGTGAAAAGTCTCCAGTCTCAAATCTCCACGTTCGAGGTTTGTTCTCTGGAGGAACCCTGGCTTATGAATCCTTGCTTGGCTTGCAAGCGTCTCTATCTCCAATTTTCTCTAACGCGCCAATTACCAATAACCAATTACTCAAAGACCCTCTTCACAGCCAGGCGCATTCGATTATTGACCTTGGCGATGAGTTCTTCATGGTTGGTCGCCTGCACCCGATGATCGATAACGATCTCCGAATTCGACGCTTGAAGCAGGAAGCAGCTGACCCCGAAGTTGGATTGATTTTGCTCGATTTGGTTTTGGGCGAAGGTGCCCATCCTGATCCGGCAAGCGAGCTGGCTCCGGTGATCAAAGAAATAAAAGGTAAAAGGAGAGAGATCGAAGTTGTCGCGATTGTGATCGGCACAGATTCTGATCCGCAAAATCTGGAGTCGCAGATTGAACAACTAAAATCTGCCGGCTCGGTTATTTTTCGTAATGTACGCGCAGCCGTGGAATATATCAGCGGGCGCATGAGTCGTTACACGCCCGGCTCACATCCACCCGTCACGCTGGACCGATTTACCCAACCCATGGCCGCCATCAACGTTGGGCTCGAATCTTTTTATGAAAGCCTCACGTCACAGGGCGCGCAGGCCGTGCATGTGGAATGGCGCCCACCTGCCAGTGGGAATGAAAAACTTGCGTCTATTCTGGCGAGGATGAAAAAATGAGCATAAATATTGAGCAAGCCAATACAACCGCCGTGGATCGCATCATGTCTGCGCGACCGATGCTGACCGGTGTGGCTGCCGCGCGTGACGTGATCCCCGGCATGAAGGATAATTTGCTGTTGCACGCCGGCCCACCCATTGAATGGAGGCGGATGTCTGGGCCGTTGCGCGGCGCGATGATCGGCGCGATGCTATTTGAGGGATTGGCCAAAAGTGAAAAAGAAGCTATTGCCCTGGCCGAGAAAGGCAAGGTCGAGTTTGAACCGTGTCATCATCATGGCGCGGTCGGACCGATGGCAGGCGTTACATCCGCTTCCATGAAGGTTTATGTGGTTGAGAATGTTGAGCATGGCAACAAATCATTTTCGAATCTAAACGAGGGTTATGGCAAAGTTCTTCGTTACGGCGCATACAATGATGATGTATTAAAAAAACTTCGATGGATGAACGATGTGTTGGGCACTGCGCTGGCAGATGCGCTTGCCCAATCCAATGGTATTGACCTGCGTGCATTGATTGCCGAAGCCCTGCACATGGGCGATGAAGGACATAATCGCAACAAGGCAGGCTCGCTGATTTATCTAAAATTGATTTCGCCATTGATAGCAAAAGTTGTAAAAGATAATGCCGTTACTTCAGAGGTGCTTCAATTCATCGGTGACAACGCATTAAGTGTGCTTAATCCCGTAATGGCCGCCTGCAAGGCAATGACCGACGCGGCGCATGGCGTTGAGGGCAGTACCATTGTCACGACCATGGCCCGCAACGGCACTGACTTTGGCATTCGTGTCAGCGGCTTGGGAGAACATCAATGGTTCACTGCGCCCGCAGAGATTCCCGTTGGCCTCTTCTTCTCAGGCTTCTCGCAGGATGACGCAAATCCTGACATCGGAGATAGCGCCATCACCGAAACGGCCGGCCTCGGCGGCTTCGCGATGGCCACCGCGCCCGCAATTGTCACTTTCGTTGGCGGTACACCAAAAGATGCGATAAACGCCACGCTCGAAATGTATGAAATTACGTTCGGGGAAAGCAAGTTATTTACGATGCCCGCGCTGGATTTTCGCGGCACACCTACAGGCATTGATATTCGCAAAGTCGTTGAGTTGGGAATCACACCGCGTATCAACACAGGCATTGCTCATAAGAATGCCGGGGTTGGTCAGGTGGGCGCGGGGTTGGTAAGGCCGCCGCTTAAGATATTCGAAGATGCTTTACTTGCGTACGCTGAGAAATATGAGTTTTAAATAGAGACTGGTGATTGGAGATTTGAGATTGGAGGCGTGCCATGGCAACCGAGCTTGAAGATTTGAGAATCTTGAAAACCGCAGAAATGATCGCGGATGCCATCTGGAAACAAGTTTCGCAATGGGATGAATTTGCGCGTGATGTCGTTGGTAAGCAAATGGCCAGAGCAGCGGATTCTGTTGGTGCAAATATTGCCGAATCTTTTGGTCGTTTTAATTACGGCGAAAAACTTCAGTTTCTTTATTATTCACGCGGCAGTTTATTTGAAACAAAATACTGGCTGAATCGCTCCCTTGCACGCGGTCTCATGCAGGCAGATGAAGTGAAAGACTATACCGATCGCCTAACAGAAGTAGCGCGTCAACTTAATGTATTTGCCAGTAGCTTGAAATCTCAGCGTAGCAGCAATAAAAATCAACCGAAAACAATTCGCGAATCCAGCACGGAATATACGACTCAATACAACGAGTCAAATACAGTCTTCACGGACACCGACCTCAGCTGGTTGGGGACCTAATCTCTAGTCTCCAATCTCCAATTACCACTTACCAATTACTTATTCACAACCCACCCAAAGGAGATTTTCAATGAAAATTTATGACCTTTCCCAGGATTTGAATCAAGATTGCTCGTTTTGGCCGTTCTACCCGCCGTTCGAAGTGAAATACATCAAACGAAAATCCGAGCATGGCGTGAACGCGCAATATATCCAGACTTCAAATCACATGGGTACGCATCTCGACGCGCCGAGGCATTTTGTTACCAAGGGCAAGACGATTGACCAGATCCCGATCGAGTGGTGCTACGGTGCCGGCGTGATCGTTGACTTAAGCGACATGCTCGATGATGTGGGTCTGTTCACGCCTGAAGACATTGAGAAACGCGCCGAAGTGAAGGATGGCGATATTTTGTTCATTCATACGGGTTGGCATAAGTATTCATTTTTTAGTGAGGAAGCCGATGAGGAGAGATATATCCAACGTCATCCAGGTCCGCATTTCAGCATCTGTGATTGGCTCTTGAAGAAGAAGATCCACATCTGGGGCGTGGACATGATCTCCACAGACCACCCAATGAATTTGCCCATTGGCCGTTTCCTCGGCAAAGGCGGGTTGGAACATTGGCAGAAAGTGCGTGCAAAAACCGAAGAAAAATTTGGCAAGGATAAGATGGATGAACTCTTTCCAGATTCAGCCTATCAATTAACTCACAACGCCTTGTTCCCTCACGATTGTATCCACGTGGAGAATCTTGGTGGCGATATCGGCTTGAAGGAACTGCATAACAAGCGCATCACACTCGGTGTGTTCCCATGGAAGTTCAAAGGCGGTGAAGCGGCATTTTGCCGCGCGGTGGCTTGGGCGTAATATAGCGAACATGTCATCGCGAGGAGCCGCGCTGGTTGAGTAATGAGCGAAGCGAGCGTATCGAAACCCAGCGGCGACGAAGCAATCTCAAGTAACGTCAAATACGAGATTGCTTCGGGCAAAAAAGTTTTGCCCTCGCTACCACGGCAATTTGGAGGTATGCATGACCACTCGATATTTCGGCGAACGCATCAAACGTAACGAAGACCCGCGTCTTCTGACAGGTCAGGCTTTATATGTGGATGACGTGGACCTGCCAAACATGCTGCATGTTGCATTTATGCGCAGTCCATACGCACACGCGCGCATCAATAGCATCGATGTCTCCCAGGCATTACAGCGCGACGGAGTGGTTGCCATTTACACTGCCGCCGACCTCGGCGATTACTGGAAGCCCGGCCCCCTATTAGTCTCTCCGCCTCCGATCGACGGAATTACTTTCAATGAGCGGACACAAGTGCCTTTGGCAAAAGACAAAGTCCGTTTTGCGGGCGAGCCGGTTGTGATGGTCTTGGCGGAGAGTCGTTATATCGCAGAAGATGCGCTGGCTGATATTCAAGTGGATTACGAACCTTTGCAAGCCGTCGTTGATATGGAAAAAGCTTTGCAACCAGGTGGTTCACTTGTGCATGCTGATGTTGGGTCAAATGTCGCAGCTCATGTCGTGCAGACTAAAGGTGATTATGAAAGTGCGAGTAAGGCCGCGGCGCTAAGAATTAAACGTCGCTTTCTTTATGAACATGGATGCGCAGCCGCGATTGAGAACCGCGGTATTGTAGCCGAATGGGACTCTCGTAGTGCACGCTTAACCGTTTGGGACACCACCCAGGCGCCCGTTGTGATTCGTAACGGATTGGCTGGCTTGCTCGGGTTATCTGAACGACAGGTGCGGGTCGTCGCGCCTTTTATTGGCGGCGGATTCGGCCCGAAGATCATGATGTTTTATCAGGAGGAAGTGCTCGTTCCATGGGCCGCGATGAAGCTAAATCGCCCGGTCAAATGGATCGAGGATCGCGCTGAAAATTTTGTTGCCACTACACATGAACGCGGTCAGGTCCATGAAGCGGAGATCGCCCTCACAAAAGAGGGTGTCATTCTCGGCGTGCACGATATCTTTGTGCACGATACCGGCGCGTATGTCCCTTATGGATTAACCGTGCCGCTTAACAGTCAATGCACATTGTTGGGACCCTATCACATTCCCAACTATTACAGCGAGTTCACCGCGGTCTTTACCAACAAAACGATCGTAACGCCATATCGCGGCGCGGGACGACAACATGGCGTGTTCGTCATCGAACGTTTGCTTGATCTGGCCGCGAAAGAATTGAAGATCGACCGCGCCGAAATTCGCAGACGAAACTTCATCCCGCCTGATAAGTTTCCTTATAACAACGAGATCATCTATCAGGACTTTGCCCCGCTTGTTTATGATAGCGGCAATTACGAACCGCTATTAGATCAAGCCATGGAGAAGATCGGATATCACAAGTTCGTCAACGAAATTCAGCCGAAATTACGCGCAGAGGGGCGACATGTGGGCATAGGGATCGTCACATATGTGGAAGGCACCGGCATCGGACCTTACGAAGGCGCGAAAGTACAAGTGATGAGCAGTGGACGCGTTTCTGTTGTCACCGGCGTTGGCACGCAGGGACAGGGCCACTTCACGAGTTTCGCTCAAATTGTGGCCGAACAACTTGGTGTGGATGTTGCAAAAATAGATGTTGTCACTGGCGACACTGATCAGTTCTATTGGGGCGCGGGAACATTTGCCAGTCGTGGCGCAGTCGTTGCTGGCAATGCCATTAATGAAGCGGCAATCGTTGTACGCAAGAAAATTCTCAAACTGGCTTCCGAACATTTCAATGCTCCGGAAGATGAACTTGAAATTGCAGATGGCATGGTACGCGTACAGGATCTTCCTCGTATGTCCATTTCGCTTGGAGAACTGGCGGGGAAGGCGAATCCCATGCGCGGCGCGGTCAAGCCGGGCACCGAGCCTGGTTTGGAGGCGACCAATTATTTCGGTCCTGAAAGAGGCGCGACCGCAAGTGGAATCCACGCGATGATCGTGGAGGTCGACCCAGAGACGATGCAGATCGACATTCAAAAATATCTCGTTGTTCACGATTGCGGCCGCGTCATCAATCCCTTGATCCTCGATGGGCAAATCCACGGCGGCGTGGCACAAGGCATTGGCAATGCGTTTTACGAACGACTCGTTTACGATGAAAATGGTCAACTGCTCAACGGCACGTTCATGGATTATCATCTGCCCACGAGTCTGGATGTGCCGCGCATCGAAACGGGTCATGGTGTAACGCTCTCGCCGCTCAACCCGATGGGTGTAAAAGGTGCGGGCGAGGCCGGCGCGATTCCTGTTGGTCCGTTGTTTGCTCAAGCCTTGGAAGATGCGTTGCACGAAGTGGATTTTGAGATCTTGGAAATTCCGTTGAATTCGAATAGACTATGGGAGTTGACGAACAAGAGATTAGAGAATTAGAGATTGGAGATTGGTGGTCGAGACGCAAGCAGTCGAGACCAAATTGGATGAAGTGCCCCGCTTCGTTCTAAGCCGACGGCTGATTCCCCGCAGGGGGCTGTGTGCCTAACCATCAGCCTTTTCTTCCACCCCAGCCGCGTTCAGTGGGCGGGCGAGCACGCGGTTGAAAATCTGGTCAAGATGTTCGAGTACTATAACCATTGGGGATTGGTGGGGAATCCCAATGTGTTGAAATGACTATTACATCGCGATCCGACATCACTCGTATCGTTCATTAAGAGAATAGCGCGGGGGAGACGTTGGAGTCCGTGGCTTACTTTTCTTTCAAATCATCCAATCTTGGCATGGCGGATCTGAAAACGTAGATATTAAATAGATAGATCAGCCCCGCCAGAACGGGCAGGAAAATCACGCCGATAAACTCTCCTGCAAAGGCGATGAACTCCTCAAACCAGATGGCATGAGAAGCGTCCCCGGCTTCGGCAACGACAGCAGGCTTCCAGAGTTTACGAAGCCTTAAGAAACGTGAAACTAGATGCAGGTGGCTCGACCTGGAAATCTCCTTTCCGTAAAATCAAGTTGGAGGGGGACGGGAGTCACGCTATTCGTCCATCCTTAGTGGCGCAAGCCGAAACGAGCGGCGGGCGAGCAAAACGTAGACGGCAATGACTGTTAGCCCGACTGCCAGCAAGTAAGGAAAGTATTGTTTAAGATACTGGCTGATGAGCATCCATTCGTGCCCGAGTGCGTAACCTGCGCCAATCAACAGGGTGCACCAGACATAAGCGCCGATAAATGTAGCAGTAAAAAAGATAATGAATGGCATGCGCGCCAATCCTGCTGGAATGCTAATGAGCGTGCGAATGCCGGGTATGACGCGCCCGACGAGCACCAGTGCCATGCCCCAGCGATGAAACTGCGCCTCGGAGCGAGCGATGTGTGAAGGATCTATCCGCACCCAGCGGGCAAGTCTATCCACCAGCGGACGTCCGCCGAGTCGCGCCACCCAGTAGGGGATGGAGGCGCCGAGCGCGCTGCCGATGGCGGCATACAGACCGCCGATGAAGATCATCGAAACGGGCAGTTGGTGCTCGGCAATCAGCATCCAGCCTGCCAGTCCCAGAATGATTTCGCTGGGTAGGATGCCGGTGGCGTTTTCGAAAATTAACAGCGCCGCAACGCCAAACCAGCCCCAGGCGTCGTACAGGGACTGAAGGGTGGATAGGATTTGGGTTTCGAGTGTGTTCAGTAATTCCATTTTTCTCCTGTTGATTGTTGAAATCAATTCAATCTATTAATCTTAATTTTCCTGTACTTTTCCTTTACCAAGTACAAGAGGTTATCTTCTACGCGATATAACAACGGGGCAACCTGTATTTTCGGATACCGCAAGCGCAACCGCTTGGCTTCACTCAAAACAAAATCCACTTCATTCCCAATTTCAAATATGGGCGCATAGTGGTTGAAGTGATCTTCCGCCGATTCGCTTTCCCAGCCTGCATTATCCACTAAACCCTGTACGAACGCAGTTTTCTTTGACACCAAGTTCACCATACCGCATTGAGTATGTCCAATCAAGGCAATGGACTTTACTCCGCCAACCGCAATCGCGTAGGATACTTTAAACTCGCTATAGCGTAAATTTGCTCCGCCCGCGCGGATAATGTAGGCAAAGTTGTCAGGTGTCCGAATCTGTTTGCGGTTATCCATACACATTCCGATCAACAGTTGCGCTTGCGTGTGAGCATCTAAATCGCGATTAAGATTGTGATATTCCAAAAGAAGACCGATAGGGGTATCACGGTACTCAGGCAAAATATCTTCTTGTTTGGATACAGCGTGCAGATGGTTCATAAATAACTCCATTAAGACAATCGATTTGCTTTAGTCGTATTTATGGTTGATCTACTCGAATTTGACAACCATTGTGTGAGTTTCGCTTCGACTTCTCCGCGCTTTTTTAATTTCATACTGCTCCTGTGTGATTACTGGCTAAAAAAACTGTTCTTTAGGCGCGTTTACTGAAAATCTGGCGGAGTGCATGGTGAATGAGCGCGACGCCATAGATGATAATGAGAATGAAATCCAGAAGTCTAAACACCAGGAACGCTTTCATGTTTGCACACTTATCCTGATAAACAAAAAAACCACCGCCTAGAAGGCGATGGTCTTGCACTTTCTTTCAGACAGCCGGGAAATCTCTTTCCGTCTTGACGACTGTCCATCCTGAAACAAATCGGGGGCTACTCCCCATCGGAGTAACTACAATATAACAGAGTCGTTCGCTAATGTCAACGCGTGAGATCCAAGTGATCCAAGTAATATGTGAATAATTTATTGACAAGAACCATTCGTTTATGATACTATCCCACTACTCAAGTAGGGAGTAGCCACCCACAAAGTGGGTCGGTCAGTCGTCAAGACGGAGTTTCGACTCTCGGCTGATCGTACGTGTGTCATACACATAACTGGCGAGACTACCACGATATTTATTCGTGGGGTCTCGTTTTTTTTGATTCCCCACTAATAACCAAAAAGGAGTGATAGATTATGGAAGTATCAATTTGGCTATGGGTTGGCTTCAACCTGTTCGTGTTGTTTATGCTCGCCCTTGATTTGGGTGTGTTCCATCGCAAATCGCATATCGTCTCGGCAAAAGAAGCGATCATCTGGAGCGTGGTTTGGATTTCGATATCGCTGGTCTTCAATGCGGTCATCTATTTCTTCTGGGACAGGATGGTGCCAAATAGTGGTTACACAAATAGCGAAGCGGCGCTTGCTTTCTTCACGGGATATCTGATCGAAAAATCTCTGAGCGTTGACAACATATTTGTCTTCATACTTATCTTTGCGTTCTTCGCAGTGCCTGCCGCTTATCAACACCGAGTTCTCTTTTGGGGGATCCTCGGCGCACTAATCATGCGCGGCATACTCATAGCAGTGGGCGCGGCTTTACTCAAGGAATTCCATTGGATCATCTACATCTTCGGTGCATTCCTGATCTTCACGGGTATCCGTATGGCTCTTCACCAGGATGAGGAAATCCATCCTGAGCAAAATCCAGTAGTCAGGTTCTTCCGAAAGCTAATGCCTGTCACGCAAGATTTCGAAGGGGATAAATTTTTCGTCCGCCGTGCGGGGACGCTCATGGCAACACCCTTATTTCTTGTGCTGTTGATTGTCGAGAGCACGGATCTAGTCTTTGCAGTTGATTCAATCCCTGCGATTTTCGCAGTGACTCAGGATACCTTCATTATTTACACGTCAAACGTCTTTGCCATTTTAGGCTTGCGTGCGCTCTACTTCCTTCTCGCCAACGTCATGGATAAGTTCCAATATTTGAAACTTGGTTTATCCGCTGTATTGACGTTCGTAGGGATAAAAATGGTCATTGTGGATTTCTACAAAATCCCTGTCGGAGTCTCACTTGCAATAGTTGCTAGCATTCTCGCGATCTCAATCGTGGCTTCGTTGTGGAAGACAAGAACTTCTGCCTGAGAACTGAGCGCGGCAGACTAAATCTTAATGGCGCAAGAACTTGAACTGACAAAATCTCCTTGGTGAACAGGGTATTACGAAACACATGATCCTCGTTACAGGCGCTGGCGGCAAAACAGGCAGGACTCTGATCAAGACACTCTCGAAAGTCGAGAGCGTTTGCGCGTTCGTCCATCGCGAAGAACATGTTTCGGTTTTAAAGCCTTTAGGCGTGGAGAAAGTCATTGTCGGCGACATGCACGATGAAAACACGCTGCGTTCCGCCATGCAAGGCGCTCGGAGTGTTTATCACATCTGCCCGAACATGAATCCTGATGAAACAGTAATTGGTAATTTGGTAATTGGGGAAGCTCGCAAGGCGGGAGTTGAGCATTTTGTCTATCATTCCGTTCTGCATCCCCAGATCGAGAAGATGCCGCACCATTGGGACAAACTCCGCGTGGAAGAAATTTTATTCGAGTCAGGATTGCCATTTACAATTCTGCAGCCCGCGCCGTACATGCAAAATTTACTAGCGGGATGGAAAAGTATTGTGGATGAAGGTGTCTTGCGCGTTCCATATTCAGTGGACGTGCAATTCAGTTTTGTTAACCTAGAAGACCTCGCTGAGGCTGCAACAAAAGTTTTGACAGAACCAGGTCATATCAACGCAACATACGAACTCGTTGGCACACAGCCATTGTCACATGCTGAAGTTGCAGAGATATTGAGTCGTGGATTGAATCGCGCTGTCCGCGCGGAGAAAGAAAAGATTGGAGACTGGAGGCTTCGCGCTGAGCGGAGCCGAGAAGGGGTGGAGTCGAAGCGTGAAGAAATGAGCGAGTATGCGATTGAAAACCTGGTCAGGATGTTCGAGCATTACGATCAATGGGGATTGAAAGGCAATTCCAATACATTGAAATGGCTTCTGCCCCGCGAAACAACTTCACTGGAAAGTTTTATTGAGAGAATAGCGAAAGAACGCGATGCAATCCATTAATTCATTTTCCATTGCTCCCGATGCTCGCGTTTGGCTGGCAAATTCGCGTCATCCACGTATCTTACATGTCTTTGACCATGCCTGCAATTTGATCAACGAGCGCAGGGAAGTTTTATCCATCGTTGCCCAATTCTTGTTTCTTTGGCTCCCAGTTTGCTACTGCAAGGCTGGCAATGATGAGCACAGCGCCTGTAATCAACTGCCATGTAAGTTGTTCGTGCAGAAAAGTGACACCCAGAATTACACCACCTAGTGGGAAGAGATAAGTCACCATGGTCATACGGGTCGGTCCGATTTCATGGATCAGGTAATAAGCCAGTACAAAGGCAAGACCTGAGCCGATGACCCCAAGAAAAAGCAGTGCCACCCAGGTGATCCCTAACTGCGGGATCTTTACCGGGCTTTCGAACAAAAATGCCCCCAACCACATTGTTGCGGTGGCTGATAAAAGCGGTATAGCACTTCGTAAGATTCCAGGGGTATCTTCCGTGGTCTTACGCACGTACACCGCACTGCCCGCGTAAAACGCCGAGGCTACAATCACTGCGATCTGTCCAAGCACGGAACTTGGTGAGGTGCCAATATCTTTGCTCATCAAGACGATGACGCCGGCGAAACCAATCAGCAGCCCTAGTACCTTGGAGGTTGTTATTTTGTCATCGCGTAATAAGTAATGGGCAATCACAATAGTGAAGAGAGGCACCGTCGCGTCCAGAATGGAGGCAACAGCCGAGTCGATGGATAACTCACCCCATGAAATGAGGAAGAACGGAATCGCCAGGTTCGTAAGGCCAACAACGAGGAGCGGGAACCAGGCCTTGAAAGTACGCGGCCATTGCACACGTTGAATGAAAATGACCACGATTCCGAATAAAAGCCCGAAGAGCGCACGAAAGGCGACCAGCGTGATCGGCCCCACTTCGCGTAGGGCGATCTTGATCCACATGAAGGATGAACTCCATATCGCTCCCAGCAGAATAAAGACGAGCCAATGTTTGGTTTTCAAGGTGTATTCCTAAATTAAGTGTGTGCTTAAATGGATTGAGTAATGTGGCAGGCTACCTGCTACTCATCAGCGATGTGAAGAACGATCTTTCCGGATGTGTGAGCGGTCAGACTGCGTTCAAATGCCTCACGGGCCTTGGCGAGAGGAAAGACTTCATCTATAACTGGCTGAAGGTTGCCGCTGTCAACAAGTTTTGCGAGCTCAATGAGTTGTTCGCGATTGGGTTCAACCACGAAATAGATAGCTTTGATACCACGCGCTGTCGCCTGCTCCTGCGGTGGCTCAGAGGCCACGGATACAAGCCTGCCGCCCGGGCGCACCACGAAGGCCGAACGCTCGAGGCGCTTGCCGCCAACTGTGTCAAAGACAAGATCTACATCGGGAACAACATCCTCGAATCGTGTTACTGTATGGTCAATGACCTCATCCACTCCAAGTTTATGGGCGGCGGCGATGTTCATGGTTGAAACAGTTCCAATTACGTAAGCACTGCGTTGACGGGCAAGTTGGACTGCGAAGTTGCCCACTCCGCCCACCGCCCCGTGGATGAGCACTCGCTGGCCCTCGGCCAATTGGCCATGTTCGAAGAGTCCCTGCCAGGCTGTGAGTGCCGCTAGTGGGATGGATGCACTCTTGATATGATCGAATGTTTTTGGCTTGGGCGCAAGGAATTCTTTTGAAATAACCATGTAATCAGCGGCAGCGCCATCCCGGTCAAATGGACTGAGTGCGTAAACTGATGCTCCAACTGCGATGTTGTCAACATCAGGTCCAATCGCAGAAACCACTCCTGAGAATTCGTAGGAGGGGATCGCAGGCAGGCGGTTGACGGGCCAGTCAAGTTCGTCGCGTGTGATTGCCGCGGCATGCACGCGCACAAGTACATCTCCCGCTTTCGGTTCGGGTGTCGCGATCTGTTCGTAAACCAGTCCCGCCGGGCCAGCGGCTCTATGCAATCGTATGGCGTTCATCCCTTTGGGGTTCCTACTTGATTCTTATCATCCGGCTTGGCCCTTCGCGCTATGATCTTTTGTGTAACCTGCCATGTTTGTTCATTATCATGCGACTCTACAGAGCGCCAGTGAAATGACTGAGGTGTAATTTCGGAAAGGATCCATTGCTCGGGATAGGCGTCGTCTGGAGTTCTGCCTTCAAGAATGATTTCATCTCCTACTGGCCGTGCCACAAAAGTCTGTATGACACTCCCGACGGGGGCGATCCATATAATTCGCAGAGCATCGATCTTTGGATCATAGAATCGGATGGTAGTTCCAAAACCGGTGGAAGGGAAGCCCGGCGGTGGATTTTCGACGCTTCCACTCCATACATCCTGTATTGCGGTGCCACTCAGAATCCATCCAAAGTGAATCTCGCCCTTGCCTTTGGGCCTTGAGCCGTCTGGGAGGAACGATTCCGACTCAATCTCCCAGTCTCCGACAAATTGGCCGAAGAGCATCAGTTTCTCCTTCAATTCTGGATCGGGACCATCCGCTCCCAGACCTTTAATCATTTGCACATTGTTTGAGGTCTTTGAGATATTGCTCATTTGTTTCTCCTTCGAAATCAAAGTTCTGTCTGCTGTATCTTCTTGCCAAAACTACTTATCTTGTTCATCATGATCAAGCGTCTGAAATAGCGTAATTTGAATGCCGTCGGGGTCCTGGAGCCGCACGTTATGATCACCCCACGGAGTAATGATAGGTGGATGAACTAATGTCGCCCCATGAGCGAGTAAGCGCTCCATAGCCGTCTTCAAGTCCGGCACTTGAAGTGCAAATCGAATCTGCCCGCTGACGCGTTTTCCCGTTTCGATTTGGTCAATTGTCTGTGCCTGTGATTCGTCAAAAATCTCCAGTGTGGCATAGCCCATATTGAGGATCAGCGCCCGGCCTTGACCGTTGTTCCAAAATTGCGCGGGTTCAATTCCGAGTCCGTCACAATAGAATTTTACGGATCTTTCATAATCATTGGTTGTGAGCGCCACGCGCAATTCAAGGATGGGATGGTTCGGGTTCGGTGTGGACATGTCAGTAATTGTGCCTTTTGAATCTAATGTACCGTCATAATTATGAGCGTGCCGAAATAACCTCGTTTAGGTTCCGACTGCTACATGCTGTATCGGGCGGTTTCAACCTCTTCCTTAATCAAATTTGCTAGGGTGACATATGTCGAGAGCATAGCCAGATGCCCCGCGTCTATCTCCCGCACAATGGGGTTATCGAGACGTACGATCATCGAATCCTGCTGTGGTGGTGGCACGCTTTGATCTTTTAAGAGCTTGACGTACGTAGAGTTAGGAAGGGCCGGAAAGTACCACCTGGAGTCAGATAAAGCCCAGGCATCTCTGCTGTGTAACGCGAAATAACCTCCTCTGTATCCTGCGGGCTTAGGTCGTTGCAAAGTTGACTGCGAATCATTGCTGGTGATGGCTTGAGACCTTTGG
>CAZSVR010000007.1:0-89658 GCA_964610295.1 uncultured Anaerolineaceae bacterium
GACTCATCTGGGCATGCCCCAAAGTTACAAAGTTGCCTGACCGCTCATGTCTGATCGTTGGATTGTGCCTTCTTTTCGATTTATGCACCAATGCCCTCTTTTGTTCTAATTATAGCGTAAGTTGCGAGGCTGCGCGGAGGTCAACACAGACACCCCCCAAATATGGAACGGTGGCCTTACGAACCGTGTGCATAGGATGTTCGAAGGCATCTCTTGCCCCCCTCCGTCCTGCGGACACCTTCGCGGAGCACACCTTTAGGTGCCCCCGTTTTCGCGGAAAATGGGGGCCCGCAGGGTGCTTCGCGAAGGCTGGACGAGAGTGCCTTTTGGTTGGAGGGACCCCGTTTTTAAAATAAGAACGCCGAAGTTTTTGGCTTCGGGGGTTTGTTAGAGATTTTCCAAATCATTCAAGTCTTTGAGTCTGCCTGCGGCTTTTTTGTTGGCTTTCAAGTTTTCCAAGCTGATAATCGGGACTTCAACCCCGTCGAGTATATCGAATATGCGTTCCCTATAGCATTTGTCAAAATCCACACCTGAAATGCCCGTAGAAACCTCAATTCGCATTGGGGGATTTCCCATGCGAATGATTTTGTTCTCCTGCAAAAACAAATCTTCAGTCAATTCTTTTAGATCAAAACCGAATTCACGCAGTACAGCTACGGTCCGTTTTGCATTACCAGGGTTTACAGCAATCCACACATCCATCTCACCAGTCGCGCGAGGATAACCATAATAGGCAACCGCGTATCCCCCAATAAGCAAATATTGTACGCCCCTATCGTTCAGTAATTTCAAGAACTCTTTGAAGTCGAGCGGCAGCTCTATGTCCATAGTTGATACGGCGGAGAGTCTCTACATGGCGAAGTCTCTCCTGTGGTGTGCGAGAAAGCCAGTAAACCTTTTCATCCGTCTCATCGGTCAAGGATTTGGTGGAAAAAGCTTTACGGTCTACTTTGAGAGACTTTGAATTTGTGCTTTTGGCTAACATGCTTTAATTATAGCACTTGGCGAGGCAATCCAAACGGGCGGGTGGCGGCGGGGATAAATCCCAGCCTCAGTTCGTGAAAGTCCACTGAAGTGGACTGGCGCAATCAGCCCGAAGGCGGTGTGTTGAGCTTGTCGAAACAGCTTCCATGTGTTGAGGGAGGGATTCATCCCGCACGAGTAGCGAAGCACCGAATCCAAACATGTGGGGTGGGGAGGCTGGAGCCCCCGTCCTGCGGACACCTTCGCGGAGCACACCTTTAGGTGCCCCCATTTTTCGCGACATCGTGCCCGAAGGGTAAGCACCCCCGAAGGGGGCGGAAAATATGGGCCCGCAGGATGCTTCGCGAAGGCTGGGCGAGGGGCTGTGCTATACTCTTCTCAACAGTCCCAAGAGAAGGTACATGCATGCCATAGAACGTTTTGCCGAAACTTTGAATCCCGAAGAAATAAACGTTTTAAACCACTTACATGCTTTTATTGAATGGTATGTCGGCCGCGGGGGTGACTTTGTTCCCAGCGGCGGTGACGATGTAGCCTTGCGAACCTATTTATTGCAGTTGAAAACGGATCGGGTCAGTGCAAAAAATCAGCGTGAGCAGGTCGCCGCCTTGCGGCGTTTCTACAATTGGGCGGATGCCGAAGGCCTGCTGAGTTCTCATCCCTTCAAGGAATTCAGCGTCGAGCGCCCGTCGCTATCGCGTGAAAAAATCCGTCGGCGAAAAGAGATCTTTTCAGGCTCCGCTGAAGAACGCGAGATTGCACGTCTGCGCGCCCTGAATAGACTCGCCGAACAACTTAATCGCTCTTCCGATGCACAGACGGCGCTGACGGCCGCTCTTGAAACACTTGTGTCCATGATGGGCCTGCAAACAGGTTGGGCGTTCCTGCTCCCTGCGGCCGGCAGTCCCTTGGGCCTTGCACCGATTTCATCCACCGATCATTTTTCACTGGCGGCGGCCTGTGGCTTACCAGCGGGTCTCGAACAAAATGATCGTTATCACTTGAGCAAGCCGGAATTATGTCATTGCCAGGCTGTTATGCAAGCCGGTCAGTTGAAACGCGCGGTCAACGTGGTGGAATGTACGCGTTTACAGGATGCGGCGCAGGATAATGGTGATAATCAAGACTTGATCTTCCATGCCAGCGTGCCAATCGCAGGCCCGGCTGGACCGCTTGGCATTATCAACGTCGCTACCGAGGAGTGGCAATTTTTAACTGCCGCCGATCTGCAATTGCTTTCGGCGGTCGGCGCACAAGTGGCGATTGCCTTGGAACGCGCCCGGCTTTATGATGTGACTCATCTGCAGCGCCTGCGCCTCGAACGGGAACTTCAACTGGCGCGGCAAGTCCAGGAGAGTCTTTTACCAGACCGCCTGCCCGAAATCCCCGGCTTCACGCTTGCCGCCTATTGGCGTTCTGCTCTTGAGATGGCTGGTGATTTCTATGATATTTTCCAGTTAGCGGATGGTCGTTGGGGAATCGTGGTTGCAGACGTATCCGATAAAGGCGCCGCCGCCGCGATGTACATGGCGATGACACGCAGTCTGATCCGTACCAGTGCGCTTGCGTACACGAGTCCCGCCGGGGCGTTGAAAGATGTCAATCAACATCTGATCGCGCACTCCTCCTCCGATATGTTTGTGACAGTATTTTATGCCGTTCTGGATGCAGGCTCGCATACGCTTACTTATGCCAATGCCGGTCAAAATCCGCCCCTGTTGCGACGTGCCGGCGGTGAGATGGAACAATTAAAGCGCACTGGCATGGCGCTGGGTGTCGCCGAAGAACTGAAAATGTCGGACGTCACACTTGCGCTCACCGCACATGACTCCCTCGTGATCTATACAGATGGTCTTACCGATGCATTGGATTCACAGGGCCGCGACTATGATCTGGCTCGCCTCATTTCCGCCCTGGGGACGGCTCCCGCTTCGAATGCCGAGTCTCAGCTGGCACATTTGTTAAACAACCTGAACGCCTTTATCGGTGATGTGTCGCCCTTTGATGACATTACGCTATTTGTAATTACAAATGATTAGGCAGAATAAATAAAAGAGACGGTAAATAAAAGCAGACCTTAGAGTTTGCTTTTATTTACGGTTACCTACACGAGCAATCCGCCCTTCTTATTCACCGCTTTCTATTCACAGACTATAAACACAGGAGCCAATGTATTATGGACAACATCACCACTGAATCACAAGTTGAGAAGCAGGCAGGCGGGCCGGGCTGCCTGGGAGAGGCAGGCTGGTTCCTGAGTGGGGCGATCCTGCCGATGGGCAGTCTTACTTATTACCGAAAGGCCGCTCAAAGGAGTGTCGCAAGCGCCGTCCTGTTTTTCTTCTGCTTTACGGTCGCGCTTGCCACCCTCTCCACCATTAGCATTGGCGTGGCCATGTTCTCCCTCGTTGGAGGCATTCAGCAGGCCTATGCAAACGGGGATGTGCCGGAGATCGTCATCAGCCACGGGGTTGCCGAAGCGGACGGACCACAGCCCTTCATTTTTCTGGATGATTCTACCCCGAGCCGGCAATCCATGTTTATTGCCGTTGACACATCCGGTGAGATCAATGAGATCGACACAAAGCGGTATGACCAGGGCTTTCTGTTGACTCGCACCGAGTTGCATATGCTCAACCAGCAGGGCGACTATCAAACCTTTCCGTTATCGGATCTCAACACCACCTTCGAGAAGGACCCGATCCTGATCAACGCAGACACCGTGTCACAGGCCTGGGGCATCCTGTCCACGGTGATTGTGATCAGCATGTTCATCCTGCTTGTGTTGTGGCACTTGATCGTGCGCTTGATGTTCATTGCAACGGTCGCGCTGGTGATGTGGGGAATTGTCTCTCTGATCAAACCGAGTACCGGTTTCGGCCCGGTCATTATCACCGGGTTATATGCGGTTGTGCCGGCCATTTATGTCTCCCACCTGTTCAGCCGCTCGGGTTTCGGTTTTCCTGGCGTACAAACCCTTTTCCTGTTGATCTTCTGGGCGATCGGCCTGGCAGCGATCATCATGGAGGTTAAGTTCGTGACCGACGACCAGCCTGTCCGTTCGTGGACCGCGTTGATCGGAATGCCGATGTTGATCCTGTATACCGTGGATATATTCCGGCAGATCCCGGATCCATACGGCGCTATCAGCTTATGGGCCGTGACAATTCTGACGGGTCTGACCCTCGTTGGGTTACCGCTCTTTCTCCGCTCCAGAAATCCCATGCCCGAACAGCCTGCGGCCTAAACGCGTCCGGCACGAAATATGATCCGAAATAAAAAGGTCACCGAAGACTTTGGTGGCCTCTTTATCTTATTTAACCCAAGTTCACACTCTGTCATAAAAAATTACAGTGTGTCTCCCTCCCGAAGGACATCGGGACGCTGTGAGGGAGCCGTTGGTCGAGAAGCGCAGCGTATCGAGACCAGCCGACCGACACTTGCGCCGCACTCCCACTCCGCTGCGCTAGGCCCACTCGCTGCGCTCGGGACTGCCGCTTTGCGGCGTGCGCGAGGGACTTCGTGCGCTTGTTGCAGTGCAGGTGAGGGTCTCGCTCGTTGTAGTAGAGATGCTTCGCTGCTCCTTCCCCTTCACTTTGTTCAGGGTCAGGACTACGGCTTAGCATGACACAATTACGGAATATACCAAAAATCCTGATATACTCGCGACACGTTTGCAAATTTGTGCAAGCAAAAAATTAATTAAGTTCGAATCGAAACAAGAAAGGAAAACCAATGGGAGATTCAACTGAGTACTGGGGAATTTCATCCAGCATTGACCTGTATGAATGCGACCTCGCGCTCATGCAAAATGCGGATGCCATCTGCGAATTCGTGAAGATCCTGTGTGATGATCAGATCAAGATGAAGCGATATGGGGATACCCAGGTGGTGTTTTTTGGGGATGAACCGCGCGTGCAGGGGTTCAGCATGACGCAGTTGATCGAAACGTCCCTGGTCTCAGCTCATTTTGCAGATGCCAGCCGCGCCATCTACCTGGATGTGTTCAGCTGTGCCGCTTACGACCCGGATGAAGTGGCCAAGTTCGCGGCGGGTTATTTCAAAGCCGCAAAGCATAACGTCAATGTTGTAGTTCGCAAGTAGTTCGTGAAATAAGAAAGACCTCTGCAGAGGTCTTTCTTATTTGTGTTCACGCATTTCCGGATGTTCGTGCGAGTGTTCGTGCGAGTGGTGATGGTCGTGAGCCGCCGTAGCGGAGGCATGCTGATTAGTTCAGCAGCCCGGCTCACTGTCATGTCCGCAGCAATTCTGACGCAGGATCACCCGCCGCCACAGGTTGCGCGTCAGTTTGAAGAGCTTTTCCGGGAGCGGCATGGGTTGGTCGAGATTGGTCAGGAAGTTGCGAAACGATTTATCAGTCATCCTGGTTCCTTGTTTCATATACAGCGTATCACAAATTTCATGTTTCGCGGAGGCGTGGATTCGCGGGGGAATTCGCCCGCGTCCAATTTCAGGTAAGATTGAGCCTGAAGACCTGGAGGCACGATGAAAACCAAGGAAGAGATCGTCACCAACTGGCTGCCGCGTTATACGGATACAGCCCTTAAGGATTTCGGCCAATACATTTTGTTGACCAACTTTGATGCTTATCTGCAGATGTTCGCGAAGCTGTACAACGTCCCGATCCGCGGGCTGGAGAAGCCCATGCCGAACGTCACCGCGCAGGGCATTACGCTGATCAATTTTGGGATGGGCAGCGCCAATGCCGCTACGATCATGGACCTGTTGAGCGCCATCCAACCGAAGGCCTGTCTGTTTATGGGAAAGTGCGGCGGCCTCAAGAAAAAGAACAAGGTCGGGGACCTGATCCTGCCGATCGCGGCCATCCGCGGCGAGGGCACCTCCAATGACTATTTCCCTCCCGAAGTGCCGGCCTTACCCTCCTTCAATCTGCAAAAAGCGATCTCGACCACCATCCGCAATCATGAACGCGATTATTGGACCGGCACCGTCTACACCACCAACCGCCGCGTCTGGGAGCACGACGAGGAATTCAAGACCTACCTGCGCCGCATCCGTGCCATGGCTGTTGATATGGAGACGGCCACCCTGTTCATCACGGGTTTCTACAACGAAATCTCGGTCGGCGCCCTGCTGCTGGTCTCCGATCAGCCAATGGTCCCCGGCGGCATCAAGACCGCCAGCAGCGATAAAAAGGTGACGCAACAATATTTGGAAATGCACCTGAGCATCGGCATCGATTCGCTTAAAGAGTTGATCAACAATGGACAGACCGTCAAACATCTGCAGTTCTAGTGGGAAGGGTCCCAGACGCGGCGGCGCGGCTCGGTCCCGCCGGCCGATTGAATTTATGCCCGAATTGTTCTATACTGGCTGCATCGTTCCAAGGAGTCAGTCGAAAATAATTTTACAAAACACTGCTATAGGCGGCGTCCCCGCCGCCGCCCCAAAGGGATGCTGCGCGAAGGACGGCGGCTTGAGCAACCTTGTTTTGTCTAAAACATACGAACAACTACTTAGGTTAGGAGTGGCCGATGGATAATGATGCGGGTCTTGCTGCGAAACGGGATGAACTTGGAAGGCAAATGGCTGGCTATCGCTCTCTGCCGGAATATATTCTGGATGGCCTTGGCGCTGTGATCCAGCGCCTGATCAACCCCAAAAAGTTCAAAGAGCGGGCTTCCTTTCTCCCCCTGAATGCCTCCGATCAGGAGCAGGAATCCTTCCCGTCTTACCTGCTGACTGGGGCTGCCATCGCCCTATTCACATTTCTGATCGGCTGGCTGCTCTCCAGCATGAGCGCTCATCAGTTCAGCACCGATGAACTAAAGCTCATGTCGTGGTCAGCATTCACCGGCGCGCTGGCCCTGGTCGTCAACAAGATCAATATCCGCGCATTTCTCGACACCTTCCGCCGCTCCTGTGTGGATCAGATGCTGCGCACCGCGGACATCGATGAACTGGAGAAATGGCTGCATGCCAATTTCAGGACCTGGCTGCCGTTCTTTCTGGTCTTGGGGCTGGCCGGAGGTCCTTTCCTCGGATGGTTCCTTTACAGCAACTGGCTGGTCAATCATTCCACGGCCGCCGTATTCCGCCTCGGGCCGTTCGTGACGATCGCGCTAGCCTGTATTCAGGCTGTCTGGGTTGCGATCTATCTTTATCCATTCTATGTGGCCTTCCCCTCCCTCTTAAATCGTTATCATTTTGACCTATATACACTCGACCCGAGCAGTTCGGAGGTGGTCGGTCAGCTTTCGCGGCTGCTCACGTTCATTTTATATGCGACCATGGCGTACATCGTCCAATTGACGATCGGGCTGAGCTATGTGGAGGTCCTCACCGCAAAGACACCTGTCTCCGGATTTATCTTTTCCGTTTTCATCTGGGTACCGACCGTCACCCTGTATGCGGCAGGTCAATTCCACCTATCCAATATCATCATGCGCGCCAAATGGAAAACACTAAACGAAGTGCAGACCAAGATCGAGAACTTAAATGAAGCCGGAAAGATCCCGGATAAGGATACGCTGGAGCGCCTCGATAAACTGATGAATTACCATGACCGCATCCGCGATACACCCAACTCGGCTCTGAACTTTCGGGCCGGCTTGAACTTCCTGAACTCGCTTTTGCTGCCGGTTGTGGCTTTTGTGGTCGCTAATTTCAAGGATGTGATCGCCTTCTTCGATTAGTTTGACCCCCAGGCACAAAACCCGACGCGCGGAGTCTGGGCGATTGACGCCTGTGCGGCAGGTGGACCTCGACCCTGTCCCTTCTCCCAGCAGGAGAAGGGACAGGGTCGATCATTACGTCATGGCTACAGTCCCAGCGATTCACGCTCGCCGGCTCGGCCGCAGACGAGCTTTGGCTGGTCAGGGCGCGGCAGTGACCGTAAAGGTGGTGGTCATTCCTTGTTCGAAGTGTCCTACGGTATAGCAACTCAATTGATACTCCCCGGGACTATCAATGGTCCATTCGAGGTCCACCGTTTTGCCTACCTCGATATCCTCCGCTTCCGACTCTTTGCCGTTGAGCTCAAAGGGTTCGTCGTGGGCACCGCCAGGCTCAAGTACGAGTTCATGGACGACGAGGCCCGCATTCTCGATCACGAATTTCACGGGGCCGGCCGGAATCGAAGCCTTATCCATTTCGACCTTGAACTCAGACAAGCGGACGTGTACGACGGTGGGGCCTTGCGCCCCACATGCGGTCAATGTCAGCGCGGCGACAACCAGCAGCCCTGCAAGGGAAATCCAGCGTGTCTTCGAAGTGAAGAACTTGTTCATTACGTTATCTCCTTTATGGGAACGGCGACTAGGAAATTAATCAGCCACTTTCGCGGCCTTTGGGCCTGTCCTAATCCAAACAGGTGCCTGGGATGATTGTATGGTACTCCCCCGGTCTGTATAAGTGACATACATCATGGGTAATATAGGTAAAATATGACATCTTTATCCAAATTAAAGCCCCGACCTTTGGTCGAGGCTTATTTCGAATCTACAATTAGAATCGGCTGGAATTTTGCGAGCCAATTGTTTCAGCTCTTGAACTGCGCTCCCAACTCCTGCTGGAGCTGCTTGACGATCTTGGTGCGGATCGCGGCGGCCTTTGCATCGGTCAAAGTTTTTTCGGAAGCCTGGGCAAGGGTCCGCGTGTGGGGGCCTGGGTTGAAGAGTTCTGCGCGGGCGGCAAGGTCAGTGCCGAAAGGCGATCCAACGCAGTGTGGGGAGCACCATCCTGTTTTTCCTGTTTTTTACGGTCACACTTGCCGCCTTGTCCACCATCAGCATTGGCGTGGGCATGTTCTCATTGGCCGGGGGAATTCAGCAGGCGTATGCGGATGGGAAGGTGCCGGAGATCGTCATCAGCAACGGGGCGGCCCAAATGGGTCGCCCGTGATCAATTCCCATTTTCCAAATGATTAACACACGATCTTATACTTTGCTTCACCAACCTTGTCATTCGGGCCGGTGATGATCAGCCGCACCCAGAACGAGCCTGCGCCCGGCAGCGGAGTGTAGGTGGTTTCGACAGATTTGGAGTCCGCGCTTTTGAAGTTGGTGCTATCGGCCGGCAGATCGCCGCCGCTCTCGGTCGCAAAATAATAATTGACCTTGACCGGGCCGTTCGTCTCGATCGTCCCTTTGATCGCGATCGGCTGAACCGGGCCGAGGCATCCCGGCAGGCTGATCTCTTTCGGGTCGAGTTTCACACTGACCTTCGTCACCGATGCAACCGGTGGGTTAATGATCGCGAGATTCGCCAGATTACCGGCTGTGAGCGTCACACTGGCGGCTACCCAGCACGGGCTGCCCGGGTTACCAGCAGTCACCACATACCACCAGGAAGAATCAATGTTCTTTCCTTGAATGGTGGCGGTCTCACCGACGAGCAGTGCACCCACAGTTACCCATTCCGTTCCCGGACCCAAACGGCAATTGACGCCTTTATCGGATGGCCATGCAATTGGGATGGTCGGCGTTGGCGTCAACGTTGGCAGAGGCGTTTCGGTGGGGAATGGCGTCTCTGTTGGAATTTCCGTAAATATGGGTTGTGTTGTATCGGTCGGCACCACCTCCAAAACCGGTGCACCCCCCGGCAGGTTACAGGCCGCCATCACGAACAGCAGGGCAAACGTGGATAAACCATTTTTCGATTTCATATTCTCTCCTTGGATAAAAGGATATTGCTTCTAATTCACAACCTTACAACCACAACTCATCCGCTGACCCAGGTTCCGAAAATGGCATTCAACCCCGGCGAGATGATACAGGAGAACTGCAGTCATTTCAATTACCAATAGTACCAGATCGGGCATCATCCTACGGCGGTGCTACACGATATTCAGGATGATACGGAAGTCGCGATCTCAGCGGAATTCAACAACACTGCCACATGATCCCCGTATTTGATCTGCGCGATCGGGCGCGCGATCACTTCCAACAAGGATGGGTCCTGAAAGTGCCGCAGTTTCGTCTCGGGGTGCGGATAATAAACCCAGCCTTCGTATTCGATATCTTTATAGATCACCCTGCAGCGCGAAAAGGAAAAATGTTCCGGGGGATGCAGGTCCGTCCATTCGACATCATAAAACGTGAATTCCGGCCGGATCCATTTGAATGTGTGCGGACGAATGTTTATGTTCAGTGTGCCGTTGAAATAGCCGTCCAGATCGAGTCCGCGCGGCTCGAAGATGGGTCTCTGCCTGTCCAATGCACCGTAGGGATAATCCTTTGAAGGGCCGGAAGCAACGCGATAGCCCTCTGTCAGGACACCCTGCAGGACCGTCCACTCGGTGGTCATCATCAGTGAATTGTACCTTCCCTATGAATAAACTCTGCAACCATCCCGCGCTGCCCGGCGTATATTCCCCAGAAGGAGATCCATTATGAAAGGTAAAATCATTTCAGCATTTGTCCTGCTGGCTCTGGCCAGCCTGGCCTGTGGATTCAACATTGACCTGCCGAAGGCACAATCGCCCGCAGCGCTGGTCACTGATGAAATAACGGTGCCGCTTCCGAAATCCGGCGAGACGCGCTTAAAACTCTCGTTCGGCGCGGGAGAGATGAAGGTATCCCCCGGCGCGCAGAAAAACCTGGTGGAAGGCACAGCCACATATAACTATGACCAGTTCAAGCCGGTCGTCAAGACCGAGGGGAGCGACGTATCGATCCAGATGGGCGACGTCGAGTTCGATGGTTTTCCCGCATTCAATCAGTTGAAGAACGAATGGGATCTCAGACTTAGCGAAGACCCCCTGGCGCTGGTCATTGAAGCCGGCGCCTACGATGCGGCCTTTGAGTTGGGCGGGCTTTCGCTGACTGACCTTTCCATCACAGACGGTGCCGCGGATGTAAACCTGTCTTTCTCTGAACCCAATCGGTCTGAGATGAGCCTCTTCCATTATGAGACCGGCGCATCGGATGTAAAGATGGAAGGACTGGCCAACGCCAATTTTCGCGCCATGATATTCAGAGGCGGTGTGGGGGATTACACCCTGGATTTCTCCGGCGAATTACAACACGACGCCACCGTGAATATTGAAACCGGTCTGAGCAACATGATTCTGGTCATACCCGAAGGTATCCATGCGGTTGTGACAGTGGACAGCGGCGTATCGAATATAGAGGCGGGCCCTGGCTGGAGTCAGAACGGTGATCGCTATACCCTTAAAGGGGATGGCGCCACACTCACGATCGTTGTGGACATGGGCGCGGGCAACCTGACCCTCACAAGGTAAGTTTGCAAGAATCATGGCACGCGATGACATATCCCATGCGACGATTCTTAATCGGAGTAAAAGGTCATATTTTATCGGTGACCTCTATCACTTGCCTTGGAATGCCTTGCGCCATAAAATTGTAATCGTCGGTAAAGTTTGTCGGTTTTAAGAGAGGCACCATGCAGATCACACGCCAGGCCGATTATGCTGTTCGCGCAGTCTTACACCTCGCCCGAAATGGCGACCAACGGATCGCCACAAGTCTCATCGCCGAAGAACAAAAGATCCCAGCGGCCTTCCTTGCAAAGATCATTTCGCAATTATCCATTGCAGGGTTTTTGCAAACCTCGCGCGGCGCGCGTGGCGGCGTAAGACTTGCCCGCCCACCCAAGGATATCACCCTGCTTGAAGTGATCGAGGCGATCGATGGGCCAATCCAATTGAATGAATGTGTCGGGAATAAGGGATGGTGTTCGTTCGACGACAACTGTCCATTGCGCCCGGTCTGGTGTGATGCACAGGAGGAATTGGTGAACAGACTCAAAGGCACGAACTTTGCCGATATGATCGTAAAGGCACCAGCCGCCAAATAAATCACGCGAACCCATCGGGCCTCTCGGCTATAATAGCCGGGAGGCCTTTTCATTTCATATAGAAGGAAGAAGATATGAACAACCGACGAACATTTTTCATTGCCCTGTGCTTTTTGATATCCATCCTTGCATGTGCCGCTCCAGGATTTCCAGCCGCTTCCGATACCGCCCCGACAGCTGATACCACCCTCCTGGATCAGATGGTGGCTGAGACGGTCGCCGCCGTCATCGCACAAACCGAAGAGGCCGCACCCAGACCCAGTTCAACTCCTCATAACACGCTTGAACCAACCGAAACTCCAGGTTCAACTGTACAGGCTGTCTCAACTGGGAGTTCGCTCACTGCACAAACTGATGGCACCCTCCTCTTTGTAGATGACCTGGCGCGCTTGCAATTGAACGTGTCACCCGGCTGGTTGCCTGTACGCATCAATCAACAGGAATATTATGATGCCTTTTCCCTGCCCGCCGCCTCAGAGGCAGCTGTGCAACGCGCGCTCATGAATATCAAAACATTGGACCCCAAGACCTTCCGCCTGGTCGTTTACGATTTGCAGGATGGTCATATGATAAACGGAGTGATTACAAGCGTTAACTTTGTTTGGGATTCCCAGGGAAGCATCTCCCTGGATGGTGAAGCTGGCATCAAAGAGGCGGCAAGCAAGCTTTCTGCTTCCATCCCCAACTTGAATGTCGACTCTTATTCGGTTTCATCCACAGCCAATGAGATCCCGATCGGGATCATCCTTGCCAATATCCCCGGCAAAACATTCGAAGGAACGGATGTGGTGCTCTTCGAAAAGCAGGTGTACTTGAACCTGCCGGCCGGCACACTGATTATTTCTTTTACAACAGAACAGAATTTCAAGGACGCGACACTTCCTTTCTTCGACACCATGGTTGAAACGATAAAGATTAACCAATAAACAGGAAATTGCCCATGCCTACCCCTCGCGTCATCCGCGCGCCGCGCGGCACACAACTCACCTGCAAGAACTGGCTTAGCGAAGCTGCCTATCGCATGCTCCAGAATAATCTCGACCCCGAAGTGGCTGAGAAACCCGAAGACCTGGTCGTCTATGGTGGACGCGGAAAGGCCGCGCGCAACTGGGAATCGTTCGACGCCATCCTTGAATCGCTAAAGAATCTTGAAGAAGACGAAACCCTGCTTGTACAATCGGGCAAGCCGGTGGTTGTGTTCAAGAGTCACAAAGACGCGCCCAAAGTGTTAATTGCAAACTCAAACCTGGTGCCTCACTGGGCCACCTGGGAAAAATTCGATGAGTTGGATAAAAAAGGACTCATCATGTACGGCCAGATGACCGCCGGCTCCTGGATCTATATCGGCACGCAGGGAATTTTGCAGGGCACCTACGAAACCTTCGGCGCGCTCGCGAAATTAAGAGGCTGGGGTTCGTTGAAAGGGAAATTCGTTTTAACCGCAGGCCTCGGCGGCATGGGCGGCGCGCAGCCCTTGTCGATCACGATGAATGAAGGCGTGGGCCTGATCGTTGAAGTGGACCCGCAACGCGCAGAACGTCGTCGCGCCATCGGTTACGTGGATATGGTCGTGGATGATCTCGAAGAAGCCATGAGCCTGGTTGAAGAAGCAACCAGGGATCAAATACCGCGCTCGATTGGCCTGATTGGCAATGCAGCGGATATTTATCACGAACTCGCCGAGCGCGGCGTGATCCCCGATGTGGTTACAGACCAGACCTCGGCACATGAGGCATTGTTCTATGTTCCATCCGGGTTAAGCGTGGCAGCCGCGGAGGAACTTCGCAGGACCGATCCTGAAAAATATAAAAAAATGGCGATGGATTCGATGTCGCAACATGTTAAAGCCATGCTTGCATTTCAACGCGCGGGCGCCGAAGTATTTGATTACGGCAATAATATACGGCAGCAGGCCTTCAATAACGGTGTTCCTGACGCGTTCGAGTTTCCCGGCTTCGTGCCTGCGTACATTCGTCCGTTGTTCTGCGAAGGCAAGGGGCCGTTCAGATGGGTGGCACTCTCCGGTGATAAAGAGGATATTTACACCACCGATCAGGCGATCATGGATTTGTTCCCGGAGGATGCACATTTACATCGCTGGCTCAAGCTGGCGCGCGAGAAGGTTCCGTTCCAGGGGTTGCCCGCGCGTATTTGCTGGCTCGGGTACGGCGAACGCGCCAAAGCGGGCTTGATGTTCAATGAGCTGGTTGCAAGCGGGAAAGTGAAAGCGCCCATCGTGATCGGCCGAGATCATCTGGACTCAGGTTCGGTGGCTTCGCCAAATCGCGAAACCGAATCGATGAAAGACGGCTCCGACGCCATCTCCGATTGGGCGATCCTCAACGCGCTGATCAACGCGGTGGGTGGCGCGACCTGGGTATCGTTCCATCACGGCGGCGGTGTGGGCATGGGTTACAGTCAGCACGCGGGCCAGGTCATCGTTGCGGATGGCACGCCGGAAGCCGCTCGCAGGTTGGAAAGAGTCCTGACCACGGATCCGGGCATGGGCGTGGCGCGACATGCGGATGCGGGATATGAGATCGCGATTGACGCCGCGAAACGTCACGGGTTGAAAATGCCGATGCTCGGGAAATCATCCCAAAAATGAATCGACGAATTTACAGCCTGATCCTGCTGGCGATCTTTTTGCTCGCCTGTGGATCGTCCGCCGCTCTCCCCGCGCCGACATTTGTTCCGTCCCTCATAGCATCCCCTTTGGGGACACCCATTCTCAGCCCGAGCATTACGCCGCCACCTCCCACCGAGACTGCTACGGCTACGCCTTCGCGAACGGCAACCATTGCACCCGCGCCATTGCCAAAGAGCGAGCGTGTGTTGATCGTGAGTTTTGATGGCTTGCGTCCGGATGCAATTGCGAAGGCAAATATGGTCAATCTGCTGGCGCTCATGCAAAGCGGCGCGTACACGCTCAGCGCGCAGACCATCATGCCGAGCACAACTTTGCCGGCGCATGCCTCCATGCTTGTGGGTACCTGCCCGGCCAAACATATCGTTCGTTGGGATGAATATGTGCCGCAAAACGGATATGCCATCGGCACCGATATTTTTGATCTCGCACATGCGGCCGGTATGCGCACGGTGATGATGGTTGGCAAGGAAAAGTTACGCCAGGTCACCGAACCGGCCAGCACGGATTATTTTCAATTCGTGGATGACACCGATAAGATCGTTGACCCGTTCAGGATCGAACAAATTGCCATCCAGCAGATCTCGCAGGGCTTTAGCTTGATGTTCGTGCATTTTCCCAATGGCGATCTGGCCGGGCACGAATATGGCTGGATGTCGCGCAATCAAATGGAAACCTATGCAAACGACGATGAGTCGCTGGGTTTCGTTCTCGAGTCGTTGAAAAGCCATGGGATGTATGCAGGCACGTTGATCATTATCACTTCAGATCACGGCGGGCACGATACCACCCACGGCTTTGATGTTCCCGAAGATATGACCATTCCATGGGTGGTGAGTGGGCCGGGGATATTACCCATGCAGTTGATCAGGCAAGTTCATACCATGGATACAGCTGCCACCGCGGCCTTCGCACTTGGTTTGCCTATTCCACGCGAATGGGATGGCGTGCCTGTGATGGAAGCCTTTGGTGTCCCCTCGGCGCCCTCTGCGGGTTGTTAACATCACAATTCACATAAAAAATCCTCTGAAGTTGATGAGACTTCAGAGGATTTTTTGCAGGCTTATACCTTGGGCCAATCCAGCAATAGCACTTCGGCCAATAAACGCGGGTTCACGTTGCGCTCCATTTTCTCAAGCGCGTTCTCAAGGTCGTTTACGACGCGGCGGGCGGTGGAGAGATCCAGGCGTCCCGCCAAGAATTCAATTTCCATGTTGCGATCAATATTGACGAGAGGGGTTTCGGCCTGTGCCGCGCGCAACATCACATCCCGCCAATAGGAGAGCCAGATCAGGATCGTCTGACGCATGGAATCCTTGTCTTTGGCGAGTTTATCTGCGTAGGAAAATTTCTCCACGCGCGCTGCAGGCAACAAGATTTGCAAGTCATCCAGGCGTTCTTCGCGTTTTTCAAGCAACGAACCATCCTCCACCAGCTTGCGCGCGTAACCCGGACGTCCACCTGAAATATGCGCGAGCAGGCGGGCGCGCTCGGCATCCACCCCCTGTTCGATCAGGTCCGCTTCGATGGCGGCGATGGGCAGCGGGCGCAGCCTCAAAATTTCACAGCGCGAGACAATGGTTGGCAGGAGTTGTTCCGGATTATCCGCAGTTAACAGCAATACCGCATAGGAGGGTGCCTCTTCAAGAGTTTTCAACAACGCGTTGGCCGCATTGTCATTCGCTTCCTGAAAACGCAAAAACAAAGCGATGCGATATTTCGCCTGATATGGTTTAAGAGATAACGCATGCTGCACCTCGCGCACCTGATCCACTTTAAGGATCCTGCCTTCGGTTTCGGCTTGAATGACATTCATATCCGGGTGCCGCATCGCTTCGATCTGTTTGCAATCGCGGCATGCGCGACAGGGAATCCCCGCGCGGATGGGTGTTTCGCAGTTCAATGCCTGAGCGAGGCGCAATGCCAATGTGCGTCGGCCCAGGCCGGGAGGTCCACAGAAAAGATAGGCATGGCGAACCTCCCCGCGTGCCGCGTGCTGCTGAAGCATGGCCACCGCCCATGCGTGTCCAAGCACATTCCAGTGATCGGTCATTGATTAAGTATCAGGTGTCAGGTGTCAGGTGTCAAGTATCAGGTGTCAAGTACGCAAAATTATTCCTGTCCTGCGCGTAAACGCAGGTATGACTCATATCGTTCAGGATGCACCCTGCCAGCCTTCAGCGCGGCGAGCACGGCACAACCCGGTTCATGAATGTGTGTGCAATCACTGAACTGGCATTGCGGAACAAGATCACGCAAATCTGGAAAATACGCATCCATCTCTGCGGCTTCGGTATCCCACAAGGCAAGCGACTTCCAGCCGGGCGTATCGGCCACGTATCCGCCGCCATCCAACGGGAACATTTGACGCGTAACCGTGGTGTGCCTGCCTTTATTCATGGCAGTGCTGATCTCATTCACTGCAAGTCCCAGCCCCGGTTGAATGACATTCAGCAAACTGGATTTTCCCACACCGCTGGGTCCGGCGAGCGCGCTCACTTTATTTTGCAATTGCGATCTCAACTCATCCAAGCCTGCGCCCGTTTTGGTGGATGTATAAATAACGCGATACCCAATTGATTCATACAACCCAAAGACCTGTTTTGCATTTTCCACGAGATCGATCTTGTTCGCGATGACCACCGCAGGGATGGCCTGTTTTTCAGTGATGACCAGGAAACGATCCAGCATCCTTAGTTTCGGGTTTGGATTCGCGCATGCAAAGACAAAGACCGCCTGATCGGCATTTGCCAGCAAGACCTGTTGATACTCCCCTTGTGGCCTTGGGTCCAGCCTGACGATGGCGCGCTGGCGCTCTTCGACATTTTCGATAACCCCGCTTCCATCGGCCAACCGTGTGATATTCACGCGATCCCCGATCGCGGCAATATCACCTCTGGCTTTGCCTCGTTTCAATTTGCCGCGCAGCTGGCAAACAACAAGGCCCGCGCTGGTTTCAACAGTAAAGAAACCGGATTGGGCCTTGATGATCAAGCCTGGTTGAATCGAGTCTGTCACAATGATGATCTAGGGAATGCCACCTGGAGGTGTGGGCGTGTATGGAGGATCGCCAATGTAACCGAATGCATAATTGTATCTTGCCGGGCTTCCATAGTAATACGTCTCGACCATGGAGCGGAAGATCGGCACCGCGTACTCAGAGCCTTCCCCAACGTTCTCAACGATCACCGCAATCGCAATGTCGGGTTTGTTCGTGTTGGCTGCATTTAAAGTATAGCCCGTAAACCAGGCATGAGACTTCCCGTTGCCTGATTCAGCTGTGCCGGTTTTACCGGCCACAATGAATTGTAGACCGCGCATATTGAATCGCGCCGTTCCACGCGGGTTTTGCGTGACCATCAACATCGCTTCGCGCAATATATCCAGGTTTTCTGCGCGCAATGGCAATGTGCCGCGCGCCTCCGGCCGGAATACGAGCAGCGCATCCCCTTCAACAGGTTGGATCTTCTCGACCATCTGCGGCCTGTATAAGGTCCCGCCGTTTGCGATGGCAGCAACAAATGTCGCTACTTGTAGAGGCGTCACCTGCACATCGCCCTGTCCGATGGCCTGATTGACGGCTTCCAACTGACTGGTTGGGTCAAGGATCTGGCCGCTGGCTTCAGGCACCTGATCGATCCCGGTGGGAGACCCAAGCCCAAACCCGCGCGCCATCTTGGCGATATCAGAACCGCGCTCCCAGTTGGTAAATAGATCATTACCGATATGCCAGAAGTATGGGTTGCATGAACGCATCAGGCCTTCCTGCAGGGTTAGTTGACCGGAAGGTGTTGTGGCTGAATCATTACAAAAATCACCCGCAGCAAGTGCTTGCTGACAATGCTCCCACGTCCAGTCGTGCAGGATGCGATCCGGTAATTCAGTAAAGTCATACTGGCAATCGTAGGGGGTATCCTTAAGATACAGACCGCTCTCCATGGCAGCGGACATGGTGATGATCTTGAAGACCGAGCCGAGCGGATATTGTCCCTGGGAGGCGCGGTTTAGTAAAGGCTGATTGGTATTGTTCAATAAGTCGTTAAGCGCAAGATTATTTGGGTTATTGGGGTCAAAAAGATTCGGGTCGAAATCCGAAGCTGAAGCCATGGCGATGATACGGCCGCTATCGACCTCCATGACGACGATCGCACCGCGGAAAAATTCAATGGCGCGCTGGGCATAGTCCTGCATATTCTCGTCGATCGTCAGGTAGACCGAGTCGGCCGGCTGCGGGCTGCTTTGGCCCAGCGTTGATAGGATCTGCCCCGCGGGGCTGACCACGCGCAGAATACCTCCGTGTTTACCGGCCAGATAATCCTCCGCCCATTTTTCAATGCCGGCCTGCCCAACCTTTTCGTCGCCGCGATACCCCAGGCGGCGATATAGATTAAGGTCTTCGGGAGAAATGGATAAGGTATATCCAACCGATTGGGGGGCCAGCCCGGTTTCAAAGTAATAACGGGAGCTATATTCCGTAAGTACCAGGCCGCCGGGATTAATCGACAGCAGGCGTTGTGCTTCAGCTCTGGTAGCTTCACACATGGGCAAAGTCCAGCCGGGACCGGAAGCATCGATCTGGTCTTGAATGTATTCAGGATCGAAGCCGCACAACTTTCCGATCTCTTTGGTAAGGGTCCCCTGCAGCTTGAGGTCGATCTGATCCGTTTGGATACCGATGGCGAAGGCGTCGGCCTGCGAAACGATGGGCAACCCATTGCGGTCATAAATATCGCCGCGTGAGGGGATGCTGTATTCCATGGAGACCACGTTCCCACCCGCAAGTTCCGGCAGGATCTGGGCATCCGCCCAGATGATCTTCCAGGCGCCGTCTTCCAGCCTCATCGGAAGGACAATGTTTCGTTGAATATCGCCGACCAGCGCAGTCTTGTATGTAATGGAGTAACCAACTTCGGCACTGTCCGGGTTCACCTGGGATGAATTGATGGTGTATTCGAAGCTCGCCGCACTCATTTCGTTCAGCACATTGTTCCAGCGTTTGGAAAAATCCTCGAGGGTTACGCCCTCGCGGCTGGCTTTTGCCAGCATGGAGTACATCGTCTCATAATCGTCCTGTCCCAAGGCTTGCAAATATTTCGTGACCGCCGCATTTGCATCCGGTGCGGGGATGATCGTCACCTGCGCAGGAGGCAACGGGGTGGGCGTCTTGAAGAACGGAAATCCGGGGCCTGTACCTCCAGCAGAACTGCAAGCCGTGAGAAATGTCGTAATGAGTATGAGATTGACCCAACGTAAAAACTTCATTCGTTTCCTTTCACTTATCCAACAGCTTCGCCGCGCAGGATCGCGCGCGAAACGGGACATTCGTATTTCAAAAAAGACTGGCAGGCCATCGGCACATTCGCGTGCGGGGATATGTCCAATTTGCGTAGGCTCCGTACCACGTGGCACATCGGCAAGCCCATCACACTGGCATAACATCCCTGCATGGATTCGACGGGTTGGAATTGAGCATGCTGGATCGCATACGCACCGGCCTTATCGAGCGGGTCGCCGCTCCGGACGTAAGCCGTGATCTCGTCATCCGAATAGGCACGCATGGGCACATCGGTCACACATAACTCGGTAAGCATTTTTCCATCGCGTACACGATGGATCGCAACGCCGGTATATACCTGGTGGGTGCGCCCGCGTAATTGTTTCAACATTCGTTCGGCATCTTCCTGATCTTTGGGTTTGCCGAGGATCTGCTGGCCGTCGATCACCGCGGTATCCGCGCCAATGATGATGTTTTCTGGTTGAGCCTGGGCCGCGGCTGCCAGCGCTTTTTCTCCTGCAAGACGCAAGACGTAGTCTTTGGGCGACTCACCGGGCTTTTGACTCTCATCCACATCCGCGACGATGACGGTGTATATCCAATCCCCAAGCGCAAGGAGTTGCCTGCGCCGCGCAGAATTGGACGCCAGCACAAGAATTCCCTTATCTGACACGCAAAGAATTCTAACACAATCTTTTTTAAGACCTTAATCGAGGAAAAGTCACGTTGCAGACTTCGGAAATCTGCTTTAATTCATTTAGATCGCAGAGATTTATCAAAGATTTCCGAAGTCTATGTTAATTTCCTCTGGCATGTTCTGCTATCACGTTGTACAATCCACAAAAATCTGTCTAGTCAATGCGGAGGCGCGATGAATCAACTGCAGGAACGAATTTCAAAAGAGGGGCAAGTGCTCGCGAACGGAATTCTTAAAGTAGATAGTTTCATCAATCATCAGGTGGATCCAAATCTCATGGATGCGTGCGGCCGCGATTTTGCAAAGCGCTTCGCAAAAATCGGCGCGACCAAGATCCTGACCGCTGAGATCTCCGGCATTGCCCCCGCCTTGACCACAGGCTTTCATCTCGGACTGCCAGTTGTGTATGCGCGCAAGACCAAGCCCATCACCATGCCCGATCAGGTTTACCTGACCCTCGCCCCTTCGCACACCAAAGGCCGCATGGTGGAGTTGATTGTATCGCCGGAGTATCTTGCCAACGACGAGAAGGTGTTGATCATCGACGACTTCCTCGCCAGTGGACAAACCATCCTCGGTCTGGCACGGCTTGCTGAAGCAGCCGGCTCCAGGATCATTGGCGTCGGCACGCTCATCGAAAAGGTCTTCGAAGGCGGGCGCGCCGCCCTGAATCCGCTCGGTGTGCCGATCGAATCCATCGCCCGCATCAAATCCATGGATGATGGCAGGATCACATTCGTGGATTAACGTTAGACGTTTCAGCGTTTAAACGTTCACACGAAAGACCATTATGGAATCCATTGCCATCCTCGATTTCGGCGCCCAGTACGCACAGATCATTGCCAGGCGTGTACGTGAAGCGCAGGTTTATTGCGAATTATTCCCCTGGGACGCGCCGCGCGAAAAGATCCTTTTGATTAACCCAAAAGGATTCATCCTCTCCGGCGGACCCAGATCCGTTTACGAAGAAGGCGCGCCCTATATTCAAAAGTTCATTTTCGAAACAGGCCTGCCCATTTTGGGAATCTGCTATGGAATGCAGGCGCTCACCCACGCGTTAGGCGGACAGGTTGATCGCGCGGCACACCGCGAGTATGGTCCTGCAGAAATTCAGCCATTAATTCCCGGCACCATGCTGGATGCGATCTCCAAAGTGTGGATGTCTCACGGTGACAGAATTACAAAAATGCCCGAGGGGTTCATCGCGCTGGCGAAGAGCGGAAACAGTCCCATCGCGGCGATGGGCGATATGAAACGAAAATACTTCGGCGTGCAATTCCACCCCGAAGTGCATCACACGCCCAATGGAACTGAACTGCTCAAACATTTCGCGATCGATATTTGCGGCGCAAGGCCGGAGTGGACTCCATTATCCATTATCGACGACAGCGTCAAACGAATTCAGGAACAGGTTGGAAAGGAGCCCTTCGACAAAGCTCAGGGACCACGTGTGCTCGCAGCGGTATCCGGCGGTGTGGATTCGTCGGTTGCGGCGGCTTTGGTACATAAAGCCATTGGCGATCAACTCGTCTGCGTGTTCGTGGATACCGGCCTGCTCAGACACAACGAAGGCGAGCAGGTCGCCTCGGCATTTCGAGGTGGACTGGGCGCGGAACTGATCACAGTGGAAGCCAGCGACGAATTTTTATCCGCGCTGAAGGGTGTGACCGAGCCGGAACAGAAAAGGAAGATCGTCGGCGAGAAGTTCATTCGCATTTTTGAAGCACAGGCGAAGCAGGTGGGCCAGCCACGCTTTTTGGTGCAAGGGACAATTTATCCGGATGTGGTTGAGTCCTCTGCGCCGGATCGAAACAAGGCCGAGAAGATCAAAACGCATCACAACGTGGGCGGTCTTCCAGAAGATATGCAATTTGAATTGGTGGAGCCGCTTCGTTATCTATTTAAAGATGAGGTGCGGCTGGTGGGCGAGGCGCTTGGGCTGAGCGAAAGCCTGGTTTGGCGGCAGCCATTTCCGGGCCCGGGCCTGACCGTGCGTTGTCTCGGGGAGGTGACGCGCGAGCGTGTCAGTCGCTTGCGGGCGGCGGACAAAATCCTTTTGGAGGAATTATCCAAGGAAGGGCTTTTGCGAAAACGTTCGTTCAGCAGTTCAACTCGTTCCATCGGCAGTTCAACTGCCGATGAACACAGGCAGCCAGTATCACAGGCCTTTATGGTTTTATTGCCCGTGCGTTCCGTGGGCGTGATGGGCGACATGCGCACCTACCAGGAGGCCGCCGCCATCCGCGCAGTAACCACGGAGGATTTTATGACGGCAGATTGGGCGCGTCTGCCGCATGAGTTACTGGCTCGTATCTCGAATCGCATAGTGAACGAAGTGGACGGAATTAATCGCGTCGTGTATGATATTACGAGCAAACCCCCTGCGACGATCGAGTGGGAATAAAAACAAGGCCCGGATATGAATTTTGATTAGTGGGATGTGCTCGGCCGGGCAGGCTGAAGTTAAGTTACAGCGCCTCATACAGGCGCGAACTGATTTGCGTGGCGTCTATTGGTCTTCCAGTTCAAGGTCAATCGCGCGAAGAACGCCATCAATATCATTCATCACCTGGTTATTCCAAAAGCGAAGAACTTTGTAACCCTTCGATTCTAAATATTTCGTTCTTTCTTCATCGTATTCCCCTTGTTCCAAATGCTGACTGCCATCTAATTCAATGATAAGATTCCTTCGCGGTGCACAAAAATCGACAACATAGTTGCCAATCGCATGTTGGTTCCGAAAATGGACGTCCGCCGTGCGATGAGCGCGTAGATGCGCCCAGAGCAATGCCTCAGCCGGGGACATGTTACGGTGTAATTGCTTCGCGCGCCCAAAGATTTTTGGAGTTGTGCGTTTGTGCAATAGACCCCCTCCTAGCCTCCCCCAAAATCAAAAACCGATTTTTGGGGATGGACAATTTCACGTTGGACACCAATTAAAATATTCATAGATACATCGCGTTCTCCTCCCTCATTCGTGATCTTCGAATGGGGGAGGGCCGGGAGGGGGTCAAGAACCTTCCACAATCTTAACCTCTTCCTCCGTTATCATCCCCGCTGAAACTCTCGCAATAACAAGGATGACCCACGCGATATTATTCCTTCCCTTCAACGATTCCAATTTCGTCAGGGGACAACCCATATATCATCCCCGTAGGGGACAACTGATAGACCAACTGATTAATCTCGTGTTCCAATTTGTTTGTCTCTGCCTGCGGATTGGCGTGCTTTGCCCCCCGAAGCAAACTTGGAAAGCACCCCAATATTTTTGACAATTTCATATTTGATTTCTGACATTGTTCAGGTCTCCTGTTGAGAATGAGATTCAGTATCAATCGCAAGGATAATTGCGCGAATCACGCCATCAATATCGTTCATCACCTGGTTGTTCCAGAATCGAATCACCTTATACCCCTGCGATACCAAATCTTTGGTTCGCTCAATATCATATTCTTCCTGCTCCAAATGCTGACTTCCATCCAATTCTATGATCAATTTTTCTTTGATTGCGCACATCGTCCCCTTTAGGGGGGAAATCGGGAACGTAGTTCCCAACTGCATGCTGCCTTCTAAAATTTACCCCGTTCAATTTATTCCCACGCAAGTAAGCCCAGAGTTTTCTTTCAGCGGCTGTTGGTTCCTTGCGTAACTTTCTGGCAAGTTCGTAACCTGTTGGCGTGGTTCTTCTTGACGGCATGACGTGATTTTACTCCAACCCCCTCCTGCCTCCCCCAAATGCGACAGGAAAGCTCTTCATGGTCAATCAAAATTTTGCTGTCGGCATTTGCCGTCTCGCACCGCCGTGGCGCTGCTCGCGGCACGGACGGTGTGGGAGATGCCCGAAGGGCAGAGGGGGTAGCACGCCAATCTTTTTAATACTGCTTTTTGCATAAATATATGAACTTTGAACGATCAAAATACAGGGTATTACAGCAATTTGGGTTCACATCTTTGCGCAGCACACAGTAATTTCATATTTGATTTCAGCCATTTTGTAGCTCCTCAAAGTTCACTGGATCTATTTCGCAGCCATTCCCCAAGCTCTTCGAAACTTATTTCATGGGTTGCAATTCTTAATGCGACGTCAACGATCTCCATGTCCATCTTAAGTATATAACCGTTTAATTCCAGAAACAGACGGCATGATTCCATGCCAGTTCGCTTATTGCCGTCGTGGAAAATATGCCCCGTAATAATTCTCCAGGCGATCAAGCCTGCTTTTTGAAAAAGATCGGGATACAGTTCCTGTTCATACAGCGAGCCGTGGATTTCAGCCAGCACATATTCAAGAGAGCCGCGATTCGCTAAATTATCATCCCCTTCAAAGAAAATACCGCCGAAGTGAGCGATCATTCGGCGGTTAATTTCGATAACATCAGGGACTGTTAGTGTTTTGCCAGTTCCGACCATAGTTCGGCGTTCTCAATAAGACTGCGTTCCACGCTCTTGATCACCGCTTGTTGCGGGCGCTCGTTGCTTGACTCAACCTGCTCGTGCAACGAAATGAGTGCGCGCAGCGCTTCCTGCACCGCTTCGCTTTTGGTCTTGATCCCTGTTAATTTCTGGGCGCGCTTGATGAGTTCGTCATCCAGCGTAATTTTGGTTTGCATGTCTGTCTCCTGCTTGTGTTTACGGGTTGACGGTTCTGCGTGTATTATACAACAATCGACCTGGCTTCCTTCGCCCACCCCGCCGAAGGTCCCCGCGAAGTACCCGAAGGGTGAAGGGGGATGCGGACTTGGAAAGCACGCCAATCTTTTTGATACTGCTTTTTGCATAAATATATGAACTTTGAACGATCAAAATACAGGATATTACGGCGGTTTAGGTTCACATCTTTGCGCAGCACACGGTAATTTCGTATTTGATTTCGGACATGGTGTTTCTCCTTATTAATTAAGACCTGACAGGTTTTCTTGTTTAATCTTCGTCATCAAGACCTTCCAAAGGCTGAATTTCCTGATGAATTCTAATCAAGTCTTCGCGGTTTCCAAACAATTGCATCATTTTATCTCTTTGCAAAAGGGTTGGAACATTGGCAGTGAGTTCGTGGTATGAGGAATAATTCCAATCGCGGAAATCGTTCTCAAATTTATGCTTTTGCGGGTTTTGGTGAATATATACAACGAGACGCATAAGGTAGGATTCGCTGTCCACTGGAATCCGTTTGAAGGGACGTTCAAACAGTACGCCTGTTCTTTGGGTGGCGATATTGATGCCGCGTGCGTACGCGTTGAAGAAGTTTGAAAAATACTGGCTTGGTTCTTTTATCTTATCGTTTAGACCTGTCAGGTTTTTAGTTAGTTCTTCTTTATTCTTGATGAACACCACCACCTGAAAATGATTCCGTAAAAGACAATATGCCCATGTCTCGGCGATTTGGTACGTATGTTTCCACCATAGTTCCATGAAATAGGCATAATTTCGTTCTTGAATGAATATATTTTCGCGGTTGTTGCCGCGATTGTAGATCTGGAAGAATGCGCCAAAGATGATGGGCGGAATATCGCTTGGCATAAATTATTTTCCTATCTTCGGACCCGACAGGCTCTATTGTGTTCGTTCAGACCTGACAGGTTTCACCATGTCCAGAGTCGATCATAACTCATGCGTGGACAATGATTCGAGTCGGAAGTCGTACCGTGGAAACCTGTCAGGTCTTATTCTCCACAATCTTAACCTCTTCCTCCGTTATCATCCCCGCTGAAACTCTCGCAATAACAAGGATGACCCACGCGATATTATTCCTTCCCTTCCACGATTCCAATTTCGTCAGGGGACAACCCATACAACTGATAGACCAACTGATCAATCTCGGCTTCCAACTTGGACGTATCCGCCTGCGGATTGGCGCGCTTTGCCGCGAGGATGCTTTCTACAAGTGATGTCATTTTATTAGAACTATGCTTGAGTGGGATTGGTATTTGTTCGATATAAATACTTTGCATTGCCAATGCGCCACCCATAAGTTTGTTGCAGATGTTTTTCAAAAACCACCAAATTGTTGATGAATTTAGTAATCCGAGTAAGGATAAATCATCGGTAGGAATAAAGAAGCCTGTTTTGCTGGCATACATTCCAGCTTTATCATAAGCAAACTGTTGATAAGTTGCTATCTCTTGATAGAGAATTTTTGATTTTTCAAAATCCTGCCAATATGCTGTGTTATCTTGAATCTCGAACCATGCATAACTTCCAGGTTTCCTTCCTCCAGCAATGCCTGCGGTTAGACTGGCTTTGAATCTAGTTAGGTGCTTGTTGATAGCAGGATACTTTTTAATATCGATTCCCCGTCGTGTAAAAATGAGCCATAAATCGGGGTTATCGATAGTCCACTTATTTATATCTCGCCCGCGAATATACGGCTTCAGTATTTCCTTTGATGACGAGTCTTCCGCTATCAATTTGTCGCGCGTTTCACGGTTAACCACAAAAGCATTATTATCACCAGTAACTACGCCTCTATAAAATTGTCCATTGACATATTCACCGAGTGGCTTTCCTGTAAGGCGCAATTTTTCGAGCAAACTTAAGACGATTTGATTTCCCAATCGCCAACCATCAGCCGTTAAATCAGTCTGGCGCATAATAAAGGTTTGAGTTGCGAGAACTTCATTAAATCTTTCCAACGGTTCATCCAATTTCCAAACCAAGACATTTAATTTGTTTTCGGAAGGCACGGCTTTTTGTGTGACAAGAATGCTTGGATAAGCAAGGGCGTCAAAAACAGGTGCATCACCAAAGTCAATCACTTGCTGCAAACGAGTTTTTCTCCCCAAATAGGCGCGCAGCTTTTCACCATAGCCAGAGCGGAAATACTTATTTGACGAGATGAACACTAACACGCCGTTTTCGCGAAGTAAGCGTATACCTTTTTCATAAAAATACACAAAAAGGTCGGATGTGCCTGTATAACATTCAAATTGTTTTTGTAGCGTCGGCTTTAATTCCTTAATTTCTTCCTGCCGGACATAAGGCGGATTTGCAATTACTACATTAAAACCTCCATTTCGCTGAAACACTTCTGAGAAAACAGTCTTGAAATCAAAGTTGACTTGGTATCCAAACGTCCTTAAAGAATTCTTGTAACGAGCCTCAATCTTCTCATCAATCTGGGTTTTCAGTTCATCCTTTTTAGTAGGGTTGGTTTCGTTGAAGTGTTGACGTATTAGTGTTTCGATTTCCTTTTCTATCGTTGAGCCCCAATTCTCGGGAAATCCCACCAACGAATTACCACACACAACCTTATAGTCCAGGTTGGGCAAGGGTTTGATGTGTTGAATGTCATCCTCATCCACCACCAGCGAGAGCCACAAGCGTAATTTGGCAATCTCCACCGCACCTGCGTCAATATCCACGCCGTAGAGCGAGTTTTCAATGCATTCACGCTTGAGGTCGTAAACGGTTTTCCCTGCCTTTGTAAATGTTTCCAATACCTGCCGTGCTTTTACGATCTCGGTCATCATGCCTACCGGGAACGCTCCGCTTCCAACGGCGGGATCGCACACCTTAATGGATGCAAGTTTTTCGTCTATGAGTGAAGCGCTTTTGCGGATCGATTCAGGCAGTTGGAATGAATACGTCTCAGTCTCTTTGCCTTTGGTGTCCACGCGTATTTCGTTCTCTCGCAAACTTTCTCCGTGCTGAATGAGCAAGGCAATATCCTCTTTTGGGATGTCCGCCATTGGGCGCTGCTCCACGCTCATATCCAATTGGCCGCCCTTCACAACATTGCCAAACATGTCCATTTGGTCATCGCCTAAATTTTGATAGACGATAGTTGGGTTCAACTCCGAATACAGATAATTGATGAGACTCTGCTGGCACATGTAATGTACGATCTCGCGCGGGGTGTAATACACACCGTATTGCTTGTTGAACTTGCTTTCCTCACCCTTCTTGCCGCTCTTGAGCGCCTTGAGAAATTCACTGTAATTATCGAGGCGGATGGCGTTGAACTTTTCGTACGCCTTGCCCAGCAGCTCAGGGTCAATCGCCACTTCCTTTTCAAACGGCTCATCTTCCCTCACTGTAAAGTTATAACGGTCGAAGATGTCTAGAATGCCGTCGCCCGTATCGCCTTCCTTGGTTTTGTTCTCGTTTGAAAACAGTTCGTTGGAAAGCAGAATATCCGTTTTGACCCAGTCATAATTATTCATCGGGTCGAACAATCCGCCGTTCAGGAACGGGATCTTGCAATCGAAGCGGCTGTAATAATGGTCTTCGTGACTACGGTCATTGCGCAAGGCTTCGTAAAACAACGGTTCGAGAATATCGTTGAAAAAATTCTTGTAATTGCCGTGTTTCTTGTCAAAAAGTTCACGCAAAAAGTTCTTTGAGCCTTCGCCCCACTTCGCCTCACGCGGCACGCCAAACCAGCCTTTCTTTTGAAGATAATACAAAAAGATGATCTGCCCCAGCAGTTTCTTGGCCAGGTTTACCGTGTCTATGCCCTTGCGTTCGAAATCGGCTTTGGTCTTCGGGTCCGACGCAATCGCTTTATCCAGTTCTTCTTTTGTCCAGATGAACAAGCTGCGATACTTCTCGAAGAATTCCTTTGTGACTTTCTCGATATTGAACGCCTCTTCCAACTCGGCCAGCGTAGGATTATTCTCATCGTCCGCAATGATGGGCACGAATTGCGTTTGCGCGGTATGGCTTTTTTCATTGCTTCCAACAAGGAATGACCAACGCCTCGCAGGAGTGAATTCATCCACAACTTTATACCCACCCTGTTCTTTCGTTTCAAGCTTGACATCTAACTTAACCAGCGAAAAACGCCAATCCTTACTGTTAGGAGATACGAATGCCACTAATGCAGCATGCTTTTGCGAGTCTGTACCATACTTGCCCTGGAGGTAACCTGCAACGAAATTCCGTTGCATCGAACGAGCACGATCAATGGCAGTATCACGTTTCAAATAAACAATGAGAATATCAATACGTTTCTCTTCGCCATCTTCATATTTCCCCACCCGATCGTATTTGCTGACATAATCCTTGAATGAATCTGGAATATAGTTCCCTGTATAGGTAAACCCTTCCATGTCAGGATTGTTCAAGAGGTTTTTGACAAACTTGTCGAACCGTCCTTTTTCAAACGGAGATTCAAAAGTTTCTTTTACGAGATCAATGGCTTGTTGTTTGTTCATGATTTATTCTTCAGCCAGATACATTGACAAAATCACTTCGCGCTTTCCAGCGACTCTTGGGTTATCTTCCACATAATGACTTTCAAGCAAGCGTGCAGGAATATTCGTTTGCAAAAGGGCTAGAACCTTCAGAGGGTTGGCCCAATCAGGATTATTTTCATTCAAGGCTTTTAACGCGGTCTTAACCGTTTGTTTAGGCAGGCCACCTTCCCGGAGTTGGTCAATTACCTTCTTGATATAGACTTCCTGGTCTTCGGTGAGTTGCTTGGTACTCTTAAACACGGCGTCCAGAATTTTCAAAATCTTGGCCGCGCTATCCCTGCCTTTGCGAACCTGTACTTCGATTGCATCTTCCGTCGTCACAACAAGAAAGGCTTCCTTGTTTTTGTCTAAAAGCTCAAAATAGGTCTCGGGTAGCTTCCTCTTTTTCTCATCCTGCGTGCTTTCGAGAGCCTCTGCGGCAGTGATGAAATCCAATTCTTTTGCATCAAGCTCATTTCCAGCGACAAAGAATTTCTGGATTGTCCCCTTGCGAAAATAGGTAACAAGCGAATTTGCCATGGCAGGCTTGGCTTTCCCGGATCGGGCTTTTCTTGGCAGTCGTTTAATTTTGTCGAACAGGTCGGGGTCGTTATCGCGAATATCCTTTATCAGGGTCAAATACTTCAACTCGCTTGTTTCACCTTCATCTTCACCTGTAATTGTCTTCTTGGAAATCAAACGGCTGAACAATTCATGCGAGCCAATTGGCTCTCCTTCGGTCAGAAGTGCAGCGTCACCACCCAGCAGGGTTAAGAAGGCGCTGATCTTGGCTTCTGCCGCTTCCTTCAATTTGATTTCGTCATTCGATTGTTTCGTAGGAAAGAAGTTAAAGGTATAAATTGTATTGAACTTTGTATCCACGCGGTTAATACGTCCCACGCGTTGCATCATTCTCGTGGGATTCCACGGAATATCGTAGTTGATCACAACATTTGACCGATGCAGGTTCACGCCTTCCGAAAGAACCTCGGTCGCGATCAAAATACGATAGTCATCCTTTGGATTCCTGGCTTTGGCATCGAAATTTCTGATGACCGTTTCACGTATCCCTTCACTCGAACCGCCTGAAAAACAAATTGCCTGTTCTTTATGAACTTTATTGATGTTAACTGTTAGATATTCTGCTGTTTCTTTCGACTCTGTGAACAGGATTATCTTGTTCTCTTTCAAAAGTTTGTTCTTGGAAAGCTGCTTCAAAAGTGCAAGTAATTTGGGATCTCGATCCACCGTGGCCCAAAGTCTTTGAATTTTCTTGAGAATGGACAGGTCGTTCTTTAGAAGATCAATGAGCTCGGGTTTGAACTCATTACTTTTATATTTATCGGCCTTACCTTCATCAATTAATCGTTGTACAGATTCGTCATCGTCGTCTTCAAGATATTCAAAAACCTTGTAAATATGCTTCTTGCTGGTATAAACGTTCCCTTTTTCAAATTCCTTGATGAACAGCTCGTAAGAATGAATAAATCTGCTAATTGAATTTCGGAATGCAAAGAAACTACTCTCCAGCCGTTTGATTAACAGGATTTTCATGAACCTGCCCATGTTCCTCTGGGATTGTTCTTCCAATTGGTCGAGAGGCCTTTTCAAATACAACAATGGCGTATAGCGGGCATAAGTGAAGCTTTGAGCCAATAAATCAATTGTGGCATTGAATACTGCGTCTTCATCCTTGTTCAATTCATAGAATAACGCTTCTGGGGCTGCAACATCGGGGAAGCGTAGGTTTTGTTTATTAAGGTCGTTACTGAAATACTTGATGATCTCGGTTCTGGTCCGCCGTACCATCAAATACTTCAGTATATTTTCTCGAATCTCCTTCGAGTTTTGTTTGACGATGCTAATATATTCGTCGTTGTCCTTTTGACGATCAAGCCCCTTTAACCTTTTAGCCAGCCCTCCCAAGAATGCATCAAGGTCGGGCAGGTTCGGAATTGTGCTTTTCTTTGAATTCTGAAACAACTTCATCTGCCCCAAAATATCCCAGGGTGTATTGTTGTAAGGTGTGGCAGTGACTAATATGACGCGCTTTTCCCTGCATATTTGGGCCAGCGTTTCGTATGTTTTATTTGTTTCATTTCTAAATCTGTGAGCTTCATCAATAATGATGTTCTTATATTTATCAGGATCTTTTTCAAGAATATCATCGAGTTTACCAATTGACTCAAAATCAGCGGCAATCTTGAAATCTGAAAAAGCATTGGGCCAGGAGCCGGGGTTATCTTTGTCCAAAAGCACGGGTGGCGCAATCACCAAGGTCCTGCCATTCAATTGACCAGCCAACCGGGTTGCTATATAAGTCTTTCCCAAACCAACTACATCCGAGATAAACACTCCACCATATTCCTCAAGTATTTTCTTGGTATTTAATACTGCCTGATCCTGGTATTCCAGCTTCATGTAGTTTTCGGGGACGTATGCTTCAGCGATTTCATTCGCTTGATTCAACTCATCTTTGAAATACTCATACAAGAGCTTCAGGTATAGTTGGCGAGGCGTAACATCCTGATTGAGCCATGTTTTCGTTTCAATCGTTTCAATATATTTTTCACTGATATCAACAGCGTCCTTCCAAAGGTCTTCAAACTTTTCCTTTGCGAATATATAGTCTGCGCTGTTTTTGAGTTCCACATTGAACTCTAGGTTATCTACTAACCCGGATTGCGTTAAATTACTTGACCCTGTAATTACTCTTCCTAAATCCCGGTCTCCTTCTTTGAAACCGACAATGTACAATTTCGCGTGAATATTTTGTGATGGATAGACCTTTATTTCAAGCTTCTTGCTCCTGATCCATTCAATGAATTTAACAACACCCTGCTCGACGGTTTTACTATCCGATGATTCTTCAAGTTCATTTGCGACAAGTTGAACAAAAATATCCTTTGCCTCTTTATGTGAAGGGTCGGCAAATTCCAACTGTTTTTCTTCCCTTGCCACAGTAAACAAGTCAAAGGTTTTTCTATCAGTGCTAATACCTACAAGAATTCGGATTTTCTCTGTATTTTCAAGTGATTTATAGATTGCATGAAACCCACTTGTGTAAAAATAACCCACCAAGGCATCAAAGAAGCGCGAGTCTTTAATTAAGACGTTAAACCTGTCTTTCAGACTTTGCTCGTTTTCGTTTGTTATGAATGTAAGATCGGTGGTCATATCCTATCCAGTATTGTTGGTCTAGGGGATATCCCCATAAAAGCTCTCCTAGACCAATGACTTTGAAACCATCTAACTAACCCGATGTGCAAGTAATTTTAGGTTCTTGACAAAAGAAGGAGACCGCCGTATTTGTGAAGTTGCGACACAAACACAAAACAACGGAGGTCTCCAAAATGGATATTACCACGTTCATGATAGCAGTATTCTGTTTGATCGATGATTTTCTGGCAGGTAAGCGCTTGCGCAAGCGAGGTCCGCGGCCGATCTTGCGAGACAGTGAGGTACTGACCATCGAAGTCGTAGGAGAATTTCTCGGAATGGACACAGAAACAGGCATTTTCACTCACTTTCGCAGATATTACTCAGATTGGTTTCCAAGTTTGAAGGACATCCATCGAACTACATTTACAAGACAAGCCGCCAATCTGTGGAAGGTCAAACAAGATTTGTGGCAAGCCATTGGTTTGCTGATCCCACAAGATTCCTACATCTCGATTGTGGACAGCTTCCCAGTGCCGGCCTGTCGTTTTGCCAGGGCCAATCGCTGTCGTGCTTTTGGAGAGACCGTCGCCTATGGACACGATGAAGTTGCTCGACAAACTTATTATGGCTGGAGAGCCCATGTACGCCTGGCCTGGCCGGGTGTCCTGGTGGATTGTGTTCTCAGTCCCGCAGATATTCATGACACAGTCGGTGCTGCTCAATTACTGGAGAACATCTCTGGCTTTGCCTTGGCAGATCGCAATTACTGGAAACCTGAACTGTTCGAACAATTGAAGGCAAACGGTTTATGGTTGTTGGCTCCTTATAAATCTTCGAAACGAGAGAAATCGCCATGGCCGCGTCGTCTGACCCATGCTCGCTATCGCATCGAAACCGTATTTGGACAGTTAGTCGAAAGATTTCACATCAAACGAGTTCGGGCACGAGATCTATGGCATCTCACTTCGCGCTGGATGAGAAAATTCCTGAGTCACACCTTGGCTGTCTTCTTTTGTGCTCAAAACACTCAAGGTTCATATTTGAACTTCGCAAAACTGATTCAGGATTAAACTTGCACATCAGGTTAACTAATTCCAAGCATACCCGAAAAATCCCCACGTGGGCAGTCACAAAGGTCAAGCACGCCCCGGGGGTGGGCGGCCCTTCGGGACGCTGAGAGCCCCAAAATTACCAAGTGGACGGAATAAATTGAGTGGGGTATGATTTGCACCCAAACGCGGGAGCCGATCGCGGCCGGTCATTCCCTGCTGTGCCTGTTAAGGAGAAAAAATGAGCTTCGATTACGGTAAAGTCCTCAGCCGATCCTGGCAGATCATCTGGAAGCATAAAGTGCTGTGGATCTTTGGCATTCTGGCCAGTTGTGCCCGCGCCAATGGAGGTGGAAGCGGAGGAGGAGGTGGAAAGACTGGCTATCAAACAGGCCCAAATGGAAGTACGCCTTTCCCAACCGACCAGGTCGAACAGGGTATGCAACAGGTGGAGCAATTCCTGAATGAAAATCTGTGGATCATCCTTGCCGTCTTTATCGGCCTCATCCTGCTCTCCTTCATTTTCTACGCGCTGGGTCTGATGGGCCGCATCGGGTTGATCAAAGGAACGTTCAAAGCAGAGAACGGCGCGGCCAGTTTATCCTTTGGCGAACTTTGGAGCGAGAGCATGCCCTTCTTCTGGCGCATCTTCGGCCTTAATTTTCTGCTTGGCCTTGCCGTTTTCATTCTCATCGTTCCATTTGTGATCCTGGGGATCGTGACCGCAGGCATCGGGTTTTTATGTTTCCTGCCGTTATTATGTATTCTCATTCCTTTGGGCTGGGCGCTTATGATCGTTCTGGAACAGGCGCAAGTTGCGATCGTGATCGAGGAACTCAACATGCTGGACGGCATCCGCCGCGGATGGCAGATCGCCAAATCCAACATCGGAGCGATGATCATCATGGCTTTGATCCTTGGCATCGGCGGGGCCATTATCGGAGTGGTTATCGCAATACCGGTTATTTTCGCAGTAGTCCCCGTCATCATCGGGGCGGCTACGCTGAAGGAATCTTTCACGCCTGTGTGGATCGCATTGGGATGTTTTGCCGCATACCTGCCTGTGCTTATCTTCTTCAACGGAATCATTACCGCCTACATCCAATCCGCCTGGACGCTTACGTTCATGCAGCTCAGCAAACCCAAAGAGAGCGCACCTGTTTTCGTTGAGCCGAATGCGTAAAGTCGCCTCCCCGCTGTTCAGTTTGAGTCTGCTTTTTTGCATGGTGAGTTCCGTTCACGCGCAACAATCCAATCTCGCCTCTGCGACCATTTACACGGTGGATTATGCGGCCTTCCCGACCGCTACTGCACTTGTAGATGTGTTCGACCCTCAGGGAATTTTCGTCTCCGGACTCAAACCCGAAACTGTCACCCTGATCGAGGACAGGCAGCCCCTCCCGGTCGACTCGCTCACCGAGATGGCCGTGCCGGTGCAACTGGTCGTCGCCGTCAACCAGGGCCAGCCCTTGGATGCACGCGATTCCACCGGCATTTCACGCTTTCAACGCGTCTCGCAGGTGCTGGCACAGTGGGCACAAAGCCTTCCGCCTGATCTACCCGATGACTTCAGCCTGGTCAGCCAGGCCGGCTCTTCCATTAATCACGCCAGCGCAACCCAGTTTATCGAGGGCCTCAATTCCTTCCAACCGGACTTCCGCGCGGCCACACCCAATTTGCAATCTCTTACCATCGCAATGGACACTGTCAATGCGCAGACGCAGCGGCTCGGGATGAAGCGCGCCATCCTCTTCATCACCCCGCAAATGGACAATCCCAATATTACAGCTGAGGTGGAGACACTCCTTCAACGCGCGGTTGAAAGCAAGATCCATGTTTTCGTCTGGTATGTGAGCACGTTCAATACAACCAGCGCGGCGGCGTTCAACGCGCTCGCCATGCAGACGGGCGGGAGCATGTTCTCGTTCTCCGGCCTTGAACGCTTCCCCGATCCTGAAGTGTATTTCTCGCCGCTGCGGCGCATTTATACAATGAGCTATACTTCACACTTGATCGCCGCGGGGGAACACGTCATCACTGCTCAGGTGAATCTCCCCGCCGGGCAGCTCAACTCCAACGAACAAACCTTCTCTGTGGATATTCAGCCGCCAAACCCGATCCCGGTGACACCCTCCCTGCAGATCACGCGTCAGGCGCCGGCGGATGACCCCTTCAATACGGAAATCCTGCTGCCCAACGAGCAGGAGATCGACATCATCATTGAATTTCCAGACCGGCATAAACGTCCGCTCACACGCACCACCTTATACGTGGATGACCAGGTCGTGGACGAGAATACCGTGGAGCCGTTCGATAAATTTACGTGGGATCTGACTTCCTATACATTGAGCGGCGAACACCGGCTGGTTGTGGAAGCGGTCGATTCACTTGGGCTGAGCAAAAAAAGCATGGCGATCCCGATCACAGTGACGGTCGTGCGGGCGCCGCGCGGACCGGCTGTGTTCCTCGCCAGATATCGTACACCCATCACGGTCAGCGCGATCTTTATTGCGGGCATGGCTTTGGCCCTTATTTTGTTAAGCGGACGACTGCGCATGCCCTCCCTGCGCGCGGCCCAGGCAGCGCGGCGGGCCGATGCCGACCCACTCACACAATCCGTGCAGGCCATGGCGGAATCTCCGGAACCTGTTGTAGTGGTGAAAAAGAAAAAGCCGCGCAACTCGTCCAGGAAAGCCGCGACAAATCCAAAGTCCCAAGCCGAGGCGGCCGCGTCCTTCATCCGCCTTAATGCAGAGGGCCAGCCAGCCGCAGTCCCCCCGATCGCGATCCTTGAAAAAGAGATCACCTTTGGCACAGATCGCGTGCAGTGCAATCAGATCCTGGATGATGTTTCAATTTCCTCGGTGCACGCGCGCTTGCGGCAAACCGAGGATGGCGGTTATCTCCTGCAGGATAACAATTCGATCGCCGGGACCTGGGTGAATTATGAGCCCATCCCGCGCGAGGGCTATCGGCTGGCCCATGGGGATATGGTACACTTCGGGCAATTGGTCTTTAGATTTACATTTCGAACGCCACCTCCGGTTTTGAAACCAACGATCACTGTTCAGCAAACTGAAGAATGATCCGTTCATCCCTTCCACATTTACACGTCGCCGTACGCAGTCATCCCGGCATGGCTGGAAAGAACAATGAGGACCGTTATTCAGTCTCATCTTTCCAGTTTAGCAGGGAGGATGCGCGTCCTTCTGTGTTTGCTGTGATCGCAGATGGGATCGGTGGTCATCATGCGGGGGAAATTGCCGCGGAGCTCGCGGTCAACTACATCACCAAGGGCATTTCTGAAAGTAATGGCAAAAAGCCGTTGCAGATCCTTGAGAATTCCATACAAGAGGCAAGCCAGGTGATCGCCTCCCATTCCGCCGGCAAGGAGGAGGAAGAGGGGATGGGCTCCACGTGCGTATGTGTCTGGGTGATCGAGAACAAACTTTTTACAGCCTACGTCGGTGATTCGCGCATCTATTTCATTCGCGACAAGCACATCCAACGCCTGACCATTGACCATACCTGGGTGCAGGAGGCCTATGAAAAAGGCATCATCACCGCCGAGCAAATGCGCGATCATCCCAACGTGCATATCATTCGCAGGCATTTGGGTGGGCTGAAATTGCCCGAAGTGGATTTCCGTCTGCGGATCGACAACAAGGAAAGCGACCATGAATCAGAGCAGAACCAGGGGTTTCATCTTGAACCCAACGACACCATTTTATTATGCAGCGACGGGCTCACCGACCTGGTTTGGGATGATGAGATCCTGCAAAACACCCGATCGAAAAAAGACCTGAAATCCGCTGCGGAGGCACTTGTAAATTTAGCCAATTCGCGCGGCGGGCACGATAACATCACAGTCGTGATGCTCTCGATGCCCAGGCTTGAGGATGCAAGCAAAAAGACACCGGGGATCATAAAATGGTTGCTTGGCGAAGAATAACGCCGTCCATATTTTGGACGGCGTTATTCATCTTAAAAATGAGCGCTTAAGCAGCAGCCCCTAGCCCGGGTCTTTATCCGCCCTTGCGCGATCCAACCATAACTCGCGATACTTGCGATTCCAATCCATCAGGAAACGCGCTGCGATGATCAGGCCGCCCAAGACCGCCACCCAAAATGATATGTCGCGAATGCCAGATAACCACAAGATGGGTGCGGCAAGAATCCCCGCGAACACACTTGCGCGCGCGGAGTGGCGAACGACCAGCACAAGCAGAATAAGGATCGCAACACAAATAAGGAAGGCGAGCGAGTTTACCGCCAGCAATGCGCCTCCCAGGGTGGTCAGCCCCATGCCGCCACGGAATCCCGCGAAGACCGGCCAGCAATGTCCAGCCACTGCCAGCGCGGCTGTCAATGCGATGATATAAGGTGAGATGGCCTCGCGCTCTGCATAAAATGCAAGAACCGTCGGAATAAATCCCTTCGCAAAGTCCAGGATGAAGACCAATGCACCCCAACCGAAGCCCGCCTGACGGATCGTGTTCGTGGTGGTTGCGTGGCCCGAGCCCGTGTCGCGCACATCCACGCCTTTGACCAGGCGTGTGATCCAGACCGAAAAGGGCAGGGAGCCGCACAGGTAACCGAGGAAAGGAAAAATGAAAAGGGTTGACATTTTATATATTAACCCGTTCGATCCTGAATGGTGTGCCAAGCGGGTCAACATTTTCGCCAAACTCGCGCGCCGCGCGAGGACCCGCAAACGGGTACGACCGTGGTCCGGGTGTTTTTGCCGCGGCCGGCCTTGATCCTTCAGCCGGCGTATGCGGCATGCCGCAGGAAGAAAGAATAATTACAAGTGCCAGCAGCATGAGGGACTTTCGTTGCATTGTTCGCTTGCGTAGACCAAAGATTTCAGCGAGTATAGCACGCGATAAGAAAATTGCTAAACACTGTTGGTCAGCAGTTGTACTGCTGACGGCTTCGTGCAAAACGCCGCAGTACAACTGCGGCGGAACATACAGTTTTGCACGCGATAAGTAAACTGCCCGGCGATATTCGCCGGGCAAACTTGTGATTTCAATTCACAATACATGCAGATCGGGATGCCATGCGGGTCTTGGAAGTCATAAAAAACGGATGCTGCAAAGTTCCCCCGGTATCACATCCCGTTAATCGATTTTAACTTTCACCCTCATCACAAACTGGTTCAGCGCGCCGAAACGATATTTGTACTCCTCGTCGCCGCGCATGAAATCAAATTCGGCACGCTGGTTTTCACAACACCATTGAATCATATGACCGAGCAAAACCCAGCCGGGGGATAGATCCAGGTAGGCGCGGTCCACCCCCCCGTTGTAAGCCCACAGTTTGTTGTTGTAATCAAAATTGAGAGCGGCTGCGACGCGTTGGCCGTCCACTTCGAGGAAGGCCAGCCACAACCAGCCACCTGCATGCGCGGCGTGAATGACCGCGCGCATCTGGGCGCGCATCGGTTCGCTGAGGAATTTGGCCTTGTTCTGATCGGCTTCCATTAATTTGAAGAACGCGTCGATCTCCGCTTCGAGGTCCTGCAGGTCAGAGATGAACCAGCGCACGCCGCGCTGGCTTTCCTCGGCCCGGCGCATTTTGCGGCGGATCTCGTGGCGTTGTTTCTTTTCCAGGCGGGAGAGATATTCATCGAAATCGCCGTTCAATCGAATACGCGGCGTGGGACGATACACCTCCTGGTGGTGAACCCAGCCGCGTTGTGCTGATTCCGCTTTGAGGGCCGCGAGCGTGGGGGATGAATCGAGCAGGTTATACCAATCGAGGCCGCGCCAGGCATGCGCTAATTGAGAGGCGAGGAAGTCCAATAACCCGGTCACGAAGCGCGCGTGGTCATCTTTCCGAACGATCAAGTCCAGATAATCTGAAATTTCGATGCTGCCACTCAACAGCAGCGCGCGTTGACCGTCGTATTCCACAATAAAGAGTGGCGCAATGCCGACAATTTTTTCGTTCTCGCGCGCAGAGACCAGCACAAGTTGCGCGTTCTGCCATTCACCACCGCCGCGCTGCCCCCACCAGGCACGCTGATATTCGTGGCGCATGAACGGCGAATCGCTCACCGATTCTTTTAATAGATCGTTCCACGCTTGCGCGTCGATCTCCAAAAAATCTTTATGAAGTGTATATTCCATGGCCGCCGGATTTTACCAGTATAATGATAGCGAAGCGTATCCTTTAGGATAGGCGATTAGGTTTACTTCTTACATGACTCTTGACATTACGCTCGCGCCCATTTACCGCATCAACGGAGAGGAAGCCGCCAGTATGCCGGGCTTACTCACGCTGACACCTTCGCGTTCCGAAGCGCGCGGCCGTGAACAAGATCGGCTGATCGCATATTTATTGCTGACCGGCAACTCCACTTTCACCACAACGGAATACATGCAGGTCGCAACGGACGCGGCCAAAGTGTTTTACTCCACTTCAGGGTCGACCACCAGCGCACTGCGCGCAGCCGGCGAGCTTGTGAATAAAATATTGCTCGACCGCAACATGAGTACCACCAATCGAGGCCAGTATGCGCTGGGCTGGCTCACGCTGGCCGCCGTGCGCGATTCACAATGTACGTTCTTGTTAAGCGGCCCAATGCACGTCTATCATTTTGGGCAGAACGAAGCACGCCATATCTTTGAACCGAATGTTTCCGGCAGAGGCCTGGGTATGAGCCAGAGCGCGGGCATTCATTATGCACAGGTTACGCTTCAAGCAGGCGACCGCCTGCTGTTCTGCGGCAAAGTGCCGAACGCGTGGGCCGGCACACTGAACGACCCCACACCTTCTTCGCTTAGCGCGATGCGCCGCCGCTTAACCACGCTCACAAGCGAAGACTTAAATGCAGTCCTGGCACAAACGACTGAAGGCACTGGACTCGTCAGCCTCTTAAGTGGAACCACCGAACTAAAAGAAGAAAAAGCGCAGGAAGCTGCTCCGCCTATTTCCATGCCATCCAGCCTGCGGCGGCGCGCCGATCCGGGTACAACACCCGCGCAGAATCCGGCCGCGCCCGCGCATATCGTTCAACCTTCGGCCTACGCCATCCCACCACAATATGAAGATCCGCACGCCGATGCCACTGCAAGCATGGCGCCTGCGACGGGTCTGCACAATTTCCCTGCGTCCATTCCGCGCGCCGGAACACCGTCACAACCTTTTACGGGGAACGATCCTTTTGTTGCCGTCTCGCATCAGCGGAGCGACCCTGTGGGTAAGCGCAGCAATCCTGCGGACCGACGTGCCGTCGATGTTCGCGGCATTAGCGAAGCGATCCTGCGGACGAACGGTGAATCTGAAAAAAATATTGTCGAAGAGATAAAAGCGGAGCAACCTGAAGCCCCTCGTGAACCATCAGAAAATACCCGTCGGGCCGCGAAGACTCTCGCAAGGGGAATTCAAACTTCGAGGCGGCTCAGTGAAAACCTAGGCGAGAGGCTGAAGAACTTCCTGCCGCGCCTGTTGCCCAATAATGAAACTGGCGAACCGCGCGCGCCTTCGAACGGAACGATGATATTCATGGCCATCCTGGTCCCATTGGTCGTGGTGACGATCGCCAGCGTTGTATACCTGCGTTACGGGCGAAGCCTGCAGTATGAAACCTACTTCAGGCAGGCGAGTGACATGCGCGCGCAAGCCCTGGCGCTGACCGACCCGATTGAGCAACGCAAAGCCTGGGAAAATGTTTTACTTAACGTGGATATTGCTGAATCCCATCGGCAAACCTCCGAGACCATTTCATTACGACAGGACACCGAAGCGAATTTGGATACGTTGCTCGGCATCACACGCCTGCAATTCGGTCCCGCATTTAGCAGTAACCTTGGCATTGAGATCAGCCGCATGGCCGCCGGCGAATCGGACTTGTTCCTGCTCAACGCCGCGAACGGAGAGGTGCTGCGTGCTCAACTCACCAACAGCCAAGGCTTTCAACTCGATGACACCTTCAATTGCAAGCCGGGCGTATATGGCAATTACACGGTCGGCCCGCTGGTCGACATCCTTGCCATGCCCACCTTGAATTCGATCAGCGCGACCTTGCTCGGCGTGGACAGTGGTGGAAATCTGTTATATTGCGCGCCGGGTCAGGTGGCACAGGCCATTCCATTGCCGGTACCCGATACCAACTGGGGACGTGTCACTGCTTTTGTATTGGAAAACGGCAACCTTTATGTATTGGATGCGCCGGCGCGTGCAGTTTGGGTATATAACGGCAAGGACGGCACCTTCATTGACCGCCCTTATTTCTTCTTCGGCGGGCAGACCCCTGAAAAGCAGGATGTGATTGATCTCGTTGTCACAGGTGACGACCTGTTTATGCTGCATGCAGATGGACATCTCTCCACATGTTCCTACAGCCGGATCGAATCTGTACCAACACGTTGTCAGGATCCAACCCCTTTGGTCAATCCATTCGCGGCCTATCAGGATACTGACCTTTTCGGGACAGCGCACTTTACCCAGATGCACTTCACCGCACCGCCGGACCAGTCCATTCTCTTATTGGATGCCGATACGCAGGGCGTCATGCGCTTGACACCGCGTTCGCTCGAATTGCAGAACCAGTTCCGTCCAAAGACAGGAACGGGGAATCCGATCCCGCCCGGCTCGGTGGATGCAGTGGCGATCAGTCCCAATCACGTGATGTATCTCGCGGTGGATGGACAGGTCTATTTCGCGACAATGCCGTAAATTGGCACCCTTATGCGCCGGGATCATTAGAGTAGATATGAACAGCCTTTTTAGCAAACTCAGCAATTTCTTCCAACCTTCAAAAGCGATCCATCCCATGGATAATGCCAATGAGCCCGCCCAGATCACACAGCGCAAGGTGCTCGCGATTGTTTACGATCCGATCATGGATAAGACCAGCGGCACAAGACTTTCGCAAACCATGAAATGGTATCGCACTGCAGACCTGGTCACAGGTTTTCTGGCAGATCTTATTCTGATCAGCAATGGCATGGCGCGTTACCAGATCGTCCAACGCCTGGATCTGGATGAATTCCCGGCCAAGACCGATGGTTTCCGTTATACGCCGCAGACTTATATGAACCTCTTGCGCGGCGCGACCTCTCCGCATATTCCACAAGGGGCGAGTTACGACGCGATCATAAAGAAATACAAGATCCTGCAGCGCGTGGCGAACCATGAAATTGACGAAGTGTGGATTTTTGGCTTCCCGCAGGCGGGCTTCTATGAATCCACCATGGGCGGACCGGGCGCGTTCTGGTGCAACGCACCGCCGTTAAAAAGCACGGAAGCCGCCGGGCGCCGTTTCGTGGTGATGGGATTTTCATACGAACGATATATCGGCGAAATGCTGGAAGCTTATGGTCATCGCGCCGAATCCATCATGGAACAGACCTTCGGCAAATTAACAGGCGATGCGAATTTGTGGAAGCGCTTCATTCGTTACGAAAAGGCAACGCCGGGCAAGGCCGCCTGCGGCAACGTCCATTTTGCGCCGAACAGCCTGCAGGATTACGATTGGAACAATTCCAGGTCTGTGCAAAGCGAGTGTTACGACTGGTTGTTGAACTTCCCGGACTTCAAACGGGATGTCAGGACGGTCAGCGCCTCGGAATGGGGAAACGGCGACATGCGCAAACATCACGCGTGGTGGTTCAACCACTTCCCACGGGTGGCAGGACGCAGGAACGGCATTCACAACAATTGGTGGCAGTATGTTGCGAATCCTAACAATGTGATCGTATAACACATTTTGAACTTCGCGCTGTTGCAAACCACAGCGCAATGTATTTTTATTCTGCGAACCGAAATTAACAGAAAGCGCCGGGCGAAATTTGGTGGTCGTAAATCAAACGCATCAGGCGGAGCTCCAAACCTGATACAGGCCCAGCCTGCCATTTTTCCCATCGGACAAAAAAGACTCGCTCACGCGCAGCCCGGCCTGCCCGGCCAACCCCAAGAGTTCCTCTGCTGAAAAATGATGCGCGTACCGCAGACCTTCCCCCCCGCTGCGCCAATCGAGCAGGTGATCCCCTTCATCTACATCGTTATTTGATAAACCAACCTTACTCCACGGCTGGATGCGTGACTTGAGTTTTTTGCTGTTCAAAAACTGCCAGTTGGACAAAATGAACTGGCCATCCTCTTTCAATAGATTGCGAACGGTCCTCAAAATATCCAAACGCAATTCCTGTGATGGAATGTGATGCATCACAGCGAATGCTGTAATGAGCGACCATCCTGCATCCATTGATAGCTGACCGCTGAAAGCTGACAACTTCGTAAGATCAACCTCACGAAAAGTGGCGGGGAATCCATCAAGCTGGGACTGTGCATCTCGGAGCAGGGGCAGGCTGAAGTCCACGCCGAGATATGAGCCGCGGTGACCGCGCTTTGCCAGCTCACGTGCGAGTTCCCCGTTGCCGCATCCCAGGTCTAAAATGGATTCATCCTCATTAAGCGAATTGAGTATTTTCTTCACGCCGGGTTGCAGTCGTTGGCGCGTCGCAGAAAATTGCCCGCCAAAGCGGTCATAAAATTCCCGGTTGAGTGCAAGCAAACGCGCAGCTGTGGCAGAATTCATATCGGCATTATAACGGTATAATCTCGGCATGTTATCGGTACAGGAAATAGAGACGCTTTCAAAAGAATTTGAAACGAAGTCCCCGCAAGAGATCATCCAATGGGCCGTGGATCAATTCTGGCCGGAGATCGCCATGAGTTCGTCGTTCCAAACGCAATCCATGCCGCTGTTGCACATGGTCACGCGCATCAAACGCAGCATGCCCGTTTTCTTCCTGGATACCGGCTATCATTTTTGGGAAACCCTGATCTTTCGCGAGAAGATCGCCTCCGAGTGGCAGATCAACGTGATCGACTTGTATCGAGACACGCGCTGGGATATGTTCGTCCGCCAGAACACGCGCACGCTACCACCGCAAGACCCAAACCTATGTTGTTATTTGCATAAAGTGCAGCCCATGCAGAAGGCATTGAAGGATATCAAGGCATGGATCAGCGGTATCCGCCGCGACCAGACTTCTGTGCGGGCGCAGGCGAAAATTTTGGAGTTGCAGGAAGACGGATTATTAAAAGTGAATCCGCTTTTGAATTGGACCAAGGCTGATATCAAGCGGTATATGGAAGAAAAGGACCTGCCGAAGCATCCACTCTACGAAAAAGGGTATCGAAGTGTAGGTTGCGCACCCTGCACGATTGCCATTGGTATCAATGACGATGAACGCGCCGGCCGCTGGGCCGGCCGCGGCAAAGTGGAATGCGGCCTGCATACCGATATGTTCCGCAAGAAGGATATTGCGGAAGTAAAGACTGAATTTCATACGGACATGACAAAGGTTAAATAACCGTTGCTCGGGCGGTTTGAGCTGAATTTATGAACATCTCTGAACGAAGACAACGTTGGAGACAATCCAACACCCTGACCTCGCAAAAACTTGCGCTCGCCCATCACATATTAAGTGAGATCCGTGGTGGACGCGAAGTTCTGCCCGCGCTTCGCAGTCATCCGCTGGAGCAAGGCGGCTACCTCACCAAGGCTGCGCTGGTTGCCGCGTATCAACAAATGGTGGAGGCCGGCACACTCACGCCGGACAGGGCTCTGCTTGAAAGCATCCGCATGAAACCCATGCGGACTCTCTCTGGCGTGACCACGGTCACTGTTCTAACCAAGCCTTATCCCTGCCCCGGGAAATGTATCTTCTGCCCCACAGATGTGCGCATGCCCAAGAGTTATTTACCCGATGAGCCCGGCGCGATGCGCGCGCTGGAACATCAATTTGACCCATACACCCAGGTGGAATCACGCATTCGCGCGTTGACCAATCTCGGCCACCCAACCGATAAGATCGAATTACTTATTCTGGGTGGGACGTGGTCATCGTACAGACGCGATTATCAGGAATGGTTCGTCAAGCGTTGCTTCGACGCGATGAACGCCCTCACCCCTGCCCCTCTGCCTGCCCCCTTCGGGGGTGCTCCGCGAGGAGAGGAGAAAGTGGATGAGGGAGAACTTGCAGAAACATACACGCTCAACGAAACTGCGCAGCATCGTAATGTGGGCCTGGTGATCGAGACCCGCCCCGACGAGATCACGCCGGATGAGATCCGCTGGCTCCGTCACCTCGGCGTGACCAAAGTGCAGATGGGCGCGCAAAGCTTTGACGATCATATTTTAGAGATCAACAAACGCGGACACGACGTAGAATGTACGCGCAAAGCGGTTGCCTTGTTGCGCGCCGCGGGGTTCAAGATCGTCCTGCATTGGATGCCCAACCTGCTCGGCGCGACCCCGCAGAGCGACCGCGCAGACTTTGCTAAATTATGGGACGGTTTCTGTCCGGATGAAATAAAAATTTACCCGAATCAACTGCTCGCGAATGCAGAGTTGTACGAATACTGGCAGCGCCGCGAATTCAAACCCTACACGACCGAAGACCTGATTGACCTGATCGCGGAGATCAAACCCAGCATCCCGCGTTACTGCCGCGTCAATCGCGTGATCCGCGATATTCCATCCACGAATGTTGTGGAGGGGAATAAGCGCACCAGTTTGCGACAGGACATTCAGGAAGAAATGAAACGGCGCGGTACGCACTGTCAATGCATACGCTGCCGCGAAGTGCGCGGCAAAACCGTGGATTCCACTGAACTACATCTGGATGGTCTGATCTACGATACAGGCACTGCCGAGGAACATTTCCTTTCCTTCGTTACACCTGATGACGGACTCGCGGGTTTCGTCCGTTTGTCATTGCCGGGCAGGGCTGCGCCCCAAACCGGCCTGTCTGATCTCGACGGCGCGGCATTGATCCGCGAAGTGCACGTCTATGGACAGTCTCTCGCGGTTGGCGCGGAACAAGGCGGCGCGGCCCAACACGCAGGCCTTGGGACTCGTCTGCTTGAGGCAGCGGCACAAGTTGCGCGTAAAAATGGATTTGAAAAACTGGCGGTGATTGCCGCAATTGGAACCCGACTCTATTATTTGGATCGCGGCTTCGAACGGGGTGAATATTATTTAGTGAAGAAGATATAAAAGATTAAACACGAAGGACACTACACTTGCGCCGCACTCCCACTCCGCTGCGCTGCGGGGACTTCGTGCGTTCGTTGCAGTGCAGGTGAGGTCACCGAGGAAAACCTCAAACAAAAAGGCCTTTAAGCCTTTGTGTACTTCGTGTCCTTTGTGCTTAATGAATTTAGAATAGGAGCAAATTGAAAACCAAGCACTGGATCGTCTTCATCCTGCTCGGCCTGATCTGGAGTTCATCCTTCCTATGGATCAAGATCGGCGTGCAGGAAATTGGCCCCATGGCGCTCGTCTCTTTTCGCATGTTGTTCGGCGCGCTCACCGCGGTCGCCGTGGTGCTCTATCAGGGAGCAGAGTGGCCGCGCGATCGAAAAACATGGATCAGCTTCGCCATCCTTGGCCCCACCAGCCTGGCCATTCCCATCTTCTTTATCTCATGGGGTGAACAGACGATCGACTCAGCTGTCGCAGCCATCCTGAATGCAACCACGCCCTTATTTGCCCTGATCATCGCGCACTTCTGGTTACGTGACGATAAAATGACGGTCCCCAAGGTCCTAGGTTTGCTGATCGGCTTTGCAGGCATCCTTGTTCTTTTCAGTAAAGACCTGCTTGCCAGCAAACATAGTAATGTCATTGGTCAACTCGCGGTCGTCCTGGCCTCCCTCTTTTATGCGTGGAGCGCGGTCTTCGCACGCAAAGCCACTGCACACGTTCAAGGACTGACGCGCGGCGCGCTTCCGCTGGTCACTGCCACAATATTCATATGGGTGATTGGCCCGCTGGTGGAAAAACCGTTTGTTTTTCCGGCCCTTCCCATAACCTGGGTGGCCGCCTTATGGCTCGGCGTACTTGGTTCTGGTGTGGCCCTGCTCATGTTTTACTATCTTCTGCATGAGATCGGCCCCACGCGCACCACCCTCGTCACTTATCTCTTCCCCGTTGGCGGCGTCATCCTGGGAGTGCTGTTCCTCGGCGAGCATCTTTCATGGCAGTTGCTCGCAGGCACAGCGCTCGTGATCGCCAGCCTGGCGGTTGTCAACTTCAAGCCAAAAACTGCATGAGCGAACATCGTTCCGGATTCGTTGCCATTATTGGGCGCCCCAACGTTGGCAAATCAACTTTACTCAACGCGCTGCTGGGTCAAAAGGTCGCGGCGGTTTCACCGCGCCCGCAGACAACGCGAAGACGTCAACTCGGCATCCTCACACTTGAAAATGCACAAGTCGTTTTTGTAGACACGCCCGGTATTCACAACCCCCGTCACAAATTGGGTGAATTTCTAAATCAGGAGGCTGAAGAAGCCGTACAAGGAGTGGATCTGATTCTCTGGCTGGTGGATTCATCCACTGAACCGACACAAGATGACATCCGAATTTCAACTCTGCTCGATAAGATCCCGCCTCGGACTCCCCGAATGCTGGTCCTCAACAAAATAGACATGCTCACCGCGCAGGCGGAGTCGGCGCGGGCAAAGACATATTCCGATCTGCTGAATCAGGCACAGGCGCAGAAAGTGTCCGCGGCAAAGCGGATCGGGCTTGGTGAAATGCTCGAGACTCTGATCAAATTACTTCCGGAGAGACCGGCTGAATATCCCGAAGAGCAGATCACTGATCTATATGAACGCGAGATCGCCGCGGATCTGATTCGTGAAGGCTGTCTGTTGAAATTACGCGATGAAGTGCCGCACAGCCTGGCGGTTCGCATCGATGAATTCACAGAACGCGCGAATGGCATGGCTTACATCGCGGCAACGATCTTTGTGGAACGCGAATCCCAAAAGGGGATCGTCATCGGCGAGGGCGGCAAAATGATGAAATCAATAGGGAGTGCCGCGCGCAAACAAATCGAAGAGATGAGCGGGCGAAAAGTATTTATGGAATTGCGCGTCAAAGTGCATAAAGACTGGCGCGACGACCCTAACGCTTTGAAACAGCTTGGGTATGTGAAGAAGAAATAATGTCCCTCACCCTAACCCTCTCCCTGCCCCCTTCGGGGGTGCTCCGCGAGGAGAGGGGACTCCCTTCCCGTTCGGGGGAAGGGCAGGGGATGAGGGTTACCTCCCCTTCAACGGCTTGAAGCCTTCTCCGAATGCCTCATGTGCCACTCCAATAACCAAAAATGCTTCGGGGTCGATTTCATGGACGATGGCTTTTAGTGTGGCAACTTCCGCGCGTGTGATCACGCAATACAATACCGGGCGGGAGGCGCCTGTATATGCACCTGTGCCTTCAAGAAAAGTAACACCGCGCTCAAGGTCTTCGATAATACGCGCGGAGACATCCTCTGCTTTACCCGTCACGATCATCGCTGTGCGAACGGTGCCGCCACCTTCCAGAACTGTCTCCGCTACGATACCGCTCACATACAACGTGATCATCGCGTAAAGCGCCTGCTTCCATCCAAAAATGAAACCGGCCGAGAGAATGACGGCCGTATCCACAATTAAATAACTTTGCGTCATGGGAATAGCGCGCCAGTTGTTGAGGATGCGCGCCAGAATATCCGAACCGCCGCTTGTGCCGCGCGCACGATAAACCAGACCATAGCCAACTCCGCTCACGATCGCAGCGTATAACGAATTCAGGAAGATGTCGCCTTTCAAGTCGTTGATCAGGATGGTCGCCGCGCCGCCGGGGGCAAAAAATGCCGTCTTCAACAACAGGTCGGTCAATAACGAATAGGTCAGGATCGCAACCGCAGTCCGCAGCGCGAATTTGCGCCCGCCGAGAAAGCGCCAGCCAAGCAGAAAAAGAGGGATATTACCGATCAAGACCATCAAACCGATAGGCCAATTTGTATAGTGATTGATGAGTTGTGCAATACCGCTTACACCGCCGGAAGCCAGGTTGGCGGGGATGAAGAACACTCTCAGACTCACAGCCTGAAGTAATCCACCAACTACAATCAGCAAATAATCGCGAACAACAGGCCAGTATTTTTTCATGGAAAACACCTTTATCGTAAAACATTATAGCCGAACGATCTTGTAGACCAGCAGATAAACTGCTGATGTACACATATTTCTTTTGATACGATGCCTCTTGTTCGCCTTGCATTTGAACTGCAAGGCGAACTGTTATCTTTGGTACAATCACGCCCTATGCAAATGAAAAAATGGCAATTCTGGCTTGGGGTGCTGATCAGTATCGTGTTTATCTGGCTTTCCCTGCGCGGATTAAAACTCAACGAATTCTGGGGTACGGTGCAAAAAGCGAACTACATCTGGCTGGTGCCGGGCATCGGCGTATATTTCATCGCCGTCTGGGTGCGCGCCTGGAGATGGCACTATCTGCTCGGTCCCATTAAAAAGATCCCCACGAAAACCATGTTCCCAATAACAACGATTGGTTACATGGGAAATAATATTTATCCTGCGCGGGCCGGGGAGGTTCTGCGCGCAGTCATCTTGAAACGCAGGCAGGGTATACCTGTCTCTGCGTCGCTGGCGACCATCATCGTGGAGCGCATCTTTGACGGCGTGGTCATGCTTGCTTTTGTTTTTGTGAATTTGCCGGAACTCGCAAAACTCACGGGTCAATCCGGTTTTGTTGGCAACATTCAACAGGTGGCCGTGATCGGATCGGGTGCCTTTCTTGGCGTGCTGTTCATTTTCCTGCTCGCGGCCATGTTCCCGCAGGTCACAGCAAAAGCAGGATTATGGATCCTCGAACGCGTTACACCAAAACGCCTGCATATCAAGATCATCGGCATCATGAACAAATTTTTGGATGGACTGGCTTCGCTTCGCTCTCCATTTAACGTGCTGATGGTCTTCTTCACTTCCGTCATTATCTGGCTATTGGAAACGTGCAAATACTGGTTCGTGATGCACGCTTTTGATTTTCGCGTTTCTTTTTTTGCCCTCATGCTGATGAATGGAATCGTCAACCTCGCCACTACCATTCCCTCCGCGCCGGGCTATATCGGCACCTTCGACGCGCCGGGCATCGCGGTATTATCCGCCTATGGAATCGATCAGGCCACTGCGGCGGGTTACACGCTTGTGCTGCATGTTGCATTGTGGCTGCCGATCACCCTGCTTGGCGCCTACTACCTCACCCGCGAGGGGATTAAGTGGAGTGACTCTTTGAGAGCCGAAACAGAATGAGTATGGTTCCAAAACCGGCTTAAGTTATACTTGCACTATAGTCCTTTTCAATCAATAAGGCGAAATGCAAATGACGCAAACCGATGGTCCCCCGAAAAAAAAGTTGCGGGTACTGATTGCGGACGACGTGCAGGAAACCCGCCGCAATACCCGCTTGATGTTATCCACTCTCGATGTGGAGGTGGTGGCCATCGCGTCGAACGGTTTGCAGGCCGTTGAGATGGCAAAGGAACATCATCCGGAGATTGTCCTGTTGGACATCAATATGCCGGAAATGGATGGGCTAACCGCGTTCAAGAACATTGCCGCTATATATCCCGACACCGGTTGCATCATCATCTCCGCTGAAAATGACCCAGACACATTACGTACAGCCATGTCCGTTGGAGTGCATGAATATCTGATCAAACCCTTTATCATAGAAGAGTTGGAGAGCGCGCTTGAGCGTGTAAGTTCCCGCCTTAAAGAGACACGTCAAAAACTTCAACAGTCTGACCAGTTGCAGAAGAAAACAGAGGTTTATCTCGAACAATTGGCAGACGAATATGTGAAGGCCAGGCGCACGGACAACCAGGCCATGCAGCTTTTTGAACAACTGGCGGAAAATCCCGAATGCAAGGCGCAATGGTTGAAGACCCTGGCCCTGATTTATGCGATTCGGCAGGAGTGGGGTAAACTCAAAAACCTGGCGGCCAGGCTCGATGAGCAAACAAAAGATCGAAACAACTGACCCCTCTACCGCTTGTCTCATTAATTACCAAGCTTTTGGATTAATTTGCAGGCTAAAATTCAAACTTCCAGTTTAGATACGCATATCAGACATGCGTGCGGCACTCTGTAATTTCATAATTTTGGAGCACGGATGAAAATCGCAATGATCGGCGCGGGCTTTGGTGGCATGGCCGCCGCGTATGATTTGAGGAAAGCAGGGCATGACGTCACCATTTTTGAATCCGCAAATTATGTGGGCGGGCTGGCAAGCGGATTCAAGCAACCGCACTGGAAATGGTCGGTGGAGAAGTTTTATCACCATTGGTTTCAATCGGATGGTGAAATGCTCGGGTTGATCCATGAGTTGGGATTGGATGACAAAGTACGCTTCCCGCGTCCCTTCACTGTGATGTACTATAAAAACAAATGGTATCCCTTCGACTCGATCCTGTATGCGCTTCGCTTTCCGGGTCTGGGCTTTGGTCTGAACAAAATAAGATTCGGCTTCGTCGGGTTATTTCTGCGCCTCACGAACAACTGGCGCGCGCTCGAGAAAGTCACTGCCGATGCATGGATGTTGAAATGGGCGGGCAAACAAGTCTATGAGCAAATGTGGAAGCCATTACTAATTGGCAAATTCGGGCCGTACTATAAAGATGTCAACATGGCGTGGATGTGGGCGCGTATCAAAGCACGTACCACTCGCCTCGGCACATTCGAAGGCGGGTTTCAAAAATTTGCGGATCTATTAGCGGAAAAACTCCGGGATTTGGGAGTCGAGATTCGGCTTGGGGCAAAGGTCGAGTCTATTAAACGGGAGCAGGCCGGGTTGTCCGTGAGAAGCGAAAAAGGATCGGAGTCTTTCGACAAGGTCCTGGTCACAACGTCGCCGAATCTAATGGCAAAATTATCTCCCGATCTCCCCGAAAATTATTTGAAGGGCTTGCTGGAATTGAAGTCAATGGGCGCGGTGGTAATGACGCTCGCGCTTAAACATCCGTTATCGAAAGAGGGATATTACTGGTTCAACGTGCCCAAGGATGAGGGCTATCCGTTTTTGGCATTGGTGGAACATACGAACTTTGTTTCAAAGGAAAATTTCGGCGGTGACCACATTGTGTACGCCGGTGATTATCTGGAATTGGGTCACGAATATTTTTCAATGAGCGACGAACAACTGCTGGAGAGATTCATTCCCGCGTTCAAAAAGTTCAATCCTGAGTTTTCGCGCGAGTGGGTCAAGAAGATCTGGGTATCCAAAACCAATTACGCACAACCCGTGCCTTTGGTCAATCATTCAAGGAACATCCCCGCAATAGAAACGCCAATTGAAGGACTCTATTTCGCTTCGATGAGTCAGGTGTACCCGTGGGATCGCGGCACGAACTTCGCAGTGGAAATTGGCCGCCGCGCGGCCAGGATGATGAAATGATCGCCTCTGATATTCTTAACCCTCTGACCATTGCGTTGGCTGATTCGGGGGTCGGGATTCCCTTTGTCTTGATATTCAGAATGTTTTCGGGAGCAACATATTCTATGATTGATTCCACAGGGTGGCAATGTTACAAAATAATAGCGGCAGCCTTGCCCGCACGACAGGCTAAACAACCATGGTTCTTGCGGGAGAATATACAACTGACTTGCAATCTTCTCTCGTTAACAAATCAAGCAACTGAGAGTAAAATAAGATTTGTCTTATTTTCCCCGCCGCAGTTCGGCGGGTACCCTCACACAAGGAGAAACTCCCCATGTATCACACCATCATCATCGTGGGTAATGTAGGCAAGGACCCTGAGATGCGTTACACACCCTCGGGTCAGGCGGTCACTTCATTCTCTGTTGCAACCAATCGCCAGTATACTTCCGGAAATGGCGAGCAGGTCAAAGAGACCATCTGGTTCCGTGTTTCTACATGGGGTAAGACTGCAGAGGTCTGCAATCAATATGTCAAAAAAGGCTCGAAGGTCCTGGTCGAGGGCCGCCTCACACCGGATAAAACCACGGGCGGGCCACGCATCTGGACAAAACAGGACGGCACCTCCGGCTCATCCTTTGAAGTGACAGCCTCCACTGTGCGCTTCCTTTCCTCGCGCAGTGAGAGCAGCGAGAGCGGCCCAGTTGCGGGAAGCGGCGGCATGGAAGTGGCCGAGCTTCCGCCTGAAGATGAGATCCCGTTCTAATCAGTATTGGTGCAATCCTGGCAACCCTGTGAGACCTGTTCATAAAATTATATGACGACACCTTCCACACCTCCCAAACCAACCGGCCCCGTCCTTGAGCTTCCCGCGAACCTGGATATCGTGTACGCCAACCTGGCGCGTATCGCCCACTCGCCCTCCGACATTGTCATTGACTTCGCCCACATCCTGCCCGGTGAGCCAACCGCCAAGATCCGCGCACGCATCGTGATGACGCCGCTCAGCGTCAAACTATTGCTGCGCGCGCTCACCGAAAACATGGCACGCTATGAAGCCGCATTCGGCGAGATCCATATACCCATCAACAGCACGCTGGCAGAAAATCTATTCAAACCATTCCAGCCGCCTGAACCGCCCAAAGAAACCTAAGACAATATGCACAAGCTCGAATCCATTGCAGAACAGATCCGCAAGACGTTCGACGCGCGCACCTCGGCACGCGACCAGGCATTGGCGCAGGCGCGCCAACTCACCCGCGCCTGCTCACTGGCCATTCGCGCCGTCCATCGCGATGAGCTGGATACGATGAAAACGCACCTCGCAGAGGCGCGTCAACTGGCAGAAACACTTCGTTCGGCGCTTGCAAATTTTCCAGACCTGTTCTACGCGGGATACACACAGGACGCGCTCAAGGAATTCGTCGAAGCGAACGTGACCTGCGCGCTGATCAGAAGCGAACCGCTTCAGACTCCCGAAAGCCTGCTCGTCGAACCCTTTACCTATCTCAACGGGTTGGCGGAGGTCGTTGGCGAATTGCGCCGCCGCACGCTCGATATTCTTCGTCACGGATATTCGGCCGAGGCAGAACGTCTGCTCGGTTATATGGATGAGATTTATTCCGTGCTCGTCACCATGGATTATCCCGACGCGATCACAAATGGCCTGCGCAGACAAACAGACCTGGCGCGCGGCATCATTGAGAAAACCCGCGGCGACATCACCTTCAGCCTGCGCGGCGAACACCTCGAACAGGCCATTGGAAAGTTGATCTCTCAATTGGATCAAAAGGGGAGCGATTAGACGCATGGCAAAAGCAAGAGCCGGTCGGCGTTATTCGCTGGTCGTTTATACAATGATGATCAATCGCTGGTGGCCGGCGATTTTTGCGCTGGGACTCGCGCTGCTTGGGCTGGCCTGGGGAGTTCGTTCCCATGGATATGAACAATGGCGCTGGAGTACGCTTGCAGTAATCGGGGGATTCCTTATATTAATTGGTCTTTTTATGGTGACGATCCACAAGAGCGCTTACGTACAACCTTATAGTGACCACTTGCGCCTGGTCACACCGTTCCTGCGAATGAGTATTTCATATAAACGTTTGCTTAAAACATCTTCTGCGAACATGGGTGCGCTCTTCCCGCCAAGCAGTGTTTCCGGGTGGCGGGCCGGCATCATCAGACCCATCGCAAAAATGACCGCGAACGTGCTTGATTTTAATGCCTATCCGATATCGCGGAGCGTGTTAAGCTTATTTTTATCCCCGCTATTCTTTAAAGACAAGACACCTCATTTGGTGATCCTGGTGGATGATTGGATGCGCTTTAGTTCAGAGCTTGAAAGTATGCGTGTGGGCGGCACGGAAGCCCCAAGCCAGGTTGAGCGCGATGACTCCATCCTCTCGCGTTTGCCGCGCGACAAATGAATGTTTATTTTGCATGCTCGATCACAGGCGGACGCGAATTCGAATCCGTCTATCGTGAGATCGTGGACGCATTAACTACAGATGGTCACGAAATCCCCACGTCACACTTGGCACAATCAGAAGTTATGGAAAAAGAGCGCGTGATTTCACCAGGTGCTGTATATACGCGCGATGTAAATTGGATCGAAAATTGTGATGCGTTGATCGCGGAAGTGAGTGTCGCTTCACACGGAGTGGGGTATGAAATCGGGTATGCGTTGCAGGCAGGCAAACCCGTGTTGTGTTTGTATCAGGAAGGGCGGAAAGTTTCAAAGATGATCACTGGAAATCCACACCCTAATCTAAAAGTTGAATCTTATTCAGCTGTGACAGAAGCCATTCGAAAAGCGCAAAGTTTTCTGAATATATAGTCTGGCGAAAGCTTTTGAGAATGAATTCGAGGACAGATTCAATGAGGGTGCCCAAAATTCTTACATTTCTCTAATCCCCGATTTCTTGACGAAAACTTAACTCAGGCATAAAGTTAAGCCCGCTTAACTAAAAAGCAGGCTTAACTATGACCAAACCCACCCGTTTTTCCAAAACCCTGCGCGCCTGGATGGATGCCTTCATGCACCGTTCCATGCGCGGCTGGGGCCATTTCGCCAAAAATACCGGGTTATCCATGCCGCAATTCAGTATTCTGATGCAATTGCATTACCGAGGCACGTGCAGTATTTCGGATATCAGCGACCGTTTTGACTTCTCCGCCGCGGCCGCCAGTCAACTGGTGGATAAACTGGTGCAGGCCGGTTATCTCGAGCGCGCCGAAGATCCCAGCGATCGCCGCGCCAAATTATTGACCTTGAGCGCCAAAGGCGGAGAACTCCTAAAGGAAGGTATTGAAGAACGTTATCGCTGGATGGATGATCTTGCATCCAGCTTGAGTGCGGAAGAACGAGGAAAAGTTAGTGAAGCTTTGATCCTGCTAACAAATGCAGTGGAAAAGATGGAAAATGGGAATCGGGAATCGTAAATCGGGAGTCGTTTTCCCAAATCCGACTCCCAAATACCGATTCCCGATTTAGCGCCCCACCGAAAAGGAACACATGCAAGCAACCATGACCCAACCCAACGCACGCGCCCGCCGCGGGAGAGGGCAACGTCCCTCATTCAAAGGCATCGGACGCGCCATCCGTTACCTGACGCGCTATCGCTTTCAGGCAGTCCTACCCTATATCTTCCTGATCATCGCTACGCTTTCACAATTGGCTGTACCGCGTATGATCCGCAATGTGATCGACGCGGTCACCAGTGGTTATATCGCCGATCAGGTTTTGCAGGCGCTGGACAAGATCCCCGCGCAATTTATTGGCGCGGCATTGCCGAAGATTCTCGAAGCCCTGAAGTACGACGCCTCTTTAACGCTGGACCAGCTCAAAGCGGCGCTCGAAGCGGATCTAAATAACGCACCGCGTGCCCTGACCACCGCACTGATCGCGATTGTCATCTTCGCAATTTTGCGCGGCACATTCTCCTTTCTGCAGGCCTTTTGGGGGGAGAAGAATTCGCAATCCGTCGCCTATGATCTTCGCAACGATCTGTACGCCAAGATCCAACAGTTATCCTTTTCGTATCACGACAAGAATCAGACGGGCCAGTTGATGATCCGCGCTACGGACGATGTGGAGAAGGTGCGCTTGTTCATCGGGCAGGCCTTGCTCCAACTCGTGGGCGCCATCATTTTGTTGACCGGCACGGTCATCATCCTGTTCACCTCCAACGTTGCGCTCGCGTGGACGGCCATGCCGATCCTGCCGGTGGCATTGGTGCTCTTCATGATATTTGGCATCATCAGCCAGCCGTTGTTCGCAAAGGTGCAACAAAAACTGTCGGTATTGAATACAGTCTTGCAGGAAAATCTTGCGGGTATAAAAATCATCAAGGCTTTTACGCGCGAAAAACAACAGCAGGCGAAATTCCGCACCGCCGCAGATGCCACGATGAATCAAGCCATCGGGGTGGCGCGCTTGTTCACTTTCCTGTTCCCGTTGATATTCCTGATCGCGAATCTCGGACAGGCCGCCATTCTTTATGTCGGCGGCAAGCAGATCATTACGGGCACATTGAGCATTGGCGCATGGCAGGAATTCTCGTTGTATCTGTTGTATCTGTTCTTTCCAATTGCACAATTCGGTTTCATCATCACGCAAATGGGACAGGCCGCTGCCTCCGCAGACCGTATCTTTGAAATTCTCGATGCGAAGAGTGACATCGTCGATAAGCCCAATGCTGCAAAATTGCCTGCCGTAAAAGGTGATGTCAAATTTGACAATGTCACCTTTCGTTATTTCGGGGGTGGTGACCCCGTGCTCAAGAATGTCACATTTGAAGCGAAGTCCGGCGAAACGATCGCTTTGCTTGGCGCGACAGGTTCAGGCAAGACCAGCATCATTAACTTGTTGCCGCGCTTCTATGATCCAACGGAAGGCAGTATCACCATTGACGGTTACGACCTGCGCGATGTAACACTTGATTCACTGCGCTCACAAATTGGCATCGTACTTCAAGAGACCACATTGTTCAGTGGAACGATCCGCGAGAACATTGCCTTCGGCAAACCCGAGGCCAAACTCGAAGAAATTCAATCCGCTGCAAAGGCCGCGGCCGCGCATGATTTCATCATGTCCTTTCCCGAGGGCTACGATGCACACGTCGGCGAACGCGGCACCACCTTGAGCGGCGGACAAAAACAACGCGTCGCCATTGCGCGCGCACTGCTGCTCAACCCGCGCATTCTCATCCTGGATGACTCAACCTCCAGTGTGGATGTGGCCACCGAGTCACATATTCAGGACGCGCTCGCAACACTCATGAAAGACCGCACCTCCTTCGTCATCGCGCAACGCATCAGCACCGTGATGAACGCAGATAAGATCCTCGTGCTTGAAAAAGGCGAAGTCGTCGCGCAAGGCAGGCACGCCGAATTAATGGAAGAAGAACCGATCTATGCTGAAATCTATAACTCGCAATTGTTGCCCGAGTCTGAGACTTCCGAAGTCTTAGAGACTTCGGAAGTCTCAAGGCAGGTGACGCGATGATGGGCCCTGGTCGCTTCGGCGATATCCTCAATCGTGAAACCGTCAAGCCGCGCAACCTGAGCGAAACGCTCGGTCGCCTCGGCAAATACTTTGGACGCTTCTGGTACATGATGGCGCTGGCGGTGCTGTTCATCGTCATCTCCACGTGGACTCAGGTAACCACGCCGGAATTAACGGGTCAGGCCACTGACTGTTTCCTCGTCCCCCTCGCTCAATCTGCTTTTGAACAGCTCGCTCCATCCGCGCCTTCAAGCGGGGCACAGACCAAGAGCACGGCATCCAGCTGCTGGCTGGGTACGACCGAAGATCCATCCAGACTGTCGTTCTCGCGTCAGATCATCTATAAAGCTTATCATCTCGGCGGATATGCAACACCCGACCCGGCCACCGTGACAACGGACCAGCGCATCCAAGACTTATCCCGTTTGATCCTGATCATGATTACGATGTTCGTCATTGGCGCGATCCTGACGGGCGCGACCTTCTTCGCCATGGCCTGGACAGGTCAACATGTTCTGCGTGAATTACGTTTGGAAGTGTTTGAGAAATTACACTCGCTCTCGCTCAGCTATTATGCCGAACATGAAGCAGGCGATCTGATGAGCCGCATTACCAACGATAGCTCTGCGATCGAACAGGCCTTTTCGTTTGCATTGGTGCAGGTTTTTGGTGGAGCTCTTACGCTCGTGTGGGTGGCCTATAACATGCTCACCGCCAGCCCGCCCTTTGCCTTGCTTTCGCTGGCCGTTGCGCCATTGATGTTCATTACCACGGTCTGGTTCTCGGCACAGGCGCGCAAAGCCTTCCGCAGGAGCCGCGAAGAGATCGGTAACGTGAATGCTGAATTGCAAGAGACAATTTCCTCAGTGCGTGAAGTACAAGCCTTCAACCGCGCGGATGAGAATATCGAGCAGTTCAAGGAAGTCAACGCCGCAAATCGCGATGCCAATGTGCGTGCCGTTGCTTACACCTCCGCGCTGGCGCCGGCGCTCGAAGCCTTCTCCTATATTGGTCTTGCCATCGTCACTGGCGTAGGCGGTTGGTATCTGCTGACCGGCGACGCGCTCTTCGGCACAACAGTTACACTCGGCTTGGTCATTACCTTCCTCGCTTATGTGCAACGCTTCAACCAGCCGATCCAACAGATCGCCGTGCTGTGGACGAATATTCAGAATGCGATCGCAGGCGCTGAACGGATCTTCACCATCCTGGATGAAAAGCCCGCCGTGACAGATAAGCCAGACGCAAAAGAAATGAGCGAGATCAAGGGCAAGGTTGACTTTATGGAAGTCTCGCATGAATACGAAGATGGCGTGCCTGTATTGAACAAGGTTTCCTTCTCCGCCGAGCCGGGACAAACCTTTGCCATTGTGGGCCCGACAGGCGCAGGCAAGACCACCATCATCAATTTACTGCCGCGTTTCTATGATGTAACGCATGGCTCGGTCAGGATCGATGGCGTGGATGTGCGCGATGTCACCGCCGAATCACTTCGCAAACAGATCGGCATTGTGTTGCAGGATACCTTCCTGTTCAGCGCCCCCGTTATGGAAAACATCCGCTTCGGACGCCCCGACGCGACAGACGAAGAGGTTTACGCCGCCGCAAAACTTGCCAACGCCGATTCATTCATCAGGCGCCTGCCCGAGAAATATCAGACCGTATTGGGCGAACGCGGCTCAGGTTTGAGCCAGGGACAACGTCAATTGCTCTCGATTGCACGCGCCGCGCTCGCAGACCCGCGCATCCTTATTTTGGACGAAGCAACTTCATCGGTCGATACACGGACCGAACGTCTCATCCAAAAAGCGTTTGATGCATTGCTCAAGAGTCGCACCTCCTTTGTCATCGCGCATCGTTTATCCACCATCCGCAACGCAGATAGGATCCTCGTGCTGAATGATGGTCAGATCATCGAACGCGGAAAACACAATGAACTGCTCGAAAAGAGAGGCTTCTATTACGACCTGTATATGAGCCAGTTCAAAAAGCAGGAGGAGATCGAAGCAGTGCCCGTGTAATTTTTGCAGGGGCGGACGGCTCGCGCAGCATCCCCGCGAAGTACCCGACAGGGTGAAGGGGACATCCGCCCTTACCGATTTGTGGTTAAATAGAACTCAGGAGAGCCTGCCATGTCCAATCCTCAATTTGCTACCTTCCTCAAATCCTATCCTACGTACTCCAAAACGGAATCCATCGATAAACTCCGTGCAACGGATTATGCACGCCTCGACCGCGCCGAACACATTTATCTTGATTACACGGGCGGCGGCATTTATGCCGAATCACAAATTCAAAAGCATCAAAAACTTTTGAGCGAAAATGTGTATGGCAATCCGCATTCATCCAACCCCACCTCGCTCGCGGCGACGGAACTCGTTGAAGGCGCGCGAGAATACATTTTGCATTTCTTCAACGCCGACCCAAATGAATATCTCGCCATCTTCACACCCAACGCCAGCGGCGCGCTCAAACTGGTCGGTGAGTCATATCCATTCGCGAACGGACGTTATCTCCTCACTTTCGACAATCACAATTCCGTGAATGGGATTCGGGAATTCGCGCACGCCCGCGGCGCGCAGGTGACCTATATCCCCGTCATGCTGCCGGACATGCGCGTCGACGCTTCACAACTCGACCTCGAACTGGCGCGGCCTTCGAAGAATGGACACAACCTCTTTGCTTATCCCGCGCAATCGAACTTCTCCTCGGTTAAGCATCCACTCGAATGGATCGAGCAAGCCCACGCTCACGGATGGGATGTGTTGCTCGACGCAGCCGCGTATGTACCCACCAGCAAACTGGATCTAAGCAGAGTCAAACCGGATTTTGTTCCCATATCTTTTTATAAAATGTTCGGCTATCCAACGGGACTCGGCGCATTGATCGCGCGCAAATCTGCCTTGGAAACATTACAGCGTCCCTGGTTCGCGGGTGGGACGATCACCGTCGCATCCGTGCAAGGGGACAAATATTATCTCGCGGATGGCGCGCCTGCCTTTGAAGATGGCACACTGGATTATCTCAACATCCCCGCGCTTGAAATTGGATTAAGACATATCGAATCCATTGGCTATGATGTGATCAGTGAACGCATCAAGACACTCACTGGCTGGTTGTTAGATAACTTGACTCAAATGAAACACAGCAATGGGAATCCGCTTGTGCGTTTATTCGGCCCCAACACCAACGAGGGACGTGGCGGCGCAGTGACTGTCAACTTCTATGATAAAGATGACAAAGCCTTCGATCATCGTTTTATCGAAAGTGAAGCCAACAAAGTGAACATCTCCCTGCGAACAGGTTGCTTTTGCAACCCCGGCGCGGGCGAGATCGCTCTTGGCATCTCGCGCGTGGAATTGGACGTATGTTTTACGCGACCGGAATATGAAGACAGGTTGTCCATTGACGACTTTCACTTGTGTATTGACGGCAAATCCAGCGGCGCGGTGAGAATCTCCGTGGGCATGGTCACGAACTTCAACGACGTGCAGGCGTTCCTGTCCTTTGCAAGAGGGCTGTTGGAATAAAATGGTAATATAGAGCCAGAGTAATTTTATGGCAAAGGAAATCAAACCTCTCCTAAAGCAATTGAAATCCGGCCTGGAACAGATATACGGCAAACAATTCAAGCGCGCCTATCTGTTTGGTTCTTACGCGCGCGGCGATTACAGCTCAGAGTCCGATGTCGATGTACTTATCGTGCTATCCGACTTCAAGAAATATGGCGCGGAACTCCGGCGTACCAGTGAATTGGTCGGCAATTTGTCTTTGGATTACGAGACAACTGTAAGCGTGATATTTTCCCGTGAACAGGAATGGAAAACCGATAATCTTCCTCTCTTGCTCAATATTCGCTCTGAGGGTGTTGCAGTATGAAATCGAACACCCAATTCCTATTAGATAAGGCTGAGCAGTCAATTGGTGCGGCGGAAAGTCTACTGCGCGATGGGTATCGCGACTTTTCCGCAGGACGGGCATACTATGCCATGTTTTATGCAGCCGAGGCGTTGCTTGCCGAAAAAGAACTTGAGTTCAAGAAGCACATCGGTGTGCATCGGGCCTTTGCAGAACATTACATCAAGACGGGCGTCTTTGAGCAAAAGTATTATTACTGGCTTATTGCATCCTTCAACAGCCGTCTGGTGGGGGATTATGCCATCCGCACTGAATTCCAGGATGAAGAAGTTCGCGAATGGATTGAACAAGCGCGGGAATTTTTGAACACGACACGTGAATATCTTACAAAGTCATCCATCTGACAGTCACGTTTGGCTACAATATGCAGGCGTTGCTCTCCTTTGCGAGAGGGTTGCTTTCATAATTTGGGAGACTCGTATGATGAAATATCCCTGGGGATCAAAACCTCGCATCATTTTTACATTCCTCATTTTGCTTTCCATGATCACGACCGTTTTCCTGGCTGCATGTGCTCCTGCCGCCGCAAGCGGGCCGCGCGATGATTGTGGATTGATCGAACCGACCGACCAGGACGTAAGCAAGATCCTTTCCTTTGGAGAAGATCTATTCGCCTCTGAGAAGTGGATCAGAAGTTATACGGTGGAGCCCTACAAGATCACGCTCACCCGCAAGAACGAAACGGACCTGGCGGTTGCCTACACCGAATACCTGATCTACACCTGCGGCTACGGGCAGCAGGAACTCGATGATTATTTCAGCGAGGAAGGTTTTAACATTGTCTTCGAAGGCTATGAAAGCCATGTCAGGTCCGCTTTTTGCGAAGTGCCAAATGATATTGCACTCTACAAATTCGATCTCGTGGACGAGGGCATCGAATATACGGCCAATTATTGGGTGGAGCAGACGGACGACAACCATTTGCTTGTAGAGATGCTGGTCTTTCCCAGAACCAGCGCCGGGCAGCTCGATGAATACAGCAAAAAACTCTTTCCCAAACTGACGACCTGTAAATGAGGAAGCAAGGGATCGTTATGGAAGAATATAAGTACGAAGTAGCATTCTCTTTCCTACAAGATGATGAAAGCTTAGCACTAAAAATCAACGACCTTATACAGGAACGTCTATCAACTTTTCTGTATTCAAAAAAACAAGAGGAACTTGCTGGAACCGATGGTGAAGAATCTTTTAATAAGGTTTTTGGGAAAGAAGCACGCGTAGTAGTTGTACTCTATAGGTCCAACTGGGGCAATACACCATGGACGCGAATAGAAGAGACTGCCATACGAAATCGTGCATTTAAAGAAGGCTATGACTTTACCCTTTTCATTCCCCTTGACAAACCTCCACAAACGCCTAAATGGTTACCCAAAACCCAAATATGGACAAATATTGAGCGTTACGGAATAGTTGGGGCTGCTAACATCATTGAGACGAAAGTTGGGCAAACAGGTGGAACAGTTCGAGAAGAAAGCCTTGAAGAACGAGCAACTCGGTTAAAGAGACAAATAGATAACGAGCAAAAGAGAATAAGTTTTTTGAAATCAGGAGAAGGTGTACATACAGCATTAAAAGAATTAAATCTTATGATCACTCACATAGACACAAGTGTTAAGAATATTTCTTCTCAGGTTGGTTTCGATATTAATGTTGTCCATGAAACTAACAGAGGCGCCCTTCAATGGATTGAGATTTACGATCAACAATTTTGTGTTTGTATAGAATGGTATTCACCCTTTTCAAACACTTTAGACGACTCCCGTCTAGATATTGTGCTTTTCAGGGGCCGTCCTAAGAGACCCAACAGATTTACCTTTCATGAGCCTCAAAAGCTTCGACAGTTTCTTTTTAGTTTTGATCTTGATCAGGCCCAAACATACGGATAGAAAAATAAAGACGAGTTTATGTCTACAAAACAGTTTGCGGAATTTTGCATTAATCTCTTGATAGATCAGATACATAATCAGTATTTGAAATGACTTTGCGATTAGAGGATATTAACCATGAACATCCAAGATATTCAACTCATGTACGATTACAACTACTGGGCGAGCGGAAAGATCCTTGCCGCGAGCGCGCAGGTGACCCAGGAACAATTCCTGGCCCCGGCAGAGTTCCCCTACGGCGGGCTGCGCGGCACCCTGCTCCACATCGTCGATGCGGAATACGGGTGGCGCGACTTGTTTGAAACCAACAAGTTTGGCGAAGACCTGAAAGCGGATGATTTTCCAACCTTGAAATCACTTGAAGAACGGTTTCACGCAGAAGAGAAGTCTCTGCGTGCATATCTCAAGCGCCTCAAGGATGAAGATATGACCAGTCACGTAAAATATACAACCAGCGAAGGAGTGCTGCGCGACCGAATCCTATGGCATTGCCTGCTGCATCTCGTCAATCACGGCACGCAACATCGCAGTGAAGCCGCAGCCTTGCTGACGAGTTATGGGTCCTCGCCCGGCGATGTGGATTTCACAGTGTTCCTGAACGAAACCGGAAGATCGTAAGCCAAATAGCTCTAGCCGCCGGGGACGGCGGCTAGAGCAAGTAAAGTGACACATAATAAAAAGGTGGTCGCATGACAATTCAAGCCTCTCGACCCGTACGCTACGTTATCCTGCACAAACCCGGCCCCAAATGGAAATACGGCGTGGACTATCGCGAGCAGGACGGAGTCAATGAGCATGTTCAGCATTATTTGAAACTGCATGAGCAGGAGAAACTCCAACTTGGCGGACCCTTCCTCCTTCCGGATGTGGGCGGAATGATGGTCACGACCAAAGGGATTTCGCAGAGTGAGATCGAAGCGTTTGCCGCGGCAGACCCGGCTGTGAAATCCGGTTTGCTCATCTACGAGATCCGCCCGTGGATGACGGCCATGGAGTATAACTAAAGATGAACGGACAAACCCGCGCAGATATCAAACCCGGCCTCACCGTGCTGATCGTCTTGAAACAAGACCAACGCACCGGCAAACTCACCAAAGGTGTTGTGAAAGATATCCTCACCAAATCGCCAAACCATCCGCATGGAATCAAAGTCCGCTTAATGGATGGTCAGGTGGGACGCGTGAAAGAGGTCATAGGATAAAAGATTATAAACGCTGTCGAATTCCGTCTTGCATTTTACGCGCACGATATTGATATGAGCGTCAAGTTTTTTCGAGAGACCCTTGGCATGGGCTATATCAGTGGCTGGGATCGTAAAGCTGGCAAGGGCGCGTTGCTTTCAGCAGGTGGCACAGCCGTCATTGAAATTCATGGTGCCGCCAAAAGTGAGACGTATGCTGAACCAAATCCCACGGCGCTCAACCTGGCCTGGAGGCTGGAAAATGCCTCAGCTGTAGGCGCTTTCTATCGACAGCTGGCAGGCAAAGGCGTGGAAAGGATCGAGTCTCCACAGGATCGCAGCTGGGGAGATCGCTCATTCGTCGTCCATGACCCGGATGGAATTCCTGTTCACATCTATTGTCATATTTAGGTGACTGTCAGAGTTTTGTAAGAATTTAGGCAATCCCCTTGACTTTGCCTCTCTAAGTAGCTAAAATTGGATTTAGCACTCGGATGTTTTGAGTGCTAATTGTGCGCTTATTCAAAAATCCAAAATCCTTACAGGAGTAAAGCAATGGCAAAGATCTCTTTTAAACCTTTGGGCGGCCGTGTGCTCATCGATCCGGTCGAGCAGGAAGAAGTGACCGCGGGTGGCATCGTTCTGCCCGAAACGGCCAAGGAAAAGCCCCAACAAGGCAAAGTGTTGGCGGCAGGGCCCGGTGACCGCAATGATAAAGGCGAACGCATCGCGATGGATGTAAAAGTCGGCGATGTGATCCTCTTCGCCAAGTACTCTGGCACCGAAGTCAAGATGGAAGGCAAGAAACTGCTCATCATGCGCGAGAGCGACCTTCTCGGTATCGTCGGTTAATCCCCCCAATCAGAAATCCAAGGAAGTGAAATATGGCCGCTAAACAACTCGTATTTTCAGAAGAAGCCCGCCGCAAGCTTAAGAACGGCATGACTGTAGTTGCGAACGCTGTTTCCGCAACCCTCGGCCCCAAGGGGCGCAATGTGGCAATTGACCGCAAGTTCGGTTCACCGAGCATCACCCACGATGGCGTTTCCGTCGCGAAGGAAGTGGAGCTCGAAGATCCGTTCGAGAACATGGGCGCCCAGCTCCTCAAGGAAGCCGCCCAAAAGACCAATGACATCGCCGGTGATGGTACAACCACCTCCACCGTTTTGGCTTATGCCATCGTTACCGAAGGCTTGAAGGCTCTCGAGGCTGGTTACAACCCAATGCTTCTCAAGCGCGGCATCGAACTCGCCACTGAGACCGTCGTTGCTGAGCTCAAGAAGAACTCCGTCAAGATCGATACGCGCGAAGAGATCGCTTCTGTCGCGACCAACTCCGCCGCAGATTCTGAAGTCGGTGAACTGATCGCAGACGTGATGGACAAGGTTGGCAAGGATGGCGTCATCACTGTTGAAGAGTCCAAGACCATGCAGTTCGAAACCGAATTCGTCGAAGGCATGCAGTTCGACCGTGGTTACATCTCCGCCTACTTCATCACCAATGCAGACCAGATGGAAGCCCAGATCAGCGACGCCTATGTGTTGATCTACGATAAGAAGATCTCGGCTGCACAGGATATCGTTCCCCTGCTCGAGAAGCTCGTCCAGCTCGGCAAGCGCGAACTCGTCATCGTCGCAGAAGATGTGGACGGTGAAGCGCTCGCCACTCTCGTTTTGAACAAACTCCGCGGCATGCTCAACGTGCTCGCCATCAAGGCCCCCGGTTTTGGTGACCGCCGCAAGGCCATGTTGCAGGATATCGCCACCCTCACTGCGGGCCAGGTGATCTCTGAAGAGACCGGCCGCAAACTCGAATCCGTGGCTGTTTCAGACCTCGGCCGCGCTGCGAAGGTTGTCGCTGACAAGGAGAACACCACCCTCATTGGCGGCAAGGGCAAGAAGAGTGAGATCGAAGGTCGCATCAAGGAGATCCGTATCGAGATCGACAAGAGCACCAGCGATTACGACAAGGAAAAACTTCAGGAACGTCTCGCCAAACTCTCCGGTGGTGTTGCCATCATCCGGGTGGGCGCCGCGACCGAAACTGAAATGAAGGAAAAGAAGCACCGCGTGGAGGATGCCCTCTCGGCAGCCCGCGCGGCGGTTGAAGAAGGCATCGTACCCGGCGGTGAGATCTCTCTGATCAACGCCGCAGCCAAGCTCGATAAGCTTCTCAAGAACACCAGCGAAGATCAGGAAGAAATAAAGGTTGGCATTAACATCGTCAAGAAGGCGCTCGAAGCTCCCATTCGCAAGCTGGCTTCAAACGCCGGCGAAGATGGCTCCGTCATCATCGACACCGTCCGCCGCACCGCCAAGGAAAAGTCGAATCCCAATATCGGCTTCAATGTGCTCACCGGTGAATATGTTGATATGATCAAAGCCGGCGTGATCGACCCTGTCAAGGTTGTGCGCGGCGCGCTCGAGAACGCCGCCTCCATTGCCGCAATGATCCTCACCACCGATGTGTTGATCACCGATATGCCCGCAAAAGATAGTGGCCCTGCCATGCCTCCGGGCGGCATGGGTGGCATGGATTACTAAGCCCTCACCCCAGCCCCTCTCCCTAAAAGGGAGAGGGGTTTTTCGTTGGTATAATCCTGACGATGTTTTTCAAACCCCGCTCGTTCTTAACTCGATTGATTCTGACCTTTGGGATGGGTCTTTCGGCATGCGCCTCTCTTTTTGGGAGCCCAAATACGCCCACAGCCTCCATACCGACCTCCACGCCCGAGCCTCCCACAGCCACACCTCCTCCTTCCGTTGCAACCGTTAATGGAGAGTACCTCACCTCTGCTGAATTTCAGGCTGAACTCGCGCGTTATAAAGCCGCTCAGACCGCGCTTGGGATCAGCGTCTCTGATCAGGATGCAAGCAGGACCGTGCTGGAGGATATGATCGCGCAGTTCATGCTTGCGCAAGCCGCGCGGGACGCGGGATTCGAATTGACAGACGCAGACGTACAGTCCCGCGTGGATGCGCTGACCGCGCAGATCGAAGGCACCGACGCGCTCACGCAGTGGCAATCCGCTCACGGGTTTGACGATGCATCCTTTCGGATTGCATTAAAGCGCGCTGCTGAAGCCGCATGGATGCGTGACAAAATCATTGCGGATGTACCCACCGCTGTGGAGCAAATCCACGTGCGCCAGATTTTGACCTATAATGAGGCAGACGCGCGCGCCGCGCTGGAGCAATTGAAGAATGGCGCTGAGTTCGACGATCTGGCCACATTATACGACCCGATCACATTGGGCGAGTTGGGCTGGGTGCCGCGCGGATATTTGCTCAACACAAATGCGGACGATGCCGTGTTTGCTTTACAGACCGGCGCGATCAGTGACGTGATCGCAACGGAGGCGGGATTTCATATCTTCAAGGCGCTGGAACGCGGAAACCATCCCCTTTCACCGGATGCCTTGCTGACCGTGCAGGAGCAGGCGGTACGAAAGTGGATCGCCGACCAACGCACAGAGAGCGATATTGTCTTAGCCCCTTAACCCTGCCAGGGTTATCCCCAGGCTTCGAAACAGCTTCTTGGGAGTACCATCATGACCAATTACAACTATGACTACAACGATTCAGCCATATCAAAACGGAGCTCGCGTCTTAAGTTTTGGGATATGCTCAGCATCCTAGTGCTGTTGATCACAGCTGTGATTGGTGTGTACTTTGTGGTGATCTATCTCTTCCCCAATTCGCCGTTGAACCCGTACCCTCCCAATCCCTTCGACCCGAATGCGACGGCCACTCCCACCATCACGCCCATTCAACTCGAACCAACGTGGACGCCCACTATTATCCCCCTCGGCACGGAAACTCTCACACTCATTCCGACGCAGACGCTCGAGCCTTCGCCAACATCATTCTCACTTGTGCCTCCCACCGAAACGCCTTCCCCGACAAAGACCCCCAAGAGGCCGTTCTCCGCGACGGTAACCTACATTGACAGCAGTATCATCCACCCGGACCTGGCTTGCAACTGGCAGGGTGTAGGTGGCACGGTTGTGGATGCCAACAATGCGGATATGATCCCAATGGTCATCCGGCTTGTAGGTACTTATAATGGAAAAACCAAGAGTGAACCGCCAACGATCACGGTGAGCGGTGTGGCCCCAGCCTACGGCAGATCTGGCTTCGAATTCTTCCTTGGCACGGTTCCCATCTCATCCAAGGGCGAGTTGTCACTGCAGATCCTCGACCAGACCACCAGCCTTCCACTTTCCGATCTTATTTCTATCAACACCTTCAACGATTGTTCGAAGAACCTGGTGCTTGTGCGATTCAAGAAGAACCCGTAAGTTTCCCGAGCTTCTAAAAACCCGCCGTTCAGAACGGCGGGTTTTATTTTTAGAATGCGATCATAGCAACATGGCTACGCCTGTAGATTCCCGATCAGATCCAATTCAGGTGCGATCTTGCGCATGGCAGTGATGACATTCGCAACGTGTTCCCAAATATCCACGCCAAGTTCCATTGCAGCATGTTCCATTTCAGCGCGGTCCGTGCCTGCGGCAAAGGCCTTGTCCTTCCATTTCTTTTTCACAGAGGAGGCTTCAAGGTCGTACAACGAGCGCGAGGGACGTACCAGCGCCACCGCGGTGATGAGACCTGTCACTTCGTCGCATGCGGCGATGGCCTTTCTGCGGATCGTGTCACGCGGCACGCCGGTATGGTCTGCATGGCTCAAAATATCCTGAATCACTTCCTCGCTTATGCCGCGCGCGCGCAGGATCGCTGAACCTTTCTGTGGATGCTCGTCCAAAGTCGGGTGGATCGCCCAGTCAAAATCGTGGAGCAGGCCGATCAGACCCCAGGGCTCAACCTCTTCGCCATATTTCTCAGCATAGAAACGCATGGCGGCTTCCACCGAAAGCATGTGACGTACCAGGCTTTCGCTTTTTACAAATTCACGCACAAGGACAAGGGCTTCATCGCGGTTCATACTCATCTATAAACATCCTTACGATGGCGGACTCGAACAACTTGTATCACCAGTTTATCCTCCTGAATTTCGTAAATAATTCGATAATCTCCCACACGGATACGATAAGTATGTTCAGAACCAATCAGCTTTTTCGTTCCTTGCAGATATGGATTCGCTGATATTGACCTACTGCCGAGACAATCCTTGGAATATATCGTCTCGGCAGTTTTTCAAGTTCCTTTAACGCGGATGTTTTCCATTCAATCCGATAAGAAGCCATTTTGTTTTAACCGCGCAATGACTTCTTCAAAGGAAAGCACTGGTTCTTCACGCCGTTCAGCCAAAACAGCAAGATCCTCCAAATCTTCAAGTAATTCTTCAAACTCTTCAATCGGGAGCACGACAGCCGTTTTTTTGCCGTTCTCGTCGGTTATATATTTTGCCTGCAAATCTCGAATTTCGATCATGGTCACTCTCTTTCGCACGATATTATACAGCCAACTTAAGTCTTTACACTATGATAATTCCACTTAACACCTATTGTATCTGCACAAAGATCGGCTGAGGCTCGCCCAGCACAGGGATGGGCTTTGCCACATAAACATCCCAAATCGCCTGGGAGGTGGCGAAGAGTTCGCGCGTATTCCAGATCAAACGCGGGATCTTGCGGAAGTAGGCATTGTCCGCTTCCACGCCTGCCGATTCAACACCGAGGGAATTGCAAAGGAACAGGGCCCGCGCCATATGAAAGCTTTGTGTCATGAGAATGGCCGAATCGACCTGGAAGATCTCCCTGGCGCGATAGCAGGTATCGTACGTGCGGCGGCCTGCATAATCCAGAACGATATCTTCATCGGGAACGCCAAAGCTGAGCGCGTATTGACGCATGGCCTGCGGCTCGTTGTATTCCACGAACCGATTATCGCCGCTCATCAGCAGTTTGTCCACTTTGCCTGTTTTGTAGAGATCGACTGCCGTTTCGACCCGGTCACGCAGGATCGCACCTGCGGAGCCATCCGGTCTTAGCCCTGCGCCGAAGATGATCGCCACATGCTCGGTGTTGACCTCTTCCAGAGTGAATGTTCGGGAAGCCGCATAAATCATGAAAATAAATCGAGGAACAAAAAGCCCGATCAGGCCAAGCAAACCGAGAGTCAGTATGAGGCGGAATGTAAATTTCATCACCTTCTTGAACATACCAGGAATTGTACAACAAAGTCACTCGATCAATTCCTGCAGATCGAGTTTTGATTCTTTTACATAATTCTTAAATGGGTCGTACATCGGGTCTTCCGCGATCTGTAAATCGTCGATCCCGTATACCGTCTGGATCGCGGTTTTACCTTCAGGTGTAAGCATCAGGTCAATGAACGCGCGTTGAAGCACGCGCCGCATTTCAAGCGGCAGAGCGGTCGATATCGAAATATTTTCATACGGGATCACGTTCGGCGCGCGCCAGATCACGACCACCTTGTCCATCACATCGGGATAATTCGCCTCCAACGAGGGAGACTGGCGCGCGTCGATGAAAGTCACACCGAAATCGCAGATATCATCGGCGTAAACGGCGCGCACGACACTCGGCTGACCTTCGAGGAACGCCCCGCTTCTTAACTGGACTTTGGCCTGATTCAGCAATCCGAGCGGAATTACATATCCCGAGGGAGATGTCGCGTCGCTCCAGCACGGTTTTTTTCCTTCAAGCTGATTCAACGCATCAACAGCTTCGGCCGTATTCTCACCGCGTACAGAGTCGTAAAAGGGGGTAAAACCGTTCTCGCGGTTGGCAATGAATTGCGCACCGTAAAACATCTGTCCAGCGCGCACGCTGGCCAGCACGGCAGTGACCGATGCGCTCTTACGCGCGAGCAAATACGCGAACGGGGATAGCGATGCGATATGTGCATTGTTCCTGTTGAACGCTTCCACAAGGTCGCTTTCAGAGGATGGGACGACAGTCACCAGTCTGTAGCCCGTGTGCGATCCGATGAACGCGGCGATGAGCTCGCCTGCAGCGAGCATCTTATCACTCGGACGCGGCGAAGGGGCCAGGGCGAGAATCAATGGATTTTTTTCGGTACCGGGCTCGGCCGTCGCGGAAGGCGTTGGCACAGCAGTGGGAGACTGCGTGAAAATGGGAATCGGTGTGCGAGTCCCCGAAGTCAATTGCACAGGGAATGAACATCCAAGAACCGCGAGAAATAGTACCAATAGGAGTTTTTTCATCTTTATCTTACAAGTTTGATTGCGCACAATCATACTGATGTTGCTATAATAAGACAAGTTAAGAAAGGACTACCATGAAAAACAGTCTTAGTACTATTTTGTCCATCCTTGTTTTGATCGTGCTGGCAGCCGGGGTATATTTTATCGTACAGACCCTGCGCGAGACCGCGGCGGCCGCGACGGAACCATTCCAGCAGATCAATCAGGCGAACGAGGCACTGCAGACACAAGTTTCACAAATGATGAATCCCACCCCCACGATCATCCCGGATCCGGTGACATATATCAACGAAGTGCGCGCACTGGCGCGTTTGGAGACCATTCAATACAGCATTGAGAAGGTCATCACAGCTGAAGTCGGTCAGGGTTCGTTTGGATTTTTGTTCGGCGACAAGTTATTGTTCGTCGCACACGGCACCGTGATCGCGGGCATTGACATGCAAAAGATCCAACCCGGCGATATGCGGCTGGATGGCAGTGTCTTGTATGTGAAACTGCCACCCGCGGAGATTTTCATCGCGACATTGGATAACGATAAATCCTATGTGTACGACCGCGAGACCGGCTCATTGACCAAAGGCAGCCAGGATCTTGAAACATTGGCGCGCCAGGCCGCGGAGGACGAGATCCGCAAAGCCGCGCTGGAAGACGGCATTCTCACGCTGGCGCAAACAAATGCGGAAGCGTATCTGCTCAAGTTCTTCACGGCGTTGGGGTATAAGACGGTGTTGTTCGAACATTAATCACCCCCGCATCACAGCATGCGTCGTGGAAAATGCAGCACGATTTAAGAGCAATTAAATAAAACATCCCTCGAGGTTTGATTTCGTAACCCCGAGGGATGCATTTTATCTGGAGGCCCCTGGCGTGAATTTCTCCTCCCATTCCGCGATGGCAGTGCGGATGACGGTTTTGATCTCCGCGTCGGGCACGTCGTCAAGGGATGGATATTTGTTAAGGCCCACATAGACTTCCACACCACCGATGGAGCTTTCGGTCAGGCGAATCCCCTTGCTCGCAAGGTCTGTGTGTGTCAGCAGCGTTTGCAGGACTGTATCTATCTGCGCGACGATGCTGAGTGCTCTGATATTTTTTTCCTCCGCAGGTTTTAAGGGAGGCATTGGTTGAGTAAGGGTGGGTTTGAAGGAAGATTCCGCTGGGTAAACCGAAGCAGGTTGAGGCGGCGCGCTGATCGGCGCGGCGGGCTTTGAAACAGGCGGGAGGGGTTGTCCACCTTCGACCCAGGGGCGAATGAATGTGAGCAGTTCGAGCAAGCGCCTTTTCTGATCTGACGACACGCTTTTTACATTTAACGGCGCGCCATCCATTTCGAGAGAAGCGATGCCGTCCACATTTTTGAGGTGCAGCAGGCCGTGCTCATCGGGCATCAGCGGCGTTCCGGGCTTAACCTGAGCCTGCGCGGCCGCGATCTTTTTTTCCGCCTCGATGACGACAAGTTGGGCCTTGGCTTCTGCAGCCTCTATTTTTTTGGATGTGCGTAGATTGGAATCCAGAAATCCGATCGCCCAACCCACAAGCACAGCGACAAGGATGTAAACAATTGTCATGACCTACCTCAATTTCTGACATTTCGGGCATATATGTGTGCCGCGTTGTCCGACGATGAGTTTTTTTATCGTTGTACCACACGCGAGGCAGGGCTTGCCCTCCCGGTCGTACACACGAAAATAATTTTGGTATTCGCCGCCGCGATAGACCCAGTCTATGCTGGCGCCGTTGCGGCGGATGCCTTCCTTGAGCACGGCGCGTATGGCTTTGTGCAAGGCTACAGCCTGACCCGGTTTCATTGTGCTTGCAAGGGCGAGCGGATGCAATTTGGCCATGTTCAAACACTCATCGGCATAAATGTTGCCCAGGCCGGCCAGAAAGGTCTGGTCGAGGAGTAACGGCTTGAGCTGGCGCTTGCGCGCCCGCAGGTTGTTGTAAAGCCATTCGGCAGTGAACCCTTTGTCGAGAGGCTCAGGGCCTAGTTTGCCAAGCACACGTTCAGGTTCATGCGTAAGCCAGACACGACCAAATTTTCTCGTGTCCTTAAAGGCAAGGGTTTGTCCGCCAGACAAATATAGTAATAAGCGGTCGTGTTTTTCAGGTTTAATTTTACCTTTTCTTACCACCAAATCCCCGCTCATTCGCAAATGTATAAGGATATTGTAAGTTTCGAGCTGGAGATTAAGGAATTTGGCACGACGCGAGACGTTTTTTATCTTCTGACCTTTGATCTGCTCTTTGAATTTTTTTGACGAGGGCATCGCAAGCGTGCGCGCCCAGAGCACATCGGCGGAGAGGATCGTCTTGCCGACCAGTTCCAGCCGCAACCCACGTGCAATAGTCTCTACTTCGGGAAGTTCGGGCATGATAACGTTGATACGTTACTCGTTGAACATTTCACCCACGCTGCGGCCTTCGTGGGCGCGGCGGATGACTTCACCCAGCAGTGTCGCGACCGATACGACCGTGATCCTGCCCTCCAGAAGTTTGAGCTTCTCGGCGGAAAGCGGCGCACTATCTGTGGTGACGATGTGTTTGATGGGTAATGAAGCCAGACGCTGGGCACCATTGTCGGAAAGGATCGCATGTACAAAGGTGAGATATACATCCCGCGCGCCATTTTGTTTCACCACATTCACAGCCTGGGCAATCGACCCGCCTGTATCCACTTCATCGTCCACAATGATGACGTCGCGGTCATGTACCTCGCCGATCAATGTGAGGGCTTCCACCTTTGCGTCGTTCCCCTGGCGGCGTTTTTCGATGAACGCAATGGGCATATCCATATCCGCCGCGTAGTTGCGACCCTTCTTGGCAAAGCCCAGATCCACTGAAACCACTACGGGGTCTGTCATGGATGGACGCATATGCGCATTGATATGTTTGATCAACAAGCGCGAAGCAGTAAGCACATCCCCGGGAATGGAGAAAAAACCCTGCACCTGTCCGGCGTGCGGATCGAGGGTCATGTAACGATCTGCACCCGCCACCTCAATCATGTCTGCGACTAGGCGTGCAGTGATCGGCACGCGCGGCTGGTCTTTTTTATCAGACCGTCCATAACAAAGATACGGCACAACCGCTGTGATGCGCGCGGCGGAATCCAGCCGAAGCGTTTGGATCATGATAAGCAGTTCCATCAAATTACGATGGACCGGGGAGGAGGTGGTCTGGATCACGTATACATCCTGGCCGCGCGCACTCCCCTTTAATTTCACAAAAAGATTCTCGTTGGGGAATTCGATCACCTCGCGGTCACTTAAGGGCAGGCCCAGGTAATCCGAAATATTCTGGGCGAGTTCGGGCGAACCCGTGCCGCTGAACAATTTAATACCCCCGTACACTTTAAGATCGTGATGAACGTGATGCATCTATTCCTCCTTCTTGTGTGCCATCCACTCAGAGCGCAGGACGCTCATCAAAATGACATCGTCGTATTTACCGTTTTTATATACGCCTTCTCGCAGGCGTCCTTCATACACAAACCCCGCCTTTTCATACGAGCGCACCGCGCGCACATTATCAGCGTAGACTCGCAAAAACACGCGGTTCAGGTTCAAGGTCTCAAAACAGTGACGCTGGAGCAGGGTCATGGCTTCGGCACCATAGCCTTTATCCCATTCCGATTTCTCGCCGATCAAGATCCCAAGTTCGCCCGTGCGATTCACCCAGTCGATACCGAACACACCCGAGTTGCCGATGATCTTCCAAGCATCGCCATCGCGAATCTCGATCGCCAGCGGTTTCTCATTTGGGTCGCGTTGCGCCGTGCCGTTGAACCAATTCTCTTCATCCGTCATGGACATGGGTAAATACAACCCCAGCCCGCGCGTCACTTCGGGGTCGTTGACCCATTCATAAAACTTTTTAAGATCTTCGCGTTCCGCCGCGCGCAAACGCACACGCTCGCCATAGATCATGCTCATTTCAAACCGTCCTTCATCAGGGTCTTTACCGCTTCCCACGGCGAAAGATCTCTCTGCAGGACTTTCTCAAGAACATCGTCATATGTCCGCTGCGGGACATTTTCGCGAAATCGATTCACCAACGCTTCACGGATCAACGTCTCCAACTCCAGCTCAAGTCTGGCGCGCTCCCGAACGGCCCAATCTCCACTTTGACGCAAGTGCGCCACATGCCGCGTAATGGAGCCTGCCAATTCAACGACCCCTTTCCCTTCTGTGGAAACTGTGCGTTGAATGGGAGGTATCCATATATTAATTTGTGGATCCTCCTTCGGCGCAGACACAGTCATGCTAATACCATGATGTCTGAACACTCTTTGAGTCGGGTGCGCCAGCTCCAGCATGGACTTCAATGCCTTTTCCGTGTTTTCCACGCCAGGGCGATCTGCCTTGTTCACCACAAGAATATCCGCAATCTCGAGGATACCGGCTTTGATGGCTTGAATATCATCGCCGAGACCCGGGGCTTCAACGACCAATGTCGTGTGCGCAAGCCGCGCCACCTCCACTTCGCTTTGACCCGCACCCACCGTCTCAATAATAACAATATCAAAACCCGCTGCGTCGAATATCTGCACCATATTTGCGGTCGCCTGCGCCAGCCCGCCCAACGACCCACGCGTGGCCATCGAACGGATGAATACACCGGGGTCGCCGGAAAGGTCGCGCATGCGCACGCGGTCACCGAGCACCGCGCCCCCGGTAAACGGACTCGACGGGTCAACCGCCACGATCGCGATGCGCTTCTGCTCCTTTTTACGATAATGCAGCGCCAGTTGATTCACCAGCGACGATTTACCTGTGCCGGGCGCGCCCGTCACCCCGATCAAATGCGCCCTGCCTGTGTGCGGGAATAATTCGATCAACGCGGCACGGCCTTCCGCTTCGTTATTCTCCACCAGGGTCAACAGGCGGGCCAGGGCGAGACGGTCACCCGTGAGAACAGCTTGAGAATAAGTCATTGAATCTGCATGCATCTACAAGAAAAACACAGAGCATCTTAAACTCTGTGTCCTTTCATCAGGCTATCCGGAGATTGCCAGTTTGACGTCACGAATGATGTCATCGGTGGATGCGCCGGGGCCGTAGACTCCCGTCACGCCCATCTCCTTTAAACGGTGAAGATCCTCATCCGGGATGATACCTCCAATGAAGACCTTGACATGCGTTTGTCCATTCGATTTGAGCAATTCCATAATACGCGGGGTAAGCGCCATGTGCGCGCCCGAAAGGACGGAGAGCCCGACCACATCCACATCTTCCTGAAGCGCGGCTTCAGCGATCATTTCCGGTGTCTGGCGCAGGCCGGTGTAAATCACTTCCATGCCGGCATCACGCAAGGCACGCGCCACAACTTTCGCGCCGCGGTCATGTCCGTCCAAACCAGGCTTGGCAACCAATACACGGATCCTTCGACCCTGCTCACCGTGCGTGCCGCGATCAGCGGCGGCACGCCGGTGCGAGACGGCAGGACTAGTCTTGCGTTCGGTCATAATTCCTCCGAGGAGATGATGAACATGATTATACTATGTATCACAATCCATCTTATCTTAAATGAAAAGAGTGAAATGGAGTTGGATTACCCGGAAACAACCCTGCAAATTCGACCATCGCCAGCCCGTCAGGAATGAAAGAAGATTGTAATTTCCTGTTTGTCGAAAAATGCTATGCTTTTAAGGTTTCTGCATGCGGCGGGAACGATGATTGTTCATCCTCAAGGTCACTTCTCGTTGATCAAGTCGGGAAGGTAGTAAAAAGCCGAAAAAACAAAAAGCACGAGCCAAGCCCAATAAGAAAAAGGGTAAAGGCAGGCTCGCGAGTTGTTCCTGCTTGATAAGGTCCACACGGCCATGGCACGCGAGACCGACCTGCCCGAGCTCTTGCGCGTTGTGGTCGAGTCGGTGGCAGACACCTTCGCGTATTCCCAGGTCAGCCTGTATTTGCTGGAGGGAGACTCTCTCGCCCTCCAGCATCAGGTAGGTTACGAACGCGTGATCGAACGCATCCCCCTCACCGCCGGCGTGACCGAGCGGACGATCCGAACCGGCCAGCCGGTTTTCGTCAAGGATACCCGCGCATCATCTTAATGGATATTCAAATGCCGGATCTGGACGGATTGGAAACGACCCGGCGCCTGCGAGAAAACCCGCGTTTCGCATCCATGCCCATTATTGCCCTCACAGCCTTTGCCATGCCCGGTGACCGCGAACGTTGCCTTGAGGCAGGCGCGAGCGAATATTTGAGCAAACCATTCGGCTTGAAGGCGCTGAAACAAATGATCGAAAATTTTCTGTAAAATAAACACAAGAGCCATCGCTTATAAGCGACGGCTCTTGTGTTACATTCCATCATCCTTCGGCGGTGCGGTGGGGCCGTAATCCAGCACCTGCCGGATTTGCGTGCCACCCTCGGGAGGCCCAACGATCTTTTTATCCTCCATCTGATCCACAATGCGTGAGGCGCGCGTATAACCGATCCGCAATCGTCTCTGTAACATGGAAACGGATGCCCGACCCTCCTTGCGGATGATGTTCACGGCTTCATCAAAGAGCGGATCACCCTCCACTTTCTGCATATCCTCCCATAAGGGCGTTTGTTTCAGTGGAACATGGGAGGGAATTGCCTTCACAGGTGCACCCGCCACCGCGTAGGGGCTCGCCCCTGCGGCCAATGTACGCCAGTATTCCACAAGTTTTTGGATCTCATGATCTGAAACGAACACGCCTTGCAGGCGTGCAGGTGCGGGCGCATCCGGGGCCTGATAGAGCATGTCACCGCGACCGAGCAATCGCTCCGCGCCCGGCTGGTCGAGGATCACGCGGCTATCCGTGTTGGAAGCCACAGCAAATGCGATGCGTGCAGGAAAGTTTGCTTTAATAAGACCCGTTACAACATCAACAGAGGGACGCTGTGTTGCGAGCACCATATGAATACCAGTGGCGCGTGCAAGTTGCGCGAGACGCGTAATGGTCTTTTCGGTTTCATCCGGCGCGATCATCATCAGATCAGCCAACTCGTCAATGAGGATGACGAGATACGGCAGTTTCTTTTGGTTCTGCAGCTTCATCTTCGCGTTGTAATCCACAATACTGCGCGCGCCGGCCTGCGCGAACATGTGATAACGTTTGTCCATTTCGCGCGTCATCCATTGCAACGCGCCGATCACGCGATCCATTTCAACCACCACAGGGCTGAGCAAATGCGGAATGCCGTTGTAACCGGTCAACTCCACGCGCTTCGGGTCAACCAGAACCAATTTTAGATCATGCGGCGTGTTGAAAAGCAACATGCAGGTGAGGATCGAATTCACACAAACCGATTTGCCGGAACCAGTTGTCCCTGCGATCAACAGGTGCGGCATATTCTCGAGATTTGCAAGGATGGGATGCCCGGCTACATCGCGGCCAAGCGCGAAACTCAAGGCCTGCTGATTGCGCACGAAAGTTTCACTTTCCAAAATATCGCGCAGGGCCACCATCGCCATCTCTTCATTTGGAACTTCGATGCCGACATAACTATGCCCCGGCACAGGCGCCTGAATGCGGATGCGCGGCGCGGCCAGCGCGAGCGCGAGGTCATCGGACAAGGAGGCGATCTTGCTGACACGGACTCTGGTCCGGCTCCCGCCTCGGCCCTCGACGAAAAGCGGCTCCACGCCGAATTGTGTGATCGACGGCCCGCGACTGATCGCCACGACCTGTGCGGGCGCGCCAAAGGATGCGAGGGTCTCTTCGATGAGACGCGCGCGTTGTTGCACAAAGTCTTCATTGATGGAGGGCGCGTTGCCCTCGTCGAGAATATCCTTAAGATCCGGTAATGTCCATGGGATGACGGCGGAAACGCCTATGCCGGTGGTCGGTTGTTGAGGCACAGCTGCGACAACGGGCTGCACAATCGATGAATCGATCGGGGTGAGCCCATCCGTCCGCACGAAAGCAGGTTCGAGGCGCTGCCCAATGCCTGCCGAAGGGTCGGTTTGAGGCGTGAGCGGTTTGTTTAGCCACATCCGCAACCTGGCGATAACCGGTTTGAGCCAGCGGAACAGATCCTGCACGGAAGTATCCAGCGTGACTGTGATGCCGATGATCAACCACGCGAACAAAGCGATCCCCGCGCCGACGCCTCCCAGTCCGAACCAGAGCAGTCTTTGGAAAATTCCACCCACGGCACCGCCACCCACTCCGCTAAGAGCAACGGATTCGGCGGTCTCTGCAGTTGCGGCAACAGTGTGCAAAATTGTGAGCAGCCAGAGGAAGAGAATGATGCTGCCGACGGCGCGTTCAAGAGAGAGTAGCGGGATGCGTTCGATCTTGCGGAAGACAAGCCACAACCCAAAAACGAGCAAGCCAAGCGGGAGAACGTAGATGCCCCAACCGAAAATTTGTGAGAGGAAGAAGATCGCGCCACCCACCAGTGCGGAACGATTTGCAGAAAGCAAACCAAGCATAATAAGCACGCCGACAAAGGCGAGAATGATCCCGACAACGTCGAGTTTACGTTCAGGGGAAAGTTTTTCCCACCAGGAAGGCGCGCGCGGAGGTGGAGGCGTGTACGTTCCCTGCGACTTCCCTTTTGGCGCAGGTTTGCCGCGCGCAGGGATGCCTTTTTTTGGCGGCACGGTCTTCTCGGCAGGTTTGTAATTCTTCTTAAGAGGGGTGAGGGGTTTGAGGATGGGCATTGGAAAACTTTTATCCGCTAATTCACGCGAACAGTTCGCGTTCGTCGCGAAAATTCGCAGACTTAAAGTTTAGATACTTTGGAACTTCAACTATTGAAAATCATTATAGCACAAATGGTCTGTTTTCTTTAAGGTACAATTGCGTAGCTTAGAAATTACACAGTTAAAAATTTAGCCACAGAGATCACACACCTGCCCTCCCGAAGGACACACCTGCACTGCAACAAACGCACGAAGTCCCCGCAGCGGAGTGGGAGTGCGGCGCAAGTGTCGGGACGATGTAGCAGGCGGTGCTAGGGGAGTTCTCTAAGTTTTTTCTTGTTCACTCAGCCGTCTCGCACCGGCGTGACGCCGGGCTTCGCGGCATCAGCGAAGCGATCCTGCGGACGAACGGTGTGTACTCTGCGCTGATCATGGTAAGGACTCAACATTGTTCGAAATTCTTTTTCTTGGCACATCGGCCTCCGCGCCTTCTGCAAAACGCGGGCTTTCCGGGCAGATCGTTTCTCATAACGAATATCGCTTTCTGATTGACTGCGGCGAAGGCACGCAAAGACAAATATTGCAATCCGGCACGGGGTTCAAACGCCTGACGCGCATCCTGCTCACGCACGGTCATCTCGATCATATCCTGGGCCTCGGCGGCTTGCTCTCCACTTTCTTAAGGTGGGAGGCCATCGAAGAACTTGAAATCTTCGGCGGGCGTTCCACGCTCGACCGCGTACACACGCTTCTTTATGATGTTGTGCTGCGCGGCAACCAGCCCCCGATGCCGTTGAAAATGCAGGAGATCAAACCCGGCACGATCTTCGAAGCGGATGATTTTACGCTTACTGCGTTCCCGGTCACTCACCGCGGACCGGATTGCCTGGGTTATATCTTCGAGGAAAAAGCAAAGCGCCCATTCCTCGCGCAAAAAGCGGATGAACTTGGCGTGCCATTCGGCCCCGAACGCAGGGAACTGGTCTCAGGCCGCGCGGTCACTCTCGCTGACGGCCGCAGCATCACACCGGACGAGGTGCTGGGTGCGTGGGAAAAGGGCGGTAAACTCGTCGTTGTGGGAGATGCCGGCAGAACCGATGACTTGGTCGAGGTCTGCAAGGACGCGGATGGGCTGGTGATCGAGTCCACTTATTTGGATGCAGAAGCCGATATGGCGAAGCAGTTCTCACATCTGACTGCGCGCATGGGCGCGGAACTCGCCGTAAAAGCGGGGGTCAACAAACTAATTCTTACGCATATTTCGCGCCGCTATCGAGAAAAGGACGTGATCGCCGAGGCGCAATCCGTTTTTCCGAACACAGTGGTGGCCCGCGATTTTGACACATATCAGATCAAGCGAGACGTTCAAGATGGCAGGTAAATTCACAATTGGGGTATTAACTTCCGGCGGCGATTCGCGCCGTGGTCCGCACTTCATTGACCAATAATATGAATGTGATCGGCAGCAAGCACGGATACGAAGGATTGATCAGCGGGGAGGCAAAGGCGTGGACTACGTTCCCCTCGCAGACGTGATCAGTAACAAACGCAAGATCAACATGGAGTACTATCACATGGCTAGGGTGTTGGCGAGGTAGCTTTTAGCGGATAGCAATTAGCGGTTGGCGATTAGCAATTAGCGGTTAGCCAGGAGCTAACCACACATGGAGGAGAGGTGAAGGATTTTCGTTCCTTGAAAGTCTGGGAGAAAGCGCACACATTAACATTGACGATCTACAAAGCAGCAGAGGGATTTCCAAAACAGGAGCTGTATGCGCTGACCAATCAAATTCAGCGCGCGGCGGTTTCCATCCCTGCAAATATAGCCGAAGGCTGCGGCAAAGACAGTGCTGCAGAACTTAAGCGATATTTTTTGATCGCAATGGGATCGTCCAGCGAACTGGAATACCTTCTATTACTTGCCCGTGATCTTGGCTATCTTCCTGATGATGTTTATCAAAATATGCAGAAGGATCTCATTGAAATTGGCAAAATGCTTAATTCCTTCATTCAAAGGCTTAAATCTGCAACTTGATCGTTAAGAGCTATCAGCTAATAGCTATTTTATTGTTAGCTGAATCACCGCCGTATCCACGCGTTGATCTGTCCGCACGACCAATAACTGCACGGCATATAATCCACTTAATCCCTTTGTATCCCACTCAGCCAGTACGCCGCTTTCCACGGGGATAATGACATCGCTCCCCAATTGGATCCATTCCTGCGGATTTAATCCCTTGCCCACCTGCACTCGATAATAGGCAAAGTCATCTCCTGAAGCAGTGCCGACGATCTTTACCAGCTCTGTCACATCTGCGAACAACTCCGGCTCGGTAATATTCACGCTCGGATTCAGCGGCGGTGTCTGGATCGCATCATAAGAGGAGGGCGGAATCTCCAGCCCGGCGCTGCGCGCCCAATCGCGCGCATTCTCAGGCACAAGCAGATACACGCGCGTTTCAATTAACTCAGCAGGAGTGAATACGGTCGCGAGCAAGCCCGTTTCACGATTCACTGCAAACTGGCGGTACAAGTCATCTGATTGACCGGGTTCATTCCCGTTCAGGAAAACCTCGGTCACCAAATTCGGACATTCACGCGTGGGTAACATGCCCGAGGGGTCGCACACGGTGATCGGTGTCACGCCTTGAGGTGCGATCCATCCATCGGCCGCCAGATCGCGCGAGGTATATTGGATTAACGCGTTCCACAAAACCGCAGGCAAGCGCGGAGACAAACTCACGCCTTCGCCGCGCGCACCCGTCCATGTGACCACGACATAAGATGGTGTATAACCCACCACCCAGGTATCGAGTCCATCCGCAGTTTGCCCCACCTTTACGCCCGCAGGCCTGCCGATCTCCAACGCGTTCGATCTTCCAAGGGAAGCCCAACGCGCGGTCTCGTCGCTCAAAACATTCGTCATGATATATGCCAATGCAGGCGTGACAATGGATTTTGCCTGTGGCGTGGTCCAGTCCAACATCACCGCATGATCAACACTTTCCACGCGCAGAACAGTCGCGGGCAGAAAGTCATCATCTACATTTTGTCCAAAGTAAAGACCCTGCATTCCAAAGACACCATATGCGCCGGCGAGTTTAAGCATGGAAACATCCGCATTCAGCTCGATCCCAAACGACGAGGCGATTTCTGTCTCATTTTCAATTCCCATTTGCGCGCGCAAAGTTTCCACAGGCACCTGATAATCGTTCGCCAAGGCGACTCTTAACCGCACAGGCCCATGAAATTCGCCATCAAAATTTTGGACGCTGCCCTGACCGGCGAAGTCCCCGCCGAAGGTCCCCGAAGGGGATGGAGGAATATCCCACGTTAAAGAGGCGGGACTCAACCCGCGCGTGAACCCTGTTAAATAAACAAACGCATCCAGGCTGGACCCGGGTCTGTGTGCGCCCAAAAGCGGGGTTTCAAGGCCTTGATTGGTCTCTCCCACGACTGCCAGCACCTGGCCTGTTTTTGGGTCAAGGATCAAGGCGCTTGCAGACGAATCAGGGAATGTCACTCCGGGTGGCAATGCCGGTAACAAGCGCGCCGCGTCACACCCATCGATCTCCGGCTCGGCTAAACCGGCCAGCCTGGCCGCGTAGACCTGGGTCGTGCAGGAGGCTTGTTTTTGCAGGTCATAATCCAAGGTGGTGATGATCGTCAATCCGCCGCGTTCGATCCGCTCGCGCGGGACCTGCGAATTTAATTGGGCCAGGACCATGTGCGTAAAGGCCTCAGCAGGTTTGGGCAGGGATGCAGGCGCAGGCTGAATGACCGGAGTTTCCACCAACGCGTGCGCGGCATCGTCCTCATGGATGATCTGTAATCCATTCAAAATGTAGATGACCTCGCGCCCGCGTTGGATCGCAACTTGAGGCGCATCCAATGGATTGAGGGCCGGGGTCTCGCTTGTTGCGGCGAGCATGGCAGACTCAGCCAGGCTGAGTTGTGCGGCGGATTTGCCAAAATACAACTGTGCGGCGGCTTCCACACCATAGGCATAGTGACCGAAGTGCGTGCTGTTGAGATACCACTCCAGGATCTGCGTGCGGCCATACTCTGCGGTGATCTGTGCGGCCAGGATCCGTTCGCGAACTGCGCGCCTCGTGGAGGGCGGTTCATTGTAAAGAAGCAGATCACTGACAAGTTTTTGCGCGATGGTGGGATGCCTATCGGGATTGTCGTATCCCTGGATCGCGTACCCGGAATGTGACCAAAACTGCGGGTCTTCAACAACGATGATCGAATTTATCAAATTCACGGGGATGTGTTGCGGGTTTTGTTCGTTGATCGGAATATATCGCCGCGGCGACTCGGTGGGTGCAAAGGTATACAGCAGTTGCAAACCCGTGCGGTCATACATGCGCGTCGGTTGAAGTAATAATCCATCCGGTGGATTTAACAAGTGTGGCAGGATTTCAACCGAAGGAAGGTCGCGCGTGATATCTGCATACACCAGCGCGCTGACGATGATCAGCGCAGCCAGCACAAGGGAAAGGAGCGTGCCTACGCCCAGCAACGAGCCGCGTCCGCGCGCTGAAGAGGCACGTTGTTTTTCAAGTCGTCGTTCCCGGCGGGCCCGGAGGATGGGAGTCAGTTCCTGCATGGTTTTGTTGATTTGCCACAGAGAGACAGGTTTTTTTCTGTGTGCCTTATCATCCCCGCGAAGTACCCGACAGGGTGAATGGGAACTGCGACTCAGTGGCTAGTGACGCAGTGAATTGTAAACTAATCGTTGAGTAAATCGGAGAGGAAATCCATCAAGCCACCCTTTTCGGATTCTTCCTGATCTTTTGATTTTTGTAATTTATCTTCAATATCACTTGCTACGATCCCACTTTGACCGTTGATCAGAACCAGATGTTCGCGGCCGCCGAGTGGGATCTCGGTCATCCATACTGGCAGCAGATTAAGCTTGAACGACTCGATCACGAGATTTGCCGAAGAAGTGTGGATCAGCCTTAGCTCGCTCAAAACAGTTGGCAGTTCGCGCTGATATCGCGCATAGGTCTGGCTGCGCGCATCCAACGACGCGTCCGCCATCGGTACGTCGTATATCTCCGCGGGCCAACTCGCAAGGAAACGCGGATCGTAAGGTTTTAAAGACTTCAACTCAAAGGTGGGGATCAACTTCATGAAAACCGCGGACGGTTTGCGCGACGCGGGCAGCGGCAAGTCATCCACAAAAACAGGATATTGATCGGTAATACGAATGACTTTTAGTTCAGCGCGCCCGCTGAAAGATTCGTCCTCTGCCTGGATCTTTTCGGCCGTGTAATCAATTGCACCTCCAACGTCGAATGTCCAGAGGGGAAGATACAGGCCGCGCGGCAGGTCCACTTTCTTCTCGGGAGCCAGACCGTTAGCTTCCACCCATTGGATTAACAATTGTGTGGCGCGCTTCTGGTCGAAAGCATGCGGGATGATCGCATCGGGAGCGAGCAGGTCTTTTGTTTTTTCAAGACTCACCACATGAGGCGAATCGCAATACACACATGAGGCCGAAATTTGTTTGGGCGGCAAAATGAATTCCGCGCCGCAGCCATTACAATGAAAGACCTGTTCCTGCAATGGCTTGCCGTGCCCGCGCGCAGTTGCCATCGCGATAATGAAATCTTTTTCCTTTGCAACCACGCTTAAGCCAAGCTTTTGATCACGGGTGCAATATTCACAAACAAGCGATCCCCCGTCCGGCGCGAAGGACATGCGTCCGCCGCATTTGGGACACATAAATCTCTGCGCATCTGCATTCCGCAACCCTTTGGGCACGGGCGGCAATCGATCGGGGTTGATGACCTCATCCGCTTTGAGCCTGCCTTCGAGGATCGCCAGCGAACGGCGCGCGCGCGCGTGTCGCAAGTCAAGTGAAAGACAATTCTCAAGCGCCTTGCGTTTTTCAGCAGGCGCATCCATCACTTCACTCATCCAAAACCACGCCTCGGCAAGCACAGCATGCGTCCCGGCCATGTAAATGGCGCGGTCCAGGTAACGGCGGGCAATATCCTTGTTGCCCGCTTTCGCCTCGATAATGCCGGTACGGAGCAGATCTTTGCTGTAATCTTCCATGTTTTAACCACAGATAAACACTGACACTTGCACCGCACGCAAGTGCAGGTGTAAAAAGGATTTGTTTTCATCAAAAGAATCGGTGTTTATCCCTTTCATCTGTGGTGAATTAATTCCTTACAATCGCGTCGGTCATCTTTGCAACGCGCGTCATTTCTTTAACATCATGCACCCGCACAATATCCGCGCCGCGCGTGATGCCGACTGCGACGGTCGCGGCCGTACCATCCACTCTTTGATCGGCTGGCAAATCGAGCGTGAAACCAATAAATGATTTGCGGGATGTTCCCAACAGCAGAGGATATCCCAATGCGCGGATCTCGCCGAGGCGGTTGATCAGCGCGAGATTATGTTCGCGCGTCTTTCCAAAACCGATGCCGGGGTCGAGGATGATATGCGATTCAGGGATCCCGGCCTTGCGCGCCAAACTCACACTCTCGAGCAGTTCGCGCTTCACATCTTCGATCAGGTTTTGATATTCCGAGCCGATATAGGCGTTGCCAAGCTTCTCACGCACATCCAGGCTCGCGGGGTTGCTGCGGTTATGCATGAGAACCACAGGCGCCTGATATTTCGCGGCGACATACGCCAGTTCCGCATCTGCGCGCAGGCCCCACACATCGTTGATCATATGCGCGCCGGCTTTGATCGCCTCTTCCGCGACCTGCGCCTTGTACGTATCGATTGAAATTAACGCGTCCGGGAAATTTTTATTCAACGCGCGAACGACCGGGATCACGCGCTCCAGCTCTTCTTCTGCATTTACCGGGGCCGACCCGGGTCTGGTGGACTCGCCGCCTACATCCAGAATGTCCGCACCTAAAGCGAGAAAGTCTTTGGCCTGTCCCACTGCAATGCCCTCACCCCTAACCCCTTCGCGAAGCATCCCTGGCGGGCTCCCAGAGGGCGAGGGGGATAATAAGCCATCCCCGGAAAAACTATCCGGAGTCACATTCAGGATCCCCATCACATAGGTGCGGGAACCCCAATTGAACGTGAACTTCCCGACTTTAAGAGAAGACGACTTCATTAAGCGACCTATGTCATTGCGAGGAGGGCAAGGCCCGACGACACTTGCACCGCCCTCGCAACGACATGAAAGTGTTAAGGAATTTGATCCAGCGGACGCGCCAGCCAGGCTTCGGCCTCGTTGATATCGGTGAACAGCTTCATCGCAGAGGCTGTCCCCGTTTCTGCGAGCGCGGTCACACTGCGGATCCCATCCGCAACCTTGCCATCCGCAACCACGATCGCCGCCCGGATCAGGCGCGCCGAGGGGTCGCTGTTGGCTTCGACTGCCATGCGAATGGCCTTTTCGGGGATCTCCTTTACGGCGCGCAAGTCATATAAGTTGCGGGTGCGGCGATCCGAGCCGAGCAGGTGTTCCATTGCGAACTCATGCCAGTGCGCCATGGTGGATTCAGAAAGATCTGTGAAGGTCAGGGTCATACCTCCATCGCCGCGCCGGATCACGGAATAGCCAACGTCGGGAGCAGGGGTCCAGTTAAGGGGTTTTGATACTGTCATCGGTCTTCTCCTGTTTGATGGACGTGATTATAACGCAGGTCAAAACCGAATCTTCCCTTTTATTCCAAATCCTGAAAACAATGTGTCATTCTGAACGACCGAAGGGAGTGACACTTGCGCCGCACTGCGTTTGTTGCAGTGCAGGTGAGAATCCCGCCGCTTTGCGGCGGAGACCCTTCGCTTCGCTCAGCGTGACACTACCCACCGATGACGCGGTATAATGCGGGGCACGGGCGCTTAGCTCAGTTGGTTAGAGCGTCTCGCTTACACCGAGAAGGTCGGGGGTTCGAGTCCCTCAGCGCCCACACCCTTCGTCCGCAGGATCGCTTCGCTGATGCCGCGAAGCCCGGCGGCCCGCCGGTCCACAGGATTGCTTCGCTTATGCGAGACGGCAGAGCCTCGCAGTAACGAGGCTTTTTTAATTTCCACAGAAGTCCCATCGAGGGATGATAAGGTCGGGGGGTTCGCAGTCCCTTCGCGAAGCATCCTTTAGGGCTGCGCCCACACCGTTCGTGCCGCGAAGCCCGGCGGCCCGCCGGTCCACAGGATTGCTTCGCTTATGCGAGACGGCAGAGCCTCGCAGTAACGAGGCTTTTTTAATTTCCACAGAAGTCCCATCGAGGGATGATAAGGCCAGAGGGTTCGCAGTCCCTTCGCGAAGCATCCTTTAGGGCGGCGCCCACACCGTTCGTCCGCAGGATCGCTTCGCTGATGCCGCGAAGCCCGGCGGCCCGCCGGTCCA
>CAZSVR010000008.1:0-83163 GCA_964610295.1 uncultured Anaerolineaceae bacterium
TGCAGCGCTTCGCATTAGAATCAGGTGTAACCAATGTCATTGCAGGTCGCAACTACTCACTACTCTCTAAACCCCATCCTTTAATATCTCCTTCGCCGCCAACATCCCTGCCGCGCCCATGACGCCGCCGCCGGGGTGTGCGCCTGCCGCGCCGAAGTAATAGCCTTTTAGCGGGGTGCGGAAGTCTGCCCATTGCGGGGTGGGACGCAGGAAGAAGATCTGGTGCAGCAACAGTTCGCCGTGGAAGATGTTGCCGCCCGTGATGCCCGCGATGGCTTCGATGTCCTTCGGCGAGATGACCTGCATGCCGACGATCGCTTCGCGGATGTTCGGCGCGTATTGCTCGATGGTCGAGATGACCGCTTCGCCGAGTTGGTCGCGTTTTGAATCATCCCAGCCGCCTTCGATATCGTACGGCGCATATTGAACAAAGCACGACATCACGTGCTGTCCAGGCGGCGCCATGTCGGGGTCGATCATGGAAGGGAAGATCATGTCGAGATACGGGCGCTTCGAGATCTGCCCATACTTGGCGTCGTCGTAGGCGCGCTCGATGTAATCAATGCTCGGGCTGATCGACACCGCGCCGCGATGCAAGGGCGAGTCATGACTCGCCCCTACGGGATATGGAAGGGCTGTGAAATTGGGCAATTCGCTCAACGCGATGTTGACCTTGCCCGACGAGCCGCGTGTGCGAAAGTTTTGAATCGACGTGACAAATTCATCGGGGAAATGTTTCGGCTCGACGAATTGCAGGAAGGTGCGCTTCGGGTCTGCGGCAGACATAACGACTTTGGATTGGATTTCGTCGCCGTTCTCGAGTGCGACTCCAACAGCGCGTCCACCTTTGACGATGACCTGCTTCACGCTTGCGTCCACTCTGATCTCGGCACCGAGCGCTTTCGCCGCGTTAAGGATGGAGCCGCTGACTCCGCCTGTGCCGCCTTTGGCAAAACCCCAGGCGCGGAACGCGCCGTCAATTTCGCCCATGTAGTGATGGAGCAACACATACGCCGTCCCTGGTGAGCGCGGACCGAGGAATGTGCCGATGATCCCGCTCGCGGACTTGGTGCCCTTCAGCGCGTCGGTCTCGAACCATTCATCGAGCAGGTCCGCGGACGATTGCGTGACCAGTTTGGCGATCGTATACAGTTCTTTTTCTTTGAGTGAGGCTGCGTACTTTCCAACTTTCAGCAAACCCATCACATCGCGCGGATGAAGCGAAGTTGGGTCAGGGGGGATCAAGTTGATGATCGGCTTGATGGCTTTCGCCGCACGCGCCATGACGCGGGCATATTCATCGTAGGCTTCCGCGTCCTTAGGTGAGTGACGATAGATCTCGCGGCGGGTCAGGTCGTGATCGTCCCACGCGGCGAGATAGTCATTGTTTTCGGTTGGTGTGAAAGTGCTTGGCAACGGCAGGATTTTGAGTCCGTGCTTGGGCAATTCCAAATCACGGATGATCTCCGGGCGCAACAGACTCACCACATACGAAAACTCGGTGAACTTGTACCCGGGGAAGATCTCCTCCGTCACCGCCGCCCCGCCGACGATATGTCTGCGCTCGAGCACCACGACTTTCTTGCCCGCGCGCGCTAGATATGCAGCCGCAACGAGTCCATTGTGCCCACCGCCGATGATGATTGCGTCGTATTGATTGGATGTCATAAATTCTTTTCTCCGTTTACACATTTTCAGGTTTGAACGTTCCAACGTGCTAACGTTTTTTCCATTCGGGTTCGTAAAATGGCAGTTTAACAACGCGGGCAGGCGCATGTTGACGGTGATGTTCCACTGTCATTTCCATTCTCACATTCGTCCCAACTTCATAATATGGCTTTTGCAAATGCGCGAGCGCAATATATTTTTTCAAAAGCGGCGACCATGTTGATGTGGAAGCGTAACCAACTTGAACATTTCCGACACCGTTCGTGCCGCGAGCACGTCGGTGCGAGACGGCAAAGATCGGTAGACTTCCACGCATGGCCATACCGGGGATTTGCGGCGGCAAGCCAACATCTTTAAACAACCGCTCCATCCCATCCCATTCCACTTCGAGTCCCATCAACTTCCACAGCGAGCCTTCCTTCCCGCGTTTAGCGTCACGTTCCAGTGCGCGGCGTCCCACAAAATAACCAGGCTTGTCGAGGTTCACTGTCCAGTCGAGTCCCAGCTCAAACGGTGACGACTTCTGCGGCTCGATCCACGCGTGGCTCGCGGACGTGTAATCCACTTCGATCATGAACAGCCCCGCCTCCACGCGTGCCATGTCCATGGCGAGAATGCCCACAGGGGTGATCCCATAATCGGCGCCCGCGCTCATCAACGCGTCCCAGATCGGAAGCGCGTCCTTCGCATCCATCCAAATCTCATAACCGAGATCACCCGTGTACCCCGTTCTTGAAATCGTGACGTCGATCCCGTTGATCTTGTTTTTCATCAGACGGAAATATTTCAGCCCCGTCATATCGGACTCGCAAACCCGCTTCAAAATGGACCTGGTATTTGGTCCCTGAAAACTGAGCGCCGCCACGCTGTCAGTGACTTCCGTGATCTGCACATCGAGTCCCACCGCGTTCATCATCAACCAGCGCAGGTTCGGCTCCGCGGCAGTCATGCGGAACGTGGTTTCCTCGAGACGGCTGATTGTCCCATCGTCGATCATCTTGCCTTCGTCATTACACCAGCTTGTGTAATAGACCTGTCCCACTTTCAACTTATCCATGTCGCGTGTGACGACGCGGTTGAGCAGGCGGCTGGCATCGCGTCCCTTGATGATGTACTTCATCAAAGGCGAGACGTCAATCAACGCCGCCGAATTGCGGATTGCCCAATACTCGCGGTCCAGCGTCAACTCATACGAGCCGACGACCAAATATCCCGCCCAGCGCCGCCAGTTCTGCGGCTGGCAGAGTTTCGATGTCCGTTCGTGGAAGGGGGTGTGTCGTAGTTGGAGCATAAAAATAATCCTTTTATTAAAACGGAACTTCGTTTTCTGTTTCCATCAACAAATCTACAAGATAAGTAATGTAAGTAGCAACGAGGCTAAGTACAAGTTCCGCTTCTATTTCTGAAACTTTTGTCCCTTGTAATGCAGCATGAGCAACTCCTTGTCCGCTACCGCGATAAGCATGCAACTTAATCATCGCTTCGGCTATGGGAGCAGGTATTTGCTTTGGATCATTTCCCTTAAGTTGATTAATAACCTTGGTAAAGTCATTTGATGCAGGTTTTCCCGTTAGTGCTTCAACACACGCCTCTAAAGCACAAAGAGATTCTTTTATGCAATTCTCCATATCAGGATTTGGACGTTGATCAAAGAATTTTCTTGCCTTGCTGTAATAGCCTCTAACTTTTGAAAGAATTGGGTAATTCAGAACTGTGCCAACTCGCTGAAAACTGACTTGCGTCTGCGCACGTCCTCTTCGTTCAAATTTTTCATCCACGAAATGAAATGCCAAATTGTCCTCAGCCAAAATCAAATTCAATTCATCTGTAAAGAATCCCTTCGTGTCTGGCAACGACTCGTCAACAACTACTGTACTCAATTCTTCAGAATAAAATTCACGTAATTCAAGAAGATTTTCATAAACTCTTTCGCAGAATTGGTATACTTGATACCACTTTAATTTAGGCAAAATAGCTTGCAGCCTTTCAGAGAAAGGTGTATCAAAATCAAAGTTGAACTCTGATTCTGCAAGCCTTCCAGTTCTATAAAGTTCAGTTATTATTTCGCCCCAATCGTTTCGAAGATATTTTTTGTCGTACATACTAATCAGTAAATGTGCTAATGCAACCCTGGTTGGTAGGGGAAAATCATTATCAATAGATTTGGAATGATGTACTCCATGTCTTTGCGAAAAAGGGGGCTGAGACATTTTATCTCCTGCTCAAACTACTCTCAACAATTATAGATTTGTTACTTGTTCGAATACTCCGCTGGCGCGAAGCTTGCCCTGAGCCTGTCGAAGGGAACACCAGCACCCTCACCCTGCCCTTCGCGAAGCACACCTTTAGGTGCTCCCAAAAGGAGAGGGATACGGCACTCAGCTCAACAATGCTTCAAACTCTTCTGCGCTCATTTGTGCCTGCCGTAAAATGGACTTCAACACATTTGGATTCAAGTCCCCAGGATGATTCGGGATGGTAACGAGCAAATTCCCCCGTTTGAGTTGAAGATGGCTTCCCTTCTGGCGCACCTGGCGAAAGCCCGCCTTTTCCAGCGCGGCGATAACTTGACGCGGTTTGAGAACGGGTAGTTTAGGCATGCGCCTTGATGGCTACGTCCACTTTGAATTTGAAGATTTCCAACGCCTCTGGGGAAAGTGAATTACGCGGGTCCTCTTCGGATGCAACAGGTCGCATATAGGGCAATCCATCTTCAAAAGAACCTTCGAGATGAAGTGTCGTGGCTTCGAGTAGATTCTTGCGCGCCTCTGCAGATGTTTTCCCTTGTGAAGCGACATCGAGTTCAGGGCATAGCACGCTGTACTCGCTATTTTCTTTCCAGATGATGCCAGTAAAGACGAACATATCCATGGGTTATCTCCTGCGAAAATTATACACCTGCGAGATTTGATTACTGATTCGAATACTCTGCTGGCGCGAAGCTTGCCCTGAGCCTGTCGAAGGGAACACCAGCACCGTCAAATCCTGCTCAATTGAATGAAATCTGTGTTCCACATTTTTCGCCACATACACAATGGAGCCTGCCTGCACGGCGCGGTCTTCGTCCCCAACTTTGATCTGCGCCCTGCCACTTACCACGTAATAGACCTCATCCTCCGTGTGAGGTAATTGTGAATCTACGTCACCCGCGGGGAGGACGTACAGTCCCATGCTGAGGTCGGGGACTTTGAGAAATTCGAGATAGGCTTTGTTAGTTGATTCTCTTTGTAAGCTGAGTTGAGCAAGTTCAAAGGCTTGCATGGTTCCTCCGACAACAGCATGTCACCCTGAATACTATGACGCTGTCAAGGCATTTTTAAGGAGCTGTGGCTGGACAGAGCGTAGCGACATCGTGCCCGAAGGGTAACGGTCTCGCCGCTTAGCGGCGGGATTCTTCGCTACCGTTGGTCGCTCAGAATGATACCTGAATAAAAATTATATAAAATTTTACCCGCCTTTTCCTGAATCAAAAAGCAAAAGGGCGGACACGCTGTCCGCCCGGCAAATTCAAGGCCTTGTACATTTACTTCCATTCGCTTAATTCTTCTTCGAGCGTTTCGATCAGCTTGACGTATTTTTCCGTGTCGTATTTTAGGGTGCCTTCAAAGACGATGTGATTGATCCCCTCTGCCACCTTATCCTCGTCATCGCTGGTAATGGTCTGTTCAAGCAGCGGAAAGACCAGATTTTTGAGCCGCTGGATGTGTTGACGAAAGATGGAGGTGTACTCGCTTGCGCCCCAAACCAACTCGCCGCGTGCAATTTCATCCCCCTGCTGCCATCGTTTTGCAGCGCTGATCAGCAGTTCGGCAGCCTCGCGGCTTTTTTTTTGATCCAGGCGCATCAACATGACCGGTCCTTGATTGGCGGGAAAGCCGGCATCTTCCAATACCTTGATGAGCAACTCTTCCTTCTTAAAGAAAGCATCCTCGATATATTCGTGGATGAAAGTGTGGGCAAAGATGAAGAAACTGGGGCGGGCGGCTTTGCTGCGGTTGAGCAATACGGAGGCGCCGCCGAGCGCGGCAAGAAAACGGGTGATGGTCTCCTGATCGGCGCGTAGACTTTTTGTGATGCGCATGTGATTCCCTGATCTTGTACGAATTAAATTCTTCCCGAGTATACCATGTCAAAAATGAGCACACCTTTTTTAGCGATGATCGATCACTGGCTTACTTTATTGGTCAACTTCCCCAGGCCTTCGATCTCCACGTCCACCACATCGCTGTCCTTCAACTCGCCCACGCCGGCGGGTGTGCCTGTGAAGATCAGATCACCCGGTTCCAGCGTCATCACGGAGGAGATATATGCGATCAACGTGCCGACGTTAAAGACCATGTCGCGCGTGGATGCCATCTGGCGCATCTGTCCATTCACGCGGCAAGTGACGACCGCATCCGACGGATCAAACTCGGTGTCAATCCACGGGCCGAATGAGCAGAACGTATCGAAGCCTTTGGCGCGCGTCCACTGGCCGTCCGTTTTTTGCAGGTCGCGCGCGGTGACGTCGTTGCCGATGGTATAGCCGAAGATATATTGTTTTGCGTCCTCGGCCGTAACGTTTCGTGCGCGCCTGCCGATGACGACCACCAACTCCGCTTCATGCTCAACCTGGGTCGACTGCGGCGGCAGGAGGATCGAATCTCCATTCGAGATGATCGAAGAAGGCGGTTTCATAAAAATGAGAGGCACCTTCGGAACTTCGTTGCCCAACTCCCTGGCGTGTTCCACATAGTTGCGACCCACGCATAAGATCTTGCTCGGCTCGCAGGGCGCCACCAGCTTCACGTCCGCAAGAGGCGTTTTTGCCTCCCGTCTGCGATATTCGCTGAACATATCCCCTTGAATTTCGCCGATCTTGTCGTCGAGCATCCAGCCATATTTCGGCGCGTCCTCATTCTTTTTGTAACGGACGATTCTCATGATCATTTTCCTTTATACTTTCGAATGCCGCTGCGATCGGCCTTGCGCAGCAGGTCACGCATAGACTTGTTCAATACCGGATGGACGAGATCAGGCGCGAGTTCCGCGAGAGGAACGAGCACGAAGGCGCGTTCATGCAAACGAGGGTGAGGCAGTTTGAGCGCCGCTGAGTCCAGGATCATATCATCGAAAAATAAAATATCAATATCAATTAAGCGTGGGCCATTATGAAAGCTGGGTGTGCGTCCAAGCGCCGCTTCAAGCCGTTTCAAATGATGAAGGAGTGACTCAGGCTGCATATATGTTTCGGCCTGCACCACCTGGTTAAGGAAGGCGGGCTGGTCTGCGTAACCCCAGGGCGGCGTTTCATATACAGTGGATTTTTTCTTCACTGCCATTTGCGGACTGAGATTATCGATGGCCGCCTTAAGATTGGCAGGGCGGTTGCCCATATTGCTTCCAAGTGCGAGATAAATGATATGTTCCATAATCATGCATGGATCGCATGCTCATTGAAATGTTCGATTACATCCGCGGCGAGCCAGCTTTCAATATCCTGGTTGGTGAAGGCCTCTTCGGGCAGTTCGTTCGTGAGTTTTAAATATCTCTGCCGCTTGTTTTCAAATTGACTCCTTAAATCCGCTTCTGAGACACTTTTATATTTTGCGATCAATTCAGCGTTGTACGCGTCTGCATCGTGTTCCTGCCATGTAAAATTTGGGTCCTTCAATATACCTGTGATGATACGTTCGCCTTCGTCCCACCAGCCGATCACATGCGCGAGGATGTCGTGAAAATTTTCAAATCCCTGCTTCTTTAAGAATGCTTCCTTGTCTTCCAGCTTGTTGAAGCGTTCAATGTATTCAGACCATTCATTCTCCAAGGTGTCGATGGCGAGGAAACGACTCAAGGCGACGAGATGTTCGCGCGCGTGAAGGATAAAGATGCCGTTGACCCAACTGCGCACGCGGCGATTCTCCCAGGCCGCCGCGTTCATGGACCTGAGGTCTGCCGCGGCTTTCTGACGCGTTTTCTCAAAGTGGGCAAGCAACTCCGCCTCGTCCAAATCTTTATACTTCTCGATGGCTGCGGCATTGAACACATCGAAATCATATTTTCTGCGTTCGTATTCACGGTTCTCCGCAATCGCGAGGATGATCGGCATGGCCTCCTCCCACCAGGCAAGGATGTGCGCCAGCATATCGCGGAAGTGCGGATAACCCTGGTCTTTCACACGCTCCACACGGTCTTCCACAGGCCAACGATTGAATCTTTCGATATAAGTAGCCCATTCAAATTCAAGAAAATCAAGAGTGCGTTGTTTATAATTGGACATTCAGACCTCTCAGAAGGATGGCTTTATCGGCTATACTAACCGCGGCCCAATTTTACTATTGTTCATCTTTCACTAGGGTTTGTATATCAATTACAATTGTGTCACTCTGCCGTCTCGCACCGGCGTGCCGCCGCTGATCGCGGCACGAACGGTGAGCGGAGCGAAGAGTCTCCGCCGCTGATGGTCGAGTAGCAGGGCGTAGCGAGACCAGGCGGCGGGATTCTCACCTGCACTGCAACGAACGCAGTGCGGCGCAAGTGTCACTCCCTTCGGTCGTTCACATCGTCCCGATGTCCTTCGGGAGAATGACACATCCTGAAAGGAAACCCAATGGCCGCCCTCTCAAATATTCTTATTGGCATCGTCGCACTCTTACACCTTGGCTTTCTGTATCTGGAAATGTTCCTGTGGGACAAGCCGGCCGGCCGCCGAATCTTCCACACAACCGAGGAAGTTGCGCGCCAATCCAAGACGCTCGCCATGAACCAGGGACTGTACAACGGATTCCTCGCCGCGGGTCTGATCTGGGGACTGTTTGCCGGCGACGATGTAAAGACTTTCTTTCTGATCTGTGTGATTGTTGCGGGAGTCTTCGGCGCGTTCACCGCGAGCAAGAGGATTTTGTATATTCAGGCCCTGCCCGCCCTTTTTGCACTTGTGTTGCTTGTTGTTTCGTGACGTTCCTTATAAAACAGATTCTTGATGACGGAGTGGCGTATCCAGTTACAGGGTACAAGTTTTGACCTCCAGGTTATGGAGCATATTTTTTCATCTGAAGACCCCGGTGTTTTTCAAGAGAATGACAACTTCTATCTAAAATCAAAAGAATTAAATTTATTAGAAGATCCAAGGAATGTGCTTGATCAGGCAAAACGTATTATCGATTTGATGAATGGAGCTGCCTATCTTCATTATAGAGACTCATTACCAGTTTCTGTTAATGGCATTGAAAAGATAGATGAAGATGGAAAGATATACCAAATCTTGTTCGCTAAAGCAACGGACGTAACACTTCATGCGCGAAGAACGATTCTTGGGGTTAATACATTAGGCGATCAATCAGTTGAAAGAAAAGATGAGCAGTTAATCATCAGAACATTAATAATGTCGAGGCAATATGAAAAAATTGCTAACTCAGTTAATTTCTTGCGAATGGGTGATTGGTTTAATTTGTATAAAGCTTATGAAGTTGTTCGAGAAGATGTAACAGAAAAAGAAATAATTCATCGCGGATGGATGACTGAAACGGCAATAAATCGCTTTACTCAGACAGCTCAAAGCCGAGATTCTATCGGAGACGAGGCTAGACATGCGGCCCGGAAATTTAGGCCACACAGGAACCCTATGTCGATTGATGAAGCAAAAACGATTATCGGGGATCTTGTGCAAAAATGGATTGATTCAATTGAGTAGGCGCAATATTTTTACTTTATAGCATTAACAAAATCTGCAAACAGGCCATACGCCGTTTCAACTGGCCCACCTTGCATGCCCGGGCGTTCGGACTCGGTAATGGAGTAATCCAGGATCACGTCCGTGCGGAAGGTGACGCCGGTACTCGAGTTCATCATTCCATATAACGGGGAGGATGAATCCACGAGTTGCGGCGCGACGCTTGCGTTCACCTTATCCCCAACCTTTTCAGCAGAACAAACCAATTTATAACGTTTGCCGTCGGCCCTTGCCTTTGCGATCAATTCAGGTGTGATGCCGCGAATGCCGGTGGGATTCACTTGCTGCGGCGTCATCGGCGTATCCATTAATACGGTCACCAATGCGGCAACTTTAATAGCCGCGTCCCAGCCATCCACATCGTTGGTGGGATCAGTCTCTGCCACGCCGATGGATTGACAATATTTCACCGCGTCTTCGTAGGCTTCGCCGTTCTCCATGCGCGAGAGGATGATATTCGTCGTCGCGTTGAAGATGCCTTTTAACGAAGAAAGCTCTGCAAGCGGGAAGGCTTCGCGAAAAACGGAGAAGAGCGGCGCGCCGCCCAGCACAGTGGATTCAAAACCGAACTTTCGCCCTTTGGATTCAGCAAGCTTTGTCAATTCGCGATAGCCGTGGACGACCGGTCCTTTATTAGCGGTAATGGCATGCATGCCCAATTCCAATGCGCTGCGGATGTGATCGAGCGCGGGCTGGCCGGTCTGAGTGTTGACGGGCGAGTTCTCGAACATGACATCCGCTTGTGAATTTTTAATAACTGCCAGGGAATCTTTTACAGGTGTAGTGGATAACGAAGAAATATCCTTGCCACCTGCTACAAGCTCCAATGCTTTTTGAATTATCAGTCCATTTGGATTTACCGCAAAACCATGCCTGCCTGTGGAAATACCTGTGAACGAAAAGGTGATGTCATATTTTGATTTGAGCAAATCCTGTTTGCGGATGAAGAGTCTTGCCAATGCGCGCGCGACATTCCCAAAACCGATGAGTGCGAGTTTGTAATGCATGATTCCTCCGTTGAAACGTTCTAACGTTTCAACGTGCAAACGTTTTTAGATGGGTGGATATGGATATACGCGTCGTCCCTGTAATGGACGCGGGAAGTGACGGGTTTTGAGCAATGAGTCCGCGCGGGCAAGCAGTGCCGAGATTTCGCGTGGGTTGAGATAAGGCTGAAGAAGGCCGCGCCAGCTGTCAGTTTTAGAAAGAGGCGAGAGCAAGTCCTGTGGAATGGCCTGTCCGGCGAAATCCCAGATCACGGTACGAAGTTTCTGCTCTTCATGAAAGCAGATCCCGTGATCAATGGTAAAAAGTTTTTGCGTCCCGTCTTCAAAAAAAACGTGACTGCCTTTACGGTCTGCGTTGTTGGCGAGCAGGTCGAACAAAACAACGGGACGAAGCTTTTCTTTATCATCCGGTGTCAAGTTGAAGTAGTGATACTCAACGTCGTATTCGATGTATTGTTGAAGCGAGCCGGGACCATGCGGGCCGTCGTCACGTAAGATGGTGAACGGCACAAAGTGAAAACCAAGGGCTTCGCTTAATTGATATGCGGCCACTTCGCGTTGCGCGAGCGTGTTATCGGGAAAATCCCAAAGCGGTTGTTCGCCTTTGCTGGGTTTGTAAACGGCATGGTATGTTTCACCTTCATGATGGACATCCACAAAAAAGGTGTAATTTGAGCCAAGCATGAATTGGCCTGTGAGTTCGTAATCACCCAGCGTGAGGGCGCTTTGTATTGCTTTAGTGTTTTGGATATTCATACTGGTCAAAAGTCAAAGGTCAAAAGTCCAACCTTTGACTTTTGACTATGTTGCTAATGCAAATGCCCGTTCTTCTTCGGGCAGAAGTGACCCTCAGCTTCCATCGGCTGCCCGCACTGCGGACAGATCGGCCGCCCGCGCGTACACACCTCTGCGCCCCAGCGCGCCAGCATGCGCATTTGCGAACGCGTCGCCCAAAAACGGATCTGCGCGGCTGAATCGGGTTCCAACTCTTCGGTCAGCAGTTCCTTGGCGAAAACCACCACGCGGTCGCGTTCCTTGTCGAAGCCCAGCCCGATTTCACCCACGCGAAAGAGCGGGTCCACGGGCGGGTTGATGCGCATGACCTGCTCCACGTAATCAGCGGAGGCTTCTTCCAGCTCAGGGTTTTGCTGGCTGATCTGCGCGAGGAATTGTTCGATGCCGATGGCAAGGGATTGCAACTGTGCTTTCTCTATGATGATCGTGATGGTGCGTTGGTCTTGATAGGCTTGCAGGTAAAAGACACGCAGGCCTGGTTTGCCGATCGCGTCTGCTGTGATATGGTCACAAGGATCTACGTCAATTTCAAAACGGGGCATTTGTTACCTTTATTACTTGAATTAAAAGTGAGTATACCAGAATTGACCCCCACCCTGCCCTCCCCCAAATCCACAAGAAAAATTAAAAAAATTATTCCTACATCAATTGTGGATTTGCCGTCTCGCATAAGCGAAGCAATCCTGTGGACCGCCGTGGCGCTGCTCGCGGCACGAAAGGTGGGGGAGCTGTCCGAAGGACGGAGGGGTTATAATCTCAATACCCTCATCAACGGAGCGTGCCATGTACGATAAAAAGAAACTTTACGACTTAAAAGACTCATTTGAAAAATGGGAAGAGACGTCCCTGCAAAAAGCATTGACGCAACTGCCTGAACGCACGGATCAATTCATTACCACCTCCTCCGAACCGATCAACAGACTTTATTCGCCGCTGGATGTCGCAGAAATGGATTACGCCTCCGATCTTGGACACCCGGGCGAGTATCCCTACACACGCGGAGTCCACCCCACGCTGCATCGCAGTAAACTGTGGACGATGAGAATGTTCGCCGGCTTCGGCACAGCCGAGGAGACGAACAAACGCTTCAAGTACCTGCTCGAGCAGGGTCAAACGGGCCTGAGTATTGCCTTCGACCTGGCAACTTTGATGGGCTACGACACCGACCAACCGGAAGCGCTTGGCGAATTCGGTAAATGCGGCGTGGCGATCTCCTCCTTAAAAGATATGGAATTATTGCTCGAAGATATCCCGTTGGATAAAGTCTCTTCGAGTATGACGATCAATTCTCCGGCCGCGATCATCTGGGCCATGTATATCGCCGCGGCCGAAAAGCAAGGAGTGCCTCCCGATCAATTGCGCGGCACCACCCAGAATGACATTCTCAAAGAGTTCATCGCACAAAAGGAATTTATCTTCCCGCCCGAACCTTCGATGAGACTGGTTGTAGACACGATGGAATTCGGCGCCCAGAAGGTTCCGCAGTGGAATACGATCTCGATCAGCGGATATCACATCCGTGAAGCAGGCTCCACAGCCGCACAGGAACTGGCCTTCACGCTCGCAGATGGACTCGAATATGTAAGATGGGGCATCGCACGCGGCATGGATGTGGACGAGTTTGCGCCGCGCCTTTCCTTCTTCTTCAACGCACACAACGATTTCTTTGAAGAGATAGCAAAATATCGTGCCGCACGTCGTATTTGGGCGCGCGAGATGCGCGCGACGTTCAAGGCAAAGAATCCACGTTCGTGGTTGTTGCGTTTCCACACACAAACCGCAGGTGTTTCGTTAACTGCCCAACAACCTGAAAATAATGTCGTACGCGTGGCCCTGCAAGCTCTTGCCGCCGTGCTCGGCGGCACGCAGAGTTTGCATACCAATTCCATGGATGAGGCATTGGCTTTGCCCTCTGAACATTCCGTGACGATCGCGCTGCGCACGCAACAGATCATCGCGGAGGAATCCGGGGTGACGAATACGGTTGACCCGTTGGGTGGCAGCTTCTTTGTCGAAGCCCAGACCGATCGAATGGAAAAGCAGGTCTACGATTACTTTCGCCGCATCGAAGAATTGGGTGGCGTCATCCCCGCGCTCGAAAAGGGATTCTTCCAAAGCGAGATCGCGGATGCGGCCTATCGTTATCAAAGAGAAATTGACGACGGTACACGTAAGATCGTGGGCGTGAATGCCTACGCGGAAGATAAACCGCTGGCGATCCCCATTTTGAAAATGGACCCGAACGGTTACAGCAGGCAGATCGCGCGCTTGAGCGAGTTGCGCAAGACACGCGATAACGGCCGCGTTGGCCAGACACTGGATCGATTACGCATTGCCTGTGAGGGTACCGAGAACACCATGCCCTATATCATGGAATGTGTGCATGCGTACACCACATTGGGTGAGATCGTAAATGTAATGAAGGAAGTTTTCGGTGTGTACGAAGAGCCGACCATCATCTAAGCCCAATGACGAGAAAATGCCGGCTTGTGTTTAGCAAGCCAGCATTTTTGATTTATGAAACGAAGCGTAGTTATTTCCCGCTTCTGCGAGTGAACCACTTCTCTACTTGTTTCGCTGCGGCGTCCCTGCCACCCAGGCCAAAGGCGAGGGCGACTGCGACACCCACGGTGGCCAGAATGATCGTGATCGCATTATCTGCAAGCGTCACGCCAGCCTGGCTGAGAGCAATCCCAGCGACAAAGATCAGGATGGCCCAACGGGCGATGTTTGCAAGGAATGTTGCATCACTGCCTCCCGTGGAGGTGATCACGCTGGAAGCCACATTGGCAAGATAGATACCAGCCAGGAATATGATGATTCCCAGCAACACCTTGCCGCCGAATCCGATCAGACTGCCAACCAGCGTGGCAATCGAGGTAAGCCCGATGGATTGCGCCGTGCCTTGAACAGCCAGCAGCATCACAGCCACAAGCACCACATACCCGATCACGCCAGAGAGGTCAGCGTTCTTCGCCGTCTTAAAGCCAAGCGCAGCAGGCAGGCGGTTAATGCCAATCCCTGCCAGCAGGCTGGAGGTCACTTCTGCGACGAACTTCGCGACGTAATAGGCCACGCCCAAGATCACAGCCGCGCCTAGCGCGCTGAGGATGACGCCTGTCACGCTCCCAAGCACCTGACCGCTGATATTTGTCAGCACCACTAGGTTCAGAGCGGCCAATGCCTGACCAATCACAGTGATCATCACGAAAACATACACAACGGTTCCCAGGAGTGCTGAAAGCGGCTGCGCGTTCTGTGCCTTGCTCAAGCCGACGCGTTCTCCAAGGCTGTCAACTCCGACGCCCTCGAGGAATCCGGTGACGATCTGGCGCACAATGCGGGCAAGCAATGTGCCGAGCACAAGGATCACCACGGCTGCGATTATGCCGGGAACATATCCGAGCATTTGATTGACCGGGATTAGAATCGAGGCCGCAGAATCATTAAGCCCAAGACTGCCCAGTATGGATGGCATGAAAACCAGGAAGGTCAGCCAAAATACTGCCCTGCCAATGGATTCGTTCATGCCGGTGGTTCCCGCCTTTTTGCCTGTGACGCGTTCACCGAGGCGCTCATCAAGGTGCGTCATGTTCAGCACCCGCACGACCAGGAATTTAAGTATGGTTGCGACGAGCCATGCCACCAGCAGGAAGACGCCGACACTAACGAGCCTGCCGAGCCAGACGTCTAGCAGACCTCCAAGTGGATTATATACCGCCGATGTATCCACGCCCGCGAATCTTTGAGCCGCAATTGCCAATTGCCAGATCACAACGATAAAGACCACCCAGAAGGTTAAACCGCTAACCCATTTGGTGACCTGCGTTTTTGTGTCGAGCGACTGCGATGCGCGCTCGTCCACCTTGAGCCGTTCGAAGGCTCTGCGCACCAGAAATGCGGCGATGCGTGCCACTACCCATGCCACGAATAGGCCAAGAATGATGACCACGAGCGGCACAAGATACACAGTGGCTAGATTCATGAGTTCCGAAAAAATATCCATTGCACAATCTCCTTTTTATATGAGTGGATTTTTCATCCCTTGTCTAACTTAAACACTTCGAAAATCGAAGGGTTACTCGCAAAAATGGGCAATTTAGCAGGTGTCGAAAAGGAAAAGCAATTGATCAATTCCCACTTTTTGCAAATAGTAAATTTCAAATTCGCTGCAGCGGATTACTGTTCTCTTCTTTTCTTAAGCAATTTCTCAATGCGCGCGTATTTCTCGCGTGAAAGCGGATAAGACCACGCGAGGATGATCGTCCCGGCCAGGATCACTGCGCCGGCGAATGACACCATCAGGCGAATAGCCAGTAGCGCGGATTCAGGCTGGCTGAATTGAGTGATGCCATCCGGCGGAATCTGGTACCCGAACCAGCCGAGCATTTGCAGCGTGAGAAAAATAACACCTGCGCCGGTCAATTTTCGGATGAGGGTACGGATGCCGTAATAAACGCCCTCCTGCCTGCGACGGGTACGAAGCTCATCCCATTCGATGACATCCGGCAAAATGGAGTCCGGCAGGATATACGCGGCCGAAACTCCGATGCCCGCCAGCGCGGCGATCAGTAGAAGGTAATTGGTATTACCGGGCTGAATGGTGAAGATCAATCCTTGAACGATGATCCATAAAAACATGCCGAGAATATATGCTTCTCGTTTGTTGCGCGTACGAGAAAGCCATAACCAAAATGGCACGAACAAAACACAGACCAGCATCAAAATGCCAAAGAAAGCGGACTCTAACGCGAAATCGATGCCAAAGATCGTGATCTTTGCCAGCAAATTACCCTGTGCCACCCAATACAGGAGGAAATACGGAAAGGTAATAATGATCATATCCACAGCAGACCAATTGAACATATAAATGCCCGCCGCGTAGCGAAAGGGGATGTTCTCCCAGGCCACACGTAAAGTCTGACGGAAGGGCAGGGCCGCCTGTTGCTCCGCTGTGAATTTTTCGCGCACAAATAAACCAATTAAGAATAGTGGAAGTGCCCCCAGCGCGCCGAATATCGCGCCGGCGAGCATGAATCCCTGCTGTTGGCTGCCGCCGGATTCGATCACCCCGTCCACGATCATGGGCGCGGCGACTACAACTGTCATCGCGGCAAGCAATTGAAACACGGTACGATAACTTGAAAGCGTGGTACGTTCGTCGTAATCGCGGGTCAGTTCAGGCGTCAAGGAAAGGTACGGCACTGCGACGAGTGTAATGAATGTATCTGAGAGCATAAAAGTAAGTGTGACATAGATCAATAACGCGATCTGGTTTTCCCAATTCGGTGCAGACCACAGGATGACGAAGCTCAAACCGAATGGAACGGAAAACCACAACAGGAAGGGACGGCGTCTGCCCCAGCGCGTTCGCAGACGATCACTGATCACTCCAATAATGGGGTCATTGACTGCATCCCAGAGGATACCGGCTAGCGCGCCAAAGGATGCCAGGCGGGGTTCCAGCCCGACCACATCTGTAAGATACAGCGCATAAAAGATCGAACGCATGATGCCAATGCTGGAAAGTCCCCAGTCACCGGAACCATAAAGAAATTTAAGCCAGAAAGGAAGAGGGAGGTTCATACCAATAATTTTTGCGTCCGAAATTCGTGCAAGTGTAGCATGAATTGCCGCACAAGCTGTGAGGGAATTGAAAGGTCTAGAAACATGGTTGTGTGCTAAACTAATCTCAGTAAAAACAACCGATAAATGGCAAACCTGTCGAAAGACAGGGACGCAAAGCCACGGGTCTAAAGTTGAGTTCGCACAACCATGATCGCCAGGCCGCCGAAGACAACAGTCATATGATGGTCGTATTCTCCTTGGCGGGCCTGAATTAAACCCAGGCCCGTTTTGTTTTTACGAAAAGCTGAACATTAAAAACGGATCGTATCGATAAATGGCAAACCCGTCGAAAGGCGGGGACGCAAAACCATGGGTCTAACGCTGTGTTTCACACGGCCATGATCGCCAGGCTACCGAAAACGAGCCTCCACGAATCTTTTTGTTGAAGATCTGGATGCTCTTTTGAAAAGGAGTATTCTTATGACATCCAGAATTCAATTTGTGCGAACCTCAAGCGTATTGAGCGCGCTGGTCCTGGCGCTTATTCTCTCCTGTGCGTTCACTTTTCCTGCGCAGGCAAAGAACAGTGCGGGTTACCCCGACCTGAACAGTTTCATCGAATCAGTCAGGGATGGGAACAGCAATGTTCTGCGAGGAGTGTACGTCCAGGATTTGATGGCATTTCAAATTATTCAACAGCCCGCCGGTTTTCCGGGATTTGTCTCTCAAAATCAGGATCAGTTGACACAGTTTGGAATGGCGGCTGAAGTGGGGAATGTAGGCCTGCTGGCCCACAATTATCTCGCCGGCAGGTCGTTCTCAGAACTGACAAAAGGGGATATCGTGTTCCTGGTATACGGTGATGGACGTACCGAAAGCTATGTAGTGAAGGATATCCTGCAGAATCAAGCGCTTGATCCCAATAGCCCTTACAGTGAATTCAAGAATCTGGACACACAAGTGACCCTCAGCGCTGAAGAATTGTTCAAACAGGTTTATCGCGGAGATAGACATCTTACCTTTCAGACCTGTATCGAAGCCAATGGAGATTTGAGCTGGGGCCGGTTGTTTGTGATCGCTGAGCCAACCACAGATGCTATTATCCCCGCCGCACACACTTATACAGTAAATTCTTACGAAGGGTTATGGAGAAAGAAGTAAAACAAAATGTCGAGCTTGAATTCCCATATTCATCGCCGTTAGACTGAAAATCCGCTCGAATTATCATTAGAAATCTCCCATATCTGGTGTTATTGGGATATCACCCCAGCACAACTGGGGTGTTCCCGCGCGGCTTGGGAGCCAACAGGTCTGTCGGGTGGCAGCAAACCGCCTGTAAAGCACGGATTGTCTGACCAGTGTTAAATTAGATAATAGAGAGGGTCTTTTTTCTCGGGAGTTTGCCCTCGCCCGAAAAGGAATCATTTTAATAATGCAAAGCTCGACTCCTCATTTGCGCCGTATCATCTGTTCGCTGATATCAGCAGCTATTGTGCTGCTCATGATGGCGTTTCCTGCCGGGCGGCCGGTCTTTGCTATTTGCGCACCGGGCGCCACTGCCGGAAATAATGTCATCACCTGTGACGGGGCGGATGACACCATTGATGCCCTCGCGGGCAACGACCAGGTCAATGGTGGCGCGGGCAACGACATCCTTGATGGCGGGCCTGGTAACGATACACTTACTGGGGATGCAGGCGATGACACACTCATTGGTGGTCCCGGCAGGGATAGTTTCGTCTTCGACACAGACAACCCGCTCGGACGAGATGACGTGAACGGGGGCCCTGGCACCGATACACTGGATTTCTCCAGTTCAGCAGCGGATGTCACAGTTAATCTGGCAACGACAGCCGCGGATCAGACTGCCAACAGCAACTTGATACTCCGCCTGTCTGCGAATCTGGAAAATATCACGGGTGGCTCAGGCAACGATACTCTTACTGGCAGCACTGCAGCCAACATTCTGCTTGGCGGAAATGGCAACGACATCCTTGATGGCGCGGCCGGCAACGATACATTAACCGGTGGAAACGGGAATGACACCCTCACCGGCGGAGCCGGCAATGACACCCTCAATGGCAACGCTGGAAACGACAGCTTTGCCTTCAACACCAATACAGCTCTCGGCACCGATACGATCAACGAGGCCGCGGGCGGCGGAACTGACACGCTCGATTTCACCGGCTCCAGCAACTCCATCACCGTGGATCTGGGCAACGGCCTGAGTCAGGTTGTCAACGCGAACCTAAATCTTGTGCTCGGCGCATCAGAAATCGAAAATATCATTGGCGGAAGCAACAACGATACGTTGACCGGCAATACACTGAACAATGTTCTCTCCGGCGGTGACGGGAACGATGTCCTCGACGGCGGTGACGGGAACGATGTCCTCGACGGCGGTGACGGGAACGATATCCTGGACGGCGGCAACGGAAACGATTCGCTCACCACTGGCCCTGGCATCGATACAATCGATGGCGGTGCAGGTGATGACCTTATCAATATCACCGGAACACATTCGGCTGGCGATACTGTTGATGGCGGCCTTGGCGTCAACATATTCGTATTTCAACCGGGTACAACCGGGCCAATTGACCTCACTTCAAACGGCACAGACACGCTCGACTTCAGCTTTTTCGGCACGCCCGTCACGATCGACTTGAGTAACAGCGGCCAGCAAGGCGTAGGTGGTGGGCTTCTGCTTAGCCTGACCGGCTTTTTCGAAATCGTCTACGGTTCGATTTTCGACGATCACATCACTGGCAACAGTGCAGACAATATCCTCACTGGTGGGAGTGGCAATGACACACTCGAAGGCGGTGATGGCGTTGACACTTTGAATGGTGACGCAGGTAATGATATTCTGGATGGCGGGACCGGCACAGATTCGCTCGATGGTGGAGCAGATACGGATACTGTCCAGAACTACGCTGCAGGTGATACACACACAAACATTGAAAACGGCTTTCCCACACCCACACCGATACCCACACCGATACCCACTTCGACATCGGATAATCCACAACCCCAGGCTGGACTCTCGTCTTTTATCCCTGTGACCGGCGGAAGCCTGACTGTATTGAGCTGCGAGGCGAATCCGGCCATACTAAGAACACAAGACAACAGTCTGGTTTTCTTTTACAACCTATGTGGCTATTCCGTTATTTTGAACGATTCCATATCAGCCGACATGCTGGACGCCTTGCCGAACGATCAGGCCTACCTCACAGGGATATCGCTCACTTTGATGAATGGTAGTGAAGTGATTAACGAAGTTCCCGAAGGCGCAACAGTAAAATTGAGAATTTTCAATCCCTCCGACCTGGGCACGACGATTACGGCATTCTTCTGGGATATCACGGCCAATAATGGCGCAGGCGCCTGGGTTGAGGTGCCTGTTGTTGCGGCCGATGGTTATGTCACATTGAACGTGAATAACTCAGGCAGTTACGTACTCACCGTCAAATAATGGACGGAAAACAAAAAAAAGATCGAGGCAGGTTGGATCGACAGACACCTATGTTCCTAAGGTGTCTGTTTTTTTTAACTTTGCATTTTTGGGAAAAGTCATTTGAGGATAAAATTACATCATGTCTTCTCTTGTAGATAAACTCAAGGCCCTCGGTGTCAAAGTTGGGAAATCGGATCTTCCCCCGACTAAACTAGCCGGCCGGCCTATCGACTCGGTGGTGGCTGGATGCTTTCGCGCCACACCGCTTGGCGAAGTTTTCGTCTCAGAGCAGACCTATGCGGAAGACTATACCCACGGCAACACCTCGCCTCTTTCGACCTTTCGACCCGGCTCACATAGTCCCGATTTTTTTTCGGGAGGGCAGGCGTTGCCACTTTCATTAATATCCGAATGGACAAAGGACGCGCGCATCGCGGAATTGCCTATCCATAAATTCGCCTTCCTTGATACTGAGACCTCCGGCCTGGCAGGTGGAACCGGCACATATGCATTCCTCATCGGCGCGGCGCGTTTCGTGGCCGGTAAATTCGTTTTACAGCAGTTCTTCATGCGCGACCCGGCGGAAGAACCTGCTTTATTAGAGGGACTGGCACACTTCCTGGCGCCCTGCGAGGCGCTGGTTACGTTCAATGGTAAGGCCTTTGACGCGCCATTGTTGGCGACGCGTTATTCCATGCACCACCTCCCGGTACCCTTTAAGAATTACGCGCATCTTGACCTGCTGCCACTGGCGCGGCGATTATGGCGCGATCGACTCCCCTCGCGCGCGCTAAAATATCTTGAAGAGCATATCCTTGCATTTACGCGTAGCTCGGATGAAGTGCCGGGCTATGAAATTCCCTGGCTGTATTTCGATTACCTTCGGACGGGGGATGCAAATCCGTTGGCGGGTGTGTTCTATCACAACGCCATGGATGTGGTGGCGATGGCCGCGTTGCTTAACCACATGAGCGAGATGACAACAAATCCATATGCTGGGCGGGTGCAACATGGTTTGGATTTCATTGCACTGGGTAAACTGTATGAAGATCTCGGTCACTGGGAGGAAGCCGCGCGTCTGTATGAGCGCGGACTTGAGTTTGGGTTGGAGGAAGCGGATTTCGGCGTGGCGCTGAAGCGCTTGTCCATCCTGCAAAAGAAACGCGGGGATATGGATCACGCCCTTCGTTTGTGGGAAGAGGCCGCAGGGAAAGGTCATATTTATGCCCACATCGAATTGGCAAAATATTACGAACATAAAATGCGCGATCTAAAGGCTTCGATGAAGTGGACGAAATCTGCGCGCAAATTGGTCGAGCATGCAGACCTGCCGGTTTACATCCGTAAACACTGGCTGGAGGAAATAGACCAGCGGCTTTCGCGTTTGGAAAGAAAAGCGGGTTTATAATCAAGGCAATACTGGATAGAGAGGAGCACAGAAGTGGAGATCACCGTTTCAAAAGAGCAGGGACGCGTTCCCGTGACCATTCTGCGCGTGGCCGGGCGGTTGGATGGGCAGACATATCAACAATTGATCGATAGGGCGCGTGATGAATATGAAGCGGGTGGGTATAGCATCCTGCTGGATCTGGGCGCGCTCACCTATATTTCCAGGGCAGGGCTGGTATCTTTGCATACGATCGCTCTGCTCCTGCGCGGTGAATCTTTGCCGGACCCTGAAAATGGCTGGAACGAGTTGAAATCCATGGACCGCGCCCAGGATGGTGACTTGCAAAAGAATTTGAAATTGCTTAATCCCCGCCCGGAAGTGGTCAGTGTTTTGGATATGGCGGGCTATTCATCATTTTTTGAAGTCTACACAGAGAAGCAAAAGGCGGTTGGGTCTTTCTAAATTCACGGCCTTGAATGGCGATGCAGAGTAGACTGCATCGCTGTTGATTCAGGCTTGTAGATCGTTAGATTTTGGAGGCACCATGAAACGCCATGTTGGAAATATCTCCATCATTGTACTTGTCATCTTAAATGTTGTAGTGTGGTTCGTATTTCCACCTGTGAACGACGGCCGCGCGAATTTCGCGCGCCAGTACGCAGGTGAAATTATCGGTGCGAACAACATTATTTTGATGGCATGTTCGCTGGTCCTCTCAACGCGGCCGAAATGGGCCGAGCCGTACTTTGGCGGGTTGGACAAAATGTACCTCACTCATCGGCATACTGGTACGGCCGCATTCCTGCTGATCTTCGTCCACGTGCTGACGGTGCCGATCTCGACCACCGGCTGGGCCCTCGGCAATTACCTGGCGGTCATCGCCTTCACAGGCATAGTCACCATTGTGCTGATCACCCTCGCACCACGTATCCCCTTTCTAAACCGGCTCACGGGCGGCGACTACGATGACTGGAAGAAGCTCAAGCGTTATATCGGTATTTTCTTTATCCTGGCCTTCATCCACGCACTAACGATCCCCAACCCGCTCCACGCGCTGATTGCCATTACCTGGGTTCAAATTTTCTTTGTAATTGGCACGCTTTCGTATCTTTATACGGAAGTCTTCGGAGGCTTCTTCAAGAAATTCCTGCCTTACAAGGTCGAGGCTGTGAAGCATCCCAACACCTCAAGTACCGAAGTCATCCTGCGCGCAAAGAAGGAACCCATCCAGAAACATCGCGCCGGACAATTCCTGTTCGTGCGCTTCCCCGGTAATAAGACATTGAACGAGTCTCATCCGTTCACCATCTCCAGCGCTCCTTCCGAGGACGTGTTGCGGCTGACCATTAAAGCCAGCGGGAATTTCACGCGCGACCTGTTCAGGGACCTGAAAGCTGGAAGCGAGGCGGTCATCGAAGGCGCGTATGGAATGTTCGATTACAAAGCGGGCGGCCAGAAGCAGATCTGGCTGGCGGGTGGGATCGGCGTGACTCCGTTCCTCTCCTTCGTTCGTGATATGAATGGGAGTGTGGATCACGCTATAGATTTTTATTATACGGTCCGTCATCGCGAAGAAGCCGTCTTTGTCGATGAGATCGAAGCCGCCGCGAAGAAAAATCCACGTTTGAAGGCGTATGTTCGTTATTCCTCCACAGATGGTTCACTCACCGTGGATGATATCGTCAAGAACGCGGGTGGGGATCTGCACAGTCATCACGTATATCTATGCGGGCCGATGCCCATGATTCAGGCCTTCGAAAAGAAATTCCTTGAGCAGGGGGTTGCACAAAAGAACATTCACTATGAAGAGTTCAACTTCAGGTAAAATGACAATAAGCTTTTAAGACCTCACCTTACGCAGTAGTAGGGGCGACCCTTCATGGTCAATTGGGGGTTCTTTTTCTCGCTGGGCGGGTCGCCCCTACGATACATTTACATAAAAATGCGTAACATCAGTTAAGACATTCAAGGAGAAAACCCATGCAGATCTCTTCTTCCAAACAGGCAGGTCGTGTGCCTGTGACAGTTTTGCATCTTGAAGGCAACCTGGATGCCTCCAATTACACAGATGTGATCAGGAAGGCGCAGGAGTTGTACGATGAAGGCGCGCGTGACCTGGTTCTCGACCTGGGCAAGGTCCCTTATATGAGCAGCGCGGGGTTGATGTCCCTCCATGCGGTTTCTTTGATCTTCGCAGGGCAAAACCTGGAATCGAATAGCTCGGGACGTCCCGCCTTCCGCTCGCTCGACCCGGACCACGATCAGGCGGCGCGTCAGCATATGAAGCTGCTCAACCCGCAACCCGCAGTGGACCAGGTGCTGGATACGGTTGGGCTCAAGCAATTTTTTGCGGTCTTTACCGACCTTGATGGCGCAGTGAAATCCTTGTAGTTCGAAGCCAATGATCCATCCTCTTTTATAAAAAGAGGGTGGATTTTTGATTTGGAGAGAACATGGTTCGAAAAAGAAATAGAAATACCAACTCTCGTGCTGTACTTTTTCCGATTTTACGAAAACCCGCAATGCAATTGGCGATCGTGGCTTTTTATTGCCTTCATTGTCTATTTGATCGCACTGGGCGGCGGGGAAAGTAAGAATAGTTCGGCCCGTGAGGTAAGCCTGGATCAGGCGTATCAGATGTATCAGAACGGCGCCTTTGTAGTGGATGTTAGTACGCAAGGGGAGTGGCATGAATCTCATGTGCCCAATACCATCCACATCCAACTCGATCAATTATCGGCGCGCCTGAACGAACTGCCAAAAGATCGTGAGGTCCTGGTGGTCTGCGGTTTTGGAAATTGCAGTCAGCAGGCGCGTGACATCCTGGTCTCGGCTGGCTTCAACGTTGCCAACATGGTGAGCGGATTAAGTGATTGGTACGCGCAGGGCTATCCCATTGAAGGCGCGCCGCCGCAGTAATAATAAGAACTGAAAGTGTTAGAATAGTATTATCCATAAATTTGAGGAGTATTCTATGTGTATGATCTGCGCTTCCATTCCCGTCGCGGCCGCGCTTGGCGCAAAATTGAATGCCGGTCAATTGAGTTGGCCCGAAGAAAAACGAAGGCCCATCGGCCGGATCACAGGTGTTTTCATTGCGCTTTTGGGGCTTGCTTCCGTGGTCTACCATACACTACGCTGGCAGAATCAGTAGCCAAACGTATTAAGCATCAAATTCATATTTAGCGTGGGCGCATTTTTATGGCTCCCACGCTTTTTCGATGTAAAGTAATTTCATGAAAAGAAAAGCCTTGTTTGTAATTTTCATATGCATAGGGATTTTCTCTGTAGATCGGCCGCATCCTGTTCAAGCGCACCCTGCGGATGTGTACACCCATTCCATTTATGTGACCCTTGCGCAAAAAAGCCTTTCCATTAAATGGGAGATCAAACCGGGGCCCATGTTGATCTCATATATCTGGTTTGATGCTGATAAGGATCAGGATGATAACATCAGCGCCGAAGAGGCAGATCAATGGGCGAGCTCGCGCGCTCACAGATACGCCTTCTGTATTACATGGCAGCGTTGAATGGTCGCCGGACGGAAAGTATCTGCTTTATGACCTTTATTTGCTCGATTCTTTTCCGCTCGAATCAAGCCTGCAAATGGTGGAAGTAGTGACTTGGGAGATCACGGACCTTGGAATAAAGGGATATAACCCGAAGTGGCTCATAGTGAAATAGCCACAGCGGAAAGTCACCCTCAACCCATCCCTGACCAAAGGTGGGGGATAAAAAAGGATCATGCATGAAAAAGATTATCAGTTCCATTGTCGCAGGGATGACCTGCACAGTTCTTTTCCTGACGTCGTGTGGGCCCGCTCCAAAAAGTAGCCCAGATGGCCTGAAGGTTCTCGCCTCCACCACCTTCCTCGCGGACATTGCCCGGAATGTGGCTGGCGACCGTGCTCAAGTCAGCTTCTTGATCCCTGCGGGCGCGGACCCGCATGAATATCAACCGGCCCCGTCGGATGTGGCCAGGATCACCGCCAGCAATGTGTTGATCTTGAATGGCCTGGAATATGAAAGCTTCATTAATCCACTGCTCGAAAACGCGGGTGGAGCACGGCTCATGATTACGGCCTCGACGGGTTTAGAGCCGCGCCAATTGGAAGAGCAGCCCGGCGTGATGGCTGCTGATCCACACATGTGGCTCGACACGAACCGCGTCATTAAGTATGTGGAAAATATTCGCGACGGATTGACCAAGGCTGATGCGGCGGGCGCGGATGTATATAAAGCCAACGCGGAGGCTTATACTGTCCAACTCAAGGACCTGGATGCATGGATCGCGGAGCAGGTGCATACGATCCCTGCCGAACACCGTTTGCTTGTGACCAATCACGAGGCCATGGGGTACTTCGCTGATCGTTATGGCTTTACTATAGCGGCCACCGTGATCCCCAGTGTGAGCACGGATGCGGGTGCCTCTGCAAAGGAACTGGCCGCGGTGATCGACCAGATCAAGGCCAGCTGCGCGCCTGCAATTTTCCTCGGCGAAGTGGAGAACCCGGACCTGGCCAACCAGATCGCCGCAGAAACAGGCGTGAAGGTGGTGGATGACCTGTACCTTGAGTCGCTTAGCGATGGCGCGCCTGCCGGGACTTATATTGATATGATGAAATATAATGTAACCCGGATAGTCGATGCATTGAAATAGCACGATTTACGATTAACGACATCGTGCCCGAACTTGGGTATTGGTGATTTACGATTATTTGAAGGGTGTGATTGCTTCTGATGATTATTTTGAGTGATGAGTTGCAAAAGGAGAACAGCATGGATGAAAAGATTTTCAAGGCCAGAACGAAGAAATTAGCTGTTGCGATAATCAAGCAAGTTGATAAATTGCCGCGTTCTCTTGCGACGGATGTGATTGCCAGGCAACTTATCCGATCAGGCACATCCATTGGTGCGAACTATCGCGCGGCCTGCCGCGCAAAATCAACACCTGATATGATCAATAAAATGAAAATCGTTGAAGAGGAAAGTGATGAAACAGAATACTGGCTTGAACTACTCACGGAAGCAGAACTGACTCCTCAGAGTCAAATCGCGGGCATTTACAAAGAAACTGACGAAATCCTTGCCATGACTGTTGCCTCCATCAAGACTCTCCGCGCTCGTAAATCGTAAATCCAAAATCGTAAATCCAAAATCGTAAATCAAATGACACATAGCTCTCATCGTCTCGAATGGCAAAACGTCAGCATTGGCTATGGCAATAAGATCGTCTTGCATGACCTTAGCTTTCAAGTGCCGCATGGCGCGCGCGTGGCTGTCGTTGGCCCGAACGGCGCGGGCAAGTCCACGTTGTTCAAAGCGTTGGTAGGATTGCTGCCTTTAGAGAGTGGACATATCCTTGTCAATGGTGAATCGCTCGGCGCGCATAAAGACTGTATCGCGTACGTCCCTCAACGCGAAGAGGTGGATTGGCGCTTTCCGGTCACGGTCAATGATGTGGTCATGATGGGGCGTTATGGACAAATGGGTTGGTTCAGTCGTCCCTCCTCGCGGGATAAACAAATCGTCGATAAGAGCCTTGAACAAATGGGCATTGCGAACCTGGCAGATCGCTCCATCGGGCAGCTTTCTGGCGGGCAGCAACAGCGTGCTTTTCTTGCGCGGGCATTGGCCCAGGAACCCCACGTTCTTTTGATGGATGAACCGTTTACCGGTGTGGATATTACAACGCAGGAAGTCACCTTTAATTTGCTGAGTCATTTACGCGAACGGGAGGTAACTACTCTCATCTCCACACATGACCTTAATCTGGCCGCCGCGCGCTTCGACCTTGTCCTGCTCCTGAACCATCGGCTGATCGCGTACGCTGAACCGAGCGTGGCCTTCCAGCAGGAGAATCTCCGCGAGGCATTTGGCAATTCTCTCCTCATCATGAAAGATGGAACCATGCTTGTTGAGGAACATCATCACTATCATGCAGAGCTAAAATGAACTGGCTTTTTGAACCTCTGGCCTATGAATTCATGCAACGCGGACTGCTGGCGTCGGTTATCGTTGGCGTGTTATGTGCGGTGATGGGAACCTATGTTGTCTTGCGCGGCATGGCCTTCCTGGGCGACGCGATGGCGCACGCGATCCTGCCCGGCGTGGCGATTGCGTATTTACTGCGCGGCGACTTGCTGGTCGGCGCAGGGATCGCGGCGGTCATCATCGCCTTAAGTATTGGTTTTTTCTCGCGCGAGGGCACGGTTAAAGAAGATACCGCCATTGGCATCCTGTTCGCGGCCGCGCTTTCCCTGGGCGTGGCGTTGATCAGTTCGATGCAAACCTACACCGTAGACTTGTCTCACATATTGTTTGGGAATGTGCTGGGCGTAAGCGTCTCCGATTTGTGGATCATTGCGGGCCTCAGTTTCATCATCCTGTTGACTGTCGGCCTGTTCTACAAACAGTTCCTGGTCATCTCCTTTGACCCAGTGCTCGCGGCGACCTTACGCCTGCCCGCCGAGTTCCTGCGGAATTTCATGCTGGTGCTGCTCGCGCTGACCGTGGTCGTTTCCCTGCAGACTGTAGGAGTCAGCCTCGCCGCGGCCATGCTTGTGACTCCTGCCGCTACGGCATATTTAATGACCCGCCGCCTGTGGCCGATGATGCAAGTGTCTGCGTTGATTGGTGCACTGTCATCAGTGGTTGGCCTGTATCTGAGTTATTATCTCAATATCGTTTCAGGCTCTGCGATAGTACTAACGGCTACATTTATTTTCCTACTTGCGTTCTTGTGGAAAAGGATGAAATCTGTATAATCAATTTATCTTTATCCGCAACCACAAGGAGAAATTGATATGGCTACTCTGGAACTATCCACAAAGATCAGCAAATCCGTTGAGAAAGTATTTGAATTCATCACCAATCTCGATAACCAGAAAAAATTGAGCGCATACATCACTGGCATTGAGGTCAAAGGGCCGCTCAAGGTCGGGACGAAATATAAGATCAAGACCACCAGCATGGGCAACACCATCGAGACAACCAATCAGGTCGTTTCCCTGGAACCCAACAAGAAGTTTGGTGTGAAGACTCTCGCCGCGCCGCCTGCCTCGGATGTCACCAATACCTACATCCTCGAAAAGGATGGAAGCGGTACCAAGTTGACCCTCCAGATGGATGCCGTACTGACTCCAGCCGGCATGCCCAGCATGCCCGGCATGGAAGATATGATGAAGAAACAGATGATGACCGGCTTCGAAACCACCCTGGCCGCGTTGAAAAAGGCGATCGAAGGCTGATCGAAGTTGACGGTCACTTGATCAAATAGATCCTCCCGTTGAGATTTCTCAGCGGGAGGTTTCTTTGTTAGAATATTAGTCATATTTATGCAAGCTCCCTGCGCCGTCCACGGCGCATGATTACTTGTTGTAGAATATCTCGCTGGTTGCGAAAATAAATCTGAGCCATTCTGAGGTGCAAATGAGAATTACAAGAAACAATCAAGAACGTCGCCGAGGAGGGCGACTAGAGCAGGCAATCATTGTATTTTTATTATTTCTGCTCTCTTCCTGCTCCTCCTTCGCGCCTGCACCTACTGCGACTCCTTCGTTGACTCCAGCGCCAACCGCGACCTTCACGCCGGTCTCAACCGCGACCCTTATGCCTTCACCCACGCCGATCCCCGCGCCTGAACTCGCAACCTATACGCTCAACACTACGATCGATTATGACGCGCATACCGTCACAGTGGATGAGACCATTGTCTATCCCAACCACACAGGCGGACAACTTAATGCGCTGGTGCTGGCAGTTGAACCCAACCTGTGGCCCGGAAGCTTTAGCCTCAGCGGAATTTCCATTGACGGCACACCGACCACAACGTACTCCCTGGATGGCCAACGGTTGGATATTGCCTTATCTTCCTTCTTCCAACCAGAAACCGTTCTGAATATCAACGTGCAATACACACTTTCCCTGCCCTTCGCGGAACAAGAGAATCCAAATGTATCCCGCCCGCGCATCTACGGATATACCAGGCGGCAATTAAATCTAACGAACTGGTATCCTTTCGTGGTTCCGAATATCAACGGCGAATGGATCCTGCACGAGCCCTGGTATTATGGCGAACATCTTGTTTATGATGCTGCGGATTACGAAGTAAATCTCAAGTTTGCAGACCCAGCCTCCGCGCCGATCGTTGCCTCCAGCGGTTTCCCCGAACCGCAAAGTGATTTCACGCGCTACACCATCACTGCTGCGCGTGCTTTTGTGATCGCTGCCAGCCGCGATTTTCAAGTATCGACTGTGCAGGTCGGGGATATCACCGTCTCAAGTTATTATTTTGCGTTGAGCGATATCGGCGGACGGGCCGCTCTCAAAGCCGCTGCCGAAGGATTGCAAGTCTTCAGTGAGCGTTATGGACCTTATCCACATAAAACGCTTTCGCTGGTGATGGGCGATTTCAACGATGGCATGGAATACTCGGCGCTCTTTTATCTCAGCCGTGATTTCTACGGAGGTCTCTACGATGGCACGCCCGCGAACTACCTCACTTTTGTTGCCGTGCATGAGACCGCGCATCAATGGTGGTTCGAACAGGTCGGGAACGATCAGGCTTTGCAGCCCTGGCTGGATGAAAGTCTCGCCACTTACTCAGAGCGGATCTATTATGAAACCATGCATCCCGACCTTGTTACGTGGTGGTGGGAATACCGCATTGATTTTTTCACCCCGCAGGGTTTTACAGATATTCCCATTTATGATGGGCAGGGCTTTCGTCCCTACACCAACGCGGCATATTTCCGCGGGGCGCACTTCCTCGAAGACCTGCGAGCCCGTATCGGCGATGAGGCCTTCTTTGCTTTTATTCAGGATTATCTCGTGCAGGGACGCGGGGAGATCGTGACTGCCAACGATTTCTTCCGTATTCTCAATACGCATACCAGTACAGATTACTCTGATCTCATGCGCCAATACTTCCAAAATATCTATTAATGACCAAAATTCGTCGACTCTTGTGTATCCTTCTGGTGTGGATGCTTTCAGCCTGTGCATCACCAACGCCAGTCCCGCCTCAATTCCCAACCTTTATCTTAGTGACTCAAGCCCCGAACTCTTCGCCTACGCCCACGCCATTCCAACCCTCCTCGCAGGGCGACACACCAGTTGCATCATTCACACCGGCCGTGCCGGTTTCACCGACATTTACAGCCACCCATACACCCCAACCTACATTTACATTCACGCCGCCTCCACCGACACAGGCGTCACCCGCTGCTGCAAGTACCACGGCGCCACAACCATCCACACCTGCGCGCACGAATTACATCCTGTTTGCCACGTTGGATCTCAACGCGCACACCCTCGCCGTGGATCAAACCATCCGCTATTACAACAACACAGGTGTGGCGTTAGCGGATATGGTTCTGTCTATTCAGCCCAATCGATACAATAATGTATTTATTTTGAACTCGATCTCACAGGATAATGCCGCGCTAACCAATTACACCCTCAAGGATCAACGCCTGAGTGTGAACCTGCCTCAGTCCCTTCAACCGAACACAGCCACCACATTGACTCTCAACTTCAAGCTCAACATCCCTGCAAAAAGATCGGATGGCCTGTTCGGGTACGACTTCAACCAGATCGACCTGGTGGATTGGTATCCCTTTGTGGTGCCGTATAGTAATGGCTGGGTTTTGCACGACCCCTATTCACTTGGCGAATATCTTGTGTATGATTCATCTGACATTGAATTAAATCTCAAAACGGATTCGGACGTGATCATCGCGGCGAGCGCGCCTTCCGAACAAAACGGCGAGTGGACGCGTTACCGTCTCTACGGCGCGCGCACCTTCACACTGTCCGCGAGTGACCAGTTCCTCGTCAGCGAATCCGCTGTCGGCTCGGTGGTGATCCGCTCTTATTATTTCGATGGCTACAAAGCCGCCGGGGAAGGAGTCCTGTATGCGGTGGTGCAGGCGATCAGTCTGTTTAACGTAAAGTTCGCGCCCTATCCTTATGAAAGCTTCTCAGTGGTACAGACGGATATGCACGATGGGCAGGAATATGACGGGCTGGTTTTTCTCGCCACCGATTTTTACGGTCAGTATGGGGGCGGCGCGAAGAACAACCTGACAACCATCGGTGTGCATGAGACCGCGCACCAGTGGTGGTTCGGTCTGGTGGGCAACGACCAGGCGATGGAACCGTGGCTCGATGAAATGATGGCCGTCTATAGCGAACGGATCTTTTATGAATATAACTATCCGCGTTATGAATCCTGGTGGTGGCAATATCGTGTGGATTACTTTGGTCCAGGCGGTTATGTGGATACCCCCATTTACAGCGCCGGCTCATTTCGAGGATATGTCAATGCGGTCTATTTGAATGGCGCGCATTTCATGGAAGATCTGCGGGTGCGAATGGGGGACGACGATTTCTTTCGCTTTCTTAAAGATTATGCCGCCCGTTTCTCGCGCGGACGCGCGACCACCTATGATTTCTTTGCCGTAGTGCGCGCCAATACCAATGTGGATATCTCGAACCTGATCGCAGAATACTTTTCCGGATCTTATTGACAGAAATCAAACATAATTAACCCCAAATCTAATATTGGACGCAGATGAACGCGGATTTACGCTGATAAAAAGCGAAAAATCCGCGTTTTCTGCGTTTATCCGCGTCCCATTTGCTCTTAAAACAAAAACTCGCCCGCGAAGATTAATTTCAGGGTGAGTCATGTTTGTCATTCATCCTGCACGAACATGTCGACCTGGACACTGCCTGCGGTTTCCTTGGTGAACCTCACTGTGGAACGGTGTAAAACATTAACCACCATTTCCCTGGTGCTGGGATTCTTCAGCCCATTCAGATGGATATGGTGTTTTGGCTTGTGATCGGGATAGAACCTGAATTGCAGCTTGAGGTGAAAGTTTTCATCTTCCACCGTAAGTTCGGACTCCAATGAATCAACAACTTCCTGAACAAAGGCAAGGAACTTCTCTGTCGGGATATTTTCCACGGATGCATAAATTTCGACACCATCCAGGAAGACCTTTTTCGCCATACAATGCCTGGGGCTTTCGTGTTGATAAGCAGTGTGAGCCGAATGATGGGACAAAGATCGTACAGATTTGCGCGGTCCATGTTTGACACATCCTATTAGAAACATTGACAATTTGTTACAGGGATTTCTTCCCTGTATTGAATAAATCCTTGACAGACAGGAATTTGTAACTACAATAGTTACAAATATGAACTCCAACCAGCGTTTTGCCATTTCGATCCACGCGTTAACCTTGCTGGCCGCCAATAGTGAGCTGCTCACTTCAGAGATGATCGCAGACAGTGTGGATACCAACCCTGTCGTCATCCGGCGTACGATGGCAGGTTTGCGCGCGCACGGACTGGTCGAATCCAAATCAGGTGCGCATGGCGGCTGGCGGTTATTGCGCGCCGCGGAAGAGATCCATTTATGTGACATATTTCGAAGTCTGGGCGAGGAGCATGTGCCTGCCATACACAGCCACCCGAACAAACATTGCCCGATCGGCAGGAATATAAAAGGCGCGTTGCTGGAGGTTTTTTCTTCCGCACAGAACGCGATGGTGGATTCGTTAAGCCAGTATTCGATCGCGGATGTTCTGGCAGATGTGCGTGCACGCGCGAAATAGGCAAAAATGGATCGCCCTTTTACATTGATCAACGTCGCCATGACGGCGGATGGGAAGATAGATACCTTCGAACGCAAGGGTGCGGTGATCTCGTCACAGCGGGATAAAGAGCGCGTGGACCAACTGCGCGCTGATTCCGACGGGATTTTGGTTGGAGGGCGTACTCTGCTCGATGAAGACCCAAAACTTACAGTGAGCTCCGAATCATTGCGTGCCAAGCGGGTGGCGCGCGGCTTGACTCCCAACCCTGTCAAGGTAGGTGTGGCCACCTGCGCGACCCTTGGATCAGCATCGGAGTTTCTCACGGCTGGCCCTGCGCGGGTCGTAATATTTACGACGACACAAACATCTAAAGACCAACTTGAAACCCTTCGTGCGCGCGGTGCCGAACTTTTTGTGCACGCTGAACCCCGGGTCGACCTTCCCAGGATGATGAATACATTACAGAAAATTGGCCTGGATCACCTGATGGTGGAAGGTGGCGGGACGATGAATTTTGAACTCATCCGTTTGGGTTTGGTGGATGAAATCAGCGCGTATCTCGCGCCGCTGATCTTCGGCGGAGCCAATGCACCAACGCTGGCAGACAGCCTGGGGCTTACGCGCGAAGCGGCAATTCACCTGAAATTGATCGATGTTGAAAAATGGGAAGACGGTGGGGTCGTCTTAAGATATAAATTGTAAGGCCGATATCACTTCGTGGCACACGTTGCCGATCTGGCTTACGGAGAAAACTATGACTACATTGACACATGAACAGATCCAACTTTTACTGGATGAAAATTGCTGCCACGAATGTGAAGGCGTTGGCAAGGATAATGTTTGCGTGCGCATTGAGGCGATCGCGGAACTTCCAACGCGCTTTGGCGATTTTCAGATCGTGGCATTTTCGAACAATCGCGACGACAAGGAACACGTTGCGGTCATCAAAGGCGAGGTCTTTGATGCGGAAGATGTACCTGTGCGTTTGCACTCGGAATGTTTAACCGGGGATGTGATCGGTTCGTTGCGTTGCGATTGCCGCGACCAGCTCGAAGCCGCGCTTAAGATGATCGGCCAGATGGACAAAGGCATTCTGCTTTATCTGCGCCAGGAAGGGCGCGGCATCGGCCTGATCAACAAAATCCGCGCGTACAGCTTGCAGGACCAGGGTCTCGATACCGTTGAAGCAAATCTCGCGCTCGGCTTCCGCGATGATGAACGCGATTATGCGGTGGCCGCGCAGATGCTCATGTCCATGCAGGTGAATTCCATCAAACTGATCACGAACAACCCAAAAAAGATGGAACAACTGAAAGAGCATGGCATCAAGGTTGTGGATCGAATCCCGCACATTATGGAGCCGAACGATCACAATCGTTTTTATCTCGAAACCAAGGCCGCCAAGTCCGGTCATATGATCGATTTTCGCGGCAAGCAACGTTTACCTGAACAAAGTGATCGTCCCATTGTCAAAGGCATGAAAGATTCACAGATCAAAGCGTTGCATGAATGAGACCATTGTCATTACCGGCGCGACGGGTCTGTTGGGAAATCTCGTTGCGAAGACATTTGCAGAACGCGGGTATAGCATTGGCCTGCTCGATAATGATCAAGATAAGCTGGATTCACTTGTCGGTGACTTGAACCTGCCCATAGACAGACTCTACGTCCAAACCAATGACCTGCTCAATGGGCAGGCGACTCACGCGTCGGCCGAGGCTCGCGCGGCCAAATTTGACAGTATCCATAGGTTGATCCATCTCGTCGGCCGGTGGACGACCGGTGGCAAGACCATCGTCGAAGTGGAAACCAGCGATTTTGATTCAAGGCTGAATCAACACGCGCGGACGACATTTCATTTATTCAAGTCATTTGCGCCGCATTTTGCTGCGAGTGGATGGGCAAGGGTGATCACGCTCTCCACGCCTCTTTCCGTGCGTCCCGCGCCGAAGATGAGCGCGTATGCGGCGGGCAAAGCCGCCCAAGAGGCTTTGGCGCAAACATTGGCCGAAGAATTCAAAGAGAGGGGTGTGACCGAGAACATGATCCACGTTAAATCCATGACCTGAAAGGGGAAGGCAGGGGTACGACACCTGCCGAGACCGTCTCCGCCATGATGTACCTGTTCTCTGATGAGGCAGATAAAGTGAGTGGGGCGAGAATTCCGTTATACTGGGTGGAATGCGAAGTCAATTCGTACAAACCAACAACATAAAACTCCATGTAATGACCGACGGCCCTGAAAATGGAACGTCGGTCGTTTTGTTGCACGGATTTCCCGAATTTCATGATGGCTGGAGAAAGCAGATCCCTGCCCTGGTGAACGCGGGGTTTCGGGTGATCGTCCCGGACCAGCGTGGATATAACCTGTCAGATAAACCAAAAAGTGTTCGCGCGTATGATGTGGATATTCTTGCAAAAGACATTATTGGCTTATTCGATCACTTCGGGATTCAAAAAGCAAAATTGGTCGGACATGACTGGGGTGCGGCGGTTGCGTGGACTGTGGCACTTAATCACCCGGAGCGGTTGGAGAAACTCGCCATTCTCAATGTGCCGCATCCGGATGTGATGACGCGATTTATCCTGACGGACCGCGCGCAACAAAGAAAATCCTGGTATATCTATTTCTTCCAGATCCCATTGTTTGTGGAATGGATATTAAGCAGAAAAAATTTCTACGCGCTGACACGCATGCTTGTGCAGTCCGGGCGAAGAAATACGTTCACAGAGCAGGATCTAGTCGAATATAAAAAAGCATGGTCGCAGAAAGGCGTGTTAAGTGCAATGTTGAACTGGTATCGTGCGGCCGTACGACGCGGTTGGAAATTTTATTTCCGCAGGGAAAAAATTGCGGCACGGCGAGTGAGGGTGCCGACCTTGATGCTGTGGGGAAAACGGGATATTGCACTAAGCCTCGAGATGGTACGGCCATCGATTGAGCTGTGTGATCAGGGTGAAGCTGTGATATTTGATAAAGCCACCCATTGGGTGCAGCACGACGAGCCGGATGAGGTCAATAAACGTTTGATCAAGTTTTTGAGGTAATCCATGCCCATCCTTGCCCTTCTTTTGCTCTTCATCTCCGCAACTTTGCATGCGTTGTGGAATTTTCTTTTGAAACGCTCTGAAGAAAAATACATCGCCATGGGCTGGCAGGTCATTCTCAGTGGAGGCTTCTCACTGATATTCATCCTCTTCACCGGTTTGCCGCCGCGTTCGATGTGGTTCTTCGCGATCATCAGCATGATCCTGGAGGCCATTTATTTTATTTTGCTTTGCATTGCATATAGCAGTCATGATTTTTCACTGGTGTATCCGATTGCACGTGGAGCGGCCCCCGCGTTGCTGGTGCTGTGGTCTGCGATCTTTTTGCACGAGAGATTGACCGTAGGAGGATATATTGGTATTGCCCTGATCACATGCGGGATCATCGTGATCGGAGCCACCACGCTCCTGCAGAGTGGTGGTGAAAAGCCGCATTTGAGCGGGATCCTGACCGCCTTGTCAGTTGCGCTCATTATTTCGATCTATACATTTATAGATGGCAGAGCGGTAAAGAGCGGGCCGGCTTTGCCTTATGGCCTGTTCATGTTCGTGATGGTCCCGTTTGTGACGACTCCCTATCTCACGCGGCGGTCTGGATGGGCTTCCTTCGTGGACGCGTGGAAGAAAAACCGCGGGTACTTATTGCTTGGTGGTGTGCTGGGACTCATCGCTTATATGCTGGCGCTTTTCGCCTACACATTTGCGCCACTCAGTTATTCAGGCGCGATCCGCGAGGTGAGCGCGGTGATCGGTGCGTTCTTCGGCTGGAGATTCCTGAACGAACAAATGGGTGGGATTCGCGTAATAGGTTCCGCGATCGTGTTCGCGGGCGTGATGGTGATTGCTGTTTTTGGATGAGGTTTTATGCCGGAACAAATTTTTCCTGAACCAACGATAGGTGTTTTCATCTGCAATCAAGCAAGTGAGTTGTTGCTGCTCAAGAGTCACAAGTGGCCGGGCAAGTATGTCATCCCCTGCGGACACGTGGAAGTGGGCGAGCGTTTGGAGGCAGCTGCAATCCGTGAAGCGAAGGGAGAGACCGTGTTGGATATTTACGATCTGAAGTTCATCTGCTTTCAGGAGTTCATTTACGATCCTTCCTTCTGGAAAAAGCGTCATTTCATCTTTTGCGAGTACGCATGCAGAACGGATTCACTCGACGTGAAATTAAATGACGAAGCGGAGGGGCATGCTCGGGTCAAGTTGGAGGCGGCTCTTCATCTTCCCCTGCATGCATACTCGCGATATTCCATCGACAGGTTGATCGAGGGAATATCGTTGTAAAGTTTTCAGCTCCGTAACGGAATAGATGCTAACTTGTTTAAACTGTAGCCCTTTTTCATCTTTGATGGAGGAAATATGCTGCGAAACCCGCTTTATCTAACCCTTTTGGTTGCCCTGGTGCTCTCGGCTTGCAGCAAACAGGCTGTTGCCACCGCAACTCAACCGCCTGCCGCAATAACCGTTATTCCTGCAACCAAAGCCCCAGCCACCCCCACTTTGAAAGCATCAACTGCCGCTCCCACCAGCATCCCGCCTACCAACCCGCCGAATTGTACCGACCATGCCACCTTCATCGCGGATGTGACTGTCCCCGATAACACCAAATTTAATGCGGGCACAAAGTATACCAAAACCTGGCGGGTGAGCAACAGCGGCACCTGTGCATGGAACTCAGGATATTCAATTGCATTCGCATCCGGTTATAAAATGGATGCGGCAGATTCCAGCCCCCTGGCCTATACGGCCCCAGGTGAAACGCTGGATATTTCGGTGGATTTGACCGCTCCCGATAAAAGAGGTACAGCCAACTCTTTCTTTGAATTGCACAACCCGGCGGGAAATCGATTCCCGATCGACACGGGCGTTTACCTGTATGTGACGATATTTGTAAATCCCAGTACCAGCGTAGCTGGGGGAGTACCCACCAGCACCGCCAGCGCAAGTAGCACCGGTCCAAGCCCTGTGACTGGCGGTGCCTGTGCGTATTCTGTCGACCCATCCAAGGTTGCGGAGGTGATCAGCGCGCTCAACAACTACCGTCTGCAGAAGGGCCTATCCGCGCTGATGGTCAACCCGCTTCTCACTCAGGCTGCCCAAGCCCACAGCGCCGATATGGCTTGCAAGAATCTTTTCGGGCATACAGGATCGGATGGCACCACCCCGGCCACGCGCGTGGCTGCGACAGGCTACTCCGCTTCCGGGGTAACAGAAAACGTCTACGGAAGTTACCCTCCACTTAGCGGACAAGGAGTTGTTTCGTGGTGGGCTACCGATCTAACCGATCTTCGTCATAACCAAAACCTGCTGACTACCAAGTATAAGGAGATCGGCGTTGCATATTCGTTCTATAATAATTTCGGCTATTATGTGATCGACTTCGCCTCCCCATAAAAATATTTACCACCCAAATCAACTCAAAGCCCCTGAAAGCTTCTCAACTCTTAGGGGCTTTCAATTTGACTCAACCCAACCGGCAACGCCTGTTTTTAATTTCGAAGCGCAATCGGCTTCAAATACGAATCGAGCAATTCAGCCATCTTTTCCAATGACTCACACACAAAGAACATCGGATTAAAGGCATACACCGTCTTCGGGATGCGTGCAATTGTTTCCACATCAAATGGAGCAAGAATCACTTCCCCTCCAAAGCATCCTTCACGGGGAATGCCCAACTTGTCATAAAGCCCAAGCACAACATTCCAACCCTCTTCCCCCGAAGACATCTGTCCTTTTTGGTGCAGTTCGTTCACGCCGTCAATGATGCGGTGCAGGTTATCTCTATTTATGTTAAATTGATCTTGCAGTTGCTCAAACACATTCCCGCTGTAATTAATCACATTGTCACGCCCCAAACGATAAAACTCCATGATGCTGTGAGTGAGTTCCCTGCGCCCCGAAATAATCCCCGCGCCAAAAATCTTAAAGCGATTATCCTGAACGATCACGCCAAACTCGGTGCTATACCATGCCAGCCGTTTGATCACTTCTCTTTCTGCGGTTGTAGCTTTCATGTAAGCGGGCGCAAATTTATCCTCAATACGCGCATAAAACTCCTGGGTTAGGAAAGGCAGATGCCCAAAAATATCATGGAACATATCGGGCTCTGGCGTAAATTCCATTTGAGCGCGCGTGCGCAAATAATCAGTGATCAGAAAAGTGCGCTGTGCAAATTTTTTATACCAATCATCGGCAACCGTGTAACGCACAGCCGTTCGCTCAATACGCCAGCCAGTAGGCGGGGTGATGCGTTCATTCAAATGCGCCACCGTTGGAATGCGATCCGCATCAAGTTGTAGCAAGGAAAGCCCAACCTTATATTCCTGGCAAATATGCTCCAGCAAATAGGGTTGATGAATTCCGGCGAATAGATCGGCCCAAATCGCATGTTGTTCAGCCGAGAAGATAATTTCCTGGTTTTCAGTAGAATATTCTCGAGCTGGGTCAAGGCGTTGCTCGGCGATCTCGCCCGTGTAGAGCGGTGGATTTTGGTCCTTGGTCATGATTTTGCACCTTTCTAATAAAAGTAATCGCTGATATCTGCCGCGAGGCTTTGCCCGGATGTTATCACCCATAAAAAATGGCGTCAAGAAAAAAATGAAAAATTCGCGGGTGTGAAATGATAAAATCAACCCAGATGAACGAACTGCCTGGGAAGACCATTTTGATCACCGGTGCGGCAAGGCGTTTGGGGCGTATCTTTGCGCTGGCGTGTGGACGCGCGGGCGCGGATGTCATCATCCATCATGGACATTCAGAGAAAGAGGCCCTGGAAGTTACAGAGGCAATCGCCTCTTTCGGACGCCGCGCCTGGGTGCTGGCCTCAGACCTTTCCAACGCGGACGAAGTTTCCCGGCTTATTTCTCAAGCGAATGAGATCAGTCCGTTATATGGACTGGTGAACAGCGCGGCGATCTTTGAATCGCTTTCTTTGTCCGAAACCACACTGGATGATTGGGACCGTCACATGGCGATCAACCTGACCGCGCCATTTTTACTTAGCCAGGCGTTTGCAAAGCATGTCTCCGAAGGACGTATCGTCAATATTTTGGATTGGCGCGCCTTGCGTCCCGGCGCGGACCATTTCCCTTATACCATCAGTAAAGCTGCGCTTGCCGCGCTGACCGAATCCCTCGCGGTTGCATTGGCGCCGCGCATCACCGTGAATGGATTGGCATTAGGTCCAATCCTCCCGCCTTCAGATAAACCTGTGAATGACGCGATCATCAAAGGTGTTCCGGCCAAACGTTGGAGTGATGAAAAAGAACTTGAACAAGCTTTAATATTTTTATTGGCTGGCCCGGCGTACGTCACTGGCGAGATCATCCACGTGGATGGTGGCAGGCATTTGGTTTAACTCATGTTCAGGATGCAGTTGCACTGCATCCGTTCGCAGTGCAACTGCTCACAAACGAAACTGGAGAAACCATGGACAAAGTCTTCATCAAGGACCTGCGCGTGCGCGGCATTATCGGCGTCAATGATTGGGAGCGCAAGAAGGCGCAGGAGATCCTGATCAACGTTACGGTTTTCACCGATACAAGCAAGGCCGGCGAGACAGACGACATTAAAGATTGCGTGGATTACAGCGCGCTGGCAAAGAAGATGCAAGCGCATGCGGAATCCGTTGCTCGGCTGACCGTGGAAGCGCTTGCGAACGACCTGGTAAAAATCTGTTTGGAACAAAAGGGAGTGAGGAAAGCTATCGTGCGCGTGGAGAAACCCGGCGCGGTGCGATTCTCAAAGTCAGTAGGGGTTGAGGTGGAACGCAGCCGCGATGGATGAACTGCATCATGCGTATCTGAGTCTTGGGTCCAACATTGAGCCCGAGCTTCATCTTCCGAAAGCGATCCAATTGCTGAAAGAGCATGGTCAGGTTAGGGCAATATCCAGCGCCTGGGAATCACATGCGGTCGGCTCGGATGGGCCGAATTTTTTGAACGCTTGTGTCTTATTCCTGACGAACCTGGGGGCGTATGATCTGAAAGAGCAGACCATCCGGCAGATCGAAGCCGAACTTGGCCGCATCCGTACTGCGGATAAAAATTCCCCGCGTACGATTGATATTGACATGGTGCTCTTTGATAAGGAACCACTCAACGTGGAATTCTGGGAGTATGCCTTTGTGGTTGTGCCGCTAGCAGAGTTGATCCCGGACTTTATTCATCCTTCCAGCGGGCAAAAACTGGCTCGAGTTGCCGAGCAGGTAAGAGCTCAGACGTGGATCGTAAAGCGGGATGATGTAAACCTCTAATGTGTCACCCTGAGCCGCAGTACTGACCCTGAACGAAGTGAAGGGGAGGGAGCAGCGAAGGGTCTCAATGCCGAAAGGCGAGACTCTCACCTGCACTGCAACAAACGCACGAAGTCCCTCGCGCACGCCGCAAAGCGGCAGTCCCGAGCGCAGCGAGTGGGCCTAGCGCAGCGTAGTGGGAGTGCGGCGCAAGTGTCAGTCGCCCAGAGGGCTCCCTTAGAGTGACACAAACTAAATCTTGAGCGGACCCGCGCCGCGTGAGATGTTATCCAGAAATTCCTGTCGCGTCGCACTCTTGCTGCGGAAAGTTCCCAGCATCGTGGAGGTGGTCATGCGTGCGTCATGTTTTTTAACGCCGCGCATCATTGAACACATGTGCAGGGCTTCAACAACAACTGCCACACCCTGTGGCTTAAGCAGGTTGTTGATGAAATCTGCGATCTGACGTGTCATGCGTTCCTGTACCTGCAAACGGCGTGCGTACATATCCACGATGCGGGGGATCTTCGAGAAGCCGAGGACTTTGCCGTTCGGGATATACGCCACATGAGCGCGGCCAATGAACGGAAGCATATGATGCTCGCACAAACTATAGAACTCAATATCGCGCACGATCACCATGTCATCATAATCAACAGTGAAGAGCGCGCCATTGACCAGTTTCCTGGAGTCGGTACGATAGCCACTTAATAATTCAGGATACATCAGGGCAACGCGCTTGGGTGTCTTCTTCAACCCTTCCCGATCTGGATCCTCCCCAAAGGCACGCAATATGCTCGTCACCGCAGACTCTATGGTATCCGTATCAATATTGCTGCTGAGAAGTTGCTGCTCATTCTGTTCATTACTAAAATCAGGTTGCGTCATTTTTTATTCTCCAATAACCAATGGATACGTTTGCCCTAATTTTACCGCTTGTAGCATAAATTACTAAACTTGCTGGAAGATATTATGAGTGAAAATCATAAACCTGGCTTGGTTATTTATGCGGCACTCTGTATCTGATTTGTGGGATAAATAAGCCCTTGATTTTTCAAGGGCTTTTCGTACTTCTACTCTCTATTCTCTACACCACAATATTCACCAGTCTCTTATTCGCCACGATCACCTTCTGCGGCTCTTTGCCTTCCAGGTGTTTTTGTACGGCCTCACTGGCCAGCGCCGCGGACTTGATCTCTTCCTCACTTGCATCTGCGGATATTGTGATGCGGTCGCGCACTTTCCCGTTGACCTGCACGGGGATCTCGATCACATCTTCCTTCGCGGCCTCTTCGTCCACTCGCGGCCATTCCTGTTGATGGACGGAATACGGCTTGCCTAGTTGCGTGGTCCACAGTTCCTCGGCGATGTGCGGAGCGACCGGAGCCAGCATCTTCAAGTAGATCTCTGTGGCCTCATTCCAATCATCACTTCCCGCCGCGCCTGCTTCGCGTGCTTTGTACATTTCGTTGAGCAGTTCCATCAACGAGGAAATGATCGTATTGAACTCGAACTGTTCAAAGTCCTGCGTGATACGGCGCAGGGTTTGGTGAACGCGTCGGCGTAATTCACGTCCATCGTAGGGGCGACTCGCCGAGTCGCCCTTCACGGGGTCAGTGAACAATGTCCATGTACGGCGTAACCAACGCGCGGTCCCGTCAATGCCGTTCGAGTTCCACAGGCCGCCTTCCTGCCAGCGATAGGCGAACATCAAATAGGTGCGCAATGCGTCCGAGCCGTATTTGCCGGTCAGTTCATCCGGCGCGACCACATTGCCTTTGCTCTTCGACATCTTATCGCCGTCTTCGCCCAGGATGATTCCCTGGTTGCGTAACTGCAGCATTGGCTCGTTGCCTTCGACGATACCTGCATCGCGCAAGGCCTTGTGGAAGAAGCGCGTATATAACAAGTGCATCGTTGCATGTTCGATGCCGCCGGTGTATGTATCTACCGGCATCCAGTAGTTGTACTCGGATTCTTCGAACGGGCCTTTGTCATACTTCGGCGAGAGATAACGCAGGTGATACCAAGACGAACACATGAACGTATCCATGGTGTCCGTTTCGCGCGTAGCAGGTTCGCCACATACGGGGCAGGTCGTGTTCTTCCATGTTGGGTGCAGTTTCAACGGGCTCTCACCGGTCGGTTTCCATTCCACATCATCGGGGAGCAACACAGGCAATTGATCTTCAGGCACATGATTCCATCCATGCTTTTCACAATGGATCATCGGGATTGGCGCGCCCCAATATCGCTGGCGCGAGATCAACCAGTCACGATAGCGATAATTCACAGATTCTTTGCCGATACCCCTGTCTTGCAGCCAGTCAATGACAGCGTTAATGCCGGGGCTCTTTCTTCCTTTTTCTGTGTTGACCTTCGTTCCGTTGAACGGGCCGGAGTTGACCATCACGCCGGGCCCAACATAAGCGGCTTCCATCTCGATCTCTTCCGCTTCATTCTGGACCTCGGGCTTGATCACTGGAATAATGCGCAGTTCATACTTCCGGGCGAAGGCGAAGTCGCGCTCGTCGTGCGCGGGCACGGCCATGATCGCGCCCGTGCCGTAGGACATCAATACGTAGTCCGCGATCCAGATCGGAACGCGCATCTGATTGACGGGGTTGGTGGCATAACTGCCGGTGAACACACCCGTCTTTTCCTTATCGATGGCTTCACGCTCGATATCCGATTGACGCGCGGCCTGCGCTTTATATTCCTCCACCGCGGTTTTTTGTGCAGGCGTGGTGATCTTGTTCACCAGCGGATGTTCAGGTGAGAAGACCATGAAGGTCGCGCCCCATAATGTATCCGGGCGGGTGGTGAAAATTTCGATGGCATCGCCGGTTTCAACTTTGAAAGTAACCAAGGCGCCTTCGCTTCGCCCGATCCAGTTTGTTTGGGCTGTCTTGACGCGTTCAGGCCAGTCGATCTCATCGAAGTTCAGCAATTCGTCTGCATACTTCGTGGACTTGAAGAACCACTGCTCCAGCTCCTTTTTGATGACGGGTGTTCCACATCGTTCGCACACTCGGTTCTCGCCAACGACCTGTTCACGCGCCAGTGTGGTGTTGTCCTTTGGGCACCAATCCACAGCCGACATTTTGCGATAAGCCAGCCCGGCCTTGAACAACTTAATGAAGAACCACTCGGTCCATTTGTAATAGCCCGGGTCGGCGGAAATGGCTTCGCGCTCCCAATCGAACATGGCGCCCATGCTCTTCAACTGTCCGCGCATACGATCAACATTCTTGAACGTCCACTCTTTGGGATGAATGCCGCGCTGGATGGCCGCGTTCTCTGCGGGCAGTCCGAACGCGTCGAAACCGATGGGGAACAACACGTTGTAGCCGTTCATGCGTTTGTAACGCGCGCGTGCATCCGAGGGCGCCATGGGGTACCAGTGTCCGAAGTGCAGGTCGCCGGATGTGTAGGGCAACATGGTCAGTGCGTAGTGTTTCGGTTTGCTGTTATCGATCACCGAGCGATATAACTTGTCCGCTTCCCATTTTGCCTGCCACTTCTTCTCGATCGCCTGTATCTGATAGGCCTTGTCGTTCTGCGATCGATATTCCCTGGGGGCCTCCTGCACCCGGACAATAGCCATCTTTGAAGGGTCCGGCGGAATCATGATCGCCGTCTTCTTGACCGACTCGAGCCCCATCCTCAACCTTTTTGCCCTGGATGTGCCCTTCACCGTGGTGGCCTGCATTTCAACAGGGGATTGCACCTCTGCGGCGCGCTTCTTCGCCTTTAGGCGCGCTTTGACGACTGGCTTTTTTCCCTTCGATGTCGACTTAACCGCCGGCTTCTTTGCAACAGGCTTTGCAGCCTTTACGATCTTCTTCCTCTTGGGGGCTGATTTAGCCGCTTTGGCTGTCCCTTTTTTCTTCGTAACCTTTTTCTTTTTCGTAGCCATGCTTACCTCATCAAAATAGTTTTGTCTTCAATGACGGATTAAAACAAAATCCCTTCATCCACATCAGGGACGAAGGAATGCCTCCGCGGTACCACCCAGTTTGTCAATTAGTCTTATAGTCGCTAGTCTGCTAGTCTGCTAGTCAACTGGTCACTAATTGACCACTTTGTTCACGATAACGGATGATTCCGTTGCTGACTACTAAATTCACCAGCAAAGTCCCTCTTGCGAGATAACAGGCGAGTTCGGTCTTGTATTCCCGTGGATACTTTTGAAGGGCTTCCACTTCACTTTCCCTTCTCGCTGACGGGATGACTTACTACTCCTGCCGTGACTCTTTAGCTATTAGCTTTTTGCTTTTAGCGGTTTGGTTGAGCTAATTGCTGAAAGATGACCGCTAAAAGCCAGTGGACCCAGGGGGATTCGAACCCCCGACCTTCTCAATGCCATTGAGACGCGCTCCCAACTGCGCTATGGGCCCGGTCATTATTTTTACAACCTTATGGTGGACCTGAGGGGATTCGAACCCCTGACCTCCTCAGTGCGATTGAGGCGCGCTCCCAACTGCGCTACAGGCCCATTTACAAGGCGAAGGGTATTCTACCTGAGGCGTTTTGGAATGTCAATAATGGACTGTGGCTATCGATCATGACGGTCAAATCGGTACGGGGTTGGTACATCAAGAATCGACCCCCCTACTTTTCGAACGACAGGGAATTGGCTATTTTTTCCAACAAGTCAGGGTTCAATTTTTCCATCCGACTCGTTTCGCTTGTAACCCCCAGAAGCAGGCTAATACAGATCGTCAGAACCACCAATAAATTTGAGACCGTTACAAACAGTTTCGACGATATGGAATTCGTTTTCTGCCTGATCGAGATCAGCCTCCAATACCCAAGGATCGCGAGAATTGTGATCTGGGAGATGATATCCACCAGGTAGCGCATTTGTCCGAAGAAAAAGAACATGAGGCCAAGAAAACCCATCAGGAATGAACCCGCGAGACTGTAAATCACAAAGTCATAGATTGGATCCCGGCCCTCCGGTTTTTCTCCTGCACCAACATGTTTTTTTACGAACAAGTGAATCAGACCCAAAAGTAGAAATGGGGCACCGAATACAAGTCCGGTCATTCTTCCTGCAAAGAACATCTTTGGGGGCACAATGTTATGCCGGGCAAGGATATCGGGAGTGTAGATCGGGATCGCGAACGGAAATCTCGCCGTCGCGATAAAAGGTTGCAGGAGATAGACATACAAATTCAGAAGGAAATAATCCGGCTGGAATGTCAGGTCCATATCCCTGCTTAGATTAAAAAAGGTGATTTGATAACGCAACCCAAACTCTAGTGGCGAATCAAATCTTGCCCAGTTGTACCAGCCTGTGGCGATCGCCCCGACGATCAATGGGATGAACAGTGGAATGGCTGCTTGAATATATTTGGTCCAGTTAAAGGGCCGAGGAGTTATTTTTGCGATCCAAATGGCGGTCAGCACTGCCAGGAATACAATGGATGGTGTATTAAGTGCCCTTGAACCCACTGAACCAGTCCAAAATAATCCCGCCAAGAAGAGCCTCTTGCAATTAATGGAGGGGTTCTGGTCAAAGGTGGAAAGGGTGAAATAAATGCCTCCCATGAGGAAGAAATGGCCCGCTCCGATTGCGGTCCCGTAGATGGTTGTGGGGATCAATGCCCAAAGAACGGGTGATATCAGGCCTATCAGCGCAATGCAAGCAAATACATTCCATGTGGATATATTCGGAAAGAATTTTTTTTGCAGCTTCATTATGATCATTGAATTTATGATCACCAAACCCGCGTAAAAGAAAAAGTTAAAGAAAATATCCAGGATCTTTACATTGAAGAGTAGTTGAACAGGCGCAATTAATAATGCCGGCACCGGACCCCAATATAGATAGATCTTCTCTTTATAAAGGGACATGTCCCAAATCTCCTCCTGGCGAGGTCGATTTGTCGGGTTATAAGGATCAGGCGTTGCCAAGATCGCTTCACTGGGTTTCACATCAAGATAAAGCCGCCGGGTGTTGAAAGCGTCCGCCAATTGAGAATAATAATTCGATGTGTGGTCCCACTTTGTGAATGTGCCGTATGTAATAAACCAGGCATATATCAGAAAAATAACAGCCCACAGGTGGCATAACACGATCATTGTCTTGGATGTCTCGGATCTAAAAAATGACCCAATTGGATCAACTTTTCGATTTTTTAGAGCAATCATCAGCAGGGAGGTCAATATTAGAATCGCCCCCAATGTCAGTAACATGTATTGCGTGCGGCCCCAGGACTCATCAGGGTCAAACCCGATCTCGAATGCAAACCTGGCTGTCAGGATGCATATCAGACCGTCAACGAATACCAGCAAGGGGATGATAAAATCAGAGATTTGAGATTTTCCCATCGAACAATTTCTCCACTATCATGGGTTGAGGATTGTTGAAAATATGATTTTCAATACAAGATTACCAATTCTAACAGAGGCGCCCGGGCCAGAAGAAAATCGTTGTAAAATAAGATCGAACCTTTCGAGGAATGAATTATGACCGAATCCAACTCCAAACCCACGTATCGAATTGCTGATCTGCACGAATCGGACCGCCCGCGCGAAAGGCTGGAGAGTCTCGGTCCACAAGCCTTGACCAACGCCGAGTTGATCGCCATCCTGTTGCGTGTCGGCGTTAGGGGCGAAAGCGCAGTGGACGTTGGGCAACGGCTATTGAACAAATTCGGCGGGTTATCCGGTTTGCATCGCGCACCGTTTGACGAACTCTTGAATCAACATGGCGTTGGCGAAGCCAAGGCATCGCAGATCAAGGCTGCGATTGAATTGGGAAGAAGGCTTATGCTGGAATCGCCTGAAGAACGGCCAGCCATCAATAGTCCCGCAGATGCAGCCGCGCTGGTTCAATATGAAATGTCTGCATTGGAGCAGGAGCATTTGCGCGTCATTTTGCTTGATAGAAGAAATCGTGTTCTGGACATCGTGGAAGTATATAAAGGTTCGGTCAATTCTTCGCAGGTGAGGGTCGGGGAGATGTTCAAGGAGGCGGTTCGCAAGAATGCTTCAGCATTAATTGTTGTACATAACCATCCCAGCGGCGACCCAACCCCCAGCCCTGATGACGTGGCTGTTACGCGCGCCATTGTGCAATCAGGCAAATTACTGGATATTGACGTGCTCGATCATCTGGTGATTGGTCAGGGGAGCTGGGTTTCGTTGAAGGAGAGAGGCCTAGGCTTTGGTTAAGGCTCTGCCCAGCCGTGCAAGTGAGCCATCAACAACAATATTCGTTTATGCAGATTCAGCATGCGGCGTTCCCAGTCAATGCGTTTGTTCTTTGGGTCGGCATCGAAAATGGTTTGCAATTCGTTAATGCGATCATAGATCCCCTCAACCAGTTTTGTCACATCCCTGCCGATGAAAGCAGAGAGGTCTTTATCTTTCAGGCGCGCATGACCCTTGACAGTCTTCTTCCGCGGGCTGATCTTGTTGAAATCAAATCCCTTTTCCAGCAAATTTGAGTAGGTCTTCACGCTCAATTTTGGAATGATCCTTGTTATTTTTGATTCTCGATTGGTAACCAGCCAGCACAGGACGTTGTTCTTCTTCAACTCCTCGAGGAGAACGCGCACCTCGCCTTTGTTGGTTTTGATCAGCTCTGCGAATGCAGACGCGGTGTTGATGGCATTGCCGAATATGCTGATGATCGTGGGAATTGTTTCAACTACCATGCTGACCTCGCTCGATTAATAAGGGACCGGATTAAATATTATGTTTTACTCCGAATCCTGCAAATTCACCCGTTACCGCTTCCCATTCCACCTTTGATTCGTCCACCCGCGCCAGGCGCGGACCCTGCTGGGCCGTCTCAATAAAACGCTCAACGATCTCCCGCGTTCCTTCCGCGACCACTTCAACGGTATCCCGCCCCGCGTTACGGACCCAACCCGATACCCCGAGCTGGAGGGCTTCATATTCAACATGCGCGCGAAAGCCCACGCCGTGCACGCGTCCCTTCACCCAAATATGTGCGCGGACGATCTCATTTGGATTATTGTCCACGTTTTCTCCTCTGGCGTAGCAGGTCTAGCGTGCCCCACAATGGCACGATCAACACCAAAGCCATCAAAAATACGAAGGGCATCAGGTTGCGCGCGGCGGCGCCAAGGTCATTTTGCACCAGCACCGTTGCGCGCCATTCGGCATCCAGTTGACTCAAGGGTTTGCCGAGCGCGTTGGTCGCGCCGAGTTCACAACTGAAACCATCACGATATGAGTCGGTCAGGCGGGTCAGGCCGGGGTACCCATAGGTGGTGCGAAGATAGTTAACAAATGATTGGGATTGGGCATATGCCAGATAGACGTACCCTGCGTCGGCGGGGAAGGAGCTGCACAGGTCTTCAAAAGAAAGCAATGAGTCTTTCTGGCTTGCGATCACCATTGCTTGAGCGTAATCCGGGTTGGCGTAAAGTTCCATGATTGAGGCAAAGCCTTCCAGCAACCAGGCCGGCTGACGGGCATATCCATCACCAAGCACACGATACATCATCACGTGCGCAAGTTCGTGCGGGATCTTCGTTTCCATTTCAAGGGATTGCCCCGCGCCCGGTGCGATCGCGACCAGCACGATGCCAAGCTCGGGGTTGGCATGTCCGCCTGTCCATTGCTCGCCACCCAATTCAAGCGTGCCTTTCAGATCTTCACCATTTGAATAAATATAAATATCGAGCGGATTCTCAAGCGAGACCGGCATGATCTCATTAATTTCAAGCATGCCGGCAGCGGCGGCATCCAGCGCGGCCGCGCCGAAGGCGTCGTCACCGGCATACCAGTGGACGGTCACATTTGCGCGGCCGCTCTCACGCCATGGAAATCGATTGTCGTTATAAGGGAACGAGATCGGCGAACTGGTATAGGTTTGATCATCCGTCAGGGTTGCCTGGAACCAGAACACGATCAAACCGAATGGCGGGAAGACGTTGAGCGAAGCATCATAGGTGAAACTCACCGACCCATCCTGGGCGACCTGAACGGTTTCAACGCGCGTCACTTCTTCATTCACACCGCGGAACAAAATGGAAACCTGTTTGATCGGGATCGGGGCCTGGATGCGCGCCTGAAATGTGATCGTCCTTCCATAATCCACTGCCACCGTGGCGTTTTCCACCACGATTCCCTCCTGGGCCCGGACCTGCCGCGCGCTGAATGAACTGATCGCAACGAGTAGGAGTACCGCGACGGACCTCAGGATGATTTTACGTGGATCGGACATTACCTCACCTCGCCAGATAAACGAGCAACGGTGTCAGAGTAAGCGGACTTAAGATCGTGCCAAGGAAGACGATTGCCGTGACGAGGGCCGGCTCCAGTTGATATTCGGTCGCGACAACCGTGGTCGCCACCGCGGCGGGCATGGCGGCTTCTATCACATTCCCCTGGCGCGCGTGTCCCTGCAGGCCAAACAGGCTCGCAAGCAATAAGCCGACGATGGGGCCCAGTAAAAGTTTGGCCAATACACCCAGACCCAACGCGCGGAAACTGTGTGACCATTGTATACGAGTCAACTCCAGGCCGAGCAAAAGAAGCATAACTGGGATGGCGCCGTTGGCGGCGGTTTCAATTGTACGTGAAATAGGCAAAGGCAGTTGAACTCCCCAGCCCTTGATCAGGAGCGCCAGTACCACTCCATAGATACTTGGCAGTTTGAACAACCCGGACACCGCAGTTTTGAGACCTGTGTGCCCGAGCGATGCGATCACCACGCCAACTGTGTTGAAGAGGATCGTGGTCGTGACATAGAAAAGAGAAGCCACCGCGAGCGCGTCATCACCGAACGCGAATTTGACAAGGGGCAAACCATAATTGCCGGTGTTCCCGAACGCGACCGTGAGGATCACGGCCAGCAGGTGAGGGCGTTCGAGCTGCAATAATTTGCCGAGCAGAAACGCAAGTAACCCCAGCACAACAATGACAGAAGAAGTGAATCCAACCGTGGTGAGCGCCTCTTTCAAGTTGAGTTCACTTTTAACCATCAGGTTGAAGACGAGCAAGGGACTGAATATATAAAAGACGATGCGCCCGATCGTGCGCGAGTCAATCGTAAGGGTCTTTCCGAGGATATATCCCGCCAGGCCAACCAACAGGATCGGCAGGAGGTTGTTGGCAAAGGTTGTAAAGAGTTCGTTGAACGACATGGATTTTGCTTCGATGGCAGTAGGCAGATTATAAAACAAAATGGAGTGCAGACGCCTGTGCTGCCGTCTCGCACCGGCGTGCCGCCGCTGATCGCGGCACGAACGGTGAGCTCGTCGAAGTATCAGTCTGCCTTGCATTGCGGACTACCCTAAAGGGGGCTCACCTGCACTGCAACAAACGCAGTGCGGCGCAAGTGTCGCACAAGTCCGCGTTCCGAGGCCCCTAATTTAAAAGAAAGACACAGCATCGCTGTGTCTTTTTGGTTAAATTGTGAGTAATGCGGGTTGCTTCTGCGGGCGGACTCCCGCGAGCCGGGCCTGCATGGACCATGGCCCCGTCCAGGTGATGGTGGCAGGCAGGGTTTTACCGCGCAAATCTTCCGCGGCTTCCACGAAGACGAGTTTGTTCGTGGGCGTGCGGCCTCTCCAGCGGTCTTTTACTTTTTCTTGGAATAATACTTCGACGGTCTGGCCGAGATATTTTTTATTGATCTCGTCAACGATCTGCTCCTGCAGATCATCCAGCAAATGCAAGCGGCGCAGCTTCTCTTCTTCGGGCACGTTATCTGTCATGCGGCGCGTGGCCACGGTCCCCTCTCGAACGGAGTAACGCGCCAGATGGACCACATCCAGTTTGAGGTCCGATAGGACGCGGTGGGTTTCCATGAATTGTTCTTCGGTCTCGCCGGGGAATCCGACGATGATATCCGTCGCGATCGAACCGCCCGGGATCCAGTCCCGGATCTTCGCAACCAGGTCGCGGTATTCCTGCTGTGTGTAACCGCGCTTCATGTGGGTCAACACATCGTCATCGCCCGCTTGAATGGGCAGTTCGATGTGCGGCATCACGCGCGGAAGTTCGGCTATGGCTTGAATGAGGTCGTCGCCAAAATAATTGGGATGTGATGTTAAAAAGCGGATGCGTTCCACGCCGTCCACTTCATGGATCAGGCGCAAGAGCCCCGCGAGATTCGGGCCATCAGGAATATCCCTGCCGTAGCGATCCACGATCTGACCCAGCAGCGTAACTTCTTTTACGCCCTGTCGCGCGAGCGAGCGGATCTCCGCGATAATATCGCCAACGGGACGCGAGCGTTCACCGCCGCGTTTGGATGGGATGATGCAGAAAGTGCAGGCATGTGAACAACCATATACGATCGGCACATGCGCGCTGACGAGCTTGCCCTGCTCAGCAATAGGAAGGATGAGTTCTTCATCCATCATCAAGAAGCGGCGCGTGGTTTCAGAATCTTCCAATGACTGAACCTCGCCCTGCGTGAGATGCGAGATCAATGGGCCAGGGTCGGAGGGCGGCGAGAACACATCCACGAAGGGAAGTCTCTCGCGCAGTTTCTCCGCGCCGCGCACGCCGACCATGCACCCCATTAAATTGATGACAAGGTTTGGGTTTTTCTTCTTGAGCGGTGCAAGAGACGTGACCCGTCCCATGGCCTTGTCTTCTGCCGACTGGCGCACCACACACGTATTTAAAACAATAACGTCCGCTTCCTCGATTGTATCGGTAAGGGCGTACCCTAGATGCTCCAGCGATGAGCCAACTCGCTGTGAGTCGGCTACGTTCATCTGACAACCCTCGGTCCAAATGTGGTATTTCATACTGCTCCTGCTAAATCAACTCGTAGGCGGCAAATTATACCAAGCAAGGTGGAATTTCAATGTAAGTTTCTCTGTTTGGATTGGGTCCTTTTACCATCAAAAGCCAAACCGTATACAGGTTACCGCCCGTTACTTTAAATCCTGAATCGTTAAAAAACCCGGATGAAAGTAGTCCTTGCCGTGGACGGCAATTGCGAAATCCAGAAACAACTATGGCTTCTTGCATCCACTCTTGCGGATTTGTTCATAGACCTCAGTAATATCGGACTCGGTCAGCGACAATAATTTACTAACACGATCCCACAATGTGTAAATCGCCGGGCATAGGTCTTCCCGTTGTTGCAATGTGAGAGTTGTCAATTTTAAAGCCAGATCCGTGTGCCCAGTCATTGCGAATCCTTCAATGAAAGGAAGGTTTTCAACAGGCTTGAGCGGGCTAAGGTCGCTTTTCTGAGCCTGGTTATATAACTTCACCACCTTCTCCCAGTCTGATTGCTGGCGGGCAAGCTCTGCCTTTTCATAAAAATAACACCACCCATGTTCCGGTTCTGCGCCAAATAAAGTTTTATCGAGCTCCGGGGGCGTTGCATCTGTTTGAATTTGATCCAGGTTGGAAAGTGGAATTGCGTTCAGTAGAAAATAGCTGGCCCCTGGTACCGTTTCGCCGTTTTCGTACACCGGGTCAAGGACCCGCAGACAACCATCCGCATCTTTATATATCACTACACTATTCGATGTTGAGCTGGCAAACGGCACGGTACGATATTGGAATTGGATCGGCACATCAGGTTGAAGGGATGGCAGAATTGATGAATTGAATCTGGTTTTGATGTATAGCAATGCGTATGGGAGTTCCCGCGTGGTTAAGGATGGGGCATATACCCAATTTAATGGCGCCGTTATTTGTAGGTCCGAAACGTATTTGAGAGGCAAATCTGAAGTCAGCAGAACGGTGTTTTTCTGCAGGGCCGGCATTCTCCATGCGAGTTCCCAGAAAAAAGCCTGTAGATTTGCCGAATCGCGACGGAAGGTGTTTGCTACAGTAAACTGGAATGTGGTGGATAACCCGATCAACAGACTTAGGATGACAATCTTTCGTTTTCCGTCCTTAAGGATAAAAGTTGCCAGCCCAACAATAAAGAGACTTGCTCCGAGCATGATTGAAATCATAAACCGGTCATAATCGAATTCAAGTTTTAGAGGCAGCCCAATAGCCCAGGAGGGAAGACGGCCCGCGAATATCCCAACCAGTCCAATCAGCATGGCTTGTTTACCCCATGAGTTATTGTTGGCTGACACCTGACCTGTTGTATCGGAGGATGTGAAATGCATGCAAATAAAAACCGCGGACGCTGAAAAAAGAAGAATACAAAATGCAATTAATTGTGTCAAACTTCCATCAATTGTCGAAAAAATATGGAATGTATTAACCCAGGATGTAAAGCCAGACAGGGAAATTGTTGTAAGGATTTCATTCCCCAGCGCAAGAGGTGTGATTGAAGCGTTGGACAGAATATTTATGTCATACGAATTGTAAGCTGCTGAATGATGAAAGGAATACGTCCATGCAGCGTTTAATATCCACACAAGAAGATAAGGAAACCAGTTGCGTGCCGCCCTGTTTAAAATGGACGTACGCTCAGGCAGGGTTTCTGCGAAAACAACAAGGAGAAAGAAAAAGCGCAGAATCTCAAGACCAAAAAAATATTCAGTTGAGAAAAGGCCCAAAACCTGCATTAAAAGAGCAAGTATCGTCAACCTCTTTTGAAAACGATTATTCCGTAGAGCAGAAATTGTCACTCCAAAAGATGCAATCAGCCATAGAAGAGGGATAAGTTCCTGGTTGACATGAGTAAATGAAACCCATTGTTGTTGATAACCGGGGTAGACTGTGAATAGAAAGACCACCCATATTAAATTCCATTTTTGGGACGGCCAGATTAATCTAAGAACGTACCAAAGTTCCAGGGAAAGAAGGAAGCGAATCGCTAATCCAATTAATTGCCACGTAAAAGGGTCTCCTCCAAATAAAGTGGTGGTTGCCACATAAATAGGTCCAAGAAAGGGGCGAAAGGGAATAGATGCTTGAATAAATTCAATTGGGCCAAATGAATGCAAGAGCCAGATATAAGGCCAATCGTCCCAGTACAATCCCATTGATGGGATGAGCAATCCATAAGCCAGCAGTACCAGCATGAGGATCATTGTGGGTATTGCCAGTTTTTCTTGTTGGAAATACTTTTTAATATTTTTCAAGATGATTTAAGCCTTTTTTCAGAACCTGATTGATTTTCAAGTTGCATTCTATAACCTGACTGCCAATGGTGGAGGACTAAGAAAAACATCTGGTTGAAGGGGGTCAACAGCGTGCACTCCAAGTCGATATTCTACCATCTGCCCTATTTAGGTATTGATAAAACAATGTTAACCTTCTCGAATAATGCCGGATTAAGCGTCTGCATTCGATTTGATTCGCCGGTAAGCGCGAGAAGAAAACTTGCACAAATAGTAAAAACAATAAGAGAGTTGGCCAGAAACACAATCAATTTTGGGCAGATGAAGTTTGCATCCTTTTTTCGTGAAAGTATCTGCCAGTATCCTGTGATTGCAAGGAGTGTGATTTGTGAGATCACGTCAACAAGGAAGCGCATTTGCCCAAAAAAGTAAAATAAAATGCAGAAGGAATTTATTAAGAAGGACCCGGCAAGAAGACAGACTACAAAATCATAGGGTTGGGGATTATTGAAAATTTGCCTTATCCGGGATTTCATATTTCTTGAGAAGAAATGCACCAGACTGAAAGCCAGGAATGGAGCGCTGAACAAAAGGCCGGTTACGCGGCCGGCTGCGTACAAATACGGTGTAACAATTCCGTGCTCGTGCAGCATCGTCGAGACGACGATGGGTTGTATGAACGGGAATTGGGGAATGAATTGAAATGGCAGGAACAGGTAAATAAATGCATTGAAGGGGATGTATTCGGGACGAAATACGAGGTCCATGTCCCGGTTCAGGTTGAAGATGGTGATCTGATAGCGCAACCCAAATTCAAAAGGAGAGTCGAAGCGCATCCCGTTGTACCATCCGATCAGGATCGCGCCCGCGATCAACGGAACGTAGAGGGCAAAGGCTGCTTGAATATATTTCCCCCAGCGCAGGGGCCCGCCCATCGTTTTTCCGATCCATAATGAGGTTAGAGTCGCTGCAAAGATCACAGAAAACACATTGACCGCCCTGGATCCCACCGCGCATGCCAGGAATAACCCGGCGAAAAACAAGTTTCGCTTATTCAGGAGCCCATCCGGTTCGATGGAGCAAAGAATAAAATACAGGCCTCCGAGCAGGAAGAATTGACCTGCGCCGATCGCGGCTTCGTAGACATTGGGCGTGCCAAGCGACCATGGGATCGGGAGGATCAAACCGATCACTAGGATGGAAATCGACAGGGCCCAGGCCGATACGCGCGGAAAGAAATCTGCCCGCAGTTTTAATAGGATCAGGGAATTGACGATCAACAAACCCGCAAAGAAGAAGAAGACCAGGTAATTATCGGTTATCTTTTTCCCGAGAATCAATTGAATTGGCCAGATCAATACGGCCGGCAGCGGGCCCCAGTATAAAAATAATTTCCCCTTGTATAAAGACAGGTCCCAAACTTCGTCATTGAAGGCGGGCCGCTCCGTCGGATGATAAGGGTCGGGGGCCTCCAGCAATGCCTTGCCCGGTTTCAGATCAACATACAGATGTCCCTTGCCAAAGGCGTCGGCAAGCTGGGTGTAATAGTGGGTCGTATGATCCCAGGTCTTGAAATTACCATATGTCACAAACCATGCATAAAACATAAATATGATTCCCCACAGATGCACCAGCAGGAAGGCTGTCCTGGCGGTTTCGGATCCAAGAAAACCAAAACGCCGATCCTCGCGATTCATGAAAAAGTTCCACGCTGGAAAAATGCACACCAGGAGGATGCCCGAAAAAAGCAGCGCCAGACGGATGTGTCCCCAGGTGGTGGTGGGATCGAGCCCGATCTGATGAGCGAATAAAGCCAGCCCAATGCAAAGAAGGCCATCGATCAACAATAGAACCGGGATGATGAGATCAGGCATGATCATATTGGATTTGTCTGCTGTATCCTTGACAAAAAATCGCTCGGCACATGCTACACCAATCCACGAATTATAGCCAGAGCCTTATTTTGGGCGCGTTTACAAGTTTGATATAATCCTTTTATGAATCGAAAAAATACGACCGAGCTCATATTCAATATCGTGCTGGTCGTTGGTCTGGTGGCGCCAAGGGTCGTGGACCTTGTCAAATTTACCGCGGCCGACGAGCCGTTCTGGCTGGTGGTCGGTGCGAACTATTATTATGCCGTCACGCATCACGAATTTGAAAAAACTATCTATGAATACCATCCCGCGGTTACCACGATGTGGATCGTGACCGGTGCGATGTTGATTTATTTTCCGGAGTACCGTGGTCTTGGACAGGGCTATTTTGACCAGGAGAAGACCAAGTTTGAGGAGTACCTGGTCGGGCATGGGAAAACGCCGTTGGGTCTTTTGTGGTGGGGTCGTTTGCTTCAGTTGCTTGTAAACGTGAGCCTGCTCATGCTCGCGTTTTTTCTGCTCAGGTACATGTTCGATCGATGGATCGCTCTTGCGGTGGTGGTACTGGCTTCATTTTCGCCCTATCTATTTGGCCAGTCGCGCATGTTAAATCACGAGAGCATGGTGGGGCTGTTTTCCCTGATCTCGGTCATGGCGATGACCGCGTATCTATTTTCAGAGCGCAAGCCAATCTTGCTCATTCTGTCAGGGGGCGCGGCTGCCTTTGCAAACCTGACGAAATCGTCGGCCATTTTTCTGCTGCCCGCGATCGGGGTGATGATTTTTGTGTGGGCGCTGGCACAATGGCGAGAGCATAAAAGGATCCCGCTGGGGGCCGTGCTGAAGATCTTCTTTTCCTGGCTTGGCATCTTGTTGGTTGTGTATTTCATCTCATGGCCGGGGATGTGGGTGGCTCCCGGGAAGATGCTGTATGAAGTCTATGGCAATGCCTTTAGTTACGCCTTCCAGGGAGCGCGTCTTTCTGTGACGCAGGAATTAAAGCCATCCAGTTTCAGTTTGAATTCAGCAAGTGCTGGCCTCTTTAGTTTTTTGGTCTCAATTATGTGGCGCACGACGCCTATTACATGGCTTGGCGTGTTCCTCGCGGTTATGATCTCCTTTCACAAGGATCGCGAGTTGATTCCCCTCCCGGCCAGATACCTGATCGGCTTCCTGTTTTTACTGGCCTTTGCGTGTGTCAGCATGTTCGCGCTCGCGCGCGGACGCGACCAGCCTCACTATCTGTTGACCGCTTATTATGCATTTGAGTTCGCCTCGGCCCTGGGCTGGATGTTGGTCCTGCGCTGGCTGGCGAGGTCGTTTGTGTGGCTGGGAAAGCCCTGGATACAAATGGGTCTATTTCTTGGATTGTTGGTCATACAGGCCGCAGGCCTCTCCTATACCTCTCCCTATTACTACACCTATCTAAACCCGATCATGCTGTCGTCAAAACCCGTTCCGGAATTTTTTTATGGCGAACGGATGGAGGCAGCCGCGGCCTACCTGGCTGCCAAGCCGGATTCAGAAAACCTGACTGCCCTTGTATATTTTGGGCGGACATTCAGCTATTACTTCCCTGGGAATACGATGGCTTTCAAACCAGTCATGTTTGAAGATAAAGCCTTGTTAATTGAATATTTACAAAAAGCGGATTACCTGGTGATGTACACTGGATTACACGAACGCTTGCCACTATTAAAGGAGCTTACTCCGGAGAAGATCATTGATCTGAACGGCAGACAGTATGTGGAAATCTATCGTGTCGCTGATATTCCAGCCAGTTTTTTTAATGATGTGAATTCAAGTCGTAAGTGCGACAGATGATCGATAGAACACCTCAAAGGGTGTTTTGAAACGAAGGGATTTTCGTGGTCTGAAATTCAATCTTAACATGGCTTGCTCGATTTCTTTATTGGACACCGATTGAAAGTCATGCTTTTTTGGAAAGTATTGTCTGAGTAAACCATTTGTGTTTTCATTGGTGCCGCGCTCCCAAGCAGCATACGGATGAGCGAAATAGAATGTGAGATTAAGAGCTTCAGCGATTTGTTCGTGGTAGGCAAACTCTTTGCCGTGATCAGAAGTCAACGTATGCGCCTTGTCTGCCACAGGCAGCAATAACCGATGAATTTGCTTCTGAACGGCTTGGGCAGTTCGTCGGGTTACTTTTCCAAGCAAGGTCAAGCGAGATTTTCGCTCGGTGAGGGTCACCATAGCTTGTTTGTGGCTCTTTCCAGTAATCGTATCTACTTCCCAGTCACCCAGGCGCTTTCTGCTGTTTACAATGGCTGGACGCTCTTCGATACTGCGACAATTGGGCAATTGGCCCCGTCGATCGTACTTTCCGTAGCGTTTGCGCCGTTTCTTTTGACAGCGTAAATGTCGATATAAGTCACCACCTGTCTGTTTGTCTGCCAGAACATACTGATAGATCCATTCATGACTGAGGCAAACTTGCTGCTCCTTTTTCAGCCTGCCAGAGATTTGTTCAGGACTCCAATCTTGTTTCAACAACCTCTCCACCAGAACCCACATCTCGGCAGTAATCCTGAGTATGGCTTTCTGCCTGCGTTCCATAGCCAGACCCTGGGCTTGTTGCGGACGATAGCCGCGTTGCCCTCGATTTCGTTTCAGCTCGCGGCTGACCGTTGACTGATGAACTCTAATCACTTCTGCAATCTCCGAAAGTGAGTGGCCGGTTTGCTTAAGAGCATAAATCTGGTATCTTTGTTCCTGGGTAAGCTGGCGATAGCTTCTCACATCGTCCCGACACTTGCGCCGCACTGCGTTTGTTGCAGTGCAGGTGTGTCCTTCGGGATTATGCTCCTTTGACTTGGTTGTCTGAGAAGCACTATCCTACACCAGCTTGCCTCTTTCAACGACCTTCAAAGTTGCACTTGTGAGTTGAATCTACATGAGTAATTAAGATGAATAAACTAAAAAAACCTCTGCTTGTACTGCTTCTTCTTGCCGTGATGATCGTGCCTCGTTTATCAAAGCTGGATTCCTTTGTTACACTTGACGAGCCGTTTTGGCTTTCAGTCGGCGGAAATTTTTATTACGCACTTGGGCAACGTGAATTTGAAAACACGGTCTACGAATATCATCCTGCAGTCACAACCATGTGGATTGTCACGGGTGCATTCCTTGCCTACTTTCCTGAATTTCGCGGCTTTGGACAGGGTTACTTTGATGTGGATAAAAATTTTTTCGACCCATATCTGCTGAAACATAACATATCGCCTTTGCATTTGTTATATCTTGGTCGCTTGTTTCAGGTGGCTGTAATCATGTTTTTTGCGATGGTTATTTACTATTTATTATCCCTTTTGCTAGGGGAGGAAAAGGCCTTTCTAGTCACCGCGTTCATTTCGAGTGCGCCATATTTTCTTGGTCATTCGCGTGTGCTGAGTCACGAATCCATGCTGGCTTTTTTTGTCTTGGCTTCAGTCCTTGCGATGTTTGCCTATCTTGAAGGTGAACGTAAATGGATTTACCTATTCATATCAGCAGTCTCTGCTGCGTTGGCGCAATTAACCAAATCCTCCGCCATGGCGATGATACCTGTCATTGCGTTGATGCTGACAGTCTCGGTGTTTGCGAATATGAAGGTTCGAGGATTTGGGCGCTCGTTATTGGATCACCTCAAGATTTTTGGCCTATGGGTCTTTGGGTTGGTGTTTGTCTATATTATTCTCTGGCCGGGGATGTGGGTTGCTCCAGGAAAAATGCTCTACGAAGTATATGGCAATGCCTTCAGTTATGCCTTTCAAGGAGCTCGTTTGCAGGTGACACAGGAATTGAATCCAACCAAATTCAGTTTGGCCGCGCCGGGAATAATGATCAGAAGTTTTGTCACTAGTCTGATATGGTACGCCACTCCTGTAGCGTGGGTAGGGACGTTGCTTGCAGCTGTTTTTCTCTTTGGGCGTGGAAAGGAAACTTTTTCTGCCATAAATAAGATGTATAAAAAGCTTGTATTTTATTTGGTGATTACTGCCTTTATGTTCATTCTGCTTTTTAGCGTTGCACAGGGAAGAAATTCATCGCATTACATCATGACGAGTTATGTCAGTATGGATGCAGTTGCTGCGCTGGGATGGTGTAGTTTGTTTAGCTGGCTGGGAATCAAATGGAAAGCAACAACCAGTGCATTATTCCGGACGGGGAGCATAGCCTTCTTAATTCTTTTGCAGTTAGCAAGTGCTATACCGTTCTATCCGTATTATTATACATATTCCAATCCGATTATGAGAATGATAACCGGGGGAACACCTGTTTCAGATTACGGAGAGGGATTTGAACGAGCTGCCGCCTATTTGGCGCAGAAGCCAGGTTCTGAAGCACTCAAGGTGTTGGCGGTTCGCGGGCGCGGACCTTTCTCATACTTCTTTCCCGGTCAAACGATCATTCTTAATTTAGTTTTTGTGGATGACCCTGGGATGCCGTCGTTCGTTGAAAGAATGGTTGATACAGATTACCTTATCATTAATGATGCAGTGGGTCCACGTTCAGAGAGAACTGCTTTCTTTGTGCAAGCTTTAAGTGAGGCAAGGCCGGAGCATATTATTCAAATAAAAGGCGTTCAAACAATTCGGATCTATCGTGTTGCAGATCTGCCAGCTTCGTTTTATGATCTAATACAAAAATAGTAAAGATATTTTAGATAAACGAAGCCGCATCATTGATGTGGCGTTGTTTATCTATTAGCGAGGTTGTGGTGGTTGGATATTATGTGTATGCTGGCATTATTCAGGCGTTGAGGTTGCGATAGATGTGGGCGTATCTGTCTGCAAATAGAGCGGGTCGCCATGCCAGGGCAGGAACTGTGCAAACTGTATCAAGTCGTACGTGCCCTTGATGTCGCGGCGTTGCAAGTTGAACAAGTTATAGGCACCTTGATCGTATGTGGAACCAAGACTCATGCCTGCCATATAACCCGCGAAATAAGCGTAATCGATCACTTCAGGATTGGTTATTCCGTAAGGATAGGCAATGGTATTGATCGGGATGCCGAGCTGCCTTTCCAAAAATTCCCTTGACTCAACGATTTCGTGTCTCTGCTTTTGCGGCTCGAGCAACGTCAGATCGGCATGGTTCATGGTGTGGCTGCCCACTTCCCAGCCCGCGGCGGCCATCTCCTTGATCTGATCCGCGTTCATAAATTGATCCGCACCCATGTAATTCCCGACGATATATAAAACGCCTGTGAATCCATATTTCTGCATGATCGGAAATGCTGCGGTGTAATTGTTCAAGTGCCCGTCATCGAATGTGATGATGATCGGGCGCGGCGGAAGATCTGCCCCTGCAGTGATGGCTTTGACCATCATCTCGGTGGTGATGGTTGTGTACTCCCAATCGTGCAGGAGCTTCATCTCCTGTTCGAATTTTTCGGGCGGTACGTAATAGCGACTGTTGATCGGCGAAACATCAATGCGGTGATATAAAATGATCGGCACGATCACTGCATTGGGTCCCTGATGCACCCATGTGGCTGTGGGAGTGGGGGCGGGCGTAACTGTTGGGAAGGGCGTGGCAGTTTCGGTCGGGGGAGGAGATGTGAATGTCGGGGTTGGTGTCGGCACGGCAAGTAATCCCGGTAGATGACACAGTACAATAGAGATCCCCAGGATCAATGCAGTTACTTTTTTCATTTATTTCTAATGGTTGAGTTCCCAAATGATGCGCAGCCCATCGAGTGTAAGCCAGGGCGCGATGACATCAATGACCGTGGTTTCCTTCGCAACGACTTCGGCGAGGCCGCCCGTGGCGATGACTTTCATAGCGCTTCCCAATTCGGACCTGAATCTTACGACCATGCCTTCCACCATGCTCACATATCCGAAGAGCAATCCGGATTGCATGGCATGGACGGTATTGCGGCCAATGACCGAGGGTGGACGTTGTAATTCAATTCGTTGAAGTTTCGCGGCATGCGTGAACAAGGCCTCCGCGGCGAGGTTGATGCCGGCCGTGATCGCCCCCCCGAGATACTCACCGTCTTTTGTAATGGCGTTAAAGCTGGTGGCTGTGCCAAAGTCCACCACGCAGGCCGGGCCGCCATATAGTTTCATCACGGCGACCGCATCACAGACGCGATCCGCGCCGACGGCTTTGGGATCTTCGTAGCGAATTTTGATTCCCGTCTTGACGCCTGTATCCACAACCAGCGGCTCTTGTTTGAGATATTCGCGGCAGGCCTGGATCACACGGCCTGTTAATGGAGGCACAACGGAGGCAAGTGAGATGCCGGTTAAGTCGTTGAGAGTCTTTCTTGCATTTTGCAACAGACCTAAAAATTGCAGGCCATATTCATCGGGCATGCGGTTGTGATCAGTGGCGAGACGCCAATGCGCGCCAAGTTGCCCGCCAGCATACAGGCCGAGAGTGAGATTGGTATTGCCGATATCAATAGTCAGGAGCATATTGTTATTTTACCGCTTCTATGATTTCTGCGACCATATCATACCGATGAAATTGCGGCATGATATAGACACCTCCCGCCCAGCTCTTGATCTGCTCGATCAATTCGACAGCCAGCTCCACGCCGACCTTCGCGCCGTTCTCGCCAGCGGATTCAATCCTTTTGCGCGCCTCATCAGAAATGAATATACCAGGCACTTCGTGATGCAGGAAGTTCGCATGCTTTGCACTGACCAATGGCAGGATTCCCGCAAGGACCGGTTTGTTCAATTTGCCATGTTTTCTTTCGTAGACCTCAAGCAATTTGGGTCCATCTTCAGGATGATAGATCGGTTGTGTTAGGAAGAAATCTGCGCCTGCTTTGATCTTGCGATACAGGTTTTTTACTTCATTTTCAATATCGGGTGGACATAGATTCAAAGCCGCGCCCACAAAAAAGCTCGTAGGCTGGCCAATGCTTGTGCCGGAATGATCCACGCCCATGTTGAATCCCTGTTTGATAAGTTTGATCAAACCGGAGGGGACAAGGTCGTAGTTGTCCATGGCCTCGGGATAATCACCGATGGAAGTAGGGTCGCCCATCACCACAAAAACATTGCGGATGCCGAGGGCGTGCGCGGCCAGCAAGTCGCCCTGTACGCGCAGAAGGTTGCGGCCGCGCGTGGGGAAGTGAAGCGTGGTCTCCACGCCGACTTTTCGCTGGACGATGTCGCACACGGCCCAGGCGGACATGCGCATGCGCGCCATTGGGGAGTCTGCTACATTGATCACATCCGCGCCAGAGTCATAAAGAAGAGATGCGCCCGCGAGCAATTTGTGTGTGGAAAGCCCGCGCGGCGGGTCCATTTCCACGGCAATCGCGAATTTTCCGGAAGCCAGTTTCTGCGCGAGCTGTGTTGGCTGCTCCGCGGGTTCGTCGGTAAGTTCATCCATGGGCAAAATGGAAATTAGATCCATGCTGGGTGCAGGGGAGGATTCCAATGACTTCTTCATCGCGGCGATGTGTTGCGGGGTTGTGCCACAACATCCACCCACTACATTCGCGCCCGCTGCGCGCAATGAAAGTGCATACTCGCCAAAGTACTCCGGATCCGCGGGATACATAATGCGCCCGCCCACCTGCTCAGGCCAACCCGCGTTCGGCTTGACCCAGAATTTGCCGTTGGGGACAGCTTGCTTCATCTGCTTGAGAATACGAAGTAGTTGTGAAGGCCCGCCGGAACAATTCACGCCGATCACATCCGCACCCGCCTTTGCAAGAGTGTGCGCGACTTTGGCGGGGTTATCACCCAGCAGGGTGCGGTCATCGCGTGTGAATGTAACGCTTGCAACTACAAGTAGTTTCGAAATTTGTTTCGCGGCTCTGATCGCTTCCTGAATTTCATACAGGTCGCTCATCGTTTCGATGACGATCAGATCCGCGCCTGCATCGGTCAGTGCCTTCACTTGTTCTGAGAATGCCGCGCGCGCTTCTTCAGGTTTGACGCGCCCAAAAGGAGCGATGCGCACGCCCAACGGACCGACATCTCCCGCGATCAAGACATCCTTGAACGACGCGGCCACCACGCGCCTGGCGAGTTCCATGCCTGCGCGATTGATCTCGACCACGTCGTCCTGCAGACCGTGTTTGCTTAACTTGAACCGGTTCGCGCCAAATGTGTTTGTGATAACCAATTGCGCGCCCGCCTCAATGTACTCGCGGTGAATATCCGCGACCGCGGCTGGGTTGGTGATATTTAATTCATCGAAGCATTTATCAAAGCCAATACCGCGCGCATGCAGCATTGTCCCCATCGCGCCATCTATCAGTAATGTGCCTTGTTCGAGTCTTTCCAAAAACTTGTTCATTAATTCTCCAGTTTGATCTATGTCATTGCGAGGGCCATAGCCCGAAGCAATCCCCAACTTTGCAGGAGATTGCTCACCTGCACTGCAACAAACGCACGAAGTCCCTCGCGCACGCCGCAAAGCGGCAGTCCCGAGCGCAGCGAGTGGGCCTAGCGCAGCAGAGTGGGAGTGATGGTGCAAGTGTCGTCGGACTAAAGCCCTCCGCGCAACGACATGATAGTTTACGGCTTCTTTATCGCAGTCAGTATTGCACCATCGCGCTCGATCACATGAATAATTTTCGCGTCCGGGTATGAAGTCAAATCCAGATTATAACGGCTGGTTGAGACCACATAATCATAATGCCCAGCGCGTTCAGGTTCGTAATCTGAATATACCTTTATATCATCGCGTGCATAAAGCTCAAAGAGATGCGCGGGGCCATCTACCCAGACAACCGCGTTCTCAGGGGCATTTTCATTCAGGTAATTTGCGGCTTCACGATAGGATGTGCCCCAGTAATCCAGCTCGTATTTTCGAAACACACCATTCAGACCACCCACAAAATTGTTGTAATAAGTATATTCATACGGATGAAGACGGATCGAGTCAATAATCCCGGGAAGCAAACACAATACGATCAACGCGATCCGCCATTTTGTGTTTTCTATTTTTTCAAGGACGACACCTGCCAGCATAAACACTGACGGAAGGATGAAGAATATCTGCCTGAAATTATCATAGAACGGCGAGCGCGTGACGATGAATCCGATCACTGGGATAATAAACCACACGACTGTCCATGCGACCAACTCCCGCTTCTCTCTGGACCCAAAAACTGCCACTACAAAACCGGCAATGAACAACACCCAGACGGGTTCGGTCAATTGAATGCCTAATAATACTGGCAAGTACGAATACGGCAACCCTGTCGATGCATGTTGTGCGCCATTGAAAAGCACCATTCCATTCCAGGGATATTGCGACATCACCTGCACACTTTCAATGAATTGACCGATGGGATTCAACCACAGATATGGCCAGGTGATGTACATCGTGATGATGGCGATTATTGCGTAAATGCCAAGTGGTAAAACAGCTTGCTTTCCATGTTTGCGCAATGCGTGATAGACAATGAAGAGCGCCGCGAATGGACCGAGCACCCGGATCGAGGTGGTGAGTCCGAGGAGGATCGCGGAAGGCAGTATTGAAAGCAGCAGGCGGAAAGCGGCAGGGTATAGCCGGAAGGTGAAAAATAGAAGCAGGAAAGATGAAAGAAGAAAGAGAAGAGTGCGTGCCGATAGGAAAAACACAAAGTATCGTTGAATATAGACTTCCGCATCCACTTTGTCGATATCCGATGCTATTAACGAAATGATATTCGTCCCTCCGGCTTTTGCAGATTGGACAAGATTCTCGATGAGCGCGTGGAATGCGTCAGTGAAGAGAAACAACCCGAAGACAGTGGCAAGCCACAGGGTGGAAAGAACGAGGAGAGTCCGTTTGGAGCGTGGATCAAGGTCGTTTAATTGGAGTGGCTGGAACGAGTCGAAAAGTCTTGATCCAAATAAAAGAGAAAGAAGAAAGAACGAGAGGAAAGGAATGTCTTTGGGGCTGATGAAGGCATGACCGATGATCAGAGGCTGTGTGGCAAAAAGGAGGGTTGAAAAGAGCGCTGCGTTTTGCGTGAGCCAACGTTTGGCGAGTTCATGAAATGCCCAGATGCCCGCCAGGAAAGTGAGGAAGTACAGATAATGTCGCGCATCTGATTCGATGAAGATGATTTGCAAAGGTTTCGCGGCGAGAGTGACGAGCATCACGAAAGCAGGGCCATAGTTATCGTAGGTGTTGCCAAAAGTTTCAACGATGCCTTGTGTGGGCCAGGTTTGATACGCGCTTAATGCAAGGTCTGCATATTTATAGAATTTAAGCTCATCCCATGATTCGCCAAAGTGCGGCGTGATGATCGCGCCGATTAGGGCAAGGGCGAGGAAGAGCGTAGCGCGGGATGATATCCCGTGCAATTTTGGCAGAATACCATTCTGCCCCACTTTAGAAATCATATTTGCAATAAGTCCATTTCCATTTTCGCCAATCACTGACCAGGCTGGCTTTTACGGGATTGTACAACACATATTTGATAATTCGCTCAAGTTCCTTTTCATTACGGACAAAATGATCATAGCTTTCATCTTGCCAGAATGCGCCTGATCGAACCAGGATCAAATTTGATTGACGAGCTGTATGCCGTTTGAGTGAATGAAGAATTTCTGCAAGACTGTAAAACTTGTCATTTTCCATTTCGAGCGGTGTGCAAACCAAATGAACATGATTGGGCATAATGCAAAATGCGATGAGTTCATACACTCTTCCATCTCGATAATGGATTGCTTCTGTAACAAGGTCTGCTATGGCTTCGTTTTTTAGATAAGTTTCTCCCTGTAGGACTTGATCAAGATAATCATCAAATTTTCCGAACCAATGGCGATGAGCCTCGTACACTTGATCTTTTGGCAGGAGTTTTATTTTTTGAGTTTCTTCAGCAAGTCTTTCAAGGGCTTCAACAGGCAAGGAGTTCATTAACCGAAATGTAATGAAATATGTTGCGCCCTTTATTTGAATATGAGGCAATCGCCTGCGATAGAATTCTCGAAAACGAAGATTGTTCATGAAATTGTAGGGCAGAATGCCATCCTGCTCTCTCTTTTTTTGTAAGGGTGGGAATCATCCCGCCCCACGGATTTTATCTCATCAACTGCTCAACGCGTGATTCACCGACGCTGTAATACTTCGCCTGTGAATGGTGCAAAATGATCGCGGCGGTGGATTGTTCCGGGATCAATTGATACGCGGGGCTGAGCGTAATACCCAGTTCCGCTGTGGCGCCGGGCAACAGCTGGAATACCTTTAGATGATCTTCTAATTCCGGAATGGCGGGATAACCCCACGAATAACGTTTGCCCTGATTTTCAGGGATGCCCATTTCACGGCGGATATGTTCATGCAGATAAATGGCTGTCGCTTCCGCGGTCTGGACAGCGAGTCCGTGTGTAAAGTAGGCTTCTGTGTAATCGTTGGCGGCTTGCAGTTTGTCGAAACGTTCGCTGGCCTCCTGTCCAACGGTCACAACCTGGAATGCAACAACATCCATTTGACCGGATGTAACAGGGGCGAAATAATCCGAGAGCGCGAGGTGTTCGTCATACGGTTGACGCGGGAAGTTGAAGCGCGCTAAGGCTTCATCGAGGTTTTCAGGATTGTAGATGATGAGGTCGTCCCCCTCGGCCTGACACGGGAAGAGCCCATACACACCCTGTGGTTTGAGCCACTTATAGCGCAGGGTGTCTTTTTTCATCTTCTCAAGACGCGCGTCAAATTCTGTTTTGAGCTTGTCCCATTCCGCGCCGTGGGTGTTCTTCGCGCCCCATGAGAGGCGATAGAGTTCATTGATGCTGAGTTCCTGCAGGACGAGTTCCAACGGCATGCTCTTGACGACGCGCATGCCGAATTTGGATGGTGGCAGAGTTAAGGGTGAGGGAACGATATTTGAACGTTCCACATTGGAGGGTTGGGTTGGTTTCGCGCTGGCGCGGTCCAGTTCCATTTCGGATTCGCTGCGTGTACGCGCCAGCAGTTCTTCCCGTTTTTCTGGCACAATGATCTGCTCCATGGTTTCAAGTCCCTCGAACGCGTCTTTGCAATAGAAAACACCCGGATCGTAGAAGTCTCCGCCTTCGGTCTGAAGGATGCGACGACCGAAGCGACGATTGATCGCCGCGCCTCCAACAAGGACAGGAAATTTTAATCCGCGGCGGTGCAGTTCGTTGATGATCAACGGCATTTGCTTGGACGTACTGACGAGCAACGCGCTCAAGCCGATCGCAGTTGCATTGGCTTCAACGGCTTTTGTGATGATGGTCTCTGCAGGGACTTGCTTGCCGAGGTCGATCACGGTGTAACCGTTGTTGGCGAGAATGGTCTTGACCAGATTCTTGCCGATGTCATGTACGTCGCCGTATACAGTTGCAATCACGACCGTGCCTTTCGTCACACCCTCAACTTTCTCAAGATAATTCTCAAGGTGCGAGACAGTCTTCTTCATTACTTCGGCAGATTGCAACACGAAAGGCAAAATTAATTCGCCCGCACCGAATTTATCGCCGACTTCTTTCATGGCGGGGAGCAGGACATTGTTAAGAATGTGAACGGCGGCTTCGTGTTTAGTAGGGAATTGCTCCCTTCCCCCCTCGGGGGAAGGGTTGGGGATGAGGGAGATGGAAGAAGCCTCTTCCAAAGTGATCCAAATCTCTTTTAGCACACCTTCTGTTTTATTTAGAACATCGCTGTTCCAGAATCTGAGCACACGAATGCCTTGCTCATTCAGAATCTTTGTGCGTTCATCATCATAATTTGCTTGCTCGCCTTCAAGATGGCCACTTCCATCGAGTTCGATCGCCAGTTTTGCTTCATGGCAATAGAAATCGAGAATGTAACTGGCAATCGGGTACTGGCGTCGAAATTTTGCGTCATGAATTGCGCGATTGCGAAGAATCTGCCACATTAGTTTTTTTGCATCAGTTGCTTTTTGTCTTAACTCGCGAACGCGTTCGAGCAATTCATCCGGGATGGGGGGATTGATTTTTCCCTGACCCTGCCCTTTCCCAGCGGGAGAGGGGGATTGAGCCCTGACCCTGCCCTTATCCTCCCCGAAGGGAGCTCCCAGCGGGAGGGGGGAAAAGTGCGCGGCGACAGCCTCGTCGATATCCGCTTCAACGCCTTCCTTGTGACGATGGACGATGCTCCAATGTAGTCTTTGTTCAGGAGTCATGTCTGCGGTTGGGTCGGCGGCGCCAGATTCTTCAGTAGGCTTGACGTTTTCATAATATTCGATAAAACGCTGTAAAGCATCCGCGCGGCGGTTGAAGATCAGGTCTTCACACAACTCTTTTTCCTCGGCGGGAATGTCTGCATAAGCAGTGACATGCGCTGGATTTACGATGGCCATATCCAAACCCGCCTGCACACAGTGATACAGCATGATCGAGTTTAAAGCGGGACGGGCCTGTGGGGCAAAGCCAAAAGAGAGATTGCTCACGCCAAGCGAGGTCATTACGCCGGGCAGGTTTTGTTTGATGAGGCGAATGCCTTCGATGGTTTCGATCGCAGAGTCGATAAACTCCGTATCGCCTGTAGCGAGCGTGAAAGTCAACGCGTCGTAGACCAGATCTTCAGGCTTGAGCCCGTGGTCGTTGACGGCGATGTCATAAATCCGTTTGGCAACTTCAAGTTTTCGTTCACGGGGTTTCGCCATACCTTGTTCGTCAATCGTCAATACGATGACAGCCGCATTGTGAGTCTTGGCTAACGTGAAAATTTTGTCAGCTTTCTCGCGGCCCGATTCAAGATGAGTTGAATTGATAAGACAACGCCCGGGCGCGGTCTTGAGTGCGATCTCGAGAACATCCAATTCGGTACTATCGATGACCAAAGGTACATCCACGCCCATTTCGAGTTTCTTGACGACCTTGCGCATGAGCTCGGCTTCATCGGGACGTTCTGTGACCGCGCAGGAAATATCAAGCGCATGCGCGCCGCCGTTCACTTGTTCACGCGCCAATTCGAGGATGCCGTCGTAATCTTCTTCGAGCAGCATTTTCTTGAATTTGCGCGAGCCTTGCGCGTTGCATCTCTCGCCGAGCAGGGTGGGCGGAGGATCCTGTCGCATGGAAATGGCCGACATGGCGGAAGAAAGACGACCGACGGCGGACGACGGACGGCTTGGGTGAGGATAATGATTCAGTTTTTCAACGAGCAGTTTGAGGTGCGCGGGAGTCGTGCCACAGCATCCGCCGACCACAGAGATATTATGCCTGGTCACGAATTCATATAAATCTTTCGCGAACGGTTCAGGCTCAAGCGGATAAACCGCCTGACCATCCACATTCAACGGAAGTCCCGCGTTCGGAATGCACGAAACAGGCAGCGTGGAATTTTCACCAAGGATGCGGATGGGCTCGCGCATGTGCTCGGGGCCGGTGGAACAGTTCAGGCCGATGACGTCGATGCCCATGCCTTCAAGGATGGCAAGCGCGGCGGCCACGTCGGTGCCGAGCAACATCCGGCCGGTCGTGTCGAGCGTGACTTGGGCCTGGATCGGCAAAGAGATTTGAGTCTCGTCGAAGGCTTTGTGCAGACCTGTGATGGCGGCTTTGACTTCGAGGATGTCCTGCGATGTTTCAATGAGGAGCAGGTCCACCCCGCCGCGGATCAGACCGAGGGCCTGTTCGCGAAAAATATCGGCCAATTCATCGAAACCGACATTTGAAAGTTCGGGGTCATTCGCGGAGGGAAGTTTGCCTGATGGGCCGATCGAACCCGCCACGAAACGCGGCTGTCCTGTTTTGGCGGCGTATTCATCGGCGAGCCTGCGCGCGAGAGTGGCGGCCGCGATGTTGATCTCGATGACGCGGTCACCTAATTTATATTCTGCCATCGTCAAGCGGTTGGAACGGAAGGTGTCCGTTTCGAGCGCGTCCACTCCGATCTCGAGGAACGAGCGATGGACTTTTTCCACAGCTTCGGGATATGAGATGACGAGATAGTCGTTGCATCCGTTATACTGCTCGCCGCCGAAATGCTCGGCAGTGAGGTTTTGGACTTGCAGGCTGGTGCCCATCGCGCCGTCAAAGACGAGCACTTTCTTTTCGAGGGCGTCGAGGTAGCGGCGGTTGGTGTATTTTCGATTTGTCATATTACTCCAAATATAAGTGGTATTTTTAGATTTAAAGGAGGTGTTCAAGTATTTCTTACTGTCAAAACGTAATCATACATGCCATCTTTAGCATTTTCGGTCTTTACAATAAAGGTAGTTCCACACCCACCCAGACATTCAATAGGTTCTTCATACAATGCTTCCTGTATACCTGTTATTGCCTCGCATGTATGACATCGAATATGTAAACCTCCGCACCAATCACAAGATCCTGCTGCAGCTATCTTTTCAACATCACCAGTCAGACCTTCAAAACCATGCCATTGGACTACACCAGGAAAATGATCATCTCCGGGATCGCATTCTTCACAGAAATCAAACGTGATTTTATACTGACGTAACTCTTCAAGTGTCTTAATTTCAAGTTTGACGCGGCTCTTTTTTGCCAAAGTTGCTGCGTTTTTCGCAAAGCCTTTCTGTGTTACAAGGATACCAATATCTGCACCAACGTCATTCAAAACTGTTATGAAGGTTCCCACATCGTTGATATCTAATTTTCTTGAGTATTTTTTGCAATCTATAACAACAAATACATCGTGCCCTGCTATTTTGCCTCTTGCTGCAATATCGATTTGCCTTTTTGTTTCTGTAGCGTAACCGTAGGAGTCAATATCACGCTCAAATGTTAAATCAGGATTTTCTCGTTTCATTGCTTCACAGACGAGATCCTCATATTCTTTCCAGTCGGGCTTTATAGGCATGATATTTTGCTCTCTACAATAGAATTTCAGACTTTTAATCTTTGCACATCTTCCAGCCCGCACGGGGATAAATCCCACGTGCTATTTGTACGAAGCCCTGCGGGCTAGTCCGCTTTAGCGGACTTTGTAGGTATAGCACTGACGTTCACGTCCGTGCCGTGCGAGGGGTCGCGATACACCATATTTCATTTTGCGCCTTTATGTATGGACGAAGTCCCTTCGTTCCATAGAACCTTCTGCGTAATCCCGCTGATCTTCAGCCTGCGTTTTGTTTTGTCAACCGGAAGATATAGACGCAGTGTGAAGTGAATTCTTCCTCCATTTTGTTATGCCCTGAAATCCCAGGGCAAAGCAGCCGTGCCTGCTTTGGTCATTTTCCCTTCGGAGATCAACCTGCGTGCCTGGATCTCGTTCTCCTCGGTCCAATTGCTTCCCTTGCGGCGCGGCGTGAAGCGTTGGATGTACATTTTATTATTAAGCGAGTTCATGGTGCTGTCGATCCAGCCAAAACACAAAGCTTCTTCGACGGCCTCTTCAAGAGTAATGCTTGGCTCGCCGGATGCCTTCTTATAGATCACCAGCCAGACTTCCCCCTTGGTCTCATAGTTTGTCATTAACCATTGGCGGAATTCGTCGCGGTCCTGTGCCGAAAAGGTTTCAGTTGTTTTCATAATAAAAATCGCCTCTCTATCCATGAGAGGCGACATTCGAATATCAAGTCAACTCTCATCTTCCAGATGTTCGGGCGACACCACGTCGCTCCTACGATCTGACGGAGTTGGCACCATTTTAGCTGTTGGCTATTAGGGATCAGCCTTTACTGGCTAATCGCTAACGGCTAACCGCTAATTGGTTGCCGAGGCTTCACAGGGCCGTTCCCTCTGCCTCTCTGGATGAGTACAGTTTATGTAATTGTCCCAAATTTATAACATAAGGATAGGGGATTGTCAAATTGATGGAAGGCAAATGTCCGTGGTAGACTCACAGTTAAGGAAAAACTTAATCGATATGAAAAAAGTCGAGTCCCTTAGTTCGTTTGAGACTATCAAACTTCTGGCTGATTCCCGCCGCATGGACATTCTTCGCCTGCTCATGGCCTCCCCCGCCACACTCACACATCTCGCGCGGACGATGAAGCAGTCTCCTGCATGGATTCGTCACCATATCCTCGCGCTTGAATCTGCAAATCTTGTTGAGGTCAGTGAAGTTCGCAAGACAGGCAAGGTAACTGAAAAATACTATCGCGCCCAAGCCGGCGCTCTCCTATTACAGGAGATCATTCTGCCTAAAGGCAAAAAACCACCTGTTATTTTTTCCGGCAGCCATGACCTCGCACTCGAAGGGGTTGCAGAACGTCTCGAAAAACACGTTTCTTTATTGAGTATGCCTGTTGGCTCATTGGACGGACTTGTAAATTTGCGGCAGGGAGTGTGTCAAATTTCGGGCTCGCATATTTTGGATGAGACGGGTGAATACAATGTGCCAACAGTTCGTCATCTTTTCCCGGACCGCGAGGTCGAATTATTCACACTGGCCTACCGTACCCAAGGACTTATGGTAGCGGTGGGAAATCCCAAAGGCATAAAGAAGATTGCCGATATTGCGAAGTCGAACGTGCGTTTTGTGAATCGTAATTCTGGCTCAGGGACGCGTCTGTGGTTGGATACAGAATTACGCAAACTCAAAATTCCTGCCGAAAAAATCAATGGCTACGAAAAAACCGTCAAGACTCACAGCGAAGCTGCTGTGTTGATTTTGCAAAACAACGCAGATGTATCTCTCGGTTTGCAAGCTGCCGCGTATCAGCACGGACTTGATTTCACTCCATTATTTGAAGAACGGTATGACCTTATTTTGCCACGTGAACAGGAGAAAACACTTTCTGCATTGCTTGATTACATTCAAACTATTGATTTTCGGACCGCCCTGACCTCTCTCACCGGCTATAACACCACGCATAGTGGTGAGCAAATTCGTTTGTAATTCTCTCAGGAGACCCATGCAACGCATTTTCTCAAGTCTCTTTTTGCTGGCTTTGCTTCTAGAAGCGTGCGCGCCTCCCGCGACACCTGTTGCAACCGAAGCACCAATCACTGAAGCGCCTATCGAAACGGAGGCCCCGGCGACTGAAGCCGCCGCACCTGCCAATCCAAATCTGATCCTTGCAACAACCACCTCCACGCAGGACTCCGGTCTGCTCGATATGTTGATTCCACTCTTCGAAGAGCAGACCGGTTACACGGTCCGGACAGTGGCGGTTGGTTCAGGGGAAGCGATCAAAATGGGCGAGCAAGGCAATGCCGATGTCCTGCTCGTCCATTCTCCGGCGGCTGAAGTCACATTCATGAGCGACGGTTGGGGCAAAGATCGCGCGCTCATCATGCACAACGACTTCATCGTAGTCGGTCCGGCTGGGGACCCGGCTCAGATCAAGGGGCTTACTCCGGTGGATGCGTTCAAGGTGATTGCCGCCGCAGGAGCAAATTTTGCCGCACGCGGTGACAAATCCGGCACAAGCACAAAGGAGCTCGGCATCTGGAAGAAAGCCGAGATCGATCCTGCCACCACCAAACCCTCCTGGTATATCGAGACCGGCCAGGGCATGGGCGCAACATTGACGATTGCCTCCGAGAAGGGTGCTTATACACTGACCGACCGCGCCACCTATCTCGCGAACATGGACAAGCTGCAATTGGATATTCTGATTGAGGGCGATAACTCCTTGTTAAATGTGTACCACGTGATCACCATCGATCAAGCCAAATGGCCGAAGACAAATTATGATGGCGCGATCGCCTTCATGAAATTCATGACCGAACCCGCCACACAGGAGGTCATTGGCAAATTCGGCGTGGATAAATACGCGCAACAATTGTTTATCCCCGATGCCGATAAAGCGGACGCAGACTTGGGTTTATAATCAGCCCGATGATAAGGGCGACTGAAAAGCCGCCCCATTTTTATCCATCGGAGCTGAACATCTGAAAAAAGCTTTTTTTATTTTACTGGTTGCGTCGTTCTTTCTTGCTTCATGCAACGCGGCTTCGCCCCAGAACAAAGATCTACTGCTTGTTTCCACGACCTCCACGCAGGACTCCGGGTTGTTGGATGTACTTTTGCCTGCATTCACACAACAAACAGGGTATAACATTCAGCTTGTCGCGGTGGGTTCAGGTCAGGCATTGAAACTTGGTGAGCAAGGCAATGCAGATGTCATCCTGCTGCATTCACCGGCCGCTGAAAAAGAATTCATGGCAAATGATTTCGGCATCGACCGCCGTCTTGTGATGCACAATGACTTTGTGATCGTTGGGCCTCCCTCTGACCCGGCAGGGATTCGCGGCGGTGAAACAGTTGACGCGCTAAAGAAAATCTTCACTTCACGCGTGACCTTTGTCTCGCGCGGCGACGAGTCAGGGACTCATGTCAAAGAGCTGGCTCTGTGGAAAAATGCCGGTCTCGATCTTGCCGGTCAGGATTGGTATCTCGAAACAGGTCAGGGACAGGGTGCAACTCTATCGATTGCATCCGAAAGGGTCGCTTACGCCCTCGCTGACCGCGGTACTTTCCTGGCTTACAAGTCAAATGTGGATCTGGAAATCCTCGTTGAAGGCGATCCGTTCCTCTTGAATGTTTACCATGTCATCACAGTCAATCCAGAAAAATGGCCTCAAGTTAATCTTGAAGGCGCAAAGGCCTTTGCAGATTTCATCACATCGCCCGAAGGTCAGCAGGTCATCGCTGAATTCGGTGTGGAACAATACGGTCAGCCGTTGTTCTTTCCAGACGCAGACAAAACAGATGCCGACCTGGGATCACCGTAAAAACAATTATGCTCTTTGATTCCGAAATCCTCCAAATCACCGTTCTCTCGTTACAGGTTTCCACCTTCGCAACGATCATCAGCTTGTTGATCGGTTTACCTTTTGGTACCTGGCTTGCACTGGGAAATTTTCGCGGGCGTTCCTTTGTTTTGAGTATTATCAATACGGGCATGGCCTTACCGCCTGTAGTGGTTGGTCTGGTCGTCGCGATCATGCTCTGGCGGAGCGGCCCTCTTGGAGATCTGAGACTGATTTACACGCCCTGGGCGATCGTGATCGCACAGACCATCATTGCCGCGCCTGTGGTCACTGGACTGACGGCCGCCGCTTTAGAAGCACTCGACCCGCGGCTTCAACAACAACTCCTCGGCCTCGGCGCATCCCGCGTTCAAATGATCTGGTTGCTGTGGCGGGAGGCACGTCTGCCACTTTTAGCTGCTCTTATGGCTGGCTTCGGTTCTGTCATTTCAGAAGTAGGCGCTTCGATGATGGTGGGCGGAAATATCAAAGGTCAGACGCGCGTTCTCACCACTGCCATCGTACTTGAGACCAGCAAAGGTGAGTTCGAGCGTGCACTGGCACTTTCAGCTTTATTGCTGATCCTCACCTACCTGATTAATCTCGCACTGACGGCGATCCAGCAGAGGGGACATAAAAAGTAAAACATGATTCAAATTCGCAACCTGCTTGTTCATCGAAATGACCGCGAAGTCCTGCGCGTTGATTCGCTCGATGTGCGCCGCGGCGAAGTGCTTGCGGTCGTCGGCCCCAATGGCTCGGGGAAGAGCACACTTTTGCTGGTGCTCGCGCATTTGCTCAAACCTGCCCTCGGCGAAGTGAAGTTCAACGAGCGCTCCCTCAAAGAATGGAATGAGCTCGAATATCGCAGAAGGATCTCGTTCGTCTTTCAAGACCCGCTGCTCATGGATATGTCGGTGGAAGAGAATATCGCCCTGGGGTTGAGGTTTCGCGGCGTACCAAAAGTTGCTATTAAATCGAGGGTGAGTAGATGGAGCAAAGCCATGGGTGTGGAGCCGTTGCTTAAGCGGCGGGCAGGCCAACTGTCCGGCGGCGAGGCGCAGAGGGTTAGCCTGGCGCGGGCATTTGTTCTCGAGCCCGAATTGCTTTTAATGGACGAACCGTTCTCGGCTGTTGATCCGCCCACGCGTGCGCAATTGATGAAGGACCTCTCCAAACTTTTATTGCACGATCATCGCACAACTGTCTTTGTTACCCATAATTTAAAGGAAGCCTCGCAGATGGGTGACCGCGTCGCAGTGCTCATTGGCGGCGCATTGAAACAGGTGGGAACGCCGAAGCAAATAAAAGCAAGACCTGCGGATAAAAGTGTGAAGGAATTTTTGCATGAGTTCTAAAATTAAGAACACCTGCCACTGACAGGCGTTCTTAATTCTTATGACAAATCGTATTGATGAGATGTTTCTATTTTTTTGTCAGGATATAGATGTTGCCATTATAGCTCGCCAGATAGATTTCACCGGATTCGTCCATGCCAAAGGATGTGATGTGTGCATCTGTTTGAAACAAGAGTTCATTTTGCCAGCCGCCGTTGGAGAGGATCAATCCCCACACATATCCAAAACAATAGTCGCCATATAGATAGATCCCGTTCCACTCAGGCATTCTGCCGCGATACACATATCCACCAGTGACCGAGCAACCGCCGTCCCGGTGTTTATATTCCGTAACGGGGAGAAGCAAACCAGGCTGTGCTGAACCATCATAGTCGTGATTACCTTCCATGATGGACCAGCCGAAGTTCGCGCCGCCTTGTGAACCGAAGGGAAGATAATCGATCTCCTCCCACAAGTCTTGGCCGACGTCGCCGATCCACAGGTCACCGCTGGCGCGGTCGAAGGAGATGCGCCATGGGTTGCGTAAGCCATAGGCCCAGACCTCATTGCCGAATGGATTATCGGATGGGATCGTATAGGGGTCGCCGTTATTCACGTCAATTCGTAAAATTTTTCCGAGCAGGGCGTTTGTGTTTTGACCGTTCTTGTACGGGTCGCCGGCAAGCCCGCCATCGCCGAGGCCAAGATAAAGATAGCCATCCGGCCCGAAGACTACTGCGCCGCCATTATGATTGGGGAAGGGTTGATCTACCATAAGCAGGCTCGTTTCGCTGTTGGGGTCGGCAGAGTTGCCGCTGGCTTGAAAGCGCGAGATGAATGTATTGCCACCTGCGCCGGTATAGTTGACGTAGAAGAATCCATTCTGCTCATAGTCTGGATGGAACGCCAGACCGAGCAGCCCCATTTCGTTGCCGCTGTCGTTCACGCGGTCTGTGATGTCGAGAAAAGGCTGTTCCAATAGTTGTCCGTTTTCATACACGCGGATATAGCCGAGCTTTTCGATGATGAACAATCGTCCACTGCCATCGTTAGCAGGTTGAATATCCACCGGGCGGTCGAGCCCGCCCGTGATCATACGCCATTCGTAATCGCTTGAGTTCGGGAAAGCAGACGCATTCACCGGTTGAGTGGGCGGGATCTCCACGGTCGGCGCGGGCTGTGGTACTGTTGAGGTCGAGAGAACGAAGATCTGCGGTGAGCGAGGCGTGTTCGTCGGTGAAATAGATCCTGCCAATCCTCCACAGGCGAGAATTGGCAGAGTTAATAAAAGGAGGAGGCGTTTCATTCCAGTTTTTTGTCGCCCAGATCAGTGCTTTCAGCATCCACAACTTCGCCTTGTGCATCCTCTGTGTTCATGTTGCTAGCCAGCGCTTTTATATGTTCCTCCACCACGGCAGGCGGGCAGAGTTCCACGAACAAGGTTGAACCAAGCCATAACACGGTTACATCGTCCACTGCTGCCAGGCCCGGTACACCCATGAGCAGGTCAACTGGAGAAACAAGATAAACCAGCGAACCGATCGGGATGAGTTTCACCCACGGGCTTACGCGGCGATCTGCCATTAAGCGTAAAATGAGTTTCGTACGATTGATAAAATTACGAACCATGCCGCCTTGCGGTGTGACCGTAATATCAGAAGGTTTCTTTTCTGCCATTTGAGACTCCTTTTTGAGTGTGACACCATTATCAGTACTTCACGAAAGGCTTCGTAGTGGCGACTTTTAGTCGCTTTTCAGCAGAACGACTAAAGTCGTTACTACGTTTTCGTGATCTATTGATTATATTCGATTTGTGATCCGGGACTTGCGAGCACTCATGATCTAGGTACGAAAACCTGCTTTGGCGCGGTCAAAGTTAGCGATCCTTGTTTTTCGTGTCGGAGTAAAATTCGCCCATGCCTTATCTGATCGACGGACATAACCTGATTCCCAAACTGGGATTGCACTTGGATTCTCCCGACGATGAAATGGAACTGGCTGCGGTCTTGCAGGAGTTTGCGCGTTTGAATCGCCGCACAGTGGAGGTGTATTTCGATGGCGCGCCTGCGGGTCACGCGGGGACCCGTAACCTGGGCACTGTCAAAGCTCATTTCGTCAGGCTGGGACAAACTGCGGATGCCGCCATCCGCGCCCGCCTGCAAAAGATGGGCCAGTCCGCCAAGAATTGGGTGGTGGTTTCCTCAGATCATGAGGTACAAAGCGCGGCGCGCGCGGCACAGGCTGAGTCGATCAGTTCAGAAGAGTTCGTAAAATTGCTCAGGCAGGCGCGCGAGTCTGCGTCAAAACCGGGGGAAGATAAAGTATTATCGGAGAATGAAGTGGACGAATGGATGAAATTATTTACCGGCAAAAGTGATAAGAAAAAATAAACATAATAGACCTATTACATAATTGGAACAATGTAAGAGTTGTTCGGCAGTTGAACTGCCGAACGGCCAGCAGTTCAACTGCTGGCAGAACAAGTAGAAAAAAATAAACAAGATTTTTCGGAGGCCAAATGACCTATACAACAGTTCTAACTGAAATACGCGGACGGGTGGGGATCGTCAAATTGAATCGTCCACAGGCGATGAATGCCTTTAACACGGTGATGTTGAAGGAACTATTTGATGCACTGGATGCTTTTGATGGCGATGAAAATATCGGCGCGCTGGTCGTTTGCGGCAGTGAGAAGGCCTTTGCCGCGGGCGCAGACATCAAGGAAATGGCTGACGTCTCACCCGTTGATATGATCACCCAGGGACGCGTGGAAACATGGGATCGTATCCGCGGGATCAGGAAAGTTGTCATCGCCGCGGTCTCCGGCTGGGCATTGGGCGGCGGTTGTGAATTTGCGATCTCATGCGATATGATCGTCGCTTCTGAAACCGCCAAGTTCGGTCAACCCGAGATCACCATTGGCGTGATCCCCGGCGCAGGGGGTACGCAACGTCTGGCGCGCCTGCTCGGTAGACAGCTCGCCATGGAGATGGTCATCAACAACCGCACACTCACTGCGGCGGAAGCGCTTCAATTTGGTCTTGTCAACCGCGTTGTGCCAGTGGATCGTTACCTGGATGAAGCTGTCGCGCTGGCGGAAGAGATCGCCTCCCGCGCGCCGCTGGCTGTTCGCATGGCCAAGGACTCGGTCAACGCCGCGTTCGAGACCACGCTCACCGAAGGATTAAGGGCTGAGAAACGGAATTTCTATCCGCTGTTTTCAACCGAGGATCAAAAAGAAGGAATGAAAGCCTTCATCGAAAAACGCAAGCCGGATTGGAAGGGGAAGTAGTCTAATGGTCGCGTAGTTAGATAGTCTTGTGGTCGTGTTGCAGTGGAGGTCAGGCTATGAAGATTGAAAGATTCGAAGACTTAAGGGTCTGGCAACAGGCGCGCGCATTAACCAACTTAATTTACGATGCAACAGGCCAGGGTGATTTTGCCTCGGACTTTGAGTTGCGAAACCAAATACGTGCAGCCTCGGGCTCTGTCATGCATACTGCCGCCGGAGGATTCGATGCAGGCTCGGACAGCGAGTTCATTTTGTTTCTAAAGTATGCGCGCAGGTCGGCAAGCGAAATTCAGTCCGAAATTTATCGTGCGTTGGACCGGAAATATGTTGATGATACGGTTTTCAAGCAGATCTATGAAAAAGCTACAGAAGTAAAGAAGACCATCAATGCACTGATCGCTTATTTGCGAAAGAGCAAATCATCCCGTAGTCGCACTTGACTATCTGACTAAACGACCATCCGACGATGTGACAATAGAATGCTCTCCCATTCTGATTTGAAATCCAGCCTAATACGCCTCGGCCTAAGCAAAAGCTATGTCATCGCGCACACCTCGCTCAAGGCATTTGGGGCAATCGAAGGCGGGGCGGAGACAATGCTCAATGCGTTGCTTGAGTCCACGCGTGGGATTATCGTACCGGCCTTTACCTATAAGACCATGTTGAATCCGGAAGTCGGCCCGCCCAATAATGGAATTGCATACGGCACCCAGGTGGACTCGAACAAATTGGCCGAGGCGTTTCATGCCGACATGCCCGTTGACCCCTTGATGGGCAGCCTGCCTGAGACCCTGCGAAAACATCCAAAAGCCAGACGCTCTTCGCATCCGATCCAGTCTTTTGCAGGGATCGGCGCGGAGGCGATCCTCAACTCGCAGAGCCTATTTAGTTCGCTCGCGCCGATCGGCACGCTGGCAGATCAGGATGGCTGGGTCTTATTGCTAGGCGTGGATCATACCGTTAATACGAGCATTCATTACGCCGAAAAACTTGCGGGCCGCATCCAATTCACCCGCTGGGCATTGATGCGTGAGCGCGTGGTCGAATGTCCCGGCTTTCCCGGCGACTCTGAAGGCTTCAACGCCATCGCAGCGGATGTGGAAAAATATACGCGCCGCGTGGAGATCAGAGGCGCGCTCGTACAGGCTGTACATCTTAAGAGTTTGATCCGGGCCGTCGTGCAAAAGATAAGGGAAACCCCATTTGCACTACTTTGCGAAAGACAGAATTGTGAACGATGCAATGTTGTACGCTGGTCGTAAGTTGGGAAACTGTGTCACTCTCCCGAAGGACACACCTGCACCCCTGGTACTTGCACCCAGGACAAGTGTGCAACAAACGCACGAAGTCCCTCGCGCCGAAGTTCCCCGTAGGGGGTAGCATCCCGCCGAAGGTCCCTGCCGCTGTGCAAGCACAGCGTGTAAAGGGAGCGCAGCGAGTGGGCCTAGCGCAGCGGAGTGGGAGTGCGGCGCAAGTGTCGGGACGATGTGAGCTGCAGTCCTGACCCTGAACAGCGTGAAGGGGAAGGAGCCGCGCAGAGTCTCGTTTTCAACCTGTTTTGCTTATTTAACGTGAATTCGGGATAAGGTCTTTTGTTGGACACGGATGTCACGGAAGGCAC
>CAZSVR010000009.1:0-74444 GCA_964610295.1 uncultured Anaerolineaceae bacterium
CCCCCTCTCCCTGAGGGAAAGGGTTAAGGTGAGGGAGAAATCACTGGCGGCCCCAACTTGCATTTCAAATAATCCATGCCGAAATCAACGCCAAGCTCGACCCACAGCGCAAAAAGTATAATAGCCAGACCAGTACTAATCAGGCTGCTGTTGGTCAGCTCTCGCATTGCTCCTCCAATCACGCCCTCGTCTTTGGGATCTCAGAAACAGATCCTCAGGCTTTTAATATAATTGAACCATATGCATTTTTATGCCAGATCCGGATCACCGCAGGTCGTTAACCAAATGAGTCGATGATGCGATCGATCTCAGCAAGGGCGTAGCCTGCAAGTGCCTTCTGCTTCTGGATCGAGTCCGGATCAGTTGAATCCAGATCCCCGATAATGATGATATTCTCATCATTCAACTGGTTTGCCGGGCCGGTGTAATTGAAGCTGCCTGCGATAATGAGCTGCTCATCGATGACCATTAATTTGTGATGTAGTTTACGAGGTCTGGGTTCGAGCAAACCCGCACGCGGAACTAGGAAGAGAGATAAACCGGCGTCACTCAGAGTTTTGTTAGCGGACCAATCCTGATTTGCCTGAGATTTAAACAACGCGCCGCGGATTGGAACCCCAGCCTGTTTGGCGAGCACGAGCTGGTCGTCGATCCCAGATGAATTGGCGAAAGTAAAGATCGCAAACTCTATGCTCAGTTTAGCTTTTGCAATTTGCTTCATGATCTCCATCTCTGGACTATGATCCGGCGCGAAAAGTGTTTTCACGCGCACGTTCGAAACCTTCACCTCCGGCGGTTTGGGATCATTCCCTTCGCTCAGCTTACCGAAATGTCCCTGCTGAATCTCGGTGTATTCGTGGTCGAAGATCCTGGCGATGTTCGGGTCGTGTATCATAACCAGGTGATTAAGGTTGGTCGAGGTATCGGTGTCGGTAAAGTTCGCAGAGCCGGTCAGGATCGATTTCTTGTCGCGAATCATGAATTTTTGATGGAAAATGTGTGGATTGTAGTCTGACCGCACATTAATATTGGAGCGTAGAACTGCATCATGAAGAAGACGATTGATTTCAAATTCGCCGCTCGCGAGGAACGGATCCTGGGCGGCTTTCTTCTCAACCAGATAATCCGCCTCCAATACCAATTTGACAAGGACCTTTCGCTGTCTTGCACGGATGATGGCCTCGGCGATCGGTTTCGAATCCAGTTCCTGCACGGCGATCAGTAAACTACTTTGCGACCCATCGATAAATTCGACGATAGTCTTTAGCAGGTTGTCCGGCCCGTTCAATTGCTGCGGGCCCATATAGACCTCAATTCCGCCGATAATCATAGCCATGACGCCTCCTTATTATTTTTCGCCTTAGAATAAACGAACTACACTAGATCGATTTTTGTCTTGACTAGAAGTGGGTCGCGGCACTATCCTTGGGAGCACAGGTGACGATCCACTCCAGAAAGTATTTTCAATCTGGCGAGCAAGCCCACGATCAATCATCCACTTCGACCTTGCCATGGAGCAGGTCATCGACGAATTTCCAGCGTTTGGTTTTGGTGTAGTCCCCGCCTGGCGGATAAAAATATTCAGCGTAATCCGCCCAATTGTCCACGCCAAAATTTTTATGGCTGGCGCCATTCTTCAAAAGATAGCGCTTTATTCTCGCCTGCGCCCAGTTTGAGAGTTCATTCTCCCTCTCCCACCCCACAACCATTGCCACAGCTTCGGCGAAATCCTCCCTGCGGTTAAAATTCCAGTTCGAGCCGCTGGGTTGATCACCGTAGAAATATCCCGCCGCATTACAACCGGGCAGCCTGCCGCGGCGCCCGGGTTTCTCTTCGTCGCTCCAGACCCCGCAATCAGCTTTCCCGAAAAGCTTGCGGATCAGGGAGAAAAAATTGCTCGTGTAACCGTTCGTATATTTCTCAAGCGCAAGCGAATATTTCCAATCATTGTTCGCATCCCAGGCGTGCGCCAACTCGTGGATCACTGTCCATGCAGAAAAGGGTCCTTTGGAAGAGAGGCTGATCTCATGGGTCAGAGCTTCTCCACCATGAGTTCCCATCTCAGATTTTCGTACGGTAACACCACCCAGATTCTTGGTGAACTTCTTCGCTCCGCCCATGACGTCCGCCAGCAGCGTGATCGCGTTTTGGAGTTTATCCAATTCCGTTTTGGACCACGTCCCCTGTCTCCATGCGCCACTGCCATCCGGGTTTTCAAATCCCCAATCGGCGAGCAGTCCCACGCGATACTTAGAGCGTAGGAGCGCCACTTTTTCAGATGCAAATTTGGTTTCGAAGCTTTTCATGATCGAGGCCTCCTGCAGCCAGCATACAAGAAAACCCCGGCGAATGCAAGCCGAAAATCAAAAAAAGAGAAACGTGACCACGAAGACGCCAAATCTCAAAATGTCATCCTGAGCGGCAGTCCTGACCCTGAAAATTGTGATGGGTCAGGAACAGCGAAGGATCTCTCCTCCCGAATGTACGAGACTCTCACCTGCACTGCAACGAACGCAGTGCGGCGCAAGTGTCGGTCGCGAAGAACGCTCCCTCACATCGTCCCGATGTCCTTCGGGAGAGAGACACGGTATTTTTTGGATAGACTTTTGATCTCACGACCCCGTCTTATCCTGCTTCCACAGCTCCTGTATTTCGGAACTGGTTTCGAGAAGTTCGTTGAGCGTGCCTTCAGATTCGACGCGGCCAGCTTTGAGCACCAGGATATGGTCCGCGCGGCGCCGGAGTGGACGGCGGTGTGACAAGACCCGGCAGGTCAACCCGCCCGTGCCAAAAATGCGTTCCCAAGGTCGACGCTGGGTTTCAACATCGAGAGCACCGGTGGTTCATCCATGTACTTCCTTCCACAACTCTGCGCGCCTGCTCTGACCGTCGAGATCCAATGGCATTCCGGCTTCCAATTTGTCAAGCACCTCCTGAGGGGGATAGGTCGAAGCATCATTGCGCATATCGTCATCAAGCAAAGTCAGCGCGGAGCGGTTGCCTGTGGCATACCGCGTGTAGCGCGCTTCCTGCGCCGCAATTTCAGGGCGTAAAAGAAAGTTGAGAAATGCATGTGCAAGTTCAGGGTTCGGCGTGTCCGCGGCGATAGCCCAGTCATCCTCCCAAATCTGCGAACCTTCCGAAGGGACAACATATTTAATGGGTAGGCCCTGCGCGATCAAGGCGGCCGCGTCGCCGTTCCAGCCCAAGGACAGAGTCGCGGCTCCACTCGCAAGCAGGGGCTTATAGTTCGTTTCGAAAGAATGTAGATGAGGCGTGAGCCGAAGCAGATCGTCGCGCGCTGCAGATAAAAGGTCCGCGGAAGAAGCGTTGTACGAGGCCGCCCGCATCTTTAGCGCAGCGCCGATCACCTCTCCCGGCGAATCCAATACCGTTACCTGCCCGGTATATAATTCGGCCAGCCTCCAGAAATCCGCCCAAGAGCGCGGCGCCTCACGGATCCTGTCCGTGCGAGACATAAAGCCTGTCGTGCCCCAATCCTTGGTGATGCTCACGCGGCTCTCGGGGTCGTGGGCGCGCCCGCGCCGAAAGCGCGCCTCGAGATGTTCGAGATTGGAAAGTTGCGCATGATCCAAATGCATCAGGCGACCCGCCGCGCCGAGTTCACGCACAGCATAATCGGGAGGCACCAACACATCGATCTCCGAACCCGCTGTCTGCATCCGTTCAATTAATTCGGCCGCGCTGGGAACGATCTCCAACCTGACGTGCAGCTTGAACTCTTTCTCAAAATCCGCGAGCGTCACGGGACTGACGTAATCAGGCCAGGTGAGCAGCGTGATCTGGTTCATTTTACCCGCCGAATTCTTTCCGAGATGAACACCAGGGTCAACGTGCCGATCATTAACAAAACCGCCAGCGCGATCATCACCGGCAAACGATTTGCAAATCGCAATTGGCTGAATAGATAAACAGGGAAGGTCGGTTGCGTTCCCGCCAGAAAGAGCGCCAGCGCAAATTCATCGAATGAAACTGTGAAGGCTGTCAGAAAGGCAGACACGATGGCTGGAAAGATCATGGGCAGAACGATCCGTCGCAAAGTGCTGGGATAATCCGCGCCGAGGTCCATGGCGGCTTCTTCAAGACTCGCATCAAAACCTGCCAGGCGCGCGGCGACGATCAACACAACATACGGAAGAGCGACAACTGTGTGTGCAATACCAACCGTCCAGAGCGATCGATCCACGTGGACGACCGAGAACAGCAAGAGCAAAGCCACGGCCAGAACAATATAGGGGACGATCAAAGGCAGAACTGCCAGCGCGATCAATAATCCTTTTGCACGGAATTGATAACGCAGATAGAGGATCGAGATCATGGTGCCCAGTGTCGTGGCCGCTAGGCTGCTCCCCAGCGCAACGAAAAGGCTATTGCGCGCCGAGCGCAGGACTGCCGCGGAGTCGAATAACTGCTGATACCAATCCAGGGTCAATCCCTGTAAAGGGAAAGACAGCATAGTGTTCGCGTTGATCGAGAATAAAAACAAAACCGCGATGGGCAGATAAAGCAACGCGATCAGGCTGAAGAAATAGAACGAAAGTGGAATCGCAGGCCAACGCGCCCTCACTCGAGCAACTCCCTCAAATTGATGACGCGCGTGGCGATCAAAACAAGGAGCAGGGTGGCAGCCAGCATGATCATCGAAAGAGCCGAGCCTAGCGGCCAGTTCGCGGCTTTCGTAAAGAAGTCCTGAATGATATTTCCATACAGACTCCCGCGGCTTCCACCTACGAGCAAGGGAGTCACGTATTCACCGATCGTGGGAATAAATACCATGAAGAACGCGGCAAAAACGCCCGGCAGGCTCAATGGCAGAGCGATCCGCGTAAATTGATGAAACGGCTTTGCCCCCAGATCCGCGGCAGCCTCAAAGAGGTTGGGTTCAATGCGTTGCAACGCGGCAAGGATCGGAAGTGTGGCGAAGGGTATCCAAACATAGATCAGTGTGAGCGCAACCGCATTGCGGTTATAGAGCAGCGCGGTCAGAGGTTCCCGGATCGACCCGATATAAATCAGGAAGGAATTGATCACCCCCTCCGTGCCCAACATCATCTTCCAGGCCATCACGCGTAAAAGATAACTGGTCCAGAACGGAACAAGTAAAAGTATAAGATAAAGTCCGGCGCGTGCTCCTGCGCGGAACGCGAGGAAATAAGCGATCGGATAAGAAAGAACGACTGCAGCGACCGCAACCGCAAAAGCCAGCAGAGCGGAAATCCCTAAAAGACGCCAATAACTGCTGACCGCGGCCACTTTAGCATACTGCCCCAGTGTCGGCGCCCAAAATTGCATCAGGTCACCGCGCACGTCAGGGCGGAAACTGAAAGCCAGCATGAGCAAGAGTGGTAAAAGGAAAAATACTGCCAGCCACAGGACGGCGGGCAGAGCCAAAAACTTGAAGGTTGCACGCTGGTCTAATCCTAGCCCCCGGCCTTTCCATACCTTCTTCTGAACACCTTCCCCGAATCCACCCCCGGCCTGCTTCGCCGGGGGTGCTTCGTGAGATTTGCCGTCTCGCACGGCCGTGGCGCTGCTGGCGGCATCAGGAGAGCCATCCTGCGGAGGAACGGTGGGCGAGGGAGGAGTAAAGGTCAAGGCGCGGCTTTCACTTCGGCCCACATGGCTGTCCAGTCATCGCGTTGTTGGACGGTGAGATTCGGGGTGAAATTGGTGTGATCGAGGATGGCAGGATCGTCAATCGAGAAGGCCTGCTTGAGTGTCTCATCCGTTATACCGCTCATCACATCCTGATTGCTGTGCCCATAATAAAACAAGTTGACGACATTATTGCCAGTTGCCTCAGCCAGTTTCTGATCCAGGAACTTGAGCGCCAGGTCGTAATTCGCGCTCCCTTTGCGAATACCATACACACCCACCCATGAGTTGCGTCCCTCTTTCGGGTTTGCATAGGCAACCGGGATCCCCTGACCCAGCAGCGTGGCATATGCGCCCTGCCAGGCGTAGCCGACCCAAACATCTCCGTTCGCCATGCCGTCAATTAATTCAGGTTCACCAGCCCAGTAGAACAGATTGCCATCACGCTGGGCGATCCATTCCGCTTTGATCGCAGCCAGTTGATCCGCGGTGATGGCGGTCTCATCATATCCGTGTACATAGGAAGAAATCGTTACAGCACCAGGTCCATCGTCCCACATGGAGACGTGGCCGGCGTATTTCGGGTCCATCAACGCGGCCCATGAATCGACTCCTTCAGGGACTTTATCTGTACGATAAAGAACGGATGTGAATCCCCAATCCCATGGGAGGAAATACTGTTTGCCGTTGATCTGTCCGATCTTCTTGAAGCTATCGGGCACTTTATCCCAATTGCTCAATTTGCTGGTATCGATCTCCTCCACAAGGCCTTCATCCACGTAGAATTGCAGCCAGCCTGTGTATGGGTGGAAGATATCCGCCTGATCGCCGGCCTTCATCTTGGAATAGATATCAGCGTCAGATGCGCCGATCTCAAAATTGACCGTCACCCCGGGATAGGTGGTCTGGAAATCGACCCAGAAATCAGGCGCGTCGTAACCGGCCCAATCCAGGACAGTCAGTGAGCCGGTTAATTTATCGGGCGAGATCTCGGTTGCGGGTGCTTTCCCGCAGGCCGTCAGGAACAGGCTTAAAACAACCAATAGCCCCATGGAAATAAATAAATGTTTTTTGTGGTTCATCGTCTTCTCCTCATCATAAATCTTGGTGGATAACAACTGGGGATGGATCGGCATGTTTCTGATCGATAACGATCTCCTTTCCAGCATAGGGCTCGAACCAGGCACGAGATTGATTGAAGGGCCCCTTAAATTATAGCACCATTGCGAAACAACCCCCCAAAGCCTGCACCGCGCAACCTCATAGAATAAGAGACAAGGCTTCAAACCATTTCACAATGCATCTGCGTTTCATTTTTTCTGGAAAAAAATTCACGGCTGCGTTCAAATTTGATGTCCGAAACAATCTGCAAGGATGGACTGCAAGCGGCGTTCCAACACGGCGAAGGAGAAGTGCTGCTTTGCAAGCTGGTAGTTTTTCTGCGCCCAAGCATCTGCTTCGCCAGGATTCAGCAATACGTGACGTACCTGCTTAAGCGTGTCTGTGTTGATGTATCCATCGAACCACACCACACGAAAGCCCTTGGGCTTGATATCCAGTTCGTAAATGGAATAGTTATTCACGAGCATGGGGCGGCGGTAGTAGACCGCTTCGAGGAAGGCGTTTCCAAATCCCTCGATACTTGAAGGATAGGTTACAAAGTCGGCGTGAGGATACACGTCACCCAACGTGTAGATCTTGCGACCATCATTTGTGGTACCGCGATAATCCTGAACCTGATCCGCTTCGAAGCGAACGGTCACGTTCAACAGGTGGGCATATTCACGCACGCGCTTTTCGTAATCCGTACCTTCGTCACCGGAGGCATGCGAGATCACCAGTTTGGCGGGGAGTTCAAGGCGGCGCACAAGTTCAACGGCGTGCTCGATCCCCTTACGCTGGATCACACGGGTGGGCTGCAGGAAAAAGTATTCTCCTGTTTCGATGCCAAAGTCTGTACGCACGCTTTGGGTATATGCATCGGGAGCAGGTGGCGGGGAGTCAAAATCCATCACATTGGGGATTACGCGCGAGGTCAAACCGTGACGCCAGGCAAGCTGCTGCGCCTGGATCGAGTTGATCACCACATGACGGATGGATGGCAGGTTCGGCGGAAAGGCCGCGGCAAGATAATCCCCCACGCAATTGACCTGAAAGCGTTGTCGTTCCCAACGAAAATCGTGGTGGTGCGCAATGGTTGGAAATCCCGTCTCGGCAACGAACTCTGTGAGTGCTAGGCCAAGTGGCAGGTTGAGCGGGATGGCGACAGCATTCTCGATGATCAGTAATTCCAATGCAAAACGATAAGCAAATTTATATAACTGCTCTTTTAGATGGTCTTTGAGTTCATTCACGCGGCGAGTCATCTCCGCTGGACGCACGTAGATGGAAAAGAAATCCTTGTGGAGTGCCTCGATCTCAGGATGAGTAGCACGGGCTGCCTCAGTCACGATCCAACTTCCGGAGTACGCCTGCCGGTTGATCGCATCAATATCCGGGTGTAGATAGAACGCTTCGGGCACAACCAGGCTGACTTCAGCAGGTGTGTCACACTCCCCGGCAAAGTAAAAGCACTTATGATCCAAGCTCTCCAGTACGCTCGCCCATTTCGCAGTTTCGAGAGAGACGCCGTCTGTCCCTGCAAAACGAGTCGAGACAAAGCCGATATTTCTGGGGATGTTTGTCATTGTTTCACCCATAGTATTTGATAAGGCCCAAGAGATAGCGATCGACCTGCTACAATTCTTCCTGTGATGAGATCACTCGCCGGATCGAATGCGAGATGCAGGTCTATCGTTCGCGCACTCACATTATGCAGGCAGGTCACGCGCGAATTTTCATCAGGCGAAAGACGCTCGAGCGCGAATACTGAGGGATGCAGATCCATCACCTTTTGTCCGCCACGCGGGTGGAATGCAGATGAAGTCCTGCGGCTCGAAAGCAATTGGCTGTAACGCTTGAAGACAATTGACCGTAATGAAAGAGGGTCAGCCAGTTCCAGTTGTACAGAAGCAAGCTCGCATTTCTCGCGATTGATCGTACGGAACCGTCCGGTCTGTTTTACTCCATCCGGCCATCCGCGCGAACCCAATAAACTATGAAAGTAAACGGCAGGCACGCCCATCAGCGAGAGCATCATGGCTTGCGCGGCGATAAAGCGATCCACCTGCAGCTCCACAGGTTCATCGCCTTGCGGATCAGAGAGAGCATCAAAATAGTTTATATTCATCTCATACGGGCTTTGCGTGCCATCTGGACCATCTTTATAAGAGATCAAGCCCCCATGTGCAAGAGTCTTTTGAACCAATCCGTCAATTTCAGCGAGGGATAAAATACCGCGCACGGGGTTCAAGCCTATGCCATCATGCGAAGCAAGGAAATTGAAAAATGTAGTTCTATCTGAGGGCAGGCACAAGGTTGCGGCCCATTCGGAGAGCACGCGTGCGTCTTCGGTGTAGAAGGTATGTAAAGTTAAGGGTGGCAGCGCAAAGTTATAAACCAGTTGCGCCTCATTGGTGCCATCACCGAAATACGATATGTTATCTGCATGGGGCACATTGGTTTCAGTGATCAATTGCACATGCGGAGCAATTTCATCCAATACGGCGCGCAGGAATTGAATAATGTGATGGCTGTGCGGCAGGTGAATACAGGCCGTACCAAACTCTTTCCATAAATACGCGATCGCATCGAGCCGAAGAAAGGTCGCGCCGCGCTTCACATACATGAGAAGGATCTCAAGGATCTCAAGTAAAACCTCGGGATTTTGATAATTCAGGTCGATCTGGTCGCTGCTGAAGGTGGTCCACACGCGCTTCTCGCCCGCAGACGTGGAAAATGTTGTTAACAAAGGCAAGGCACGCGGTCGCACCACGCGTGATAGATCAGGAGAATCAGTCACCACTATAAAATAATCTCGAAACCGCGCATCGTCCCGCAAAAATGCCTTGAACCAATCGCTTTCCGCGGAGATATGATTGATGACGGCATCAAACATCAATTTAAAATCTCCCCTTAAAGAGGAAATATCATCCCAGGTGCCAACTGCCGGGTCGACCTCACGATAATCGGCCACAGAAAAGCCGTCATCCGAAGTCCATGGATAGAACGGCAAAATATGGATGCCGCTCACCACATTCGTTAATTCTTGTTTGCAAAACCTGCTTAAAGTCTGTAAGGGCTTTTCGCCTGGGGCCTGCAGCTGGTCCCCATAGGTGATCAGGATCGCATCGCGCTCGCTCAATGCGGCATCACCGGCATGAATTCGAGGGCGGTAGCCGGCTACAATATTTTTAACGCGGTCAAGCAAATGCAGTGTTTTGTCCGCCCCATATAAAAAGGTGAGATGCGTTTGAATGTTTGTCATCAGTTCCAATTAATAGAGTTACCTGCAATAGACTGATTGATCAAAACAAGCGGATGAACCGCATCTTTCCCTGTCCCATGCTTGATCTGCATTCTGCAAGCCGACCCGCTGGAAACGATCTTCCGCGCGGCCCGCGCCTTGGGCAATACCCCCAACTCCCCTATTTGCATCGACAATTCGTAATGCTCTGCGTCATAACCAAAGGTCCCAGCCATGCCACAGCAACCCGCATCGATCACATCCACCTCAAAGTTGAACGCGCGTAATATTTCAACGGTCGCCTCGGTCCCAATGGGCAACCCATCCCTGGCGAGTCCTTCAGCACGCTGATGGCAATGTGGGTGAAATGTGATTTGCTGATTTTGGAAATTGGGCGGTTGCGCCTGGATATTGGATAAAAAGTTATTTGGATCCCTGCTATTATTCAAAGTGGCTACGCGCAAGACAAATTCCTCGACCAACCACACCCGCTCGGTTATGGATTCTATCTCCGTCCGACGTTCAGGTAACAGAGCCACATATTCATGCTTGAGACAATACACCTCAGGCGGCTCGCAGCCCACAACGCTCAGGCTTGTTCCCGGATCGAGGGCCTTGATCGCATCCAGCACCTTTTCCGCATGCTTCCGCGCCGCTCCAAGGAATCCCTGCGAAAGCAATGAGGCACCCGCTCCGATAATTGGCAGGATCTTTACCTCATATCCCACCGCTTGCAGAACATCCATCGCGGCCTGCTCCAGCTCAGGCTCCAAATATCGCGAAAATACATCTGATAAAAAGATAACGGTTCCTTTTCTCTGAGCACCTGCAATTTGAGCTTGCCTTGCTCTGCCCGGCGCGTACAAGGGGAGCGGCCGTTTTTCTGTAATTCCCATCGCACGCGCGATCAACCTCCGCGACCAACTCATTTTCATCATCGCGTTTGCCAGAGTAGCGAAAGGCGCCAGCCACTTGGATACGAGGTGAAAATAACCGAATAAATAGTCGCGCAATTGCCTGCGATGGGTTTTGTAATACTCATTCAAAAACTCATACTTCAACTTCGGCATGTCCACCCCACTCGGACATTCAGACGTGCAACCCTTGCAAGCGAGACACAGGTCGAGCGCATCATAGACCGCAGACGACAAACCACCGGCCATTGGCGGTCGTGCATGGTCCACCATCTGTGGTACTGCGATCAATCCGCGCAACAAATTCGCGCGTCCGCGCGTACTGAAGGCCTCCTCGCGCGTCGCCTGAAATGACGGGCACATGACACCGGTATCTTTTCGACAGGCACCCAGGCCGTTACATTGCTCAATCGCGCCGGCGAGTCCATGCTCATGATCGAAATGCAAAGCAGGAGTCCATGCCTGCGCAAGATATTTATCACCGTAACGCAAATGCGTATCCATGGGTGGCGCGTCAAACATTTTCTTCGGGTTCAATAAATTATGAGGATCTGCTACGCGTTTTAACAAGCGCATTGCGTCAGTAACTTCCTTGCCATAGGTCTTTTCGATCCATTCGCCGCGCGCGATTCCATCACCGTGCTCACTGCTCATTGAACCCCCAAGACGCAAAGTCAGCATCAGAATCTGTTCTGCAATCCCACGCAAGCCGTGCAAACCCTCACTCCTTTTCAGATCCAAAATCGGACGAATATGTAAACACCCACCAGAGGCATGAGCGTAAATTCCAGCTTCTGAATTAAATTCCGCCAGGATCCGTTCAACCTCACGAACAAATTCGCCCAAGCGCTCCACGGGGATGGCACAATCTTCAATGAATGCAACCGGCCGCGCGGATTGTGGACGCGAATCAAGGATTCCCAGACCCGCCTTTCGGACATTCCAAATACGCGCCTGATCTTCCGCAGATTCAGCGATCGTCACGATGTCACCAAGGCGGCGAACGGCAGCTTTCAAAGCCTCAGGCTGGTCTCCACTAAATTCAACGACCAACACTGCTGTGGGATCCCCAATCATCCATCCCATCTGACGGGCATAGGCTGGGACGCCGCGGGCCAGCTGAATGATCATCCTTGGGATGAGTTCTATCGCGCTCGGTTTAGACTCCAGCAAGCGCGGCACATCATCACATGCCTCAGCATTGCTGTGATAGGCAAGCACGCCCAGAATCGTATGTCTTGGTTTTGGAACCAGATTCACCCTGGCGCGACGCATGACCGCGAGAGTCCCTTCACTGCCGGCCAGGAGACTGGCTAAATTGACCGAAGACCGTCGGTTGTATATAGTGGAAGATAAACCATAATCCTTCGAATCCCATTGTGGCGGATTGGATGGAGTCCATGGCAGGAGATAATTCAAACGATATCCCGCTGAGTTACGCCATGATTCGGGAAAGTTCTGTCTTATTGCTCCCGCGTATTTTTCGCGAATATCTGAAACGGTTTGAGACAATTTTGATCTTCCACTTTGGTCCCACGTTTCTAAGGAACCATCCGCGAGAATGACGTCCGCTGAAATAAGATGGTCCGCGCTCATGCCATACAAAATCGAATGGGCTCCGCTGGCATTGTTCCCGATCACGCCACCCATTGTAGCCCGTTCCGCAGAGGCAGGGTCTGGGCCAAACATCAGACCATATTTCGACGCAGCCTGGTTCAGATGTGCGAGAATGACGCCGGGTTCGACCAACGCAGAATGAGAGTCTGCATCAATTTCAACGAGGTGATCCAAATGGCGCGAGCAATCCAGGATCAACGCTTCGCCGATGGCTTGTCCGCCAAGTGACGACCCTGCGCCGCGCGGCAATATCGGAACGGCATATTTCTCGGCGAGTTCCACTGCGGCTTGTAGATCGTCTTGCGTTTTGGGAATGGCAACACCGAGTGGCTCGATCTGGTACATCGACGCATCAGTGGAATATAAAGCACGGGAAGCAGAATCAAACCGCAGGTCCCCAGTGAAGCGTTTTTTTAGTTCGTGGCGGAAGCTAGGGTGCATGAAAAGATTCTACCCTCTTTATGCACAAAGGACGCAAGTTCCACGAAGAGGGAAATCCCTTGTGAAATTTGCGTCCTCGACAGTAAAGACCTTACTTGCCTTTGCCCTGATTCGCGACTTCTGCAGCCTTATTCACAGCTTCTTCAGGGTCGCCGAGGTAGTAATTTTTGATCGGCTTCAAGTCTTGATCAAGTTCATAAACAAGTGGCAGACCTGTGGGGATGTTGAGCTCAGTGATCTCCGTTTCAGATATATTATCGAGGTATTTAACCAGGGCACGAATCGAATTCCCATGGGCAACTACAAGGACGCGCTTCCCCGATTTAATCTCAGGTACAAGGGTGGAGCGCCAGTAAGGCAACACACGCTCAAGCACGTTCTTAAGCGATTCCGTGGCAGGCAATTGCTCCGGGGTCAAAGAAGCGTAGCGGCGATCAAATCTCGGATGACGTTCGTCAGTGAGTTCGAGCGCGGGAGGCGGCACATCGTAGGAACGTCGCCAAATTTTTACCTGGGCTTCGCCGAACTTTTCAGCCATCTCAGTTTTATTCAGCCCCTGCAGTGAGCCATAATGACGCTCATTGAGCTGCCATGCACGGACAACAGGCAGCCATTCAAGGTTCATCTCTTCCTGGACCAAGCCAAGTGTTTTGATGGCACGCTTTAATACAGAGGTGTAGGCGATGTCAAAATCATATTTACCAGCGCTCAATAACCCGCCTGCTTCACGCGCTTCACTGCGGCCCAGGTCAGTAACGTCAACGTCGGTCCAGCCTGTAAAGCGGTTTTTGAGATTCCACGTGCTCTGTCCGTGACGCACCAAAACCAATTTATACATGAGCTACTCCTGACAAGAGATCCGGGCAAATTATAGCCCAACTGACTTCATCATAGTAAAATGAAGCCATGTCCAACAATGAAGATGTCACTCCGGTTCGCCAACAATATTTGGATATCAAACGCGAGTACCCCGATACCATCGTCTTTTTTCGTCTCGGCGATTTTTACGAGACCTTCGATGAAGATGCGGAGATCACCGCGCGCGAACTTGACATCGTGCTGACCTCGCGCCCCATCGGCAAAGGGCTGCGCGCGCCGCTGGCAGGCATTCCTTATCATGCACTGGAAAACTACCTGGCGCGCCTGATCGAAAAGGGCTATCACGTAGCCATCTGTGAACAAGTCGGCGACCAACCCACCAAGGGGATCTTTCCACGCAAAGTGGTTCGCGTGGTCACGCCAGGGACTGTAACGGAGCCTGGACTTTTACCCGGCGATGCGAACAACTTCCTGGCCGCGGTCATCCTGGAATCAGGTTCATCCAGCAGTTCAATTGCATCCCCGTTGGGGACTACTGGAGGACGAACTGCTTCTGTTTCCTATACAGACGTCACGACGGGAGAATTCGCCGTCACCGAGCTGCCGCTCGAAGCGTTGCGCGCCGAGCTGACGCGTTTACATCCGGCCGAGATCCTTTACCCAGACGGTCAAAATCTGCCGGAGGGAATTTCAGGTCATTTAACCTCCTTGCCTGCGTGGAAATTTGAGCCAGGCAAATGCACCGAAACTTTACTCTCACAATTCAAATCATCCACCTTGGATGGCTTTGGTTTAAAAAGCAACAGTCTGCCGGTAAGGGCCGCGGGGGCGATCGTGCAGTATCTCAAAGAGACTCAGCCGGGCGCGTTGAATTTGCTGACCTCATTACGTTCCTACAGTTTGAACGAATTTATGACCTTGGACGCATCCACACGAAGGAATTTGGAGCTGACGGAAACCCTTCGACAAAGCTCAGGGCAGGCCTTGCGCGGCGAACGAAAAGGTTCCCTGCTTGGCACTTTAGATTTCACAATTACGCCCATGGGCAGGCGGCTTATCCATCAATGGGTCAGCCAACCGTTATTACAGGTGGCGAAGATCAGGCAACGCCAGGCGGGTGTGCAATATTTTTTCGAGAATGGCATGATTCGTGCTGAACTCCGCGCTGCCTTGAAACCTCTTGCGGATCTGGAGCGTTTGGTCAACCGCGTGATAGCTGGACAGGCTCAACCTCGCGATCTGCTGGCGATGAGACAAACGCTGGGACAAATGCCAAAAGTCGTATCAAGTATCAAGTCTCAGGTCCCAGGTATCTCTGGCAAGTTGGATTTATGCGAAGAACAATTTTCTTTGCTTCAAAACTCGATAGATGAACAACCACCCTCCACATTACAAAACACCGGTGTGATCCGCGCGGGTTATTCTCAGGAACTGGATTCTGTAATAGAAGCATCCAAACACGCACGGGAGTGGATCGCAAACCTTGAAGCTGTCGAACGCCAAAAAACCGGAATTAAGACTCTCAAGGTCGGCTACAACAAGGTCTTTGGCTATTACATTGAGATCTCACGCGGCGCCGCGGATAAGGCTCCGGAGTCCTACGTTCGGAAGCAGACGCTGGTCAACGCCGAACGATTCATTACGCCAGAGATGAAAGAATACGAAACTCTCGTCTTGAATGCAGAGGAGCGTATTAAAGAAATAGAATTACGACTTTTCCGCGAAGTGTGTGCGGAATTGGCGAAGGCTGCCGGCAAAATACTATCCACTGCACGCGCGCTCGCGGAGCTGGATATTTATTCTGCCCTCGGCGAGGCGGCTGCGCTGGGAGGCTACAGCCGGCCGGAGGTCCATGAGGGAAGCGAGTTGGAAATCCACGAAGGTCGTCACCCGGTGGTGGAACAGTTATTGAAGAACGATCGATTCATTCCAAACGATGTCATCTTTGAAAAAGGCGAAGTGGTGCGGGTCATCACTGGGCCGAACATGGCGGGCAAGTCCACCTATTTGCGTCAGACGGCCTTGATCGTCTTGATGGCGCAGATGGGATCCTTCGTACCCGCGGCGTCAGCCAGGATCGGGCTTGTTGATCGAATATTTACGCGCATCGGCGCACAGGATGAGATCCACGCGGGACAATCCACCTTCATGGTGGAGATGGTGGAAGCTGCGAATATTTTGCACCATGCCACAACTCGCAGCCTGTTGATATTGGACGAGATCGGTCGAGGTACGTCGACCTATGATGGGTTATCGATTGCGTGGGGAATCATCGAATACATTCATAACCACCCGCACCTACGGGCAAAGACCTTGTTCGCCACACATTATCATGAACTCACCCAATTGGCAGAATTATTACCCGGCATCAGAAACTACAATGTTGCCGTGAGTGAATCGGATAACAAGGTTGTATTCCTTCACAAGATCATCGCTGGGGGCACCGATCGCTCCTACGGAATTCACGTCGCACAATTAGCTGGCTTGCCGGCACCAGTCATTCAACGCGCAAATGAGATCATGGCGGAGCTCGAAAAGACCTCCGGCCGCGCAATAAAAATTGACCCGCACGCAGCACAACAGGCGGCATTGTTCCCGGAGACGAGCCCGTTACTCGATGAAATAAAGGGGCTGGATGTAAATTCTCTGTCCCCGATCGAAGCCTTGAACAAGTTGTTCGAGTGGCAGAAAAAATTTACGAAATAAATATGCAAAAACAAAAATTAAGCACCGACGACGCAGGCAGGCTGATCCTTTTTACGGCCATAATATTTGGAAGATGGTTTCGCATCATGCCGGCCTGGATGGTGGGCTTTCCAATAAACGATGGCGGTATGTTTTACAGCATGATCCTGGATCTGCAGGCCAATCATTATGTAGCGCCTTTGTTCACAACGTATAACCATACATCGATCCCATATGCTTAGCCGCCACTAGGATTCTATATTGGTGCAGGGATAAGCGACCTGTTCAATGTCTCGCCGCTGGCTGTCATTCGCTGGCTGCCAGGGATTATCAACGCGTTATGCGTCCCTGCTCTTTATTTCTTTGCGAAAGAAGTTTTGAACGATAAATTTCAAAGCGCAATTGCTGCACTGGTTTACGCGATGACCCCCCATCTGACCTCGTGGCCATCCTTGGGTGGGGGGTTGACGCGCAGCCTTGGGATGTTGTTCATGCTATTTGGTGTTGGTTACGTCCATCGCGTATTTACGCAAAACGATAAACACAGTATTTTGGGCGCGGTCATTTTTTGGAGGGTTAACTGTTTTAAGTCACACACAAGCGCAGACATATACAATTGTCATTGCGCTATCTATCTGGGCGATAAAATCCAGCTCAGTAAAAGGTATCCTGAGTGGAATATTAATTGCGCTAGGCGTTTTGGTCATTGCGAGACCATGGTATGGGATGATCATCTACAGGCATGGAATGGAGCTTTTCCGATCCATATCCCAGACGGGGGTACATTCATTTGGCGCAATCTTCAAAGTCTTGAATATTAATTTTCTAACCGAAGAGCCATTTGTGGGACTTTTAGGTGCACTGGGAAGATTGGGCATCGCCGCATTGGCTGCCAAGAAAGATTATTTTATTCCGCTCCTGTTACTTGTCATGTTCTTAGCGCCGCCGCGCAGCGCGCACGTAATGGGAAATATTCCTCTTGCAATGGCGGCGGGATTCTTTATCGTAGAAATTATTTTGCCAGGGAAAGCAAAAATACAAACGGACAACAAAAAGCTGGCCGTGTTTCTTGTTGTCGTTACTATTTATCTGTTCAGCAATTCCATATATTATGGGCTTACCCTTTCAGAGAGACAGCTTTCTGAGCCTGAAAGAATTGCAATGCGTATGGAACGGGCAAAATACGCCTGAGGATAGTAAGTTTGTGGTGAAAACCGGTGATCAAAATGCTTTTTGTGATCCGATCAACGAGTGGTTTCCATCTTTGACAAAAAGGGAAAGCCTCACTACCGTGCAAGGAACTGAATGGCTGTTAGGCGATCATTTTGAGAAAAATATAACGCAAATCCAAAATCTGCAAGGCTGCATTGATGAAGGAATGGAATGTTTTGAGCATGAATCTGATCAATTTGGCAGATCATTCGATTATGTGTATATATCCATTGCGCCCACTACAAAAAATTGCGGAATGTCGGATTCGTCCACGCGAACAAGGCGCGGGCTGATTACAGCATTGGAAAGCGCTGAAGAATATTCAGTTGCCTATCTCTCAGAGAAGATCATTTTTTTGCAGAAAAAATAGATACAGCCATAAACAGCGTGAGTATGATAACGATCCAATATCGGAAGGAGATAGTATTCCCGACGAATAGGCCAAGCAGGACTAGCGTATTTGCAGTGTTTCGCATCCATGTTAAAGAGGATTTCTGCAATAGTGAGAAATTTGCGTAAAACAAGGTTAACACGAGCGCGGGATAGTCGTAGAATAGCGCATAAGGAATTACCGCAAAGTTGACCAAAAGGATCAACGCGGCGACTTGCAGAATAGATGTGGAGTAATACAAGGTCAATGCGGCTGCGAGCATGCCTAAAATAATGACGAGCGCGTAAATGATGTTCGCCGCACTGCCAGTTATGTTGTAGGCAGAGAGAAAATCCAAGAGGGTGGTATTGTAGCGGGTGATCTCGACCCCGCCAGAAGAATCCAGCGTGTGAGACAGCCCCGTAACGTTATCAGGCTGCATCAAGGCGAGATACCAATTCGGCGAAACGATCACAGAGATCAATATCATCATGCTTAAGACGCCGCTCGCAACAAGCACGGGTCGCCAATTGCCGCGAAAGATCAGCCAAAGCAAAATACATGCGACGGGGAGCGCGGTAATATTCGGCTTGAACAATAACAGCGCCAGGGATATGCCCACGGCGTCCCATTTGCCACGCTCAACGAATAAAAGCGCGAGCGTGAACATAAAAAAGATCAGTATCCCGACCTGCTCAAATCCCCACGTACTCCATGCAAAAACAAAAGTGACCAGAAGATACATTCCCCAGCGCCGCCAGCCTTTTTGGGGATAATCCATTAATGTTCCAAGATTGAATAAGCCGAAAAACCATAACGCAAAGTTAACGAGCGCCCACAACGCGCGCGCAATTGAATACGGCAAAACCGAAAAAGGCAGCATGAACCAAATGAACCACGGCGCATAATAAAATGGATTATTGAGTTTTCCTGTGGAGGAAACGATCTCTTTGGAAAGCTGACTGTAATCATACGGATTCCCGCCTTGCAAATACCCACGCCCTGCCGCATAGTACACGCCAAAATCCACGCCGCCTGATGAGTACGCGATACCTCCCAGCGCAATGCTGAGCAAGATAAAAATAATCAACATCGTAAAGTTAAGTTTGGGATTATTCTTCACGTTTTATTTTCCAATCTGTGACCAGTATCACTGCGCCAATGAACCACAAAGGCACCCACCAAAAATAATGGTTGTGACTAACTTCCAGGATTTGCACACGCGCCATTCCAAACCACGCGATACAATACGCGACCCACAGAAAGACTTTGCGCTTCCAGTCCACATTTACGTAGGTTGAGATTAAAAGCGGGAACAGAACAACGAAGTCCCAACTGCCTACATAGGGGGTGACAAGAGGCGCGAGCGCAAGACTCCAATAGACTGCGTTTTTCAACGGGAGTTTTTTCCACAGCAAAAAATTTAATCCGATCACAATCAATACAGTAAATCCCCAGAAGACGTATCCCCACGCATCGAAAAATCTTTCAAAAAGAATATACAAGGATGGATACGACCACGGTGGATTTTTTCCCAAGCTGATGATCGCATCGGGGATCCAGTTTGGATACGCTGCAAAAAGCGGGACGCATAATATCAGGCACATGGCAAATATTCGCGCCCACGAAGAAAACATCACACGGAGTCCGCCGCGCAGATAATCATCATAGCTCAAACCAAGCAGAGCGGGTAGTCCCAGATGTGGTTTTGATAAGGCAAGCGCAATGCAAAGCGCCGACATCCAATGCTGGTTTTTCTTCAAAAAATAAACGGCGAGAATCCAACCCAGCGTGAGCGTGATCGAGAATTGTCCGAGGTTGATATGATTAAGTGTGAGTGGGAAGAAAAAACAAATCAACGCTAAAGCTATTGTGTTGTATAAATTGCGATTTTTTCCCTGCACAAGATACACGATCAAACAGATTTCAAGAATGTTGAAGATATACCAAACTTGTAACGCAAGTTCTTCAGAAAGCCAGCCCAATGGAAAGAAAAAACCGAGCGCCATTGGGAACCAAGCCGCAGGCAGGTTTGGATTAAGGCTTGCGGTATCATACGGACTTTGTCGACGCACGAGCAAGTAAGCAGGTCCCCACAGCTCGTTATAAAAATCCTTGCGTGGCAGCATCAATTTCCAGAAGAGGTAACTGACGAACACCGCCACCAAAGCCAACACAAAAATAGATGCGTACGCGTGGAAAGAATTTTTATGATCGAATGATTTTTGCATGATTAAATCGTACTTTATTTTATTGAAAATCGCATGATCATATATGAATAGTGCAGGGCGGAATGAATGTCGCGTTACAAAATCCTAATTGGACAATCCATGTTCAAAAAACCAAAGTACGACCTTCCGCCATGCTCCACCGCTCAGGGAAGTTGCAAAAGGTAACGTCGTCCAATAAGCAAAAGAGCGTATATTATCAAACAAAAAGACAAGGGCCAAAAAGAGGTTCTCCGCAATTCGTTCAACGCGAGTGCTCGTATACTTCCGGCTCTTTAGGGAACATAAACAAAACAACCACCAGCAGGAACCAGATAAAAGATTCCATTTCGATAAAATAACTAAGGCCAATGTTGATAAATACTATGTGAACCAAGACGAAAAACGGGAAGAAATGTATCAGATCACGGCCCACAAGCGCGATTCGAAAAACGCGCCTGAAAGCAGTTACCAGGATCGCCAGCAAGACAAACAATCCAGCGACTCCCAGATTTAATAAGACATCCAGATAGCCGTTGTCTGAAACCTTCACGGGATACAGCCACCCTACAACAGATTGAACTGCTTGATTGACACCCGGTTGCAACCAGAATGCACCAAAGCCATAACCAAACAAAGGGCGTTTTACAAAATATGTTTCCAAAACATATAGCCACATCGGAACCCGCCCGGTCAGCGAAGCGTTGCGGTTGAAGAACCCGAAAATGAGATCCAGGTTTGTGACGACCAGCAGGAATCCCAACGCGAATCCGCCACCCAGCCACCAATACGACCGGCGGGATAAACGATGCCCCCATAACAACCATAATGATACCAAGATAAAAAGGCCGGTTTGGATCACAAAAACGACAAGTCCGGAAGCTGAATCACTCAAGACTGCCAATGCTGAACAAACCACCAGCATAACCAATGCGAGAAGTTTTTGCGCGCGGGTGTACGGCAAATTGGAAGAAAACAATATCACCAAATAGGCAGGATATCCAAGAGCCATCGTTGCTCCAAGATAGATCTTGTGCCAAAATATTCCACGCCAAAGGCCCTGATATGGATAGGCACTGGTAATACCGGCGCTGGGCCAGATCACGGCAAGCAGCAAACTCGCCAAAGCAAAGATTCCAATTGAGACCGCCACAAAATTCACGAGGGCTCGGGGAGTAAGTTGCAGGCCAATATATGCAGCAATCAGGGTAATGAAAAGCAGAAGTAAGGAGCGGTAGATAGTGCCAGACAAGAATACTGTCCAGGTTAAAGACGCCAGGGCAAGACAAACAAACAGACCAAGTAACCAATTGTGTTGCCAGGCAGTCACATATTTTTTTTCTTCGCCGTTAAAACGTATTCGCCAGAAAACATACAGGACAATGATGAATAGCACGCTAAGTTGTCCTTGCGGCGAACCATAAGTACAGGGATGCAGTGGAAGCGTTCCCCTTTGGTAACAGACAAAAATGGTTTGATGCGTCAATACGGATACCAAACCCAGGATAAACACATCGACTATTCTAAAAAAATATCCAGGCGTTGACATAAATCTTCCTCCGCAGATCAATAGGAGCCTTTTCCGATCAGCACGACCCATACGGTGCGAACCAGGATTTGCAAATCCAGCCAGATCGAATAATTCTGAATGTAATATAGATCATCCTCAGTATGCAAGTGCATGGGCTTGTCGCTTCGCCCACTGATCTGCCACCAACCGGTCAACCCAGGTGGAACCGCAAATCGCTTCCTCTGCCAGGGCAGGTATTTTTCAACAAGTTGAGGCAGTTCCGGGCGCGGGCCAACCAGACTCATATCCCCGCGGACTATATTTATGAATTGAGGTAATTCGTCAAGGCTGTAGCGGCGGAGGAAACGACCAACGCGTGTCACGCGCGGATCATCCCTGGTCTTATAAATGATGTTTCCATTCAGGTCACGCTTCTCCACCCGATCTTGTAATTGCTCCGCGTTCTTGACCATTGTCCTGAACTTGAGCATATCGAAGAGACGTCCATTTTCGCCTGCTCGCTTTTGACGGAAGATGACTGGGCTACCATCTTCAAGGAAGATCATCAACGCCGACAATGCCATGAAGGGCAGACCAGCTATCAAGGCAAAAAGACCGAAGAATATGTCGAACGCGCGCTTCATCATTCGTTGATAATCATCAATGGCTGAAGCGCGCAAGTCCAGCATGGGGATCCCCGCAAGGTCTTCTATCGACGTCCTATATAAAGCCAGATCAAAAAAACCAAGTGCAACCCACACTTGAACCGGCAGCTTTTCAAGGTTATGAACAATTTCACCCATTTGATGATATTCGGAATGAGGCAGGGCGATAACAATATCACTTATGGAAAGGTCCAGCACAACATCGCATATCTGGTCAGGCGTGCCAAGTGTAGCTGGCAGATCCGAATTGCTGTCAAATGAATGATCGACAAAGCCAATAAATGCAAAGTCTGATGAAGACGCAGCCGCGGTCATCTGATCCCTGACCTTTTGACCGAGCGTACCTGCACCCACGACCAGAACGCGACGCGTACTTTCCGTGGAAAGAATTTGGCTTCGAAAATAAAGTCGCACAAGGGCCCGCCACAAAAGGCCGAGTAGGTAAATAAACAAAATAGACAGGGCAAAAAGGAAACGTGAAACGTCGCGATAGGAAAAATAAAGGACACCCGCTGCAGAAACAGACGCGATCACCATGGCAAGTGAGAGGCCCGAAAATTCATCTGCGACCCGCAAATATTTCCGTCCATCATATATGGAAAGTAAGGAATAGATCAATATCCAAAGCAAAGGGAACAGGTAAAACAATGGAGCAGGTGTGGTAACCAAAGGCGATATAAATTCGACCCCAGGTAAACCATTCAATGCCGGACGCAGCCTGGTAGCCAGCCATAATCCAAAGATGACCGACAGGCCATCCAGGGTCATGGATAATAATGCAAAGTTGATCGAAAAACGCCTTAACATAGGGCAATTCTATCCAAGGAACCCAAGCAAATCCAAAATTGCAAGAAAAATAAAACGCGGGTTATGAAAAAAATATCTCCACCAAAGCCTGCCGGGCTCGGAGAGTAGTCGAAACAACCATTCCATCCCGATTTGCTGCATCCAGCCGGGGGCCTGCGGCTTTAGTCCGGCATGAAAATCAAACGCGGCACCCACGCCAATCATTACACAAGGGATTTTACCGCGATGTTCAGCCATCCATTTTTCCTGCTTTGGACAGCCCAAGCCGACAAATAAAATCGGCACAGAAGACGCATTAATGCGTTTAACAATTTCCGCGTCCTCTTCCTGGCTCATGTCTTGAAAAGGAGGACTGAACGAATAGTCTACCTTCAAATTCGGGAATCTAGCTTGCAGTCTTGCAAGCAAAGATTGTAAAACTTTGGGCGAGCTCCCATAAAAACCCACTGATAGATTTTCGTGCGCGGCGGCTTCCAAGACATGGAGCATTAAGGTGGGACCGTATACGCGCTGTTGATCTGGATATCCCTTCAAACGCAACATCCAAACGAGAGGCACACCATCTGGTGTGACGAGGTCGGCTTGATTTATTACGTCCATGAATTCAGGCGAGTCATGCGCCTCCATCAGCGTGTGGACGTTGGCGGCGCAGACATAACGGCTATTCTTAAATTGTGTCCAATGCCATATATGTCGAACAGCCAAATCGTAATTGATTATTGATACTCTTATTCCAATAATTGTAGTTGTCATTTTTAACAAGACTATAACTCAACTCATAATTTTCGCAAAATGCGGGCAATAGTACGACGAGGATCAATGAGAGATACTAAGAGAAGGTAGAAATAATTTCTCTTGGCAATATTTGATCTCCACAATCTTAAAACAAATTCCTCATGCTGAACACGAACCGATAATTTCCAATCCAATTTTCGAGTGAATGTCTCAAAGTCATCCTCCGGCTTATCGACTCTTCGATTTCGCGAACATTCCAGAGCATAGAAATGATATAACAAGTTTTTATTCACATCGCTCATCGATAAACTATTTTTATTTATTCTGATTTTATATAGATATTCTTTCGCATTTACCAAATCGAATTTTTCGACCAAGCGAAGAAACAGATCCGTTTCTTCCGCATGTCGAAAGCCAGGACGATAACCGCCAATTTCAACCAATGCCAATGTCCTAAAAAGAGAAGCACCCTGTATCATTCCACGAAGCCCGTTTTGAATTTCCCATTTTATAAAACTTGACCGCTGTGATGTAGTTGAAGTGCCAATGATCTTCTCCGTTTCACCATCAATATAATAGCAATTGGAACTACAAGCAGCGACATCAGGATTTTTAAGCAGGAGATCGTGCTGAATCTCTAACCGCTTCGGCATGGAAAGATCATCAGCATCCATACGAGCAATAAACGGTATTCGTCTTTCGTACGCATATTGAATCGCACGATTCATCGCGACACTAGGACCACTATTTGATTGGCGTAAGATAGTTATTTTTTCTCCAGCATATTTACTAATAATTTCACTACTATCGTCGGACGAGCCATCATCCACAATCAATAATTGGTAATCAGAGTAAGTCTGGGAAAATATCGAATCCGCCGCTTTTACCACGTAGTTAGCGGCGTTATACAAAGGCATAACGACCAAAATAGATTGATTACGCATTAAATCGCACATCATTCACCTAACATAAAAGAGATCTTGCTTGCAGCTCATCCTAAATGGCATCAACCTGACAAGGAAAACCTATTGACGAGTTTTGACAACAATAGGCTCATAATAAGGAACCACTATCACAATATTCCCAATTAGAGTCGGCCTTCCAATTCCTGGCATGACAATGTCATACAAAATAATCGTTGTTTCCTGTGCAACATCCACTCCGGGAATGCGTCCGAAAATGGCAATGGAAGCGATGATGGTCATCGCAAAATTCGCAGTTCCCGCAACACGGCAATTGGAAGAAAGCTAATCGGAAACCACACCTCTTTGAGCGTTACGACTAGCCGCAACAGAAGTTTCTCAAATGGAGGAAGCGAAGTCTCATTCGCGATCAGCTTTCGCACGTTTGAATAATATACATGGTTTCGTTTAAAGAACAGAAACAAATTCCCTTGATGATTCGGTTTCCGCTGGGCGATGCGTTGCCAGATATAACCTACCAAGGGCTCATCGTCGGGACGAGTGGTGGACGAACGCGCTCGGTAATGAAATAAAACCTGATCGACAATCACAAAATTCCATTTTGCCAGCAGGCGCAGCAAGGTCAAGTTATCTTCACCAGCGTAATCTACACCCGGCAAAACAATCATGCCGCCGCATTTCAAGAGAGCGTTTCTCCGCATCAACCCGTAAATATGAGTTGCTTTCTGCGTAATGTGGTCATCTGTCAAAGTTAAAAATGCAAGCTGCCAAAATTTCGAACGTGAAAACACATCCGCCCAATTGGTATTGAACGCGCGCATCACAAGATCGTCGTCGTTTATGTTGACAAAGCGACAGAAAGCCAAAACCGTGCTCGGATTCGCATCAAGGGCTTGCACTAAGCGCTCTACAAATAAAGGTTCCCATTTATCATCATGTGCCGCCCACATAAAATACTGCCCGGACGCCAAATTAAGCGCGCGATTAAAATTTGAAATTGTTACTATTTTGACGTCGTTTCGATAGTAGCGTATCCGCTTATCTTTTTCCGCATATTCTAAACAAATCTGCCGCGTCTCATCCGTCGAAGCGTTATCAGAGATGATTAACTCTAAGTCCGTGAAGGTCTGATTCAATAACGAATCCAGCGCCCGCTGTATAAGCTTCTCGCCATTGTAAACCGGCATCCCAATACTGACCTTGGGTGGTTTACTATTTCTGGCTGGCGCATCCAGAGCGAAAGCATCTTTTTCAAGCGCCATAAGCAGACCTCCATCTCCCAATTTTTCCAAATATCCAAATCCGAATCTGGGATGCGGCTAAGGCGGCTGAAGTTAGAGCCAAAGCAAACACAATCATTAAGCTAACTAATATGATCGGCAAAGGCATCAAATCTTGGATTAGTAAACGCCCCACACCGATCACAATCAACGTTGCTGTCAACGGCAAGCCAACATCTTCAAAATACCATCGCCATTGCTCACCTATCAACAACCGTCGGTGCATAACCTGAATAGCGATAATCACATAACCACTGTTCAACGCGATCCAGATCATCGCTGCGCCCAACGCCCCATAATACGACGTTACGACTACCAGCAAGGGTATCAAGACAATCACCGAAATCACGTTGGTGTAAAATGCAAGGCTTGTCCAACCATGCGCTAGTTGGAGTGCATAAGGCAAATTCATCAGACCGTTCAGCGCCGTGCCGATGATCAACAGGCTCACCAGGATGTGCGTGTTGGCAACCGTAACCGGGTTTCGTATCCAGATCATAAGTATCTCCCGGGCAAACAAGGCCACAAGCACCGCTACGGGAAAAATAAGTACGGACATGAGTTGACAGCTACGGTGGTACAAATGCTTTAGTCCTTCTATATCCCCAACTGCTACTCGCTGCGAAAAGCTAGGAAACAATGCCATGAAAACGGAGCTGGTTAAGGTTGCCAGACCGTTAGCAACCGTCCAGGCAAGAGTATAGTAGCCAAACAACTCCAACGACAACATCTTGCTTAGGATGATTTTGTCTAATTGAGTCAGAAGCAGAACTGTAACAGAGATACCGCTCATACCCGCCGCAAAACGCCAGACCGAATGCCAGATAGAGAATCGAAACCGAGCGCGTTCGTGGCTAGCCGGCAGACTTCGCCACAAAGCCATAGCCATAAGCCCTGTGCTTGCAGCGCTCACTACAATCTGCCACTCGAAAAAAGCCAGAATCGTAGGTGATACCAACCAGAGTACCAGCACCCCGCCCGCAAATCGAAGCGTGTACCAAACGGCATTCAGAATATTGAACAGAACCTGTCGCTGCAAACCCAGCAATCCGCCAGAGTAAAAGCCCAAGGGCCATTGAAAAGCCAGTACCAATCCCATCAACATTACGGACTTTTGTACAACTTGCACGGATAGCGTTTCGGCTTTAACCCATCCACGAGCAATAAAGGGAGATAGTATCAGCACCACCGCGCCGATGCAGAACGCTAATCCCCAATAAGCTACCTCTAGCGTGCGTACCAGATCGCGCATGTCCTGAGATTTTTCGGGTAAAGCCGAGTAGCGGGCAATCTCGCGATTTAGGGTTGTGGTTAAGCCCAAGTCCAGCAAGACAAACACGGCTTGGAGCGTCGTAAAAAAACCCACCAAACCATAAGACTCTACGCCCATGAACTTGATGTATAGCGGGATAAAGGCAATGCCCATCAACGCCGCCCAGCCCTTGCCCGCAAAGTTGGCAATCAGGTTACGCTTGAGTTGGCTCATCTGATTTTTTTATCCATTCAGGACATCCAGTAATGCGGCGCAAACTGATTTGATTTCTTCTTTGCTCAGTCGGAGCGCGGACGGCAAATTGATGGCGTAAGGACTAATTCCATACACTACCTTGTTCCGCTGACGCGCGATATGCGCCTGCTCGGAATCTTCGTATGCAGGGATAGAACTCAACGGGTGAAAAAAGGGACGCGTATCTATCCCATGCAAACTGAGGCGTTCCATCAATTGCGTTTTGTTCAAGCCAAGTTTTGGATCGAGAACGATTGTGACCATCCAGTAAGCGTTCAAAGTTCCTTCGGGTTCGGCATTCAGGATAATGCCATCCACCCCCGCAAGCTCCTGTTTATACCATTGAAATTGTTCGCGCTTGTGCTGGATCAATTCATCAATACGCTCCAGTTGAGCTAGACCGAGTGCGGCTTGCATGCTACTCATTTTGTATTTATAAGCAACTTCTGTATTCCAAAACATGCGGTCACCAGGCTGGCGTCCATGGTCGCGCAAAACTTGAATGCGCTTGAATAAGTCTTCACGGTCAGTGACCAACATGCCGCCTTCGCCAGTGGTGACAGTCTTGGAGCCGTGAAAGCTAAACACACCTGTATCGCCAAGACTACCCGCGCGCCTGCCATTGTATTCCGCTCCCAGAGCTTCGGCGGCGTCTTCTATAATTGGAATGCTATGGCGGCGCGCAATAGACCGGATGGCATCCATATCGGGCATGCCGCCGTAAAGATCAACGGGAATAACAGCTTTTGTGCGCGGTGTGATGCAGGCTTCAAAGGATTTCGCAGATAAACACCATGTATCAGAATCAATATCTGCGAAAACAGGCGTTGCTCCTACATAAGAGATCGGCGCGGAAGTGGCAATCCACGTTGCATCAGGGACAATAACTTCATCACCTTCAGAAACACCCAATGCAAGCAGGGAAAGATGAAGCGCGGAAGTACAGGTGGGCAAAGCCATGGCGAATTTTGTGCCGATATAACTGGCAAAAGCTCTTTCAAATCGCTCATGGTACATATTGGCGTTGCCATACCACGCGTTTGTGACTGCGTCGGTGACATAATCAATTTCTTTCTGGGTGATCCAAGGTCCGGCAACAGATATTTTTTGCATTTTCAATCCTTTATACACTTAAGATAGCCATCAGGTGCAACAGTGATGAGTAGCTTACCGTTCATATTCTTGTCAATCTCAAAACGGTCATTATTTTTTAAGAATTCCCATACTGCCGTTTTTGGATTATTGCCTTTACCCCAAGGGCGATCTTGAAAAAAATCGGTGGGCATATCCTCAATAACCGTATCAAATACAACCAGATAGCTGCCTTTGCCCACCAAAGGTGCATATGCCTTCAATTCAGATAACACATGTTCGTGGATATGATTCGAATCCAGCACCACAATAATCGGAGATTTCTTTTTTGCAAATTTATAAGCTTCTGCGACAATCTTTTCATCAATGGATGAGCCTTGTATCATCTTAATGCGCTTCGTCATAGAGTGTTTTTCAATCTCAATACGATTGTGTTCACGAATATCAATATCAATACCCAACACCCGCCCCTCGCCACCCAATAGCTCCAAAAGGGATGCGTAATAAACCAAAGAACCACCATGTGCAATGCCAGTTTCTATAATAAGTTGTGGTTTCACTCCCCAGACAATCTCCTGCATGGCAATCATATCTTGCGGAAATTGGATAATAGGACGTCCCATCCAAGAAAAATTATATGAGTATTTATGCACTGACGCATTAGAAAGCCAATCTATAGAATCTTCTTTCAATTTCTCGTCATTTACCAGCTGCTCGATATACTCTTTTTTTTCTTCTTCAAACGTTTTCATCCTTAACTCCATTGTGTATACTCTTGATTTGGCGAAGTGGTTTAGCTGGATTTCCAACCACAGTAATATTATCTTCTACATCCTTTGTAACGACAGCGCCTGCGCCAACAATAGCATTTTTTCCTATTTTAATTCTCGGCAAAACTATCGCACCTGTACCGACAAAGCTATATTCTCCAATTTCAACAAGCCCAGCCAATTTCGCTCCCGGCCCCACATGAACACCATCACTTAATTTACATTCATGCTCCACTGTAGCAGAAGAATTGACGATACACGCATTACCTATTATTGCCTCAGCACATATAGTGGAATGCGCTAATATTTGACACGATGTTCCAATTCTAACGTCACTAGACACAAAGGCCGTTGGATGGATAGCAGTAATATTTAATACATTATGTACTTGCATAAAATCTTGTAATTCAACACGATCTCGACCACGAGAGCCCCCAATCGCAGCTAAGCCATAAATTGGATTTCGCTCAGGACGAGCAATAGATTTCCACTCCAAAAATCCGTTTTTTCCATAATATATCGGCGCTGGTTTTTCGGCAGATAGCTGGAAAATTTCGTGATTATTTTCAAAAATAGCAACTACCTGATCATGGGTGTGTTCAAACAATTCCCATAAAACTTTGGCCTGACCGGTTGCGCCCCATAAAACAATTTTTTTATTCATATATTTTTATCTCTGAACAAGAAATTAGAGTCTTTTTCAGAAATGATCGCATCAAAAATCGGCCACATAATCCCAAAGGCGGGATCGTCCCAACGCGCCCCACGTGCATATTCGGGGTGATAGAACTCGCTCATCTGATAAAACACCTCGGTATTATCCATCAAAGTTTGAAAGCCATGCGCAAAATCTTCAGGAACGTATACAGCGCGGTGATTCTCGGCGGTCAACTCCACAGCGAACCATTGATTAAACGTCGTTGAATTGTGGCGCAGGTCAATAATAACGTCATAAATCGCGCCCATCGTGCAACGGACAACCTTCGCCTCCGCAAATGGCGCGATTTGATAGTGCATACCTCGTAATGTTCCATTTTTCAGGTTGAACGAAATGTTGCATTGAACCAAGCGCGGGTTTAATCGGCGCTGCTTGAATTCATCCTCACACCATGAACGCGCGAAGAAACCTCGTTCATCTTCACGGGGTTCTATATCGATGATAAATGCGCCTTTTAACTTCGTTTCTGTAAATATCATACTCAAACTACTTGCAATTCAGGAATGGGAATAATGAATTTGCCGCCGCGCTTTCTGTATTCTGCTTGTTGCGCTAGAATTTCTTCTGCAAAATTCCAGGTTAGCAATAACACATAATCGGGACGGGTCTCCAATAATTTCTCGGGCGCGTATATGCGCAGGTGCGTACCGGGTGTGAATTTACCTTGCTTGAAAGTGCTGCGATCCGCCGCAAAATCCAGTATCTCAGCGCCAATGCCATAGTAATTTAACAAAGTTGCGCTCTTGGCAGAAGCGCCATACACAGCAATATGCTTTCCATCTGCTTTGATCTTTTGCAAAAGCGTCAATAGTTCAACACGTAAACTTTCAACCTTTTCACCAAAATTTTGATAAAACGCGAATTGGTCAACGCCCCAATGCGCCTCTTCCTTCAACAGCGCTTCGACACGCGCCTTGCCTTCTTTTTCCAGCGAGCGCGGCCCATCTGTGCGTTGAAAATAAACCCGCAGGGAACCGCCGTGTACAGGCAGACGCTCCACATCCACAAGCGTTAAACCATATTGTGCGAACAAATTACGGAACGAAGTGGCCGAGTAATAACACAAATGCTCGTGATAGATGGAATCAAATTCCACGCTTTCAATCAAATCCTTGACATAATGATTTTCGATCACCGCTACGCCATCGGGTTTGAGCAGGATGGACATGCCAGCGACGACGCCGTGCAGATCCGCTACATGTGCGATGACGTTGTTGGCATGGATTACGTCCGCCGCTTCATTTTGCTCATGAAGTTGCTTGGCGAGCGCGACGTTAAAGAACTCGCTGATTGTGGGGATGCCGCGCTCCTCAGCCACACTTGCAATATTAATAGCCGGTTCAATACCCAAAACTGGTATATTCTTTTCTTTATAGTTTTTCAACAAATAGCCGTCATTGCTGGCAACTTCAACTACCAGGCTATCCTTGTTCAAGGCACAGCGTGAGATCAATCCTTCAGCGAGTATATGTGCATTCTGCAAAACAGTATCGGAGAATGAAGAAAAATAAAAATACTCACGAAATAATTTTTCGGGCGAAACCGTTTCGGTGATCTGCACAAGAGCACAACGTGGACAGAAAACCAGATCGAGCGGATATATTTCCTCCGGTTGAGCCAGTTGTTCGTGGGTTAGTAGCGCATTTGCCAATGGCGTACGTCCCAAAGACAGCACCGGAAGGATATCTGGATTTCCACAAGAACGGCAGGCGAACATTATTTCACTCCGAAAAACTCTTTATACCAATCCACAGTTTGCTTCAACCCTTGCTCCAAATTAAATAAAGGCTTCCAGCCCAATTGTGTGCGCGCTTTTTCCGCGCTTAGGTATTGATGCAAAATTTCATTGCTTACTTCATTAAGAATGTCGGCTTGCAAATCGCTTCCCATCAAAGAGAGTATTTCTTCTACGACCTGGCCGACCGTCATTTGGATCTCATTTGAAAAATTAAATGCCTCTCCCTTGAGATTGGGATTTTTTGCCAGATGCTCAGCAAGGTGCATGTATGCCGCCGCGCCATCTTCCACATAGAAATAATCGCGGACATATTTTCCATCTGAGCGAATAACGGGATTTTGACCGCGCAATATCGAACGGATCGTGCCGGGAATGATACGGTTCCAATTCAGATCTCCGCCACCATAAAAATTTCCGCAACGCGTAATAGCAATGGGCAGATCGTAACTTACAGCGTACATGTGGGCAATTAAGTCAGCGCAGGATTTACTGACATCATAAGGATGTTGTCCCTGCAAAGGCATATCTTCACGGTATGGCAATTCTTCCTGGTCGCCATAGGCTTTATCCGAAGAAGCCACAACGATCTGCTTCACCTTCGGCGAGCGGCGGCTGGCTTCTAACAGGTTCCACGTTCCGGTGATATTGGATTCAAAGGTAGAAATCGGGTTGCTGTTGGCTATGGTAACAATCGTCTGCGCCGCAAGATGGATGACAGTATCAATCTCATACTCTCCGAGCAAGCGTTCGAGTGTCTCCCGGTCGCGGATATCGCCCCGCACTACCTTGACGTGGTCAAGCGTGCTTGTGCGTACCAGTTCGCTTTGTGGTACCCAGTCGCGGATAAGGCAGACAACGTCTGCACCCGCTGCCACCAGCCGGCGCACAAGCCACGAGCCAACCAGACCCGTCCCGCCAGTGACGAAGGTTGGCCGGTCCAGCCAAAATGCGTGCTTTAGCGCCATGTTTTCCATGGCGCATTCCCTTTCTGCCACAAACTTTCCAACTGTCTTTTGTCCCGTAACGTATCCATACATTGCCAGAAATCATCATGACGGTAAGCGTCAAGTTGATTCTCCTGAGCCAGTTGTTCTAATACTTGTGCCTCCAAATTTGTTGTGTCAGAAGGAATATAGTTAAATATCCTTGGTTCCATCACCATAAATCCGCCATTAATCCAGCCTTCGCCAATCTGTGGTTTTTCGGTGAATTGCGAGATTAAGTCACCATCAAAGATCAATCCACCAAATCGGGCGGGCGGACGTACAGCGGTGAGGGTAACAGTTCGGTTATGCTTTTTATGCAAAGAAAGAAGGGCATCCAAATTTACATTTGCAACACCATCGCCATAAGTGAGCATAAAAGTCTTGTTATCAAGATGATCACGCACCCGGGCAATTCGCCCACCTGTGCTGCTTTCCAATCCCGTATCCATTAGGTGAACGATCCAATCTTCGCTTATACGATTATTAATCGTTACCTTGCCAGAACGCATGTCAATACTGAAACTGTCTTGCAGAGCAGTACTCTCCAGAAAAAAACGTTTGATCACATCACCTTTATAGCCAAGAGCAATAATGAACTCCTTAAAGCCATAAGAAGCATAGTGTTTCATAATATGCCATAGAATTGGGCGTTCCCCAATTTCCACCATCGGTTTTGGTTTTACTTCAGTCTCCTCAGATAGGCGCGTCCCTGAGCCACCTGCAAGAATTACAACTTTCATAAGAACAAATCCCTTCAATAAAAGATGGACAGATTATACATTCACTTGGTTCAAATATTCTCTTACAGGATTGTTAATTGAAAACCGACCCGCCATTTCTGACAGGTCGGTACACCAACTCAGACTACTTCTTCGTGCTCTTACTCTTCTTGGCAGGTTTCTCTCCTTCCACAACCATCGACTGAGCGGGCGCTTTCGAGCGCGTGACCGCCCAGGTGAGTACACCAAGCAGGACCACAGCCACAGCCCAGACGGTATAAAGGGCCGGGCCGGTAACGCCGGAATATTGTACGACAATCGGCGCGACGATCACCGATACGAGGTTGACCACTTTGATCATCGGATTGAGCGCAGGGCCGGCAGTATCCTTGAACGGATCGCCAACGGTATCGCCCACTACACCAGCCTTGTGACGTTCGGAACCTTTACCGAGATTGTTCTTGGGATCTTTCGGTTCGTCTTCGATCAGCTTCTTGGCATTATCCCAGGCGCCTCCGGAATTGTTGAGGAATACAGCCAGTAGCTGACCGGAAACGATGATACCGGCCAAAAATCCGCCAAGCGCTTCCACACCCAGAAGCAGTCCAACTACGATGGGGGTCACAATACCGAGTAACGCCAGCGAGACCAATTCCTTTTGCGCGGCTGTGGTGGAGATGGACACGGCCTGCCTGTAGTCTGGCTTCACTTTTCCGGTCAACACGCCAAGTCTAAACTGGCGGCGGACCTCCAACACGATCAAGGAAGCGGCGCGGGTGAGAGCCTGAATTGCAAATGAAGAGAACAACCAGGGCAACGCGCCGCCGATGAGCATGCCCACAAAGACCTGAGGAATATCGACGCGAATGCCGATTGCCTGAATCTGTTGTGCCAGAGCAATGCCTTGGCTGGCCTGCGCGCGGGACACATCCACAAGGAATGAACCAAACAAGGATACAGCCGCAATCACCGCGGACCCAATTGCAACGCCTTTCGTAATGGCTTTGGTGGTGTTGCCCACCGCGTCGAGGTCTGCCATGATCTGTTGCGCGTCTTTGGTAGCCTTGTCTGTTTTGCCAGACCAGGCCATTTCGCCGATGCCATTGGCGTTATCAGAAATCGGACCGAAGGAGTCCATTGCCACATTGTTGCCGGTCAGAGTCAACATGCCGATGCCGGTCATGGCGACACCATATAAAATAAAGGTGGCCCTATCTACACCTTCGACACCGGGGATGGTTCCGAAGAGGAAGATGGACGCGACGATGGTCAACGCGATCACCAGCACAGACCAGACGGACGATTCAAAACCGACAGCAACACCATTCAAAATCAAAGTTGCAGGACCGGTATCTGCGGATCTTTTGATGTCGTTCACGGGCGCGGCGTGCGTGCCAGTGAAATATTCGGTCAAGCGGTCAATAATGATAGCGAGTAAAACGCCAACACTTACAGCCGTCGGCAAACGCCACCAGCCGCCCCATTGTTCCATTGAAGGATTATTCAAATAGAGGTAACCAGCAATGAAGAACAACACGGCAGAGATTACAGCCGAGGTCAGGAAGCCGCTAAAGATCGCCTTCATGGCATCTTCACTCTTGCCGGTCTTCCCAGCTTTGACAAAGTATGTGCCGATGATAGAAGACACCACACCTATCCCGCGTACCATCAAGGGAAAGATGATCCATTCAAGGCGACCGGTAATGTGCCAGAGGGCCAGACCAAGAATAAGTCCCGAAACGATCGTCACTTCGTACGATTCAAAGATGTCAGCCGCCATACCGGCGCAGTCGCCGACGTTATCGCCGACGAGGTCTGCGATCACAGCGGGATTCCTCGGATCATCTTCAGGGATGCCTGCCTCCACCTTACCGACCAGGTCAGCACCGACATCTGCAGCCTTCGTGAAAATACCGCCGCCCACGCGCATGAACAAGGCGAGCAGGGTGCCGCCAAAACCAAACCCGAGTAAAGCATCGGGCGCGGCAATTCCGAGGATGATGAAAATGATCGTTCCACCCAGCAGACCCAGTCCGTCAGTCAACATGCCGGTGATGGTGCCAGCACGATAAGCGATACGCAGTGCCTCACCAAAGGAACGCTTGGAAGCTGATGCCACACGAACATTTGCTTCCACGGCCATGCGCATTCCGAGTTGACCGACTGTCAGTGAAAACCCTGCGCCCATTACAAACGCAAGTGCACGTGCAAAGCCGATGATCAATTGAATCTGTTGATACGCACCTAAGTTGCCTTCGGGTGTCATAGTTGCAAGACAGGCTACGACGGCTGCATTATCGCTTGCATCCACCTTTTGCACGAAAGTGCAATGCCATTGGCTGGCCTCCGGTGACGGAGGTACGATGTAAACTGAGAAAAAGAGTGCAAACGCCAGAATGATGATCAAGGGCAAGATGGACCTGAATTGCTTCTGCAAATAAGCATTCGCGCCGTCCTTGATTGCATTCCAGACTTCCTGCATTTTTTCGGTGCCTTTGTCTTCTCGCAGGATCTGAGCACGGAGAAATACTGCATAAGCCAAGCCAAGCCAGGCAACGCCAAACACAGCCCAGATTGCAGTAGTCTCGAGTGGGGTAAGTCCCATTACAAACATGTGGGTGAATCCTCCTAGGATAAATTAAAATATAGGCTTTCGCCTATTTAGCAGAAGGATTTTACAGGCGCAGATAGAATGTGTCAAGAAAGGCAGAGAGGGGTAAAGCGCGACCCAGCTAGATTGACAACGCCCCTTAAACCTGATAAGATTTGTCGAAATTAGCAGTAATCAAGAAGGAGAACCAACATGCTCCAAGAGCTCGAAACTCAACTCTTTACATTAACACCCGCGGCCAACCAGGCTGTCAAAGATATTCTCGAACAACGGAAGCTGGACGGATATGCATTGCGTGTGTATGTTGCCGGCGGTGGTTGCTGTGCCGTAAATTTTGGCATGGCATTGGATAATAATTTCCGCGATGTGGATACCACTTTCGTGTCCGATGGCGTGAAAGTGGTAGTTGACGAAGTATCCATCGATTATCTTCGCGAAGCGACCATTGATTTTGTAAATGACCCTCAGCACGGCGCCGGCTTCGCGGTCAACAGCCCGAACGTCAAGGGACACAGCCACGAGCATGGTGAAGGCGGTTGTGCTTGTGGAAGTGGTGGCGGCTCCGGTGGGTGTGGCGGCGGGTCCTGTTCCTGCAATAACTAAATGAGCGGCATAAAAAAATGACCGAGTCGAGTCGACTCGGTCATTTTTTTATTTTATGTCACCAGCCTCGCAGGAACGAGATCAAGGCACCCAAGGCCCCTACGAAACCAAATCCAAAGATCAAAAAACCCATTGGAACTTGACCGGTATTTGGATCCGCTTCTTCAAAAGGCGAATATGCCATTGGCGCAGGTGCCGTAAAAGTCGGTAATCGGGTCGCGGTCACTGGGGCGATGAACGCCGCCGCCAATGTGGGATTAATCGTGGGAGTCGAGGCAGGCGTAGGTGTCGGCGGAGACTTCAAGACAGGCAGATTTCCAGTTTTCTTGATGGAAACATAAGGTGCATATACCCAGGCCACTGAATCTACCACACCAGGGTAGTCGATTTGAATCCAGTTCCCATCTTCAGAAAGACCAAATGCCGGTACCTCTTGCCCCGCGAGCAACACACCGATGGCCGGATAAAGATAAGTACTCGGCCCGGAATATACCTTGATCTGGGCGAGATCAAGATAAACCGCAACGATCACACCTGATGGGGTACCGGTTACCGTGGGTATCGAGCCGGTCGGTTGTTGGGCCCAAACCACCGATCGGCTTGGGGTATAGGCAGCCAGAATACACATCCACAAGAGCAGCACGATATAAGCAATCATTCTTAATTTACGAAGGGGCATGTTAACCGGTGTCAGATCTTTAGCCTCGGCGAATAAACAGCGAGCCAACAAAACTGACGATTCCAAAACTGCCTAGTGACATGATAATAACAGCCAGGGGGATGGAATCAGAATCCGTAGATACTGTTGTCAATGTATAAAGCGGCGCGACCAGAGAGGGTGGAGGTGTAAAGGTAGGCAACCGCGTACTTGTTGGGAGGATGTTAAATTGAGCTGCGAGGGTCGGGTCAATCGTGGCAGTTGCCGGTGGAACGGGCGTCGGAGGTGGCTCTACGATCTGCAAAGTTCCTGGTGAAACCTGGACAAGCGCAGAATACACCCATCCCCTATTATTTGGAGCCGCAACAAATTCTTGATTTGGATTGCTGATAATTTCGATTTGAATCCAGTCACCACCCGGCGAACGACCCAAAGCAGGAGCTGTCTCACCGGGAAATAACCTTCCAACTTTGGGATAAATGGTTGAACTGGGTCCTAAACGAATATTGGCAAATGGCTCATCACTTAATACCGTAATAAATATGCCGGCAACTGAAACCTGAGGCGTATTAGTTGCCGTGGGCTCTTGAGCCAACACAACGGTTGAGGATGGGGCGGAAAACCTCAACAGAATGACAAGCAGGGATGTGACAAAAGTAATTTGAAACTCTAATTGCTTCATTTCGTAGTATCTCTTAAGGAGAATCGCAAAGGCGATTATAATCCAGATCATGGAGCGCAAAATTTTTCACGGAAATTTGAATCCGGTGGACATTGCACGGGCCCTGGCAGGCGAGTTCGATCACGGGAATTTGCGCGTGCAATCCCTCGGACAGAGCAACAAAATGATCGTACAAGTCGGATCCCGGCCGGAGGCGATCTCCGGTGGCCAGACTGCCGTGACCATAACGATTGAGAGAGTCGAAGATGGCGTCATGGTTGAGCTTGGTCAGAAGGTGTGGCTTGCTGTTGCGGCGAGTCTGGGGATCAGCGCATTGGCAGCTTTAAAAAATCCTTTTAGCTTATTGGGGCGCCTCGACGACATCGCTCAGGATATCGAAAATCTGCAACTGAACGAAAAGGTCTGGCAGGTCATCGCCCAGACAGCCGGGGCGGCAGGTGCGTCTACAGAAATATCCGATCGTTTGAAAAGACTGGAATGCGAATATTGTGGTAGCGCCAACCCGGTTGGCGAACCATCTTGCATTACCTGCGGGGCGCCACTCGGAAAAATCCAGCCAATTTCGTGTCTTAATTGTGGTTATGTTGTCTCTCTCAGCGACAGAATCTGTCCCAACTGTAAACAAGCCTTGTGAGCGAACGTGCGACGGGCAGATATCAGCCGAATCGCTCTTTTTGAAAGGTAATTGTTGAGCGGGGGTCTTGCAAAAAACCTTTTCACACTCTATAATAATCGGAGTAAAAGTTGCTGTATGAACTTGAAGGAACTTGAAGCCCGTTTGCAAGCCTTGATCGAAATTGACCTTCCTAGTATCTTGCCTGGGAGACAAGTGGAAGATATCATCATCCAGAAGCTGGCTGCGGCCCTTCAGTCGAATACAGTGGAAGCAGATGACCACACCTTCCTGGCTCCAAGCACCTACACCCTGATATTGCACCCCAGAACGATAACCAAATGGCAGGAGCAGCAATTACTTGGAATATTATTGCACTCAATAACAACTGTTGCCCAGGAAGCCGGTTTTCGGTTTATAATCACACCAACCATCACAATATCAATGAATGAAAATATATCTGAAAATGACGCAGAAGTGCTAGCGTCACATCGGCTGGAGTCTATGGCAGATACAAACGCAACACCTTTAGATACAGGAAACCTCGAAGAAAACGGCGCAACGCCTGAAGACGCGTTTCTGATCGTTGAAGGCGTGAAGGTATATCCACTTTCGCAATCCGTTGTCAACATCGGTCGACGGCTTGACAATCAATTAATTATTGATGATCCACGCGTCTCGCGTAACCACGCGCAACTTCGCGCCATTAAAGGCCGCTTCGTTGTATTTGATTTGAACTCGACAGGTGGCACCTTCGTTAACGGTCAACGGGCAAGTCAGAGCGTGCTTTATCCCGGTGACGTAATTTCGCTTGCCGGTGTAACCCTCATTTTTGGACAAGATAACCCGCCTCCACGCCCGGATCTGAAAGATACCGCGCCTTTACAGGCTTCGGCAAACCGGCCAACTGCATTCTTAAAAGACCGTCAACCAACAGCAAAAAATAGCAAGAAACAATGAGCGGACCAATCGTCCTGGCCTTGCGCCTTCTCATGGCCATCGCCCTGTATGGTTTTTTGGGCTGGGCTTTGTTCTTCTTATGGAGAGAAATCCAGCAACAAGGTCTACTGCTCGCCAATAGACGGATCCCAGGGATAAATCTTGTAGTTAACCAGGGGGGACAGTCTGCCCATTTCGCAAAATATTTTTCACAAGCGGAAGTCATTTTGGGGCGGGACCCCGGCTGTGATGTCCCCCTGACCGACGATACAGTATCCACACGTCACGCCCAACTTACATACCACCATAAACAATGGTGGATCGTAGACCTCGCATCCACCAATGGGACTTTTATTAATGGTACGATGGTAAACATGCCAACCGTGATCGCATCTGGCGACGAAATAAAATGTGGAAACGTCCACCTTTTCGTAAACTTTTTAACCGGTGTCTTTGTATCACCCACGGAAAGATTGGGAAAATCAGATGAGTGAAGATGTCTCACTTGCAATTATCGGTGGGTCCGGCTTGTATTCCATGGGGGGCTTGAAGAATACAAAAGAATACATCTTAGATACACCTTTTGGAAAAACGAGCGCACCGATCGTAGTCGGAACTCTCGAAGATGCACGCGTTGCTTTCCTTGCAAGACACGGAATGGGTCATCATATCACTCCGACGGAAGTTCCTTACCGCGCAAATATTTATGCGTTAAAAAGTCTTGGCGTCGAGCGTGTCATCAGCGTCAGCGCATGTGGGTCACTGCGTGAAGAGTACACACCGGGCAGTATTGTCATCCCGGATCAGATTTTTGACCACACGAGCGGTCGTGCCCGGTCATTTTTTGGGGAGGGAATGGTCGCCCATATTGGCGTGGCAGATCCCTTCTGTGACGACCTTTCATCGCACTTAATTTCAGCAGTCAAATCAGCTGGAGCCACCACGCACATCGGTGGTACATTCATCACGATCGAAGGTCCGCGTTTCTCGACCAGGGCAGAATCAAATACGTATCGGACCTGGGGAATGTCCATTATAGGGATGACTGCCTGCCCTGAAGCATTTCTGGCCCGCGAAGCTGAAATGTGCTATTCGACCATGGCCCATGTGACCGATTATGATGTGTGGCATGTCAGCAAAGCGCCGGTGAGTGTGGAAATGGTGATTCAAACATTGCACAAGAACACTGAAATTGCACAGGAAGCAATTCGAGGCTTGGTGCGAAATCTAAATTCAGAAAGAAAATGTGATTGCAATACATCGTTGGCGACAGCCTTAATTACAGACCCAAAAATCGTTACAACAAAAGCATATGATAAGCTTAGGCTCCTAATCCACAAATATTATGATGAACCGAGTTGAGAAAATTAAAGGCTTTAATTTGGAACAGATTCCAACGTCAGGCATTGTGGCGCTTCTTTTTGTATTTGTTTTGGGGGTGTATTGGGCCAGCCCGGTGGTTACAGTAACAGATTCGCTTTGGAATCTTTATGTTGCGGCAAGCATCATTCAAGAGAAAAATACCAATTTGGATGAATACAAACATCTTATAGATTTGGAGGATGATGTAAGGGTCATTTCCTCAAAGGGTCACATTTATTCTAATTACCCAATCGCAACCCCGATGTTATCCGCTCCCTTTGTCTGGGTTGCAAATCATTATTTTTCTTACAGAAATTCGGGGGATTTTTTCACGTACCTAAGAAAACACAAACCCGACGATATTACAGGAAGGCTTGAAAAAATTATTGCGTCGGTCATAGCAGCCTTATCTGCTATTCCGATATATTTGATCGGATATTCCGCATCCCACTATCGCAAACAGGCGATTATCCTGACCCTCTTATTTGCATTCGCTACATCCATGTGGTCAACGGCCAGCCGCGCGATGTGGCAGCATGGGCCATCTGTACTATTTTTATCACTTGCCCTATTACTAACTGTGCGGGCTCAAAAAGATGAGAAAATCATCGGCTATGCAGGTTTTTTTATCGCAATGGCCTATGTAATTAGGCCCAACAACAGCCTTTCAGTTATATTTACAAGCTTGTATGTACTAATAAACTTTAGAAAATACTTCGTCCACTACCTGCTAACCGCTGGAATTGTAGCAATTCCGTTCCTCGTTAGTAATTGGATGACTTACGAAGCAATCCTACCACCTTATTTCTTTCAACTTTTCGACAAGCTTGCAGCAACCCCTGCTGGATTCTTCGAGGCGTTTGCAGGAACGATGATCAGCCCAGCGCGCGGATTATTCATATTTACGCCTGTATATCTATTCGCCATTTACGGGATTTACATAGAATTTAAGAATGGTTCGTTCACGCTTTATGATCTCCAGCCCTATTTGCTTGCGATCATCATTGGCCATTGGTTGGTTATATCTTCCTTCGCGGATTGGGATGGAAGTTGGTCAATCGGCCCGCGTTATTTCGTTGATATCACACCATATCTCTTCTTTTTCATAGCCCCTGTATTAAGGGATTATCAAAAAGTTTTCTCGATTAAGACTCTAAAATATGCGTTTGTGTCCTTGGCTGTCATAAGTACATTGATTCAATTTCGTTGTGCTACAAGCCTTTATCCCTTTTTGTGGAACAGATACCCGGTCACCTACCCGGATGGGGCAACATATCGAGACTGGGACTGGAGTGACTTGCAGTTTTTACGCGGGCTCTGTTCTGATGATCCGGAAAAGGGACAGGCGCCAGGTTGCTGGTTCGAATAAGAAGTTACTATTAATCACAAATGTCTAAAGTTATACAAAACCGCCTACTACATTGGGCCGCTATCTTTCTATTCATTTACTCGATCATACTGACCCTTTCCCCGGCAGTGCGCGAACGCAGGTGGGATGTGGATTACAGGCTATCTCACTGGGCTGGCTTCTCCGTGTGGGTTGTGCTCATGATCCTGGCGCATCGCGTCACGGTCAAGTATTTACCAGAACACGATCCGTATCTCCTGCCGGCTGCCGCACTGCTCAGCGGCTGGGGCGTGCTCACTATTTGGCGGCTCGACGAAGCTTTTGGAATCCGCCAGATGATCTGGCTTGGCATAAGTATTCTCGTATTCGGGATCGCCATATACACCCCACAAACTCTCATCTTCTTCAGAAGACATAAATACATCCTCCTGAGCGGCGGCCTATTCATCACCGCACTCACACTGCTATTCGGAACAAATCCTCTTGGGGTTGGTCCGCGCTTATGGCTTGGTTGCTGTGGTGTTTATTTTCAACCATCAGAGCCACTTAAATTATTGCTGGTTATTTATCTGGCGGCGTATCTGGCAGACCACCATCCAATTCGACTGACTACATTTCCCTTGCTTATCCCAACGATCATATTGACGGGCATCGCCCTGCTCTTGTTGATCGTGCAACGCGACCTGGGGACGGCATCCATATTCATTTTTATTTATACGATCATTGTGTTCCTTGTCACAGGGAAAAAACGCGTATTATTCGCGGCTGTTATCCTGCTAACTATGGCCTTACTTATCGGTTATTTCTTTATTGATATTATTCATGTCCGCGTGCAGGCATGGTTGGATCCATGGTACGACCCAACGGGACAATCCTACCAGATCGTGCAATCATTACTGGCGGTTGCAAACGGTGGAACTATGGGGCGTGGGCCCGGGATCGGGAGTCCATTACTTGTCCCGGTCGCGATCTCAGATTTTATCTTCGCAGCGATCGCGGAAGAAACCGGTCTGGTCGGGACCCTGGGACTGCTGGTCATCCTTTGGGTGATCCTGGTCCGCGGCATGCTCAGCGCTCTTCGTGCCACAGACCGATTTCGAAGATTTCTTGCGGCAGGGATCGTCACCTACATTGGAGTGCAAAGTCTGCTTATCATCGGTGGCAATTTAAGATTATTACCCCTCACCGGAGTTACACTGCCATTCGTCTCGTACGGTGGTTCGTCATTACTAACCTCGTTCATCGCGGTCGCGATCTTGGTGATCATTAGCACTCCTGAAGATGACGAGCCAGTCGCTTTATCTGATCCACAACCATATGTGCTGCTGACCGGCCTACTCGGTCTTGGACTTGCCGCTTGTGCACTTACATCGGCCTGGTGGACGATCGTTCGCGCGCCAGATCTACTCAACCGAACCGATAACGCAAGACGCGCCATCGCGGATCGCTACGTTCCACGCGGCAATATATTGGACAGAAACAACCTGCCCATCGCCATCACGGAAGGGGAAAGCGGATCCTACAGACGAGCTTACCTCTATCCAGACCTGGCCCCTGTCACGGGCTACATACACCCTGTCTTTGGACAAGCTGGCATCGAAGCAACGTTCGATCCTTATTTACGAGGCTTGCATGGAAACCCCGCAAGTTTGATCTGGTGGGATCATTTAATTTACGGTACTCCCCCACCCGGGCTTGATGTTCGACTAAGCATCGACCTCAACTTACAAACCAAAGCCGACCAATACCTTAACGGACATACAGGCGCGCTCATCCTAATGAACGCAGAGACTGGCGAGATCATCGTGATGTCATCTCACCCGACCTTCAATCCGAAAAATCTTGATACGGATGGGATTGAGCTTTTACAAGACCCAGCTGCTCCTCTGGTCAATCGCTCCACTCAAGGGTTGTATCCTGTTGGTACAGCTTTATTGCCCTTTTCCCGGGCCCAGTTTGGCGAAAAAGATCCCACCAATGAGGAACTTAAAACATTATATGAAAAACTTGGCTTCTATGGGGCGCCCACAATAAATTTACCGGTCGCCTACGAGACGACAAGGCCAAGCGTGGAAGTTTTACGTATCAGCCCGTTGCAAATGATCCTAGCCGCCGCCTCTTTAACCAACAAAGGCGTGATTCCAGAAGCGCGCATTGCAATGGCAATTGATACGAAAGAACAGGGCTGGGTGGTCCTCGCCACTCAGGATGAGCCCGTTCGGGTCTTTCAGGCAAAAGCAGCTGGTGAGGCGGCACTGTCATTCATAGTTGGTGGAAAACCGTATTGGAGTTATATTGGGCAAGCCAAAGAGGATGATCCCGCTGTCACCTGGTTAATTGCTGGCACCTTGCCAGATTGGGGTGGAACACCCTTAGTTTTAGTAGTTAGTCTGGAGGAGAATAATATTATCCTTGCCAGATATATTCAGGAACAATTATTAAATAGCCTTGTTCAGTAAATCATCCAAAAGCCATGCTGTCACATGGCTTTTGGATGATTAAAGAGGGCGGTCCTTACAATCCCTGATCACTATCTTTTGCAGAGTAGCCAGGGCCACCTTTGAAGAAGTCATAGTTGGGTTTGATATCGGCGGTCAGGTCGAGTACTTCGCCCGCAGCGAGCTGCCTGGCATTATCTAATACGATAGGCTTGCCGTCATGATTTGTGCCCTCGAAGTGACCCGTGAGGCCAACATTGGTAATATATTCGCCGCCCTTAGCTGTATAGGCTGTGGGTACTTCATCCTCTGGGAAGATGGCCGCGAATGGGCATTCGGGAACGCATGCACCACAATCAATGCAAGTATCGGGATCAATATAAATCCAGGGCCATTCTTTGATCGGCTGGCCGGGGACCATGCACTCGACCGGGCAAACATCGATACAACCGCGGTCGCGGACACATAGGCTGGTGATAATGTACGTCATGGAAATTCACTCCTCGTGGAATTTTGAACAAACTGAACGCACCTATTATATCTGCCTTTATGAACCTGACAAGGTCTTCCAGATCAACATCGATATCCAAATAAAATTCATCCCGCGGTTTTCAGCGCGGGATGAAAGCGTACTACTTTGAGGAAAAGCGAGCGGCGACTGAGTCCCAGTTGACGACGTTCCACCACGCCGTAATATATTCCGGCCGACGGTTCTGGTATTTCAAATAGTACGCATGTTCCCATACGTCAATGCCCATCATCGGGGTAAGGCCGTCAGACAAGGGAGTATCCTGATTCGCTGTGGATACTACCGACAGTCCGCTCCCCTTTTTGACCAGCCATGCCCAACCGGAACCAAAACGGGTGGTGGCTGCTTTTTCGAATTCAGCCTTGAAATTATCGAAAGATGTGAAAGCCGTATCGATCGCCTTGGCCAGATCACCTTTAGGCGCGCCTCCGGCTTTGGGTCCCATGATCTCCCAGAACAGGTTGTGATTGTATGTTCCGCCGCCGTGGTTGCGGACAACCATGCGCACCCCTTCAGGTACAGAGTTCAAATCGCCGAGCATTGCCTCCAATGTTTTACCGGCAAGTTCAGGCGTCTTCTCGACTGCGCCGTTCAAGTTAGTGACATAAGTCTGGTGATGTTTGTCGTGATGAATGGTCATGGTCTGCGCGTCAATATGAGGTTCGAGCGCGTCGACCGCGTAGGGCAGTTTGGGAAGTTCAAAAGCCATTGGATTCTCCTTGAATAGGTTTGGATCAAATTTTGAATTGTGAGATTGCGTTATTCGCAGGGTCCATTGTACCGTGCATTTTCGCACGGCGCAAGAAATTCGACAATTTTTAGACAAATATCTAATAAATTTATTTTTGGCACAACGAACGGAAAACAGTGCCAGAAAAGATAATTTTACGACCGTGGGCACACAAGCTTGTTATGGAGTACACTTCGGAGAATCTAAAATGGACAAGCCGTGGAGAGGCTATGACACTTGCATTATCATCCAAAGATCAGGAAATGCTGGAAGGTGTTCACGGTCCTGCTACAAAAATGGCGATGTCCATTCTCGTTCGCATGGCTGAAGTATCTGACGCGGAAGAATTGATCGACATCACTGGCGCGCACATCGATAGTACAGTGTATATCGGAGAGGCCGGCCTGGAGTATGCCGAGCGGCTGGCAGGCCTGGGCGCGAAGGTTGTAGTGCCCACCACGCTCAACGTAAGCGGGCTGGACGAGCATCACTGGAAGGAATGGGCTGTCCCACCTCAATGGGCGAAGCAGGCACATCGTCAAATGGTTGCCTATCAAAGCATGGGGACAATCCCAACCTGGACTTGCGCACCCTATCAGACCGAGATGAAGCCATCCTTTGGCCAACAAATTGCGTGGGGAGAATCAAACGCGATCGTCTTCGCAAATTCAGTCCTGGGCGCGCGCACCGAAAGATATCCCGACCTTTTTGATATTTGTTGCGCGATCACCGGCCGCGCTCCGGCCATCGGCCTGCATCTGACCAAGAACCGCGCCGGGAAATTACTAATGCGCCTCAAAGATATTCCTGAAGCACTTCAAACGAGCGATGATTTTTATCCCGTACTCGGCCATTACCTGGGCAAGGCAACACAAGACAGGATCCCCGTGATCGATGGCATGGGCGTCATTCCAAACGAGGATCAACTCAAAGCGCTGGGAGCCGCGGCGGCCTCTTCGGGTGCAGTGGCCCTTTTTCACGTGGTTGGGGTCACGCCGGAAGCGCCGACCCGTGAAGCAGCCTTCCAAGGCAACGCACCGCAAGAGACCATCACGATCACGATGGACATGCTCCGTGAAGCCCGCCGCGAATTGACTCACACGGACAGTGGCCAGTTGGACATGGTTGTATTAGGCAGTCCACATTTTTCCCTGGCGGAATTTAGAAAACTTGCGCCACTTGTGGCAGGGAAGAAAAAAAACGCGCAGGTTAAATTTCTGGTCACCTCCAGCAGAGCCATGTCACAACTCGCGCAAAAAGCAGGCTTCCTTGAACCTCTGCAAGCCTTCGGAGCCCAACTAACTGTGGATACCTGCATACTGACTACGCCCATGTTACCCAAAGAGATACAACACCTGATGACAAACTCCGCAAAATTTGCGTACTATGCTCCTGGCTTATTAAACAAGGAAATTGCCTTTGGAAGCCTGACAGATTGTGTTAACTCGGCGATCGAGGGAAAAATCGTTCGGGATGAAACCTCTTGGATGAATTAATATTGATCGGCAAAGCTGTCATGCCAGGCCACGCAAGCGGACTCGCATTGGTCAGCAATGAACCACTCTCGTTTTGGGGAGGCTACGATTGGAAAAGCGGAGAGATCACGGACCACAGACATCCGCTATCGGGAGCAAATGCAAAAGGCAAAGTCCTGGCTGTTCCATCCACGCGCGGCTCGTCTACCACAACTGCCGTTCTTCTTGAAGCAATTCGTGCAGGTACGGCACCGGCCGCCATCGTCACCATAGGAACTGATTTTTTCTTTGCGCTTGCTTCAGTGGTTGCAAATGAACTTTATGGAAAGTCTGTTCCGCTGATTGCTCTTTCCGGATCGGATTTCGGCATTTTACAAACTGGAGATCACATCCAGATCGAAGAAAACGGCACGCTGATCGTAATCAAATCGGCAAAGTGACCATCCTTCCAAATGAAACTTCCATCTCACCTTTATCTCGATGGCCTTGGCATCGCACACGAGGCGCGCAGTTTTTCACCTGAAACTGAAAAAGGCGCGGCGAATGTTGCAAAGGTACTTGGCTTTGCAGAACGACAAGCTATAAAAACTTTGATCTTTCAGGTGGAGACAGGTGAGCGCGTGCTCGTGATGCTCGGCGGAGATCAAAACGCCGTTTCAGGGAATTTGAAAAAGGCCATCGGTTCACGCAATATTCAAATGGCCGCGCTTGAAGTCGTCCAAGAAACGACTGGATACATGATCGGTTCGATCCCCGCCTTTAGCTGGCAGCCAACGGGATTCAGGTCCTTCCTGGAGGCGTCTCTTCTCAACGAACCCATCCTCGGCACGGGCGCTGGTCAATGGGGCGAGGAGATCATGATCACGCCGGAGAATCTAATCAAGGCGAGCAACGCTATTGTGGTCAATTTGACAGATCGAGAAAAGCCGATTACCAGAGAATAGCAGAGTAGAGAACAGAGAGTGGATAAAAAAGTAATCAGAGTGATGACAAAAATACTCGAAACGAAGAGACTTATCCTCAGGCGTCTGGTCATGGACGACCTGGACGAGCTAGCCGCCCTTTACCGCGACCCGCAAGTGAGGAAATATTTCCCTGAGGGAGAGCATGGGGTCTTGACCTATCAAGAAACCAAAGAAGAGCTGCAGTGGTTTTTGAACGGACATCCAAGGCACCCTGAGTTGGGACTCTGGGCAACGATCCATAAAGAGACGGGCAAATTTATTGGCCGCTGTGGGCTGCTCCCGTGGACAATAGAAGGGCAAGAGGAAGTGGAAGTAGCTTATTTGCTGGATAAAACATTTTGGGGACAGGGGTTGGCTACCGAGGCCGCCCAAGGCATAGCCAGGTACGCTTTCGAACAGTTGAATCTATCGCGTTTGATCTGCTTGATCGATCCCGACAATCAAGCCTCTCGCAAAGTCGCCCAGAAGATCGGTATGACACTGGAGAAACAAGTGGACGGAATAGATAGCGATAATGTGCCGATGCTGATATATTCGATTTCTAAGCAAGAGTAGCTCTATAAAAAATATTGTGTGTAACAAACAGACCGCCCCTAATGTTGAGCGAGCACAGGTCATATAGAACATATGGCCTGTGCTATAATTTTCAAAGTCCTTTTGTTAAGTAGTATGTCTCTGCAATTAGGAGGAACAGGCTATGGATGAAAAACAATTTAAGAAACTAATGGTGGTGCTTACCGAAATCAGAAACTTGCTTATCCTAAGCACTTCAAAAGCTGGGGCAAAATCAACTGAAATTAGCAAAATCCTGAACACGAGCGACAGTCGCGTAAGGCAGATCCTAACTGCCACTGGAGGGAAAAAGAAAAATGAAGAAAAATAATGACGACCTGGTAGAGGCAATCAGAGATTTGGCGCGCTTGCAACTTGCGTTAAACACTGAATTTGCAAGCAAGTCAGAGATCATTCGAAAGCTTCATGATCTTTCGATCCCGCCAAGTAGAATCGCATCTTTTCTGGGCATGAAGTCCAAGGATGTAGCATCTGCTTTAAATAAAGCAAACAAAGCGAAAAAAGGTAAGAAGCCATAATGGCAGACTTGCAGGAGCTTATCCTACGTGGTCGATTTATAATGTCTGACACTCAAGAGCGTCTTAAAGTTTTTGAGAATGTAAACGGAAAGAGGAACACGCCAGAAATTGCAAAACCTACCAAACGTCATGCAAATAGTGTTCGTCGCGACCTCAACATACTTGCAGATTCTGGGCTAATTCAGCCACATATCGAAAAGGGCGAACCAAGCAAGAAAAACGGCTTCCCAATTTATGAAAAGGTGCCTTTGGCGCGAACCATCCCTATACATTATTTCTCAAACCCCTCTCAACTTCCAAAAGCACGAATATACGACCCTGCATCTTCAAAAACCCCTTCAAGGCAACAAAATAAATCCAAAAAACTGCAAAGCCTCGCGATACCGTCCGAAACCGAAATTCTTGATATTGCAAAAAGCGGGGAAAGTCAAATTCATGAATTCAAGAGCCAAGGTACTGAAGCAAGAAAGATTACGCGCGAAATAGCTGCAATGTTAAACACGCGTCAAGGCGGGATTATTTTTTATGGAATTGACGATGATGGCAATATTGAAGGTAGCGACATTAATCAACAAAAACTCGACCAACCGCTTCAAAACTCAATTAGAAATTCGATATCTCCGGCAGCAACTGTTCGTTTACATACCGTGCAGGTAATAGGTAGCAGAATAATCGCTATAATTGTCCCATCATGGAATAAGAAAGATATCTATCAATTTGACGAAAAGATTTTGCTTCGAAAAGGGACAAATGTATTTGCCGCTAAGCCAGAAGAAGTAAGGAAACTTCATTCTGGAATATATATCATTTAGCTATTGTTTCTTCACGAATCTGCCTTTTACACAACCAATTCAAATCCCACAATCCACTAGCTAGATCTTTGAACATAATCATTCGTAGAGTTTTCTGATCAACGTTCTACCATGCTATGCCGCGGCTGCCAATTGATAAATGGCCGGGCGGTAACGCGGCTTGGGAATGGATTTACCTTCCGCCTGGGCAGCTTCCAACCAAACTTTCTTGGCAATCAACGCCCGGGCTAATGCGTCTTCGGGTGTTTTCCCAAACGCGGAACAATGTTCTAAATCGGGAATATCCGCAATATAACCGCCGTCGTTATCGCTATAAAAGATGTTGATGTGATAATCTTTCATTCTTCCTCCAATTTTAAGGTAGGGGCGACTCTCCAATCTCATCTGTCGTCACATCAAGCAATGGAGTCTTGCAAGCCAGCGCGAAGGTCGACCCAGGCGAGTCGCCCTTACCGGTTCGTCAACCAATTCAAATCCCGCAAACCGCTAGCCAGATCTTCGCGCATATCCGCCTCGCCCATACGCCATTCCCAATTTCCGCCCAATTTACTCGGGAAGTTCATGCGCGCTTCCCCACCGAGTCCAAGTACATCCTGCATTGGTGTGATCGCGAAGACCGCGACGGATTTCCACACTTCGCGGATTAAGTGCCAGGCAAAGTTACCTCCATCCACATTTAGATAGCGGAAGGCAAATTCGCGTTCGTGTTCAGTCGCGTTCGCGAGCCAGCCATAAGCCGTGTCGTTATCATGCGTCCCCGTATAAGCCACACAGTTGGGAACATAATTATGGGGAAGAAACGGATTATCCGGCCCGGAAAAGGCAAATTGCAAGACCTTCATGCCGGGTAGATCGAAGGCAGTCAACAACTCGATCACATCAGGAGTGATCAAACCCAGGTCCTCCGCAATCATTGGCAATCCGGTTCCGGGGGTGATCAACCCATCACCGAGATGTTTATCCACGGCGCGGAACAACTCCCTGCCCGGGCCACGCACCCAGCGACCGAACTCCGCCGTTGCATGGTCCGCGGGAATTTCATAATAGCCTGCAAATCCACGGAAATGGTCGAACCGCAAAATATCAACAGATTGCAGAGAAGCCCGAATACGAGAAAGCCACCAGGCGTATCCGTCTTCTCTGTGGACAGCCCAGTTGTACAACGGATTGCCCCACAACTGACCCGCTTCAGAGAATCCATCCGGGGGAACACCCGCGACAACGGTTGGGTTGCCTTGTTTATCCAAAAAGAATAATTCAGGGTGAGACCAAACGTCCGCAGAGTCATTCGCGACAAAAATGGGAATGTCACCAATGATCTGGATGCCGCGCTGGCTGGCATAGGAACGCACTTTCGCCCACTGCCTGAAGAACAGAAATTGATAGAACGCGTAACGCATCACGCTTTCAGCAAATTCGTTTTGCGCTTTTCGCAAAGCTGTCTTTTTTCTTGAGCGCAGCGGTTCGGGCCAGCCATTCCATGCACCCCCACCGTGTGCTTCTTTCAATGCCATGAAAATCGCAAAGTCATCCAGCCAGGCTGCATTTTCCGCGCGGAAGTAGTCGAATGACTCGCGCAAATGCTCCGGCGAAGACTGAAAGTGCGTAAAAGCTTTTCGAAGCAGATCAAGCTTCCACGGAATAAGCAAACCAAAGTTTACCCTGAGCGGCGTCAAAGGGTCCACGCGGGACACCCTCCCCAGAGGAGGGGTCGAGAAATCCGGTTTGTCGTCCAGATCTTCCCGGTTCAGGAGTCCATCTGCGAGCAATTCGTCTGGGCTGATCAAATAAGGATTTCCAGCAAACGCAGAAAAACATTGATAGGGTGAATCGCCATATCCAGTTGGGCCGAGTGGAAGCACCTGCCAGAGTTTGCATCCGCTGGATGCGAGCCAGTCAATGAATCGATAAGATTGCGGGCCGAGGTCGCCAATACCATACGGGCCGGGCAGGCTGGTTGGATGAAGGAGAATTCCGGAAGAACGTTTGAAGGCCATGACTAAGAAAGCGCTTCGAGCAAGTTATGATTTTATAAGACTTTGATACAGTTCAAGATATCTGCCCGCGGAATTTTCCCAGGAAAAATCCTTGGCCATCCCGGCACGTTGCAATTTACCCCAGGCCGCCTTATCTGCGAAGACTTTGATGGCCGTGCGTATTGCTGTGCCGAGGGATTTTACATCGGCCTCTTTAAAGACAAAACCCGTATCGTCACTATGGACAGTATCGTTCAACCCGCCGACCGCGCGTACAACAGGCACACAGCCATATCGCATCGCGATCATTTGAGATAGGCCACAGGGCTCATAGCGCGAGGGCATCAGCAGCATATCTGCTCCGCCATAGATCTGACGGGCAAGGCCTGCATCGTAACGGGCTTCCACATGCACCCGATCCGGATACATGGATTGTAATTTCTTCGCGGCATCTTCGAGCTTAGGGTCGCCCGTTCCCAATAAAATAGCTTGATATTTCAAACGGCGCATGTTCTTGAACGCGGCAATGGCAAGATCCACCCCCTTTTGTTGATCCATGCGCGAGACCATGGCAAGTAAAGGCGTTTCAGGGTCATCTGGCAGGCCAAGCCGAGCTTGCAGTAACTTTTTATTCTCGCCGCGCTTATCCAGTGAGTCAATATCAAAGTTCACGCCAAGAGCAGTATCATCCGCAGGGTTGAAAGAGACCGTATCCAACCCGTTCAAAATACCGCGCAAGGTCTCGCGACGGATCTGTAAAAATTCATCCAAGCCGCAACCGTACTCAGGTGTCAATACTTCGTTTGCGTAAGTTGGCGAAACAGCCACAATCGAATCCGAAGCCCACAGGCCCAAAGGCAGAGGGATCAGTCGCGCCCATTCAGGCAAGTCAGTTTGAGCAAGCTTTACCCCATAGCTTTCGAGAATGGAACTTACGTCCGGTCCCATGAAAGGAAGGTTATGCAATGTGATAACCCCGGCCACATGCCGCGCGCCTTCCTCCCAACGCTTCGTCAGTGAACCATATAAACTCAATGCAGTGTGCCAGTCATTTGCATGGATGACAGCCGGGAACCAATTGATCTGACGAGGTAATTCCAGTGCGGCCAGTGAGAAGAACGTATATTTTTCTGCATCCAGTTTCGAATCAAGAGAATAAACGGAGCCATTTGCACGAATGGGATCGCCGTTGATGAAATAAACGGGCATCCCATTCAGATTCGTTTCAAACGCCTCAGCCTGGACCTCCAATTCACCGCGCAGTAAACCGAAGATCCCCAGCGGTTTGAGCCCCTCGGCGCGGATCACAGGGTGATACGGCAGAACAAGGCGTACATCGAGTTTCAGATCGTCATTGGAAAGGGCGCGCAATGCGCGCGGCAGAGAGCCGGCCACATCGCCAAGCCCGCCGACCTTCACAAAAGGGTCGGCCTCCGCCGCTAGAAAAAGGACATTGATGGTTTGAGTCATGAGATTATTCTAACAGACCTCCGAGTCCTTGAAGAACTCGGAGGTCTTTATCTGGGGAGCCTGAAGGGTTTCGAACCCTCAACATCTACAGCCACAGTGTAGCGCTCTGCCGTTGAGCTACAGGCTCCATCTTGGAAACGGACAAAATTTTACCACAAATCAACGTAGTTTTAGTATTGCCAACACCTCGCCATCCACCAATTCTCCGCCCTCAACAAAGCCCAAAGAAGCATACAACTTTCTAGCGCCTTCATTATGAATGAGGTTCATAACTAATCCCAAGTGAATGAATGTTTTTATCAGCACGCAATTTTTCTATCACCGCTGCATGGCACCGCGGCCATACCCTCTGCCTTGAGATTTCTCATCCACCATCAAACGTGCCACAATCCCTGAAAACGAGGATGATGTAAATTCAGGCAATTCATCACAAACCCAACCGTCTCGTCATTTGCATACACGTCGATTGGATGGAAATCCTCGTGCCCTTCATCGTCATGTCCAAATTGAGCCCCAGCAATCGAATATGAATTCGAGGCAACGAAATTTTGCTGATCCTCTTCGACCTTAAGCTTGATCAGTTCACGCCAATTTTCCAAAGCAACAGGCCGAAGCTTAATGGACATGCTTACCCTAAAATCTTGCGAATTTCAGCGGCCATCGCCTCACGCCTGACTGTGACCTGCTCTCCATTAATCAGGTTTTTTACAGCCACTTGGCCTTTCGCGGCCTCATCCGGGCCGACTGTAACAGCTACCTTGATTTTCATCTTATCTGCAAATTTGAATTGCTTCTGCAGTTTCGCGGGTTCAGGATAAACGAGTGTATCTAACCCAGCTTTTCGCAATTCCGCACTTAACTCAAACGATTTCATCCACATGGATTCATCGAAAACTGTTACTAAGACAGAAGCAGGCGTGGGGAAAAATTCAGGCAACAGACCCGCTTCCTGTAAGATGATGCCGATCACCACATCACCCATCGCGAGGCCAACGCCAGAGAGAGGCTGCCCGCCTACAGCGGCGAGGAGATTGTCATAGCGTCCGCCACCCAAAATCGCGCGCTTCAAAGATCCGCTGGTGTCAAAGGCTTCGAAGACTGTGCCGGTATAGTATAAGAGGCCGCGCATAATGTTCGGATCAAACTTCACATACTCTTTTACACCCAGCGCCTCGAGCGCAGCAAAAAGACGCGTCAATTCGTCGCTCTTTTTCCACAGATCAAAATTGCCAAGAATATCTTTCAAGCCATCCAATTGCTTTTGATTCAATCCAAGTTCAAACGCATTCGCATTCCACTTCCCTGGATCCATTTTTGAACGTCGGTCAACAAGATTGGAAACACCCAGTTGTTTTTCCGGGGAAATTCCAAGCGCGTCGAACTCAGAGTCCATTAGGCGCCGATTATTCACATAAATGGTAGCCCGTGCCGGCTCCAGTTTGACCGAGCGCAGGAAAGTGGCTGCGACCGCGATCAACTCTGCATCCGCTTCAGGCGAGTTGACACCCAGCATGTCGATATTCCACTGGAAGAATTCACGCGAGCGTCCCTTTTGAGGCTGCTCATATCGCCAGAACGGGCCGAACGACCACCAGCGAATCGGATAGGTTAATTCGTTTTGCTTTGCCGCGATCATGCGCGCGAGGCTTGGCGTAAGTTCGGGGCGAAGCGTAACAAAGTCACCCCCGCGATCTTGAAATGTAAATGCCTGCTTCTTGACAAGCTCTTCGCCGGACCTTGCCGCGTACAGATCAATAGTTTCGATAAATGGTGCGTCCCACTGCTGATAGCCAAACGCCTGTGAGGCCGCGCACACCTTATCATAAATAAAGTTGCGCAAGGACATTTGCTCAGGATAGAATTCACGTGTTCCTTTTACAGATTGAATTTTGCTCGCCATGGTGACTCCACTGCACGCATTCTATCATGAGTTTTTAACAGCCTTCAAAATTCACGAGATGAATTTTGGCGCAGGTTTGGTATAATCTTTTCACACATTATAAGGAGTGATAAATGGAAATTAATTATCAGGAAACAAGCAAGGACCTGCTCACCCGCATCGACATTCACGAAAAATACGGCTCAGCCAACATCGACGTTTGGACGAACGACCTGCTCAAACCGCAAGCTGGCATGCAGATCCTCGATATTGGTTGTGGCGCAGGCAAGTTGAGCTTCCTGTTCAAGGAATACACGAAAGGCGGCGCGCAGATCACCGGCGGCGACTTTTCAAACGAATTGCTCGACAAGGCCCGCGAGAAGAACAAACAGCTCGGCGCAAACATTGACTTCCAATTTTTGGATTTCAACAAGCCATTCAACTTTTCGGATAATGCCTTTGACCTGTGCACCAGCGCATTCGCCATTTATTACGCCGCCGATCTGGAGTTTACATTTAGAGAGGCTCACCGAGTGCTTCGAAGTCCCGACCCCGCCTCAGGGAAACCGGGCGGACGACTCTTCGTCTCCGGGCCATTGCCTGAGAACAAGCAAATGTTCTATGACATCATCAACGAAGCCACGGACCTGATCATCCCACCCATGCCCGGTTCCTCACGCTTCAAAGGCGACATCTTCAATACGATCGACAAGATCTTCGCCAAGACTGAATTACACAACTTCGAGAACCAGCTTACCTTTCCCGAAGTCGCACCATTCATTGAATACGTACGCGCATCTTTAAGTGAAGACCGCAAACTGTGGACGTCTATGTTCAATGGCAAGGACGAATATGAAGCTTTGATCGGGAAGATCAAAGCTGTTGCAAAGAAATGGTGCGACCGCGATGGAAAATTGGTGATGACCAAGGTCGTTGGCGGAATTCTGGCGACGAAATAAATTGAATTTCTACGGCAAACGAGTCCTGTTCCTTGGCGCGCACCCCGATGATATCGAGTTGGGATGTGGCGCTTTGCTTCATCACATTGTCAAAGAAACGGATGTGTTATGCGTCACGCTTTCTGACAACCAGAAAAATCCGGACCTGAAAAACATAAAAAACGAACACGTAAAGTCGATGCAGATTTTGGGTATTTCGCAGGAAAAAGTCGTATTGGGGCCATTTAACACGCGAGTATTTCCGAACGAGCGGCAAGCTATCCTAGAATATTTCCTGAAACTCCGCGGGGATTTTCAACCCGACCTGATCTTTACACATTCCAAACAGGATGTTCATCAAGACCACAATACAGTGACAGATGAGGCCGTGCGTGCTTTTCGAGGCATCACAGTTTTGGGGTTCGACGTAGTCCGCTCTTCATACGGATTCTTCCCGCATTTTCTTGTGGAAGTTACAGAAGAAGATGTAAATAAGAAGATCGAAGCACTTGCCGAATACGAGACCTACCGCGATCGGTATTATTTCAATAGCGAACTTACGCGCTCCATCATGGTTCGGCACGGTGCACTGGCTGAACACCCCTTTGCAGAGGGTTTTGATATTTTGAGGATCGTGGGAGAGTTCAAGAAATGAAAGCGAGGCAACATGCAGTTCGAGGTGCTTTACCAGGAACTTGTGTATAGTGCGGAAATGATCCGAGCTTTATTGAACGGGGTTTCGCAGGAAGATGCCGGAGTTAAACCAAATAACGGGTCATGGTCCATTCTCGAAGTGGTCTGCCATTTATACGATGAGGAACGCGAAGATTTCCGCGAACATCTGGATTTTATCCTGCACCGCCAGAAACAGGATTGGCACAGGATCGACCCGGAAGGCTGGGTTACAAAGCGAAAATATAATGAACAGAATCTGGAAGAAATGAAGGATAAATTCCTTGCGGAACGCACAAAATCGCTCGAATGGCTAAAGACGCTGGCTACCACAGACTGGGACACCACCTATACCTCTGAGTATGGTTCGCTGGCTGCAGGGGATATGTTCTCTTCATGGATCGCACACGACAATTTGCATATTCGCCAACTTGTAGAGTTGCGCCGGCCATTGATTGTAAAGATCACACATCCATATGCAATAGATTACGCGGGAGAATGGTAAGGTATGAAACGAGGCGCGATATCTTTTCTTCTGATTTCAATCTTTACGTTTCAATCATGCGGCAGCCTGCCTCGCCTCAACGATCGACGTCCCAATTTCCTGATCATTGTCACAGACGATCAGCGATATGACACCATGGAATATATGCCAAATACGCAGCAGTTGATCTTCGACCAGGGGGTTACGTTTTCGCATGGATACATCACCACGCCTTTTTGCTGTCCCAGCCGCGCCAGCATCCTGACCGGCATGTACGCCCACAATCATTATGTCCATGTAAATGAAGATAAGCTTAACTTTCCAACTGTTGTTGAAGACCTGCACGAAAATGGATATTACACCGGGCTGGTCGGAAAATATCTCAATTCGTGGAAAGGCGAAGCCAGGCCGGAATATGATTACTGGGTATCCTTTTTTGGCGGTACGATCCCCAATTATTATGACCCAAACCTGAATATCAACGGGAAATGGGAGAAAAAGACCGGCTACATCACCTATTTGTTCAGGGATTATGTCATTCAATTCTTAGACCAGGCTACTCAACAAAGAAAACCGTTTCTGCTTTTATTCACTCCGAACGCGCCTCACGCCCCTTATACTCCGTTGAAGGAAGACAAGACCCTTTATACTGATCTGCCTCCTTATCGGCCGCCGAGCTATAACGAAGCAGATCTTTCCGATAAGCCGGCTTCGATAGCGGACCGGCCACTGTTGACGGAAGAGAATTCGATCCAGATCGAAAATATCAGGCGTAGGCAAATACAAACGCTGGTTTCCCTGGATCGTTCCATTGGGGAGATCATGCAGAAACTGCAGGAAACCGGCGAACTCGACAATACAGTTATCATCTTCATATCCGATAACGGCAAGCATTGGGGCGAACACCGTATGGATACAAAAAGTACGGCGTATGAAGAGTCTGTCAAAGTTCCATTTGCCATCCGCTATCCAACATTGGTGCCCACACCCTATGTCGAAGACAAACTGGCCGCAAACATCGACATTGCCCCTACATTATATGAATTGTCCGAAACACCCATCCCCGAAACCGTGGATGGGTTATCGCTGGTCAAATTATTAAGCGGGGAAGGTGAATGGCGATCCCATCTTTTATTGGAGGCCTGGCCGGACCGGGGCCATTGGACCGCCATCCATACCGGGCAATATATTTATATAGAGACCGACAACGAACTCTCAGAATTCTATGATCTCGAAGCGGATCCCTTTGAAATGGATAGTATGATCAATGAACCAAAATACCTGCTTGTGATCCTTGAGCTCAAGGAGATCCTCAAAAAGCAAAAAGAACCCAGGACAAGCTCGCCAGAATAAAGACAGCCGCTCCCTGTAATTACGGGGAGCGGCTGGGATACTAAATGCCGGCGAAGCTCATGATTTCGGTATTCCAACCTGGATAATTCCGTCCACTACCTTGACGGGATACGCGGCGATGTCCACAACCGCAGGCATCTGCATGGCCCGACCAGTGCGAACATCAAACTCTGCCCCATGACGCGGACAAACAATATTATTTCCTTCCAGAATCCCATCCCCTAGCGGCCCGTCATCATGCGTGCAGACGTCTCCAATTGCATAGAACTGTCCCGCGATATTGAAGATGACGATGGGCTTATCGGCAATATCGACGAATAGGCGCTCGCCACTGGGGAGTTCCGAGGCGGGGGTAATTTCAATATATTCAAGAGTATCAGATGCTATTTTAGTGTAATTAAACATAAAATGTTATTGTGGTCTAGGGATGGTGAACTGTTCCAAATCATTCCACCAAACTATCACTGGCCTCCCCCAACCCATAGACACCTGCTTTTAAAACCTTGAGCGGAAGTAACGCACATTTCAGGCGAACCGGACCCAGTTCAATTCCGAGCAGATCCAGCAAGTCCTGCTTGTTGAGTTTCTTAACTTCATCGACCGGCTTACCAATAATGGACTCCAATAATAAATCCGCGGAAGCTTGGGAGATGGCACATCCGTGACCATCAAATCTTGCATCAGAGATAAGACCGTCTATACCTACACGCAAGTCGATTTGGATATGGTCTCCACACAACGGGTTATTGTCCGCAAAGGAAATGTCATGCGGATCCAGTTTGCCGCGATAAGACGGATTCTTATAATGCTCAATGATGACTTCGCGATAGAGATCGTCCATATTATCCAAACATCTCTTTGACTTTATAGATCCCGTTCGCAAGCAAATCCACCTCTTCTTTTGTGTTGTAGATGTAAAAGCTTGCACGGCTGGACGCAGGGATCCCTAGCTTTTCATGCAAGGGCTGCGCGCAGTGATGTCCTGCACGTACGGCAATTCCATCTTTATCCAAGATCTGAGCTACATCATGTGGATGAACCCCTTCAAGCGTAAATGCCGCCACCCCGCCCTTCTTATCCGCCGAAGGGCCAAAAACCTTCACGCCTGGGATTTCTTCCAATCGATCAATTGCGTATGCGGTGATCTCATGTTCGTGCGCAGAAATATTATCCATGCCGATCTTGGAGAGGTAATCGACTGCCGCTCCAAACCCAACAGCTTCAGCAATAGCGGGAGTGCCTGCTTCAAATTTATGAGGCAGAGTATTCACGCGAAATGAACGGAGTTTGACTTCTTTGATCATATCGCCGCCGCCCAAAAACGGCGGCATCGCCTCGAGCAAAGCTGATTTTCCGTATAACGCGCCAATCCCAGTTGGCCCGCACATCTTATGAGCGGAGAAAGCATAAAAATCCGCGTCGAGCGCCTGTACATCCACTTTGAAATGCGGAACGGATTGCGCGCCATCCACTACAACGATCGCGCCCGCTTCATGCGCGAGACGAATGACCGCCTCGGCTGGGTTGATCGTGCCAAGCACGTTGGACATGTGTGTAAACGAGACCAGTTTCGGGGTCCGCACAAGAAGCGATTTGAACGTCTCAAGGTCGAGCAAACCATCATCCGTCACAGGGATGAATTCAAGTTCAATACCACGTTCCATTTGCAGCATTTGCCATGGAACGAGATTTGAGTGGTGTTCCATCTCGGTAAGAATGACCAGATCGCCGGCCTTCAAATTCGCGCGTGCCCACGAATAAGCAACCAAATTAATGGACTCGGTTGTATTGCGCGTGTAAATGACCTCCCGTGCCGAAGACGCGTTGATGAATTTCGCGATCCTCTCGCGCGCACCTTCATAAAGCGAGGTTGACTCCTCCGCGAGCGTATGCACGCCTCGATGAATATTCGCGTTCGAACGACGATAAAAATCATTCATCGCTTCGATCACCTGCAGGGGTTTTTGGGAGGTAGCCGTTGAATCCAAATATGTAACGCGAACGCCCGGGCGCGTTTCGCGTTCAAGAATTGGAAAATCTTTGCGTATTTCTTTTACGTTCAGGGACATCGGAATAGTAAACCGGCAAATCGACACACAAGTACGATACCTTCGATCAAACGTACCTGTGAGCAGATCTGCTAATATTCAGGGATTAAATCTTTCTTCACTGGTTTCTTGCCCGCTACGGGCCGGATGTGTTCCGAATTCACCGGATACCACAAGATTCGGTCGGGCACCATCCAACCATCCGTGAGATACACGTTTGAACGGAACTGCACCGCGACCATTTTATTATCCACCTGCACGACGGTGCCTCTGACCCAGCCGCGCACGCGTTCACGATTTTTTTCATGATCGCAATACACTTCGACGGTATCACCCACTTCAAAGGCGTGCTCCATACCGGGCGCTTTCATATAGGCGAATTGATGAATGCGGGGTGTGCGAGGCGGAATCGGGCGACGCTCGACCAGATGATTGACGACGCGCTTCACAACCGTCGCGATTGGTCGTGCAATCGGGGCAAGTTTTGCAGCAAACTTTAAAGAGCTCCTGCCTTTTGGTTTCGCCGTAACAGCTCTAACGGGTGCGGCCCTCATTTTTGCAGGTGAATTGACTCTCGCCTTTGTTTTACTGGACGGTTTTGATTTCGCAACCAGTTTCTTTACAGATTTCGCCTTGATCCCCGCTTTCTTTGGCTTTGCAATCGTTTTCGTTTTCGCTTTTGTTTTGGATCTAACTTTTGACTTCACTGCCATGACTCACATCCTGTCTCGATTATTAGAGACGCCCTCCGCCTCTTGCTTGACATTTCGGCTTACACTCCTCGGTGCAACGCTTTAACCTGCCGCGCGCAATTCAATGTCGAAAAAACTTTCACTCACTTAGGCCGTGAGCTTATCGTGGATCGCCTGCTGGAATCTTACGCGTACTCCTTCAAAAGGGATGCGTTGCATGATCGGGTCGAAAAACCCTTCAACGACCAACCGCTCTGCATCCGCCTGTGGAATACCGCGGCTTTTGAGATAGAACAGAGGCTCCTTTTCCAACTTGCCAACCGTGGCCCCATGCGTACAGCGGACATCGTCCGCGAGGATCTCCAAACCCGGGATAGAGTCTGCGCGCGCCTGATCGTCGAGCACAAGATTGCGATTGGCCTGATAGCCATCCGTTTTTTGCGCGCCGGGGGCGACGTAGATCATACCCTGCCATACGGAACGGCTTTTGCCCTTCAAGGCGCCTTTGAACAACAGGTCACTGGTTGTATGCGGAGCGAGATGATTCTGTTGTGTATCATGATCCAGGTGTTGGTTACCATCTGTAAAATAGAAACCAGACATGCGTCCCTGCGCGCCCTCGCCCGCGAGATCGAGATCGGAGAAATTCTTGGTTAAGCGCGAACCGACGGCGCCGAAGATCCAATCGATATGGCCGCCGCGCTCCACGCGGGCGCGTTCGTGAGAGAAGTTCCACACATGGCGGCCCCAGGACTGCAATTCAACAAAACGCAATTTTGCATCCTTGCCAACGTGAATTTCCACAATTCCCGCATGCATGGCGTGACCTGTCTCATTGGGCGAAGCGGCTTCGTGGACATACGTCACAGCCGCACCATCATCCACAAAAACGATGATATGTGAGAAGAGGGCTAAATCCACCCCCGGGCCCCACAGCACAGAATGAAGCGGGGTTTCCACTTCAACATTTTTGGGAACGTATAAAAATACACCATTTCCAGCAAGAGCCAAAGCCAGGGCGGCGAACTTGCCATCCTCAGGCTTGACGATCTGCCCGATCAACCTCTTTAGCAGTTCAGGGTGCTCACTTTCGGCGGTGCGAATGTCGGTGAAGATAACGCCTTTCGAGACCAGAGCAGGATCAAGGTCCACGCGAGAACCGCCTGGCATCAGTGTGATCTGCCCCCCATGTGCATCCCCTACCAGGGGTTTCAGCAAATGAGCCGGGACGTCAGGCAAATCTTCAAATGCGCCATCTTTGGGAAGTTTAAAATCAGGGGCTGGCAATAGTCTTAAGTCTGTCCGCCGCCAGGCTTCATCAGTATTGACTGGCATGGAAAATTTAATAAAGGTATCCCACGCCTTTGAACGAACATCTTTAAGAATATCCAGGGGAATGGAATTTGTCGTGAAAGAAAATTCCTGCGCGGCTGAATTACGTCGAGTACGCGTAACAGATACTTTGGGTTTTTCTTGCATAGTCTTTTTTTCCACGCGCTGAACGCAGTCAAACTGCAAATGCCCTCCGACTGCGAAGCCCTGGCTTGTTCCAGGCTCCTGCGCTCAGGACGATAATTATCCGATCGAGCCTTCCATTTGAAGTTGGATGAGGCGGTTCATTTCGACTGCGTATTCCATCGGCAATTCTTTGATCAGCGGCTCGATGAAACCTGAGACGACCATGCCTGTGGATTCTTCTTTCGACAGCCCGCGTGACATGAGATAGAAGAGTTGCTCTTCGCCAACCTTCGAGACCGAAGCTTCGTGGCCGATCGTGACATCATCTTCATCGATCTCAATGGAGGGATAGGTATCCGAACGGGATTTCGGGTCAAGGAGGAGTGCATCGCATACTACATTGGAGCGGACACCCTTGGCGCCCTTATAGACCTTGACCAGGCCTCGATAGGAAGCACGCCCGCCGCCCTTGCTAATAGACTTGGAGGTGATCTTGCTGGTGGTGTTCGGAGCGAAATGCAGCATCTTCGAACCTGCATCCTGAATTTGGCCCGGACCAGCGAAAGCCATCGAAAGCATTTCGCCACGCGCACCCGGTTCCATCAGGTAACAGGATGGGTATTTCATGGTGAGTTTTGAGCCGAGGTTGGCATCCACCCACTCGTGGGATGCATTCGCGAAGACTTTGGCTCGCTGTGTAACGAGGTTGAAAACGTTGGTAGACCAGTTTTGAATGGTCGAGTAGCGTGAACGTGCGCCTTTTTTGACAACGATCTCAATGACGCCGGAATGGAACGAGTTGGTGGTGTATTGCGGCGCAGTACAACCTTCCACGTAATGCACCGAAGCATCTTCATCCACGATGATGAGTGTGCGTTCGAATTGACCAACGTTGGCAGTATTCAAACGGAAATAAGCCTGAAGCGGAAGGTCAACCTTCACGCCTTTTGGAATATAAACAAACGAACCACCCGACCACACCGCAGAATTGAGCGCGGCGAACTTGTTATCTTCAATTGGGATGACTGTGCCAAAATATTCACGAAACAAGTCGGGATATTGTTTGAGACCATCTTCAATCGAGAGGAAGATGACACCCTGTTTTTCAAGATGTTCAAGGATGGAGTGATACACCATCTCAGACTCATACTGCGCGCCGACACCGGCCAAAAACTTTTGCTCGGCCTCAGGAATGCCCAGCTTGTTGAAGGTATTCTTGATATCATCAGGAACGTTATCCCAGGATTTCTCGCTTTTCTCGGTCGGCTTGACGTAGTAAAAAATGTTATCAAGGTCGAGGCCGTTGAGTTCCGGTCCCCAGGTTGGCATGGGACGCGCAAGATAATGTTCCAAGGCCTTAAGGCGGAATTCAAGCATCCATTCTGGCTCGCCCTTCATACGCGAAATATTTTCAACCACCTGGCGGTTCAGGCCTCGTTCAGACTTGAACACATAGTTATCATCGCGATCATGAAATCCGTACTTGTAATCACCGATCTCATCCAGGATCTTGGTATCTTCATTGGTTTTGGTATTTTCAGTCATTGGATTCACCAGTCATTTCTGCGGATAAAGAGCCGCTTCATGCGGACCCGTCACCCGTCACCGTTTAATAAAGCGAGTCTAGGCTGTTACTTCTTCGTGCTTCTCGCGTACCCATTCATAACCCTGCTCTTCGAGGTGAAGCGCCAGATCGGGTCCGCCTGATTCAACGATACGCCCATCCAACATTACGTGGACAAAATGCGGCTTGATGTAATTCAAGAGGCGTTGATAATGTGTGATGATCAGCACACCGAGATCAGGGCCGGAAAGAGCGTTGACGCCGTCTGCGACAACCCGCAGCGCATCAATATCCAGACCTGAATCAGTTTCGTCCAGAATGGCGATCTCAGGCTGGAGGGCTGCCATCTGCAATATTTCAGCACGTTTCTTTTCGCCACCCGAAAAGCCATCGTTGAGATAGCGGCCCGCGAAACTATGATCCATCTTGAGCATATCCATTTTTTCCTTGAGCATCTTGCGAAACTCTGGGATGGGCATGCCCTTATCTTCGAGGTTCGTAGCGCGGCGACGTGAATTGATCGCGGAACGCAGGAAGTTCGCCACGGTCACACCAGGGATGGCGACAGGATATTGGAAGGCCAAAAAGATGCCAGCGCGTGATCGTTCATCTGGTTCGAGTTCAAGAACATTCCTCCCCTTGAAAATGATCTCCCCTTCAGTCACGAGATAGCTGGGATGCCCCATTAAGGTATAAGCCAGTGTAGACTTTCCTGTTCCATTCGGCCCCATAATGGCGTGGATTTCGCCCTGTTTTATGGTAAGTGTGACCCCTTTCAGTATTTCCTTATCCTCGATACTTACATGCAAATTCTTGATCCCAAGTTGCGACATTCGTTCAGCTCCATTAGAAATTAAGCCATTGCTGGCGTTTTTAACAATTTGGGGCATTATAGCAGGGTGGAAGGTAAAAGTCAATATTTATGATATTATTCTAGTATATTCGTCTAAATTGTGAAAACCTTTTCTATCAGCCGAATGCACTTTCCGCATGATCCTGATGATATATCTTCGATACGAATGACGGATTTGTGGTCTATGCGCATCTTTACTGAAGTAAACCATCCAGAAAATCAAATTTGCCGGGACGGTTCTACCCACTTTTTCGCAATATGAATGGCTTCCATGGGAATGATACATTCAGATCCTTTATTGTTTATTGTCAGGAATCACACCCGGCATCCCCTTAACTTAATGCAGCCTCAATCAAGGAAATTGAGCTGGTAATCCACACTTCGCCGACGATCAACGCGATCATTGCTGTTTTTTTGCAGACAACAAGAAGCCATGGCCGGCTATATTTAACCCGCTTTCGCAATGGTATTAAGCCTGCCCTGTACTAAACTGCATATCATACGTAAGAATATCTTCTTGAAACATGACAACGTTCTTTACGCATCCCAGGACGATTTTTTGGCTCTCAATCGCGTGTATGTGGATTCTAAGCGGCGGCAGTTCACCTGCCGAGGCTTCAGCGCTCACAAAAGACCCCTCCCTCAACCTGGCGAAATCCGGCAGTGATAAATCTGCATTTCAGACAGAAAATGTTGTATTTGCCGTTATCGGTGATTACGGATCAGGAGAACCTCCGGAAGCCGATGTCGCCAACCTGGTCAAAAGCTGGAATCCGGATTTTATCGTCACCGTCGGAGATAACAACTATCCCATCGGCGCAGCCTATTCAATTGATGAAAATATCGGCCAGTATTATCACGAATATATTTACCCCTATAAAGGAAAATATGGTTCTGGAGCATCAACCAAAAATTTTTATCCGGCTCTTGGCAATCACGATTGGATGAGTAATGGGGCCAGGCCCTACTTTAATTATTTCAGCTTTCATAATGAAAATGGTTATTATGATTTCGTCAGAGGGCCACTCCATTTCTTCATAGTCGACAGTGACCCAAATGAACCGGACGGAACTACAGCGATATCCAAACAAGGCAAATGGCTGAAGAATGGACTTGCGTCTTCCACGTCAGCATTTAATGTCGTGGTCATGCACCGTCCTCCCTATTCCTCCGGGATGCACGGCTCGACTATGGGTATGCAATGGCCGTTTAATGCCTGGGGGGCAGACGTGGTTTTATCCGGTCACGACCATCTATATGAGAGAATTATCCTCGATGGATTTCCCTACTTTGTTAATGGGATGGGCGGAGAGGGTATTTATAGTTTTGAAGCGGCCGTGCCTGGAAGTCAGGTCCGCTTCAATCAGGATTATGGTGCCATGCGAGTAGAAGCCAGCAATACCTCTATGAAATTTCAGGCATTTACGCGAGCCAGCTTACTTGTTGATGAGTATACAATAGGCGATCGCATACCAATCGTTACCTCAATTGTGCGCGCTAATCCTGACCCATCCAGCGCATCCAGCGTGGACTTTACCGTTACATTCTCCGAATCAGTTTCAGACGTAGATGCCTCCGACTTCAGTTTGACCGCAATCAATATCAACGGCGCCTCGATCAATAATGTAAACGGCTCCGGAAATGCCTATACCGTTTCTGTGAATACCGGGACTGGCAATGGTAGCCTGCGTCTTGACCTCCTAGATGATGATAGTATTATCGGTCAGGCCGGCGATAAACTTGGTGACAATGGTATGAGTAATGGCAACTTCACTGCGGGCGAAAGTTATGCGATCGATCAAACCGCTCCGCGTGTAATCTCCATGATTCGCGCCAGTCCCAATCCGTCCAACGCGGCGAGTGTGGACTTTACAGTTACGTTCTCCGAATCCGTTTCCGGTGTAGATGCCTTCGACTTCAGCCCGGTTTCATCCGCTCCCAGTGGGGTCTCAGTCGGCAATATCATGGGTTCGGGGAATATTTACATCGTTTCGGTGAACACCGCGTCCAGCGAGGACACTCTCCGCCTCAACCTGATCGATAACGACACCATCTTGGATCTAGCCGGCAACAAACCGGGAGGCCCGGGCATAGGGAACGGAAATTTCACCACTGGCGAAAGCTACATGATCGACAAGGTTGGACCGGTCGTTAGCTCCATTATTCGCGCAAGCCCCAACCCCTCCAGTGCATTCAGCGTGGACTTCATCGTCGCTTTCTCTGAACCTGTTACCGGCCTCGATAGCTCCGATTTTATTATGGCGACCAACAACGTCAGTGGCGCCTCCATCCTCAGTATCAATAGCGCCGATCCATTTTATGTTGTCACCGTTAGCACAGGCTTCGGCACGGGCGCTCTTCGGCTCGACTTAAATGATGACGATAGCATCGCAGATCTCGTAGGTAATAAAGCAGGGGGGACCGGGCCCGGAAACGGAAATTTCAGCAACGGCGAAATCTACACAATTGACAAGTCCGCGCCCAAGGTGCTATCCGTCCTTCGCGCGAATCCCGACCCAACCAGTACGGCCGCTGTGGACTTGGTCGTAACCTTCTCCCAATCCGTGACGGGCGTTGATGCATCAGACTTCAACCTTCTCGCCACCAACCTCAACGGCGCGTCGATCAGCAATATCACCGGCTCAGAAAATGTTTACACTATTTCACTGGACACGGGCATGGGCGATGGAACTCTTAGAATCGACCTGACGGACGATGACACCATCGTAAATGGAATTGGCATTCCACTTGGTGATCTGGGGGCAGGCAATGGTAACTTTATCAGCGGTGAGTCCTATACAATCTACAAGACCTTACCCAGGGTGACCTCCATCATACGCGCAAGTCCCAACCCATCCGGTGCGGCTAGCGTGGACTTCATAGTCACCTTTTCTGAATCTGTTACCGGCGTCGATGCGTCTGACTTTAGCTTGACAACCATTGGTCTCAGTAATGCTTCCATAAGCAGCGTTAACAACGTCGATCCATTTTATATTGTCACCGTCAATACCGGTCTCGGTACCGGAATACTGCGCCTCGACTTAACTGACAACGACAGTATCTCAGACCTCGCAGGGAACACCCCGGGAGGCCCAGGTCCAGCCAATGGAAATTTTACTCTTGGAGAACCGTTTAATGTTTCAAAAATTTCAATTAATTTCCCCCCACCGTCCCTTCGTGGACCTCAGCGTAATTTCGTAACGAACAATCCAACGCCCACTTTCTCCTGGACAATTGTCAGGGGGGCACGGGCTTATGAAATCAACATTGCATCGGATAGTAACTTCTCACAGATCGTTACAAGCCAGGTGGGCGGCGGGTTATCATATACTGTTACACCTCCCCTCCTGGATGGAATTTATTACTGGCGCGTGCGTGCCTACAATTCAGATCTTCAACCAGGTAGATTCAGCTATAGCCAGTCATTCACTTCAGATACGACACCCCCACCCGCTCCCACCCTGCTCAGGCCGGCCGACAATGCACCAGTGAGCACGAGGCCTACATTGCAGTGGACATCCATCGGCGCAGCTGTTATGTATCAGCTTGAAGTCGATAATAACTCAGATTTCTCAAGTCCCGAGTTTACTTCATTGAAGCCAAATACTTCGATTCGACCATCTTCTTTACGAAAAGGGGTTTACTTCTGGCGAGTACGAGCAAGAGATATGGCGGGAAATTGGAGCAACTGGCCCACCCAATTTATCTTTAGCATTCCATAAATCATCCTGCGGGGTGTTGCTTCGGGCTCTCTCCACCGATTTGGATGATATTGCCGTACATTATTCCTGATTATTAATAGAGTTGAGAGATAAAATCATGAGCAGAAATCTCAAATTACTGGCGATCCTTGCACATCCTGACGACGAATCACTTGGTGTAGGCAGCACCCTTGCAAAATATGCCTCAGAAGGTGTGGACACCTATTTGCTATGTGCGACGAAAGGCGAACGGGGCTGGCTGGGTGACGAAAAAGAAGACCCAGGACTTGTTGGATTGGGGAAAATTCGCGAACAAGAACTTCACAATGCGGCAAAGATTCTGGGCATTAGGCAAGTTTTTTTCTTGGATTATATAGATGGGGATTTGGATCAAGCCAAGCCAATCGAGGCGATCGGGAAAATTGCATCCATAATTCGTGAAATAAAACCACAAGTCGCCTTCTCATTCGGACCCGACGGCGCGTACGGCCACCCCGATCATATCGCCATCTCGCAGTATGCTTCGGCGGCTTGTCTGCTTGCCGCGGATTCAATGTATCATGATCCCGGCGAGCTGGCCCCGCACAGCGTCAGCAAGTTCTATTATTTTGTTTTCACAAGAGACCTTGTGGCGAATTACTCCAAAATATTCGGCAATATCCGGATGGAAGTTGATGGGGATGTGCGATCTTTCGCGGCATGGGAGGATTGGATATATACCACCGTAATCGATGGCTCTGCTCACTGGCACACCGCACTCAAAGCCGTAAACTGTCACAAATCCCAGATTGGGATCTATGGGGACTTAAATTCATTGCCAGAGGAAAAAAGCCTAAAGTTATGGGGAGAGCGAACGTACTATCGAATGTTTAGCCTGGTTAATGGCGGCAGAAAAATAGAGACCGACCTGTTTGAGGGTATAAGATAGACCAAAAGGAGACTGACATGTCTGTTCTGATCACGATGCGCGTGGAGGTTCATGATTTCGAAGGAACGCAAAAGGCCGCGGCGCTGTTCGCTGAAACTGCGAAAAAAAGCTGGTTGTCACTGGGCTAATGCCTATCGGTCCGAAAGAGACGCGAACGACATTCTGTGGCTGATGGAATGGGATAGTCACGATGCGTTCAATAACTCGGGGGCCGAGACCGGTACGCAATTCAATGAATTGGTCAAGCCTGCTGGAGAATGGGATGATGTTGTCTGGCATCTGTCGGATGCAATGATTATCGAATAAGTTGAGTGAATTCGATATTTATGATATTTATCTAGTATATTGACAAAGCAAATTGTGAGAGTTATACTCTCGCGCATGAAATCTACGCGAGACAAGATCTTACAAACGTTATTGCGGAAACCCCGCTCGACCATTAATGGGCTGGCCGAGGCAGTGGGGATCAATCCAATTTCCGCTAGACACCACCTGACGAACCTTCAGATGGAAGGACTCGTTGAAGCACAGGAGGAACGTCATGGAGTAGGACGTCCGCGTTTGGCATACATCCTGACCGATGAAGGCATGGAACGCTTCCCCACCAGCTACATACGCCTGACAACGCGACTGCTTACGCAGATGAAAGAGACCATGCCAGGACCGGTGGTTGCAAAGTTATTTAGCCAGATCGCGGAAGACCTCGCCAGTGAATACTCCAACGATATGCAGGGCTTAAGTATGGAAGAACGCCTTGACTTCGTCAAGGAAATGCTTGGCCAGGAAGGCTTTACTGTGGTATGGGAAAAGAAAAACGGACAATACCACATTCATGAAATATCATGCCCGTACTATCAAATTGGGATTGCCCATCCTGAGGTTTGCACGGTTGATCAAACTCTTATTTCAAAAATGCTGGCTCTGCCGGCGAATAAAGTGCAATGCATTCTAGATGGCGCCGCACATTGTACGTATGTCGTCCAACCTGCAGAAGTTGCAAAATAAGAATTTATATAACTATCAGAGGCACTATGAGCGAAACTGAAATCAAAGAAATCCAATGGACCATCCACGAATCCCACCCGGAGCGTGTGCCGGAAGTACGCGCAAGACTTTCCGAAGTGATCGACCCCGAGATCGGAATGAATATCATCCAATTGGGCTTGATCCGTAATGTCGAAATTGAAAATGACATGGCGCGTTTGAAAATGATCCTGACGACACCCTTCTGCCCTTACGGCCCCGCCATGATCGAAATGACCAAAGCCAAAGCGCTGGAGGGACTCAACATGCCCGTCACCATTGAAATGGGCATGGATGTGTGGGATTTCTCCATGATGGAAGATCCATCTGCCCTGGACTGGGGCATGTACGCCTGAGCAGCTCCCGGGAAAATAATCAAAAAGATGCCATCCGCTTTGGATGGCATCTTTTTATTAAATCTCCTTATTCCCTCTTTTTCCAGTACATCGCGCGCGGCGATTCGCCCTCTGCAAACGCTGCAATAATAATTAGCGCATTCGTCACCGTCGTGCCAGGGTTACACGAGCGATGGATCAATCTCGAGGCGATACACCACTTTATGTGACGATCAGTAATGATTAATTTGATGGTTGAGACGCGATAAACATAGTGTCAAGTGCGGAGAATTCTCTACACGGCTCCCCACAATATTAGAATAAACGAACCCTATTTTTCTGCCGTAATCGTTATCTTATTTATCCCAGCCCCTTCGAATGACGGACTTTGTTGCGGGTCTCGACGCATGATCCCGTTGACAACGTCCATACCCTCGATCACCTGTCCAAAGATGGTATAACCGCCATTCAAACTTTCATTAGGGGCAAATGTGATGAAGAACTGACTGCCGTTGGTATCACGCCCGGAATTGGCCATCGCTAGAACTCCTTCTTTACCAAACAGCAGAACGTTATCTTCATTCTTGAAATGGTAACCGGGTCCGCCTAAACCGCTACCGGTTGGATCGCCAGTCTGGGCCATCAAACCATCAATTACGCGATGGAAAGTTACTCCGTCGTAATATCCTTTGCAGGCAAGGAATATGAAACTGTTCACAGTCATGGGAGCCTTATCAGGATATAAGTCAAGCACGATCTCGCCGCCCTTTTCCATCGCAATATTTGCAAAGTATTTTGCACTCGTATCGATCAACATTGGCGGAGGCGCCTGATATTGCTGCGCAGCTCCGATCGAATCGAATATTCCGCAGGCCGATTCTTGAGGCGTTCCCTTTTGAGGCACCGGGCTCCACACAAATGCTCCAATTACAGCCAAAATCACGAAAATCGCAACAGCCTGAATGGACTTTTCAAATTGAGCGGCTTGTGCCTCGCTCGCTCTTTTCTTTGGGGGCATCCTGAATCTCTTCTTTTCGTATTTTGCCTAGTATTTTACGACAAAGTGCCAAGCCTTGCACACAGATGAGTTCTCCTTTATGCTTATTGCGTTTCTCTGGAGATTGCCATGAAGCACATCGTTTTCCTTATCGACCGTGAAAGCGAAGAGAGCAATTACGTTATGAACATCCTACAGGAGTAAAAATGGATTTCGATCTTAGCTCAGAACAAAAAGCATGGAAGAAGACTGTTCACGATTTTGTCGCGAAGATAGTCAAACCGAAAGCGCAGGAAGTGGACGAAAAAGAGGAGTTCAACTGGGATGCGGTTCGCAAGGGCGGACCAATCGGGTTGCTCGGCATGAGCATTCCAGAAGTGTATGGTGGTTCAAATATGGACATGATCTCGTCTGTTATCGCGATGGAAGAACTAGGTTGGGGATGCGGTTCCACCGCGCTGGCCTTCACAGCGCATAATGGACTTGGCACTGCGCCTATCGCCCTCTACGGAAGCGAGGCGCTCAAGAAAAGGTGGCTTCCCATTTTGGCAGACGGCCAACACAAGCTCGGCGCATTAGCCCTAACAGAACCTGGGGCTGGTTCTGATATTCAAGGTGGTGTGATCACCAAAGCCGAAAAAAATGGTAACGAGTGGGTCATTAATGGCGCAAAAATGTGGTGCACAAATGCAGGTATCGCGGAATATATCATCACACTCGTGCGCACGGACCCGCAGGGCGGCTCAAAGTCATTGAGCATGATCCTTGTACCAACCGATTCAAAGGGCTTGAAAATCGGCCCACCTGAAAAGAAAATGGGTTTGCGCGGCGCCCCCGCTCATACTGTGACCTATGAAAATGTACACGTTCCACTTGAGCATCTGATTGGCCCGCAAGGACGTGGTTTACAGCAAACGCTCGCCACACTCGACGCCGGGCGAATAGGCATCGGCGCGATCTCAGTCGGCCTGGCCGTCGCGGCACTCGAAGCTGCGGTGATTTATGCCCGTGAGCGCAAGGCATTTGGTCAGCGAATCGCAGATTTTCAAGCCATTCAATTCAAACTAGCGAACATGGCGACAGAGATCGAAATGGCGCGTACCATGCTTTACAAAGCTGCATGGCTTAAAGATCAGGATCGGCCTTACAATCAGGCAGCCGCCATGTCTAAGTTGTTTGCCACTGAAATGGCAGAGCGTGCCTGCTACGACGCGATCCAGATCCACGGTGGAAACGGCTATAGCCGGGATTATCATGTCGAAAGAATGTACCGTGACGCGCGGTTGATGACGATCGGTGAAGGCACCAGCGAGATCCAGAGACTGGTCATTGCAAGGCACGTTTTAGCCAGTGAATAAGATAAGTTGAAGTACATTAGACGGAGATCAGATCTTTGAGATCTTCAAATGTTGCCGGACCGATCCCGGAAACATTCATGATATCTTCAATAATTGAAAATGGACCATTTGTTTCGCGATAATCAATGATTTTTTGTGCAGTGGTAGGACCAATTCCGGGCAGAGTATCGAGTTCGTCAAAGG
>CAZSVR010000009.1:74454-76261 GCA_964610295.1 uncultured Anaerolineaceae bacterium
TCCACATCCGTGCTTTCCAAGTCAGGCGGAGGCGGTTCACTTAATGGCAATTCACTTTGCGGCCTGGCACCCAGATCTGTTGGTTCGCGGTCCGCTGCGTAAGGTACATCCAATTGTTGACCATCATCCAACAATGCGGCCAGGTTGATCGCATTTTCGTTCGCGCTTGAGAGCAAACCACCCGCGGCATTAATAGCATCCTGAACGCGTGCGCCTTCCGGGAATTTATACAGGCCGGGGCGGGGTACTGCCCCGATGACATGCACGGCGATCGGTGCCTCAGTGGGGGCAGGTAGTAAAAGGATCGGCTCGCCCGCAGGGGCGCGCGAAACAAAAACGAGTGTCCCCGCGAGAATAAATCCCGCCATCACACCGAGCAAAACATACAACGCATTCTTCATCAATCGAATTTTACTCCAATCTCATCACAAGCAATTCTTCCGTCCGTTTTAATACAGTGGCAATATTAAACAATTTTCTAATACGCTGGAAATAGCGCGGCATTTGTTCATATAGAATGACATGAAAACCGAATTTTTCATACATTTGGCCATTATGGGACATACACATTAAATATAACGGCCTGGGACTATCCATCAAGATGGTTTCGATAATCGCTCGTGCAATCCCCTGCCCCCGATGTTCAGGCGTAACAGCGATGGATGCCAGCTCCAAGATTTCCCTACCGTGAGGCTTTAACTGACCACAACCAATGACTTTCCCATTTGGATGTACGGCGACAATGAAATGCTTCCAATCCAAGCCGGTTGGGTTGATCCCGACCAAATGGATCAATTCATCGATTTGACCCGATTCTGATTCACTTGCCTTTCGGATACCGAATTCAGCCAATGGAACCTGCCGCGACAAGAATGATAAATGTCCCGATAAACCAGTGGATCAGAAATGGCCAGACAAATGACTTCGTTCGCCATGCCACCCACCCGAAGGCAAACCCGCCAAATATCGTGGAAAGACTCTCGACTTCTGGTTTTGAAATATGGGCGATCGCAAAAGGGACTGCCTGCAACCACAAAGCATCATGCCCGAACTTGCGCAGATAGCCAAATAAGATCCACCCACGAAAGAGAAACTCCCAACCGATCAAGTCAAGGAATGTAGTCCATGGGAGGCCGTTCAAGAAACGCTCATAATACGCCTTCATGGATGCATCCCCGCGCCCAAGATAATAAATAACCGGGGCCATCAGGAGGATGCCAAGTACTGTGTAGGTGAGCCCCAATTTCCAATCACCAAACGTAAATCCGTACTCGCGTGGATTCTCGCGGAACAAAAGGAAAATGACAAGAAGCGGAATAATGAGATATAAAATAATACGATCCCAATATTTATGAGCGCTCAACTTGTGATAGTGATCGATCATCAGCAACAAGGTGCTGACAATCGTGATCGTTACGATCTTCCAGTCAAAATTCAATTTCTCGCCAAGAAAGTATTTCATCTTCTCTCTAATATGGATAAGCGGATTTGTTTCCGTTTGGGCCGAGCAATACGACAATTTTATCCGCGTCGAGGTGCAACTCAAACCCCCAGTTTGCAAGCAGTAAAAATACAACAACGATCGAAATAATCAGCAGGGTCTTATTCGCTGTTATCAAAGCATGTTTACCGGAGAGGAACATCCAACCTTGTCCAGCCAGAATGGCCAGGAACGGCACCAGGGCAAGATGAAAACGATCCTCTGCCAGGATAAAGACATGAGGGAGAAGATATGCCCCAAACAAGATCGCGAGCAGGATCGTCCTTTTATTCCATTGCAGCGCTTGAATAGATAAGGCAGCCACCA
>CAZSVR010000010.1:0-67114 GCA_964610295.1 uncultured Anaerolineaceae bacterium
TCACATCGACGGCTCGACGCATCGCTTCACGCCTGAACGTTCGATTGCCATTCAGGAGAACCTCGGCGCGGATATCATCATGGCCTTTGACGAATGTTCTGACCCAAACGACCATGCTTATACCAAGCTAGCCATGCAGCGGACCCATCGCTGGGCGGAACGTTCAGTCAACGCCAAGACGCGCAATGACCAGGCCTTGTTTGGGATTATGCAAGGTGGCGTCAATGCGGACCTGAGAGCTGAATCGGCAAAATTCATTTCTTCTCTCGATATGCCCGGCATCGCCATCGGCGGACTATCCGTGGGGGAGACGAAGGAAGAAATGCATGCCATGCTCGACGTGGTCACTCCACTCCTGCCTGAAAACAAACCGCGCTACTTAATGGGAGTCGGCACGCCCGAAGACCTGATTAACGGCGTCCTGCGCGGCATTGACATTTTCGACTGCGTCCTGCCGACTCGCCTGGCACGTCATCACTCCGCTTTCTCGCCGGAGGGACGGTTGAATATGATGAATGCCTCGTTTGCAAAAGATGAGAGCCCAATAGACGAAACCTGTGATTGTTATACTTGTCAAACTTTCACACGGGCGTATATTCGTCACCTCATTGTGGCGAAGGAATTATTGGCAGGGACATTATTATCAATTCACAATCTGCGGGCATTAATAAGATTAATGGAAGAGATACGAGTTTACATCGCAGAAGGAACCTTTGAAACAAAAGCACCCATGCTACTTGAAGAGTGGGAAAATAATGCAAAACGCGTGGTTAATGGGTGATGGATCATGGAGAACGGTTAATGGAGGGTTGTAATGACTGTGATGAATCTGGATAAGTTGGAAGTATGGGTAAGGGCGAAGGATTTTGCGTTGGTTATTTATGAAGAAGTTGTGCCACACATGCCAGCCGATGAAAAGTGGAATTTGACTCAACAATTGAAACGTGCAGCTCAAAGCATACCCGCCAACATCGCCGAAGGTCATGGGCGATATCATTTTCTGGATAACGTCCGCTTTTGTTATATTGCGCGCGGATCGCTGACTGAAGTTCAAAGTCATATGGCTTTGGCTCACGAGTTGGGTTATTTGCCTGATGAAATCTATGAACATTTGACTACTCATGCCGAGTCGATTGGAAAGCAACTCAATAATTACATCGCCTACCTCAAACGCTCGAAACAAGGAGAAAAAGAATTTCCAGGGGGGTATACTGTTCGTGAAGAATCTGTGCCTTACCTATTCGATAATCTAGACGAAGACAATGAAAACCATTAACCATCCTCCATTAACCATCCTCCATCAACCATCCTCCATTAACCATCCTCCATTAACCATCTCTCCCATTCCCATTCCCCATTCACTATTTCCTATATACTATAGCCCATGACTCTCCTCCACGCGTTTCTGCTCGGCATCCTTGAAGGATTGACGGAGTTCATCCCGGTCTCGTCCACGGCACATATTCTCATTCTTAGCAAACTGCTCGGTATTCCATCTGATGACAAAACGTTTTCTTTTTCGATCATCGTCCAATTGGGTTCGGTGATCGCACTGTTGATCTATTTCTGGAAGCATATCTGGCATATCACCAGGGCCTTTATCCTTGGGATCATCCACCGTAAACCGTTTGAGAATTTGAATGCGCGGCTGGGGTGGCTGATCATCGTTGCATCCATTCCCGCGTTGATCGCGGGCTTTCTGTTGAAGGATGTGGTCCAAAGCCTGTTCAAGGATCCGTTTACGCAGGCGGGGGTAAGGCTGCTGGTGACTGCCCTGGTATTGACCGGGGTCGAATCCCTGGACCGACGCCAACGGACCCTCGAATCCGCCACATGGCAGGATGCGTTATCCGTGGGCCTGTTTCAGGTTCTGGCAATTTTTCCCGGCGCCTCCCGTTCCGGGATGACCATCGCAGGCGGCATGATATGCGGCTTCAATCGGCCAGAGGCCGCTCGCTTTGCTTTTCTGATGTCCGCGCCGATCCTGCTCGCCGCGGGCGGATACGAATCCTTGAAAGTGATCGCCCTGCCGGGTACGCACGCTTTTTTTCCGTATCTCATCACGGGATTTATTACATCGGGGTTTGTAGGCTGGCTAGCCATCAAATGGTTGATCGATTATTTGAGCAAACGTTCGCTCTATATTTTCGCAGTATATTGTGCAGTGCTTGGCATTTCGCTTTTGATTATTCAAATGATCAAATAGGGCCCGCAAATCCATGAACATGAAGGCTTTCCTCAATCGGCTTGTTGAGGCCGAATCTCCCTCGCACGATAAATCCGCAGTGGATCGTGTCGGCGATATTGTCGCGGAGCAAGCCCTTAAATTGGGTGCGACCGTCGAGATCATCCAGAATTCTGAAGCCGGGGACCATATCCTTGCGCGCTACCCCTCTCCCTTTGGCAGAGGGCAGGGTCAGGGAGAAAGCCCCATTCTTCTGTTATGCCACATGGATACGGTTTTTCCACTAGGCACGCTTGCCAAAATGCCATACGCGGAAGCTGATGGAAAGATCTTTGGCCCCGGGGCTCTCGATATGAAAGCGGGCATTGTCATCTCTCTTGCTGCAATTGAAGAAGCGCGGAAGTCTGGAATGACCCGCTCCATCACTTTGCTATGTACATCTGATGAAGAGATCGGCAGTCTTACTTCCCGCGAATTGATCGAATCATTGGCGAAAGAATCCGCGCTTGTGCTGGTGATGGAATCTGCTTTATTGGATGGCTCGCTCAAAACCTGGCGAAAGGGTTCAGGCGAGTTCTGGGTGAAGGTGAAAGGGCGCGCGGCGCATGCAGGCGGCGACCATGAAAAGGGACGTAATGCCATCGAAGAGATGGCGCATCAAGTTATCGCGATCCAAAAGTTGACAGATTATTCCAAACAGACCACCCTGAACGTGGGTGTGATCCACGGCGGCACTGTGTCAAATGTTGTGCCGGATGAAGCCCTGATTGAAGTGGATGTGCGTGTCATGCAACCCGGTGAATGGGAACGACTCGAAGCTGAGATGAACAAACTCAAACCGGTTCTCGATGGTACGTCTATTGAAATCACAGGTGGCTTGAATCGTCCGCCGATGCCGTTTGATGAGACGATGAAAGCCACGTTTGAAAAGGCAAGCTCGATTGCGGCAGGTATCGGCATGGAACTGAAAGCGGGTGGCACGGGCGGTGCCTCGGATGCGAACTTTGTCGCCCCACTTGGAATCCCTGTGCTGGACGGCATCGGCGCGATCGGTGAAGGCTATCACACTGAGCGTGAGTATATTTTTGCGGATTGCCTCGAGCAGCGAAAGAAATTATTGGTGGCATTGCTAAAAGATTGGTAATGGTTTGACGAAAAAATTGTTTTGTCTTCTTCTTGCATCTTTTCTTTTTTATTCCTGCGCGCCTGCCACGCAACCTGTCTCCCAAACTCAGCTTGTTACCGTTTATGCCACCTCCGCCGCACAGCCCTGGTTGAATGAATTATTTGTTTGTGCGAATGACCTATCGATCGCGCTAAGCGTCAACGCGGAACAGCCCGATATTTATCTGCGCGTGGGCGAGCCCGAAACACTCATTTCTCGCGCGTATAAAATTGATGAGGAGGAAATATTGATCGTTACGCACCCTGCGAGCCCGGTCCAAAACCTCTCGCTGGAAGATGCGCAAGCTTTATTCGCCGGGCTGGGAGATCCAGCCGTGCAGGTCTGGGTCTATGAGTCGGAGGAGGATGTGCAAATTGTGTTTGGGCAGCTTGTGATGAAGGGAAGAAGCGTGACCTCCTTTGCAAGGCTGGCGACGAGTCCACAGCAAATGTCTGATATATTGAACGCAGAATCAAATGCGGTTGGTGTTTTGCCGCGGCATGGGAAGATGGGGAATGTGCGCGCGGTGTTCTCTGCAGGTGTAGTGCCGGTTTTGGCGGTCACAAAAGAGGAGCCACAGGGCGTGATAAAAAGCCTGCTCTCCTGTTTGCAAAATAATTGAAACCTCTTTGCAAGCCTGCTTTTGCACGTGAGGGGTAAAATCATCAATCGGATCATTCCATGTCTTCATCGATCATCGAGTTACATAATGTGGCAAAAACGTATTCTACTGCGGCAGGCGAGTTCACGGCGTTGAAAGAGGTAAATCTCAAGGTTGACGCGGGGGAGTTCCTCGGCATTGTGGGCAAATCCGGCGCGGGCAAATCCACCCTGCTTAATATGATCAACGGCGTGGACCAGCTGACCAGCGGCGAGGTCATTGTGCACACTGCCGGCGATGCCGTTTCGGTCCATGAAATGGATGAAGATGCGCGCGCCTTTTGGCGCGGCAGGACAATGGGCGTCGTCTATCAATCCTTTCAATTATTGCCGATGCTTACGCTGGTCGAGAACATTACACTCCCGATGGACCTGGCCAATAATTTTCGTCCGCGCGAATCAAAAGAACGCGCCATGCAGCTTCTAAAGTTGGTGGAGCTCGAAGAGCACGCGCATAAACTCCCCGCGTTTATCTCGGGCGGCCAGCAACAACGCGTTGCAATTGCGCGTGCGCTCGCAAATGATCCTCCCATCCTTGTAGCCGATGAGCCAACCGGCAGCCTCGATTCGATCACTGCGGATCACATCTTTGAAGTCTTTGAACACCTGGTGGCGGATCAGGGAAAAACCATCCTGATGGTGACCCACGATACCGGTCTCGCAAGTCGCTTTTCGCGCAGCCTGACGATCGCGGATGGGGAATTGGATGCTGATGCGAATTCGGAGAGTGAACCAAAATTTGATAAGACCATGATCCGGAGCAGGACATGAAAACCCCTCAAACGAGACGTCGAGCTGGTCCCGCGCAAGTAGCAGATTTTTCGCCTGATTCCATGATCGAACTACGCGGCCTGGTCAAACGATTCAGCAATGCGGCAGGCGTGTTCACCGTGCTCAAAGATATAGACCTGACCATCGATCGCGGCGAATTCGTTTCCATCGTCGGCAAATCCGGAAGCGGCAAATCCACGTTACTGAATATGATTACCGGCATTGACCATCCCACTGAAGGCCAGGTCGTTGTCAACGGCACGGATATTTACACGGGTGTAAGCGAAAGCCAGCGTTCGAACTGGCGCGGCAGGAATTTGGGGATCGTCTTTCAATTTTTCCAGTTGTTGCCGATGCTGACCCTTCTGGAAAACGTGATGCTGCCGATGGATTACGTGGACATGTACGACTTTGACGAACGTCCGGAACGTGCCATGCAATTGCTAAAGATGGTGGGTCTGGAAAAGCTTGCCAATAAATTACCGGTTTTGGTTTCAACCGGCCAGCAGCAACTCGCCGCGATCGCGCGCGCCATGGCTTGTGACCCGCCTCTGCTGATCGCAGATGAGCCAACCGGCAACCTTGATTCGCGTTCTGCAGATACGATCATTCAACTCTTTCAACATTTTGTAGACCAGGGCAAGACCATCATGATGGTGACCCATGACCCGTCGCTGACCGCGCGCACGCATCGCAATATTGTCATTTCAGATGGTGAATTGATCGATGAGGCCGTCTCAAAGTCTTTGCCACAATTGAGGCATCGTCACATGCTGGAATTTACGAAGCTGGCTGAAAGACAGTCCTACGCGCCGGGTGAAACCATCCTTTCCCAGAACCAGAGCGTAGATCATTTCTTTATGATCCGCAAAGGTGAAGTGGAAGTGGTGCTGCAGGAGAATAATGACAGGGAAGTCCTCCTCGCGCGCCTGGGCCCGGGCGAGTTCTTCGGCGAGATCGAACTGATGCGCGGAGGCAAGTCCGTTGCGAATGTGCGCGCAGGCGATCAACCTGTAGACCTGCTGACATTGCCGCGCGCGATCTATCTGCGTGTGATGAAGGAATCCCCGATCACGGCCGAGGCTGTTGGTCAGGTCATGCAGAAGCGCCTTGAGTCACAGCACATTTCCGACTTTTGAAGCAGCAGGCAATGATGGCCCTACCCAACGACCCACGCAGGCTTCCCCAGATCCTGTATATAGAAGACAGCGACGAATCCCGCGCGCTGGTGCGCAGATTGCTCTCTCACAAGTACATCGTGCTGGAAGCCGATGATCCGCTCAACGGGTTACAGCTTGCCGAAGAGACCGAGCCCAGCCTCATTTTGCTTGACCATAACCTTCCGCACATGTCGGGCAGTGAAGCCGCGACCCGTCTGCGCAAGATGCTGCCGAATACACCCATCGTGATCGTTTCAGCGGATACATCCAGTCGCGCACGTGAGCGTGCTCTTGCCGCAGGCGCGGTGGGATTCATCTCGAAACCGATTGACGACACGTTTGAAGACCTCGTAGAGGAATACCTGAATGGCAAAGTTGAAAAACTCGACGATGCTGAACATCACTTGCAAGTGTATCAACAAGAGTTGGTCGAACGGCTCGAGGACAATATCCGTCAGTTGAGTAATACGGTGGAAAAGAATAAACATTTGCTCCAGCAGAACCAGAGCATGTTCTCGATGTTGGAGCGCAGACATAAACTGCTGGAGACCGCCGCGCGCGTGGGACAAGTCGTTACCTTTATTTTGGATCTGGGTGAGTTGCTCAAACGCACTGTGGATATTATTTGCAGTGAATTTAGTTTGTATTATTCCGGAGTCTTTCTGGTCTCCGAGGATGGTGAGTGGGCTGTCTTGCGGGCCGGGTATGCCGCGCCGGGACGAACGATGATCGCTGAAAATTATCGGCTGCCCGTGGATGATAAGTCCATGATCGGGGCGGTCATCCTTACGCAGCAGGCGCGCATTGTATCGGATGTGGCGGGCGAAGAGACGCGTTTTAAGAATCCATATTTACCCAAGACACGTTCCGAGGTGACTCTGCCCCTGGCTGTGGAGGCGCGCGCTTTGGGTGCGCTTACCGTACAAAGCGACCAACTCAATGCATTCACCGAAGAGGACATCACCTCCCTGCAAACGATGGCAGATCAGATCGCGATCGCGATCAATAACGCGCAGTCCATGCACAAATTGGAAGCAGCGCGCACAGAAATTTTCCGTACAAAAACATTCGAAGCCATTGCCACCGCGACAGGTGAAGCGATCCACTGGGTGGGAAACAAAGCCGCGCCGATCCCGGGCAGCGTGAAACGCGTCCGCGAAGATGTGGTCTACCTGCTCGCGCTCGCCGCGCAGTTGGACGCGTCCGTGTTGGAAAATGAACCCCTGCGCGCGGCAGTTGAAACGATCCGCGCGCAGGCGCGCGCAAAAGGCCTGGACCTGAAAGGGATCCTCGCTGAAATGTCTGCCATGAGGCCGAATGGCTTGCAGGCGTTTCTCAGTGTAGATTCCTTGTTTGAAGATCTGGATATTGTCGAGAATAGTGCCGTCACGATCCTGAGCATTAAAGAAGGGTTGATCGGCCCGGCGCGGCAAAGAAATGACGGCCCGGTTTCGTTAAGCAAGTTGATCACGGGTACGGTCGAGAATATGAGGTTGCCAGAGGGTGTGCTGGAATTGGAGTGGGCGAGTGATATGCCCGATGCCCACGTGGATGCGCCGCAGGTGGAGCAGGTCTTTAATAATTTGATCAAGAATGCGTGGGAGGCAATCAGTAATACTCCCTTGCCGAAAATTATTATCAAAGGCCGCCGGGATCGGGACGGGGAATTTGTGCTGGTGACCATCCAGGATAATGGCCCCGGCATACCCAATGAGATTCAAGACAAGATCTGGGTTTCGTTCTTCACTACAAAAGGTGAAAGCGGTGGCACGGGACTTGGGCTTTCATCTGTCATGCAAATTGTAAATCAGCACGGTGGAAAGATCGCGCTGGAAAGTGAAGCGGGCAGGGGTGCAACATTCTATGTGCGTTTGCCTGTTGAGAAAAAATGATTTTATACACACCTGCCCTGCCAGCTCGCATAAGCGACACTTGCGCCGCACTGCGTTCGTTGCAGTGCAGGTGAGCAATCCTGTGGACCGTCGTGCTCGCGGCATCAGCAAAGCGATCCTGCGGACGAACGGTGGCGGGCGGTGCCAGGGGAGTTCACACACGTGCCCGCGGCCCAGTGCAGGCAAAGATTACGGAGCTTTTAAATTGTTTTCTTTGGGCTCCCTGCGGTAAAAGAAAAATTTTGGAGGATGAATGACGACAGTTCTATTAGTGGATGACGAGAAGCTGGTCCAACGGAGCCTCGAGAAGACTCTTCTGCGCGCGGGCTTCGAGGTGATCACCGCAGCCGATTGCAAAAGCGGAAGCGAGATCTTCTCAAAAAATGCAGGCACGGTGGACATCGCTGTGCTTGACCTGAACATGCCGGGTTTTGATGGCACACCCAAAACCGGCGCAGGGCTCGAGCTGCTGGATGATCTGAAAAAACAAAAACCCGACCTGCGTGTCGTGATCCTTACGGCTTATGACGAAGTGAGCAAGGCCAAGGATGCGGTTTCACGCGGCGCGCGCGCCTTTTTTGTGAAGGGACGTGAGCAGGGGTTGGTGGAACTGATCCACAAAATATTGAACGAGAAATAAGAGGAAATCATGACGAACGATATTCAACGACATATCACTTTATTAAAGGCCTCCGCGCGCGCCGCCAAGAACATCACCACCATTCTTGATCCGTACGAACTGTTTCAACGCACGGTGGATATCATTTGTGAGGAATTCGGCTTTTATTACGCGGGCGTATTCCTGCTGGATGACCTGAAGCAACACGCGGTCTTGAAGGCGGGCCGTGCAGACGCCGGCAAGGCGATGATCAACGAGGCACACAAGCTTGCAGTGGGTGGGAACTCGATGATCGGTGCCTCGATCGCGAATCGGGAGGGCCGCATCGCGCTGGACGTTGGGGCTGAGGCCGTTTTCTTCGAGAATCCCCATCTTCCGAAGACCCGTTCTGAGATGGCGCTGCCACTGATCGTGGGAGATGATGTCATTGGCGCGTTGACCGTGCAATCTATCGAAGAGGCCGCTTTCCATGAAGAAGATATTGCCGCGTTGCAAACGATGGCAGATCAACTCGCGATCGCCATTCAAAACTCCAATTTACATCGCCAGGCGGAACGTCGCTCGCGCTTGTTGAAGGCCGCGAACCGCGTGGGTAAGGAAGTCACCTCCATTCTTGATCTCGAACAATTACTTCCGCAAACTGTCAATATCATTTGCGAAGCTTATGGTTTGTATTACGCGGGCATCTTCCTCCTGGATCCGGCGGGTGAATATGCCGTCCTGCGTGCCGGCTATGGCAAGGCGGGTAAGGCGATGGTCGCCGAGGGACACAAACTCAAGATCGGCACGGATTCCATGATCGGCGCGTGTATTGCGATGAGTGAGGCCCGGATCGCCCTGGATGTGGGTGAGGAGCATGTCCATTTCAAGAATCCGCATCTGCCGCACACGCGCTCTGAAATGGCGTTGCCGCTCATTTATGGCGGCAAGGCGTTGGGCGCGGTGACCATTCAAAGTTCGGAAGAACGCGCCTTCGGTGAAGATGACGTTACCACCTTGCTGACCATGGCGGAACATCTCGCAGTTGCCATCAACAACGCGCGTTTGATCGATGAACTCAATGAAGCCCACAACGAGATCCTGCGGAACAAGGTCTTTGAAGCGCTGACCACAGCCTCGACCGAGGCCATCCACTGGATCGGGAACAAGACCCTGCCCATCTCGCTTACGATTGCGCGTCTGCGCGAAGAGATCGCGGATGGAAACATTGAAGTTGAATCCCTCAAGGAAGATCTGGATATGATCGCTGAAAGCGCGGCGCAGATCATTCAGGTGAAGGAACAATTGATCGGCGCGGTACGTGAAATGCGGCCGCGCCCGGTCCTGCTGGCGGATGTGCTCCACACCGCGATGATCCAGCACGGTATTCCACAGAAAATGCTCAAACTCAAGATCGACCCTGCTGCAGCCTATGTCGTTGCAGATAGCACGCAACTGACGCGCGCGCTCGGTAATATTTTGCAAAATGCCGCGGAAGCCGGCGCAAAGTCTATAGTGGTGGCCGCCCGGCCCAGTGACGAGCGCAGCGTGCTCGAGATTGAAATCGAAGATGACGGCGCGGGTATGAACGAAGAAGTCATGCAAAAAGTATGGTCGCCGTTCTTTACCACGCGCGGCATTACACATCATGGTCTCGGCCTGCCTGCGGCGATGCATGTCGTCTCGCAATCACAAGGACGGATCGCGCTCGTCAGCAAGGAAGGGCGAGGGACAGCTGTTGTGCTATTCCTGCGCGGCAAACGTGCGGACCTTGAGATGCCACAAGTGGACAATTTACAAAATATTCTATTGATCGATGATAACGACGACTGGGCAAACTTATTTACGGAATTGCTCAAAGGCACGAAGGTCAAATTGACCCAGTCCATCGACCTGAAGAAAATTCCCTCTGCGGACCTGATCCTTGTGGATGAACATATTACCTCGGTCCCGGTAACCGATGTACTGGCCGCGCTTTCAAAGGCGGGACTGGCCTCGAAGACCGTGGTGCTCACCTCCGCGATCAACCCCGAGCGTGTAACCCAGTTCCTGCGTCTGGGTGTGAAGGATGTCAACCTAAAGCCGTATTCCGGCTCAGAGGTCACTGAGTTGTTGAAATATAAATAGTATGCGACCAAGGTGGCGTAAGGTCTTTCACGATCTCTGGGATAACAAAGCGCGCACGCTGCTGGTGGTCTTTTCCATCGCGGTGGGCGTATTTTCCATTGGTGTGATCGCGGGGGCATATAAGATCATTTCCAATGATATGAGCATTTCCTACGCGGCGAACAATCCCGCGAATATTGAAATCCGTACCGCGAATTTCAATGACGAATTGCTCACGTCCATCAAAAACGCACCCGGCGTACTGGATGTCGAGGGCAGGCGCGTCGTCAACTTCCGCGTGCGGATGGAAAATAGCGGGCAGTGGGTGGCGCTGGACGTGGTGGCGTTTGAAACTTTCAAAGAGAACAAGGTCAATTTGCTGGTGCCATTTTTTGGGGCAAGCGAAGCGGCCAAGAATGAGATCCTGTTGGAGAAAGATGTCCTTAAGAAATTGAATGTTGAAGTGGGCCAGAACCTCAGCATTGAGCTGTCTGATGGTACCCTGAAAGAGTTAAAGATCGTCGGTATCGTACAGGATGCAAGCATGGGCGCGGGAGATTTTCTTGCACCGTCGTACGCTTATATTTTGATGAAGACACTCCCGACCTTGCGGCAGCCCGACCTGTTCAACCGCGCCTATGTAACCGTCTGGGAGGGTCAGGACGATATGGCCCATATCCGTGAAGTAGGTGGTGATCTAAAAGATAAACTGGAAAAGAACGACACAAAAGTTTCGCGGGCGCGTTTTTCAGAGACGCATAAACATCCGTTGGCAGATACTGTCAATGCCGTTCTGGGTATTTTGATGGCACTCGGTATTTTGATCGTATTCCTCTCCAGCTCGTTGATCGCCAATACGTTGAGCGCTCTGTTGAACCAGCATCTGCGTCATATTGGCGTGATCAAATTGATCGGCGGGCGCAATCGTCAGGTATTGATCATGTATCTTGTGCTTATTATTTCGTTTGGCGTGCTGGCTTTGCTGATCGCGATTCCTGTGGGCGGACAGGGTGCTTACGGCCTGGCGCTTTTTATCGCAGGCAAATTGAGCTTCAATCTGCTGGGATATCGTATCGTGCCGATGGCCTTGTTCATTCAGATCGCGGTCGGTTTGCTTGTCCCACTTGTTGCGGGGCTTGCGCCGGTGATGGGCGGTTCCCGTATCACTGTTTTGCGTGCGCTGAGCGGAGACTTGACCGCAGACGAAACTCAGGCACAAGGTGGACAACAGACCCGATTGAGCTGGTTTGATCGGATGATGGTGCGCGTCACGCGTCTGCTTGCGGCGCGCGGTATTCATTTCCCGCGTCCGTTCGTGATCTCGTTGAGGAACACATTCCGCAGGAAGAGTCGCCTGGCGCTGACGTTGTTCACGCTGACGATGGGCGGCGCGATCTTTATTGCCGTGTTCAATGTGCGTGTGACCTTGCATGATTACATCGGCGAGATCGGCAAGTATTTCCGCGCGGATGTGACCTTGGATTTTGATAAGGCCTATCGCATTCGTGAAGTGGAACAATTTGCCTTACAGATCCCCGGCCTGCAACGCGTGGAAGGCTGGCAGTTTATCAGCACAGAATTGTTGAACCCGGATCAAACAGTGGCTGATAGCATGAACATGCTTGCGCCTCCGGCCGATAGTGAACTGGTGAACCCGATCATCGTGGCTGGAAGATGGATCCGCAAGGATGACCTCCGCAAGTTTACGGTCAGTGAAGTAGTGTTGAAGTATTATCCTGATTTGAAACCGGGCGATACCCTTCCTCTTAAGATCAATGGGCGGGTGGAAGATTGGGAAGTGGTTGGCATATTTAAGTTTGTGGGTCGCGAGGGGATCCTGGCGTATACGCCGTTTGAATATTCTTCGCAGGTATTAAATCTCTCCAACCGTTCGTCCTCTTTTCGCGTAGTGACGGATGATCATACCCGCGAGTTTCAGGATGCAATGGCCGAAAAATTGGATCATTTCTTTCGCCAGCAGGGATTCAAAGTGAGACAGGCCCAGTCCGGCCTGGCCTCGCTTGATTCGGCGATCGAGAGCTTGGATACGCTGGTTGTTTTCCTATTGATCATGGCGATCCTCACGGCCATCGTCGGCGCGATGGGGCTGACCGGCACGATGGGCATGAACGTGTTGGAACGCACACGCGAGATCGGGATCATGCGCGCCATTGGCGCAGATGACCGCGCCGTGATGCGAACGGTCATCGCCGAAGGATTTGTAATCGGTGCGATCTCCTTTGTTCTGGCGATCGCCCTTTCCTTTCCGTTTACGTATTTGCTCTCGTACATCATAAGCGTTGCCTTGTTTGAAACGCCGATCAAAGTCGTGTTCACATTTACAGGCTACGCGATCTGGCTTGGATTGATCATCGTGCTTTCGGTGGTCGCGTCCATTTTACCGGCGCAGAACGCGGCCCGTTTGACTATCCGCGAAGTATTGGCATATGAATAATTTGTAGCATGTCATTGCGAGGAGCGCTTGTTGTGACGAAGCAATCTTTTTGCCAAGTTTGGGATTGCTCACCTGCACTGCAACAAACGCACGAAGTCCCCATAAGGCAGCGGAGTGCGAGTGCGGCGCAAGTATCGTCGGGCACGCTTCGCGGCACCCTTCTCGCAATGGGACCATCATTATGAAGAAGGAAACCATGAAGAAATATCTATTAAGTACGATCTCGATCCTTGGAATTATTTCTCTTCTACTAGCCGCCTGCGGAAACCAAGCTGCCACTCCCGTCGCAGAAGCGACGTCTGTGCCTGTCTCTGTGGTGATTGCCGAGGGGAAAATCCGGCCGGCTTTGGCGTCCAATCTATCCTTTCAGGCACGCGGCGTTGTGGATCAGGTCAGTGTAAAGATTGGCGATACCGTCAAACAAGGGGATATCCTCGTCCGCCTTGCAAATGCGGGCGCGGCCGAAGCGCAAGTTATCATCGCGCAGAACGGATATGATCTGTTGCTCCGTGATGCAAATGGAGAACGCGCCAGCCTTTGGCAGGCTTATATGGATGCGCAGAAAGCGCGCGGCAAAGCCGAAAAGAAATGGGAAGATCTCAACATAGACAATATTGAAGACCGCATTGAGGATGCAGAAGATGAAGTTGAAGATCGCAAACTAGATCTTAAGAAGGAACTGGAAGACTTTGATAAATTCAAAGATCTGAGCAAGGAAGATGGCAAGCGGAAAAACGCCGAGGACGATCTTGAGACTGCGCAGGAAAATCTTAATGAATCCTTGCGTGACCTTGAGTCGATCATGCGCGAACGTGATGAAATTCGTGCTGCGCTGGATGCCGCGCTGGCTGCTGAAGCCGAGGCCAATTATCAATACGAGATTACGCTGGATGGGCCCAATGCCGATCGACTCGCGCTTGCCAGGGCGCAACTTGAAGCCGCACAGGACGCGCTGGATGGATACAGCCTCACCGCCCCGTTCGATGGCGTGGTTGCTGATGTGGGTGTGACCGTTGGTGAGCAGGTTGGCCTTGAAACGCGCGCAGTCAGTGTCGCAGATTTCCATTCCTGGATCGTTGAGACCACGGATGTCACCGAGCTTGAAGTGGTGAAAATTTCAGAAGGTCAGTCTGTCTCAATGAGTGTGGATGCTTTGCCGGATGTCACACTCGATGGAGTGGTTGCTGATATCAGTCAATCGTCCGTGTTGCAGGGTGGGGATGTGATCTACACCGCCCGCATTCGCGTGGATAAAGTTGATCCACGTATCCGCTGGGGGATGACGGTTGAAGCGACATTTCTCCAACCTACAGAATAAACCGTATTTTGGATGAAGCGCCGCCTCCTGCTTAACTGAAAGTTGGGAGGCGGTTTATTAATCTGTCATTCCCCTGTCGGGGACGATGTGCGAGAAGGGCGTAGCCCGACGAAGCAATCCCCATATCGATTAAGAGATTGCTCACCTGCACTGCACCGAACGCACGAAGTCCCTCGCGCACGCCGCAAAGCGGCAGTCCCGAGCGCAGCGAGTGGGCCTAGCGTAGCGGAATGGGAGTGCGGTGCAAGTGTCGTCGCGACTTTGTAGCTGCTCGCAATGACGACTGAAACGGTATAATCTTGCCATGAGCAAAACCTCCCGTCCGCTTGACCCGGAATCCAAACCCGATGATCGCGTGGATAACGCGCTTCGTCCACAGAAATTAGCCGACCTGATCGGGCAGGATCAGGTCAAGGAAAATTTATCCATTCTCATCGCTGCCGCGCGTGGACGCGGTGAAGCGCTGGATCACGTTTTATTTTATGGCCCTCCGGGTTTGGGAAAAACGACTCTTGCACATGTAGTTGCGAATGAAATGGGTGTCAATATCAAGATCACGGCTGGACCAGTCATTGAGCGCGCGGGGGATTTAGCCGCGATTCTCACCAACCTGCGCGCGGGCGATGTGCTGTTCATTGACGAAGTTCACCGTTTAGGACGCGCGGTGGAAGAAGTGTTATATCCCGCCATGGAAGATTACGCACTTGATATTGTGATTGGCAAAGGGCCATCGGCGCGCTCAATCCGATTGAAATTGCCGCGCTTTACGATCGTCGGCGCGACGACACGTTTGGCTTTGGTCACAGCGCCTTTACGAGCGCGCTTCGGCGCGGTCTATCGGCTGGATTATTATGAATTAAACGCGATGCAGGCTATCGTCACGCGTGCCGCGCGGATGTTAAAAGTCGAAGTCGCAAAAGATGGCATTGACGAGATTGCCAAGCGCGCGCGCGGCACTCCCCGCGTCGCATTGCGTTTGTTGAGAAGAGTCCGCGATTTCGCGCAGGTGCGCGCGGACGGGACAGTTACGCGCAGGCTCGCGCAGGAAGCGTTGGATCTGTTACAAGTAGATACCCTTGGCCTGGACGATGTAGATCGCCGTGTATTACGTACCATTATTGAAAAATATAATGGCGGACCGGTTGGTTTGAACACCATTGCCGCGTCCATCAGCGAAGAGCAGGATACGATCATGGATGTGGTCGAGCCGTATCTCCTGCAGCTTGGATTTCTCGATCGCACCTCACAAGGCCGCGTCGCCACCAAATCCGCATATGAACATTTGGGATTGGAATATCGCGAAGAGGGGCAACCCCGACTGTTGTAACGTTTGAACGTTCAAACGTGGGAACGTTAAATTATGGAAACTTTTGCTCGTTATCTCATAATTGCTGGAATCGTCTTGATCCTGATTGGTGGAGGAGTTTTTCTCGTTGCAAAATTAGGCATTCCACTTGGGAGATTGCCTGGTGACATCCGTATTGAAGGGGAGAGTGGAAGCTTCTACTTCCCACTCACGAGTTCGATATTGGTTTCCGTGATACTGACCATTATTTTGAATTTGATAGCGCGGTTTTGGAGAAAGTAAAATAAGGCTGAAATGGGTGGTGATATTTGTAGGCTGTGTTTGAAAGAATCTGAATTAAGAAATTCGCATATCTTGCCAGAATTCTTCTATTTACCCTTGTACGATGCGAATCATCGTACTATGAGTGTACCTTCTGATAAAAAGGAAAAGCTTATTCAAAAAGGAATACGTGAATACTTATTTTGCCAAAAGTGCGAAACAAAATTAAGCAAGTATGAGGGTTATGCCGCTAAGGTAATTCGAGACGTTCCAAATTTTGAAAAAGATTCGAGTGATCTCTTTGTATTTTCAAACAATATAGATTACAGACTACTTAAGCTTTTTCAATTTTCTATCCTTTGGCGCGGAAGTGTTTCTAAGAATCAGATGTTTGCAAACGTAAATTTGAGAAAGCATGAGGAAAAAATCCGCGCGATGCTTGATCAAGAAAACCCGGGCAGATCTACAGATTATGGCTGTTTTATTGTTAGAGTCCCTAAACCGCAAAAGATACACAGAATTATTATGCCTCCCATGCCAGAAAAGCTATTTGGTCATAATGGGTATAGGTTTATGACAGGTAATTTGTTTTGGTATTTCATAGTATCAAGCCATCCTGTTCAAGAATCAGTTAAATCAATGCTTCTTCAAGAAACAGGTGTACTTAGAATCTGGACTGCGCCTTGGAGTGAACAAGAGGTATATTCAAATATTAGCAAATTATTTAGGTCGAGGAAGATATAATAATTAAAAATGAAAACCTCCGACTTCGACTACCATCTCCCGGAATCCTCCATCGCGCAGACTCCCCTCGAGCCGCGTGATTCTTCTCGTTTGCTAGTGCTTCATCGCAATACGGGAGCCTTGGAGCATAAAATATTCCGCGATATAAAAGATTATCTCAGGGCGGGTGACTTGCTGGTATTGAATCAAACGCGCGTTATCCCGGCGCGTATCTTTGCCAAAAAAGAAACCGGTGGCCGCGTGGAGCTGTTACTTTTACGCCGCCGTGATGAATTGACTTGGGAATCTTTAGTCGCTGGAAAAGGCCTGCGCGTAGGCATGAAAGTGCAAGTGGAAAATGGACCTTATGCAGAAATCCTTGAAATCCTCGAAGGCTCGGAACGGCTGATCAAATTTTCAGAACCGATCGAACCGTATTTTTCAAGGGTGGGGAATGTCCCACTCCCGCCATATATTCATGAAAAACTAACTGACCCCGAACGCTATCAAACAGTCTACGCGCGCGAGATGGGTTCTGCCGCCGCGCCGACAGCAGGACTTCATTTTACTTCGCACCTGCTGGATGAATTACAGGCCAAAGGCATCAAGATCGCCTATGTCACATTGCATGTTGGGTTGGATACCTTTGCTCCTGTCAATGAAGAGAATCCTGAGGAGCATAAAATTCATACGGAATGGTGTGAACTCCGTCAAGAAACTGCAGACCTAATAAATCTAACTAGGAATTCTGGTGGACGGGTGATCGCAGCTGGAACGACGAGCGTGCGCACTCTCGAATCTGCCGCGCACATGACCACAGACGATGGACGACGGACGACGGTCGGTGGTCTGTCGTCTGTGGTCAAAGCATTTCGCGGCCCAGCCTCCATCTACATTCTCCCCGGCTGCCAATTCAAAGTCGTAGATGCGATCATCACCAATTTTCATTTGCCAAAATCCACGCTCATTATGCTGGTCAGCGCGTTTGCGGGAAGAGAAAGAATTTTGCAAACCTATGAAACCGCTATTAAAGAAGGCTATCGTTTTTATTCCTTTGGCGATGCGATGCTTATTTATTAAGTGTCAGGCATCAGGTGTCGAGTGCCAGGCAGACTTGCGTCTGTAACCTGACACCTGACACTGGAACACATGACACACAACTCGTTAGATACGCTCAACAAAGAGATCATCTCCTGCCGTAAATGCCCCCGCCTCGTGGAATGGCGCGAGGAAGTGGCGCGCGTTAAACGCAAGGCATATAAAGATCACGAATATTGGGGCAAACCTGTTACGGGATTTGGGGATCCGAAAGCGCGCGTCCTGGTAGTAGGACTCGCCCCGGGTGCACATGGATCCAACAGGACGGGGCGTCAATTCACGGGCGACGGTTCTGGCAACTTTCTGTTTCCCGCACTCCACCGCGCTGGGTTTGCGAATCAGCCGTCGGCGGAGTCGCGAAGCGATGGCCTTATCCTGAAAGACATGTATATCACCGCGTCCGCTCGCTGCGCGCCGCCTGATAATAAGCCCAGCCCCGAAGAGTTAAATAATTGCCAGCCTTATCTTGAACGAGAATTAGAGATTATTAATCCGAAGGTGATTGTGTGTCTGGGTCGGGTAGCATTCGAGAGAATCCTGCGGATACATTCTGTTCGCTATTCGGTAACTAAATTCGCACACGCTGCGTCTTATCATTTGCCAACCGGCGCCTGGGTTTTATGTTCGTATCATCCCAGCCAGCAAAATACGTTGACCGGAAAATTAACGGTTGAAATGTTCGACCAAATTTGGAAGAAAGCGAAATCATTGATCGATGAAAATTCTTAAACGCATCCTGCTCGCGCTCGTCGAAAACTTTTTGCAATTGAAATGAAACCAGACCTGATCACCCCCGGCGAACTTGCGCCTGATTTTGAGCTGGAAGACTTGCACGGTAATCTTGTACGCCTTTCAGGTTTTCGCGGGAGTAAACCTGTTGTGCTGGCTTTCCTACGAGGCTTTCTCTGACCGCATTGTCGCGCGCAGTTGGCGCGCATGCGATATGACTACGATGAATTTACTTCGCGCGGTGCGCAGATCATGGCGGTTGGCCCGGCTAGCCAGGCTGCATTCCAGCGTTACTGGTCTGATCATCATATCCCGTTTATTGGCCTGCCCGATCCTGATCACATCGTCTCAAGCGTGTATCGTCAGGAGGTAAATCTCTTCAAACTGGGTCGCATGCCTTTGAATTGCATTGTGGATGTTAATGGGCGCATCCGTTTTGTTCATTACGGCTCATCCATGCGGGATATTCCTGATAACGAAACATTCTTAAACGTAATAGACCAACTCAACAAATCATCAGCAATAACATGAGTATAGGACGGATAGCTTTTCTCGGCTCAGGCGAGACTTCACTTGCAGGTGGACGGATCTTCGAGACTCTTGCGCGCGGCATTGTGGAGCCCTCGACAGGGCCACATCCTTTGCATGTTTCCATCCTGGAGACCCCCGCTGGCTTTGAACTCAACGCGTCGCTGGTGGCGGAGCGCGTGGCGGAATTCCTTAAAACACGCCTGCAGAATTACAAACCAACGATAGACTTGATCCCGGCGCGCAAACAGGGGACCGAGTTCAGCCCGGATAACCCCGATATCTTAAAGCCCTTGTTGCAGGCCAATATGATCTTTATGGGTCCCGGCAGCCCCACCTATACTGCGCGTCAGCTGCAGGGCACGCTTGCATGGGATATCATGCGTGCGCGGCACAGGCTGGGCGCGACCTTGATCTTTGCCTCCGCTGCGACCATCTCTATTGGCGCATGGGCTTTGCCTGTATATGAGATCTATAAAGTGGGGGAGGAGGTCCATACGAAACCGGGGCTGGACCTTTTCGCTGATTTCGGCTTGAACCTGTCTTTCATCCCGCATTGGAATAACGCCGAAGGCGGCGTGGACCTGGATACCAGCCGTTGTTTTATGGGCATCGATCGTTTTGAACAATGGCGAAAATTATTACCAGCTGAAAATATTGTCGTGGGTTTGGATGAACATTCCGGCATCATCATGGATCTTGAAAAAGACACCTGTGAGGTCCACGGGGTCAGCTCTGTTTCAGTGCTGAAAGAGAATAGTATGGAGATCTATCCCACGGGTGCGAGCTTTTCCTTAAGTGAGCTGGGTATCGTCAATTTGCCGAAACCCATTGAAAAAGAGATTCGCCCAGAAGCATGGGAAATGATCCGCGGCGCTCCGAAAATCGACGAAGGTCAACCCCCTGCCGAAGCCCTTGAGCTGCTTGAACAACGTACGGCCGCGCGTGTCCGAAAAGACTTCGCCGAATCTGATCGTTTGCGCGACCAGATCACCCGGCTTGGCTGGATCGTACATGATACAAAAGAAGGACAGAGGCTGGTTAAATTGTAGCCCACGCCGCCTCTTTCAGGGAGTATACAAACGCGATCTAATGCGTTGTCTGACAAAATACGTTAAAATACCCGCGTCCGATTTCACAAGGAGAATCTTCATGCGCGCGGTGGACATCATCATCAAAAAACGCGACAAAGGCGAATTAAGCTCGCAGGAAATTGAATTTTTTGTGCGCGGTTTTACGAAGGGCGATATTCCCGATTATCAGGCCTCTGCGTTTGCCATGGCGATCATGTTGAACGGCATGACGCCCTTTGAAACCGCCGACCTCACACTCGCGATGGCCAGATCCGGTCAGGTGCTTGATCTTTCCGGGATTGTGGATATTGCGGTGGATAAACACTCTTCAGGCGGCGTGGGGGATAAAACCAGCCTTACCGTCTTACCGATCGTCGTGGCGTGTGGCTTGCCTGTCGGGAAAATGTCTGGCCGCGGGCTTGGCTTTAGCGGAGGCACGCTCGATAAGCTGGAATCCATTCCGGGTTATCGCGTGGATCTATCGACTGAGGAATTCAAACAGCAACTAAAAGAAAAGGGTGTCGTCCTCACGGGCCAATCTCTGGACCTCGCGCCTGCGGACGGCAAACTGTACGCGCTTCGCGATGTGACCGGCACTGTGCCGTCCACAGCATTGATCGCATCTTCGATCATGTCCAAGAAGATCGCGGCCGGCGCGCAGGCTATTTTGCTCGATGTAAAGACCGGCCTCGGCGCGTTTATGGAAACATTGGACGAAGCGCGAATCCTGGCAAATCTAATGGTGGACATCGGCAAACTCGCAGGACGTAAAACCGTTGCCCTGCTGTCAGATATGAATCAACCTCTAGGGAAGGCAGTAGGCAATGCCCTGGAAGTGGTTGAAGCGATCGAAGCCTTGCATGGACGTGGGCCAGAAGATTTCCGCGAGCATTGTTTACATGTCAGCGCGCATATGTTGGTATTGGGGAACCGTACAAAGGACCTGGCCGAAGGCCGCACGATGGCAGAGAAATCCCTTGCGGATGGAAGCGCATGGGAGAAGTTCCGCGTGCTGATCCAGGCACAGGGGGGTGACGTTTCATTTGTAGATGACCCTGCCAGACTTCCGAAGGCGGAACAGGTCGAGGCGGTGATGGCTCCTCGAAACGGATTCATTTCCCAGGTCCATGCAAGAATTGTGGGGGAGGCTGCAGTCGCCCTTGGGGCCGGCCGGGCGAAAAAAGGCGATTCCGTGGACCATGCCGTCGGGTTCATCCTCGACAAAAAGGTCGGGGATAAGGTCACGGAAGGCGAACTTTTGTTTGAAATCCACGCAAATGACGCGGAAAAGCTGGCCGAAGCACGAAAAACAGTACTTTCTGCCCACCTGTTTAGCGATGAATCTGTACCGCCATTGCCGCTGTTTTACGAGTAAAATATCGTATAGTCTTGCGAATTTTTTAAGAATCAGGCATACTTAACAGGAATAGACAATGGCGAAAGTGTCTTTGCGAATTTACAACCGCGAAATCGAAAACCTCATTGACCAGGGTGGTACAGATGAGGCCATTGCCCATTGTCGGCATATCCTCAAGTCCTTCTCCAAACATCTTGAAACCTATCGCCTGCTTGGCAAATCCTATCTTGAATCACATCGCTATGCCGAGGCCGTGGATGTGTTCAGCCGCGTTTTGATGTCTGTGCCGGATGATTTTGTCGCGCACGTGGGCATGAGCATCATTCGCGACGAAGAGAACAAGCTTGATGATTCCATCTGGCACATGGAGCGCGCCTTCGAGTCGCAGCCCTCCAATGCCGCCATTCAGGGCGAGTTGCAAAGGTTATACGGCCGTCGCGATGGCATGGAGCCTCCAAAGGTTCGCATGACGCGTGGTGCGCTCGCGCATATGTATGTGCAGGGCGAGTTGTACCCGCAGGCCATTGCAGAGGTTCGCGCCGTGCTCGGACAGGACTCGCAACGCGCGGACATGCAGGTATTATTGGCACGCGCCTATTTCAAGAGTGGACAAAAAGCCGACGCTTCGGATATATGCACGCAATTGGTCAAGCGTTATCCGTATTGTTTTGAGGCAAACCGCATCATGGTGGAGTTGTTGCCCTCCAGAGTGGGTGCCTCTGAAAGCACAGAAACGTATCGAATGCGTGTGGGTGAGTTGGATCCATATGCTGCTTTTGTGAAGGGTTCCGTCTTTCAATCCAATGAGGTGGCTGATGCCGCCATCAGTTTGGAGCGACTTGAATATACCGGTAGCGATGTTCCAGTCGGACGAGAGTGGAGCTCCACCGCTCTTGGTATTGGACTCGGCTCTTCCTCCGCAGCCGCACTCGCAGCGACGTCCTCAGGAGATCAACCAGAATGGTTGAAAAGCTATGCCTCAGCAGAGCCCACCGCCTTTTCATCCGGGCAGGACGCACCCGTATCTGGGTCTTCACCCCAAGAAGAAATTCCCGATTTTCTACGCTCGGCAGGCTGGGGTGAATCCAGTGGTGGTCCCGAACAGCCAGCCTCATTTTTTGATTCATCTGAGGCACCAGCAGGCGGTGCGCTTGCTCCGGCTGATATGCCCGATTGGCTCGCAGGACAGGCGCCTGCAGAGCATGCCCAAACATTTGGCTCCGGACAAAACATCTCCCCTCCTGCACAATCTTTGGATACCCCTGATTGGCAAAGTGGTCTTGCAGCCGGGCAATTTTCAGAGGGTCAATCCAATGAAACCCCGGATTGGTTAAGTGGTCTCGGCGGAGCGCCGCAGCCCAGGGGGTCTGCACCCATCCCGCCCAACGACGCGCCCGAGTGGCTAACCGGACTCGGTAGTGCACAAAACTCAGAAGCTGCACCAGCTCAAGCTCATGATGCCCCCGATTGGTTAAATAATGTCGGCGGTGCGCAATCCGGAGAGGCGGTAGCGGCTGAATCCAATGATGCACCAGATTGGTTAAGCGGTCACGGCCGTGAACAAGCAGTTTATCCATCAACTGCCCGTCTTACTGAACCCAGTGAACCTCCAGATTGGTTACAAGGGATGGGCGGCGCGCAACCCGTACAACCTGCTGCTTCACTTGAAAACCTCGGCGCGTCTGCTCCAGAGCGGGATGATGCAGTTGCATGGCCTGAATCTCTGGCGGCCAAACATGGAGCCAAGCCCGAAGAGCTGGTCACTGAACCCAATATGAGAAGTGAGATCGCTCCTGATTGGGTCGAACAAGCGGGCGCTGCGTCGCAGGCGCAACCATCGGTTCCAACTTCAATTGAAAATCTCGGCGCGTCTGCTCAAGAGCAGGATGATGCGGTTGCCTGGCTTGAATCCCTTGCCGCGAAGCATGGTGCCAAGCCAGAAGAGCTTGTTACCGATCCTAATAAGAGAAGTGAGATCGCTCCTGAATGGGTGCAACAAGCAGCGGCCGCGTCGCAGGCACAACCGCCCGTACAACCCGCTGCTTCAATTGAAAACCTCGGTGCCTCCGCGCAGGAGCAGGACGACGCGGTCGCATGGCTTGAATCTCTCGCCGCGAAACATGGCGCGAAACCGGAAGAACTTGTCACTGATCCGAAGAAACGAAGCGAGACCCCGCCAGATTGGGTGAAACAAGCGAGCTCTATTGGGGAATCGCAACCCGTTCAACCAAACAAATGGTCGGAGAACGCGCAAAACATCGGCGAGCAATTCTCTACTGAATTTGAAGATGCTTCTCCGTCCACGCTGCCGGGGGACGATGCGACAGGTTCGTGGTTGCGGGGTCAGGAAGAAAAAGAAAAAAACCAATTTGCCGCACGGAACGCGATCCCCGAGAACGATGATGTTCCGGATTGGATGAGCGGTTTGGCCAAACAGGATGAAGTTTCAGATATTCCTGAATGGATGCGCGATAAAAAAGAAACAGTCCCTGGCAATGAATCTCCTGTACAAAATGCCGACCGGCCTGATTGGTTGGATGGTATTCGTGACGAACCCGCCTCCGAAGGGTTCACTCCCAATGTGCAACACTTATCAGGAGGAGACCTCTCCGATTGGCTAAGCGGCCTGAACGATAATCCTGTTGTCAGCCCGGTTGCACCTTCCACTGAAGACCGCGATCTGCCAGATTGGTTGAGCGACGTGGACTCGCAAGACGAAAAACCCGAGGACGATTGGAAGAAACCGATCGGGCAGGTGCCTGCCGCTGCCTCCAAATGGACACAGGAGCCTGCTCCAGTTCCAGAGAACGCAAGCTTTCCGGATTGGTTGCAAGGTGTGGAGGCAGACTCTGCAAAATCCACTCAACAGCATGAAGATAAGGTCCCCTGGCCGCAGAGTAAAATCGATGAGGCGGGATCTGAACCCCAACTCAAACCCACCTCGCCATCTGACTGGCAGCCTGTGGAACCGAAACCCGAGCCGCCTAGAGTGCGCATGGCCGATTTTGGATCGCGTCCACCGATGCCCAAGCCAAAGCCGTCGTCACAACACAAAGAAGAACCCGTCTACGAGCCGATCGAAAGTGAATGGTCTGCTGAACCGCCAGCTGAGACGCGCAAACCCATCATCGCTCCAGCTCAGATGACTCGCCAACCTGTTGTTCGACAAGTCTCACAGAGTCAACCTACTGTGCAAACTCAAGCGCCCGCGCAAAAACCTGTTTCGCCGAAGAAGAGTGGTGCGCGTGCGTCTGAAACACAGCCTGGTTCTTCTGCATTGGTGCAAGCCAAGGAAGAATTGGATCGAGGTGATATCCCCGCCGCATTGGAGCGTTACGGCAAGCTCATCAAGAAGGGCAAACATCTCGAAGAGACCATCCGGGATCTGAGTGATTCGATCTATCGTTATCCCGTTGAAGTGGGTATCTGGCAATCGTTGGGAGACGCATACATGCGTGCGAATCGGTTGAAGGAAGCACTTGAGGCATATAACAAGGCGGAAGAGCTAATTCGTTAAAAATAGAGCGGGAGTTGTTCCCGCTCTATTCATCTTTTTCCTCTGGAGGATTTTGTGGAAAGAACGCTCGTACTCGTAAAACCCGATGGCGTACAACGCGGGCTGATCGGGGAAGTGATCGCCCGCTTTGAGCGCCGCGGGCTTCGGCTGGTAGCCGCAAAATTCATGCAGGTAGGCCCCTCGTTGGCCGAAACACATTATGCCGAACATAAGGGCGAGGCGTTTTATGATGGATTGATCCAATACATCACGTCTGCGCCTGTGATGGCGATAGTCTGGGAAGGGCCGAATGCGGTGGCAGCTGTGCGTCAGACCGTGGGTTCGACCAAACCCATGGAATCTGCGCCCGGTACAATTCGACATGACTTTGCTCTGGAGGTCGGCCGCAACCTGATCCACGCTTCGGACAAAGCCGAAACTGGTGAACGTGAAGTTGCGCTCTGGTTCAAGAAGGAAGAACTCGTGGATTGGAAACGTGCGGTGGATCAGTGGGTGTTTGAAAAGTAGGTCGAAATAATAGCAGAGAAGAAACCTGCCCGTAGATTTTGGTCTCCGGGCAGGTTGTTTTTATTGCAACCTCAACAACACCTTGCCATCCTCCCATAATTCTTCGAGTAGATAAAAATCACGCTGGTCCGGTGAGAAGAGATGGACGACCACATCGCCATAATCCACAACGACCCAGCCATCGCGTGCAAGACCCTGTTTTTTGCCTTTCTTGTGATGTCTGGTTCGCATATCATCCAAGGTCGCGTTGGCGAGCGCGTCCAACATGCGATCGCTGGAGCCGCTGCAGATGACAAAATAATCGGTAAAGGAAACAACATCTTTGATATCAATTAGGACGATATCCTCCCCCTTTTTATCTTCCAGGGAATTTACGATTTCACGTGCAAGGTCGAGTGCATTCAGGAGTCACCTCTTTTGAAAATTACGCTTTAGGCGGCGTCCTTCGCGAAGCATCCCTGGGGGACGCCGCCGAGACGGCGGCTGGAGCAGTCTTTAATTTTGCAGAGAATAATTTAGTGTAAACAGAGCCTGTTGGTTTCAAGTCGCTTTTGAAGAGATGCACTGAGTCTACTCTGCCTGTGGCAATATTGCCAAGTTGTTGGGACTCAAGCCCAAGGCGTATTTTATGTAGATCGTTAGGGGATAAATTTTGTTTTATGCGAGCGATCGTGAGATGTGGCGAGAAAGGTCGTTCTTCTTTTTCATATCCCAAACGTGTTGTCCCGGATTCGATGTTGCGTTGGATGGATGCAAGCGCAGCCGGGGCGTGGAGTCTGATCGACAACACGCGCGGCTGTTTCGAGGTCGGGAATGCAGCGAGGCCACCGAGCTGCATGTCGAACTCAGAATATTTGTCCGCCTCATGGGCGAGCATTTGTTTGAGGAAGTCCACATGGGTGCCGGCGATATCACCGAGAAATTTTAAGGTCAGATGAATATTTGATATGGGGATCCAGCGAATGAGGTCGTCCCCCAGCGATTGTCGCCAGGGGGCGGTTTGTTTTTGAATTGCGTCCTGAATATCTTTAGATAGCTCGATCGCGATGAAGGCGCGCAGTACGCTCATGCGGTTATCTATTTAGTATGGCTTGTTCTACAGCCTCTACCAGATCGCGAAAACCAACGGGTTTTATCAGATACTTGGTCGCGCCTGCGTCGAGACCTGTTTTGATATCGCCCGGCATGCTTTTCGCAGATACAATGATCACAGGAATGGACGCAAGATTCGGTTCGCGGCGCATGTAGCGCAGCACTTCAAGACCCGAAATATCCGGCATCATTACATCCAGGATAATGACGTCCGGTTTTTCCTGGGAGATCATTGGAATGGCGGGTGCGCTGCTGAACATCTTCACCACACGGTAACCGTTGACGCGCATCATTTCCGCGAACATCTCGGCGGCATCGGGCTCATCTTCAATGATCATGACTGTTTTTTGGGCTGAGGCCATATGTTTCCTCTCTCATCTAAAAATAGCATAAACCTTTCAATTTTGCAAGGGGGATAAAAGTACGGGCTCCTTTATCGTAAGAATATTTGCATAGCCTATATCTAGGCCCTATCGACGGAGGACGTATGAATGAATTGGAAGCCTTTCGCGCTGAGAAGGATGAATTCTTTGGCAAACATCCACAGAGCCCATTAATCCCTGAACAAAAGCCGGGCTTTCATGGATTAAAATATTTCCCGGAAAACGCGGACCTGCGTCTTGAGGTTAAAGTGGACGAATTCCCTGTAAAGGAAGAGCTTGCCATGCAAACCTCAACGGGCGACGTGCAGATATACACGAAGTTTGGAAAATTCCGTTTCATGGCGGAGGCTAAGGCAGCCGAACTGACCATTTACCAGAATGAGAATGGCTTCTTCCTGCCGTTCATTGATTCCCTGGCAGGCAGGGAGACCTACCCTGCAGGGCGTTATCTCGAACCTGAGCCTCTACACGGCGGACGTTTCCTTGTGGATTTCAATCTTGCCTACAACCCATACTGTGCCTACAATGAGATGTGGTCGTGCCCGATCACACCCGCGGAAAACCGCGTGAAAGTGGCGGTGCGGGCCGGGGAGAAATTATTTCACGAATAAAAAAAACGACGGCTTTTGCCGTCGTTTTTTTTATTCTTTTGAATTTTCAAGTACGGTCAAAAGCGCCTGGTATTCATCGCAACATTCGGGACACAGGTCAATGTGCTCCTGAATGAGCGGCATGATCCTGGCCGCGTCGCGTGATTTTACTTCGTGCTCCACGAATTCATCCAATTGTATGAACATCTGATCGCAGGACATTTCCTCTTCGCGCACATTTTCCAAAATTTGCAGGAACTTCAAAACAACCTCATCCTGAATATCCAGATCTGGGTTGAAGCGGTTCCTTATTTGTTGAATGAGGCTTTTAATGATCATACTGAAATCATTGACGGCTAACCTAATATTAATCTTACTTTTGCTCGAAGGCGGTCAAAAGATCCTGCGGAGAGATGTCCTCCAGGGCAAGGCGGCGTTTGAGACGCAGACGCGCGTCGTGTAGCAATTTGTAGAGCGCGTTGCGATTGGTTTTCATCCGTTTTGCGGCTTCCTCCATGGGAATATTCTGCAAGCCAAGCAGGACGAGGGCTTCGCGCTGTTTTGGGGTGAGTTCCTCATCCAGGATCCGGCGAACGTGAGCAAGCATATCGGCGCGTTCTGCTGATCTTTCAGGTGAGGCCTGGGGGTCGGCCAGCAAGCCGGGCGGAGGGGGAGCGTCCTCGTTTTCGGTGAGTTCATCAAGGGAGGCATCTCTCCAGCGCTTGCGTCGTAATTCGGTCAGCGCGATGCGAATTGCGATCTTGTGAACCCAGGTCGTGAAGAGACTGCGGCCTTCGAACGTCTCCAACTGGTCGAGCACGCGTAAAAGGGTCTCTTGTGTCACCTCGTCCACAAGAGGTTGAAAGAGGGGATCATCGGAGGAGAGCCAGCGTGTCAGGGCGTAAGGAAGTCCCCGCTGAATTACGCTTCTTAATTCATTCAACGCGTCTTCGTGGACCTCATCCGCGGCCGTTGCGCGCAGGTCTGCAAGCCAGGCTTCATTGGTACGTGTAGGCATGTTGGTTGAATTATAAAAGAAAACTGCCTAACATTGGCCTCTAGGCCCAATATGAGATATTTTGAGAGTCAGCCGGAATTCGGCAGGCATTTCCTGACTATTCCCGCGAATGTGCAGCCCATATTATTCTTGTTATCGATCAGTCCCCCTGGATCCGTGATCAGGCGCAAAGGTTTATTTACTGAATTCGAGATTGTGAATCCACGTCAGCGATCAATTGTTGGATCTGTTCGGGAATAAATGGCATATCCAAACGGTCAGTCACTTCCCATAGTTCAGTATGGACCACTGTTTGCCCGGGATTTAATGCGCCAAGTGAACCCAGTGACTCCAATTCTATGAATTTGTCACTGCAATAACTCTCGGAGTTGCACCCATTGTCGGGGTATGACGCGAGAGGCTGCGTGTCAAATCGCTTTATGAATAAAACTCCATCGAGCCAATAGCCCATCCAACCGTGAGGATTGAAGTAACCCAATTTGATCGGGGGCAGGGAGGGGATCGCGTGAACGAGAACAAAATTGTCGCGTAAAACCAGGCGTGGGTCGTCGATGCGGGTATAGGGCCAGATGGACAAATGCCGATTCGATAACAACCCAGCATCATCTACATTTTCCTGAGGCTGAGGAAAAATAGCAACACCGCCCAGCCTCAACATGGTCAATGACCAGGGCGCAAGTTCTACCGCCCAGGCACCCGCGTTGCGCAGTTCGTGCCGAACAATGACTTGCGGCTGATGCGGGTTTAGCTGGATCTCAATACTCTTGGCGATCTGAGTCCATGATTCGGGAGGCATCTCGATCCGTACGCCGTTGGGAAGGGGGCTGACCATCCCGCCTTCATTATCGGGAATGTAGGTGCGCGGCATGGCTTCAGGCGCATGCCATAATCTGTGTCCGCCGCGAAAGTAAAATTCACCGTAGGGTGTGTGTGTAGGAAATATCCCAAGGTCTGCAAAAAGATTGGGTCTACCTGCAGGTTCAAAGCGCACAATGCGCGCTGAATTGGACAGATATTCCAGCCGTACGAATTGGTTTTCAAGCAACCCGGTAGGTTCGCCGTGAAAATCGGTCATGTCACATCTTTTCAAAACTGGATTTTAATGTTGGATACAACTCTTGATAAAGTGGATATGCCTTGCGATATGCCAGTACTTGACCGGGATTAGGTATTGTACTACCAGTTATCTTGACTGCCGCTTTACTAGCGGATACTACATCCGGCCACACCCCTGCTCCAACGCTCGCGAGCAATGCCGCGCCAAATGCCGCGCCCTCTGTTGTGTTGACCGTGACCAATTCTGCTTCCAATACAGAAGCAAGGATCTGTCTCCACAACGCGCCCTTCGTTCCACCTCCTGATGCGCGGACTTGTGTGATCGCGCCAAGTCCCGCGTTTCGAATTAAGGTAAAACTATCCTTGAGACCAAACGATACACCCTCGAGAACGGCGCGCGTCATGTGTCCACGTCCGTGGCGCAGGGTCAGGCCAATGAAAGCGCCGCGCGCCAATGGGTCCGCATGAGGCGTGCGTTCTCCGCTTAGATACGGTAAAAACTGCAAGCCTTGACTCCCCGCTGAAACGGATTCAGCTTCCATCAATAAATCATCGAAACTCATCTGTGGCGCAAGCGTATCGCGATACCACTGCAGGCTCCCGGCCGCTGAAAGCATCACACCCATGAAATGCCACATACCCGGAAGCGCGTGACAAAAAGCATGCAAACGTCCCTCGGGTTCGATCAGCGCTGAGGCCGTTGTAGCAAAGACGACGCCGCTCGTGCCAACCGTCAGCGCGACCACTCCGGGCTGGACCGCGCCCACACCCACAGCTCCGGCGGCCTGGTCGCCAGCACCTGCCGCGACGGGTGTGCCAACTTTCAGCCCTGTTGTTGAGGCGGCATCGTCAGTTACCTGCCCGGTAAATTCTGGTCCTTCAAAGGTCCTCGGCATCCATAATGCCTCGATCCCCAACGCTTCCAGCACTTCACCCGACCAATTGCGCGACTTGAAATCGAACAAGACTGTACCCGCGCCGTCGGCTTTGTCCATCGCGTACTCGCCTGTTAATTTAAAGCGAATGTAATCCTTCGGCAACAAAACATGTTTTGCCTTTGCAAATACATCCGGTTCATTTTCCTGCACCCACAAGATCTTGGGCGCGGTGAATCCCGCCAGCGCAACATTGCCAGTGATTCGAATAAACTTTTCCTTGCCAATACGTTGATGGATCTCGTCACACTGACTCTGTGTGCGCTGGTCATTCCACAGGATGGCGGGCCGCAAAACGTCCCCCGTTTTATCGAGCAAGACCAGCCCATGCATTTGACCTGTCAAACCAACAGCCGCGATTCTTTCCCCGCCGATACTTGCCTTTTCCAAAACAGACCTGATACTCGCTGAGACCGCCTCCCACCACTCGTGTGGATCCTGCTCCGACCAAAGCGGTTTCGGCGTTTGAAGTGTGTGCGGCGCCGAGGCCACCGCAATGACATTACCAGACTCGTCGATCAATAACGCTTTACTGCTTGTTGTGGATGTATCAATACCCAGAAAGTACATGAGGTTCTCCTGTGCCAGGTCTCAGGTGTCAGGTATCACGTACCAGGCGCAACCTGACACCTGACACTTGAACACATGACACGTTTTATCGCACCCCCATCAAGATATCAACAGTCACTTGGTCGAGGCGTTCGTATTTCATTCCACGCCTGCCAATAGCTGGGCGATCAAACGACTGTTCTTTCAGGGCTTTGGCTTTTTCGGAACTGTATTTTCCGAAGTATTTGTTCATCGAACCGTCATCCGTATTGATCTCCGCGAGCAAAGCCTGTACTTCCGTATCGGCGTTGAATTGCGCGGCCTTTTCTTTCAGGATGAGATACGTATGCATACAACCGCGCGCGAAGTCTTTGACCCCTTCATAATCCTCGGTTCGATATGCATGCGCATCGAAGTGCCGGCTCCCGTTGTAGCCGTTATCTTCGAGCAGTTGCACCAGGAAAAAGGCGCTCTTTAGATTGACGGAACCAAAACGGAAATCCTGATCGTAACGACCAAAGGCCTGGTCGTTCAAGTCGATGTGGAATAGTTTGTTGGCGTCCAGCGCCTGGGCAACGCCGTGGACGAAGTTCAAGCCTGCCATGTGCTCGTGTGCTACTTCTGGATTCACACCCACCATTTCGGGATGATCCAGTGTCGCGATAAATGCCAGCATGTGGCCGGTGGTGGCATTGTACATATCCCCGCGCGGTTCGTTTGGCTTGGCCTCCAAAGCGAATTTCAGATCATATTTTTTATCCAATACGTATTCACACAGAAAATTCATTGCCTCGCGCGTACGCTTGATGGAAATAATGGGATCTTTGGACGCATCGGTCTCTGTCCCTTCGCGCCCGCCCCAGAAGACGTAAAGTCGCGCGCCAAGTTCCACACCGAGGTCAATGGCATTCATCGTTTTTTGCAAAGCATAAGCGCGCACCTTGGAATCATTGGATGTGAAGGCACCATCTTTGAAGACCGGGTCGCTGAACAGGTTGGTGGTTGCCATCGGGACGACCATGCCTGTTTCGCTCAGAGCAGTTTTGAAGTCCCGCACGATGCGATCACGTTCAGCTGAGGTGGCATCAATCGGAATCAGGTCATTATCGTGAAAGTTGACGCCCCACGCGCCGACTTCTGCCAATAAGTGGACGAGTTCAACGGGCGACTTTTGCTCGCGCACTGGTCCGCCGAATGGATCGCGGCCGATGTTCCCAACAGTCCACAGACCGAAGGTGAATTTGTTTTCTGGTTTGGGGGAATAATCAGACATAAGGAGACTCCTGGGAAGCTGGATATATTCGGTGAGTCTATTACACTTTCCCCTCGGAAGCAAAGACAATAAATATATTGCGTGGGGAAATCACTCCATCTGACTCCATTGCAACGCCTCTGCCAGATGTGCGGCCGGTCAACCACTGCCTGCGCCAGCTCCTCGAGAAGATCAGCGGTATCCTTTAGGGGAGAGCACTCTGCAGTCTAAATAAAGGATTTGTGAAATAACAAACGCCCAGACCAATTAATGTGTCTGGGCGCTTTTTCCAAATTACCTTCGATCTGGTGCCTAATTGATTAGCGATGCTTCATATAGCGGTTTACGCCGGGCTGGCTCAGTGATCGAATTCGCACCATATTGCACGGTTGCGATCAAAGTAAATTCAGGAGATGCAGTATCGACAGTCATCACAGCTTCCGGAGCCGGATCAGGGATATCTGCGCCATCTTCAAGTAAACTATATATATAATCTGTTCGAGCCTCCTCAAGGTTTTTTATGGCTTTCTCCAATGTCTCTCCCTGAGCCATACATCCATATAACTCTGGGTTCTTTGCAAGAAACATGGGTTGTCCATTATCCGATTCGTCCTTGAATACAGATAGCGAGTAATTCCGAGCGGCCAGCTCGTGAGCTCTACGCATCAGCTCATTATTCATTCTTTGCCTCCTCCGTCTTCTGCTCTTGTCTTTTCACAAGCTTCTTGATCATGTCGACCGCGTGACGTATATAGTCCGGGTGTAAAGCACCACTGCTTCGAGTTAATGTAGCTCTTAGATCGGGATGCTCGGGATGTTTTTCTATATCATGCTTGGCTCCAGCGTCAATTGCAAAACCGTAACTTTCATAGAGCTCATCCAACTCAGAACGTCTCCAGCCATGAGGGGACGGCGCAGGAAGCAAAGCACTAAATTTGCGGCAGTTTAAAGCCTGACTTCTTGAGAACATATTCACGAGAATCCGTCACAGCTTTTTTCACCGCATTCCAATCCACGTGTAACAACTGACCATTGCGTTTCATTGCTCTGCCAGCGACAAAAACAGAATCCACATTGCTGGTATCCATGCCCCAGACCACCGCACCGATGGGATCGTTGATCGGCATAACGTTGATCTTATCCGTTCGCAGCATAATGATATCGGCGTCTTTACCAGGCGTGAGACTACCCGTCCTATCATGCAAACCATTCGCCCGCGCGCCTTCAATGGTTGCATATGCCAACACGTCACGGGTTGTAATTCGATCTGGCGCATGATTTTCGCCAGCCAGTTGTCTTTCGAACGATAAGGCATGTTGCAGGGACATCACCGAGCGCATTTGCGTGAACATATCGCCGGGGACATTGGTCTCCACATCCACGCTCAAGCTTGGTTTCAAGCCGCGATCAAGGAATTTCTGGATGGGCGGCATGCCGTGCCCCATCATCATTTCCACCGGCGCCGCCAGTGAGACTGTTCCACCTGTATCCACAATCATCTGAATCTCGGTTTCATTCAGGGTGGTGCAGTGAATGTACGTGGTGTCGTCGCGCAACAGCCCAGCCTCACCCATCTCCTGCACTTTGCCTTCCTGCCCATAAGAGCCAACGCCTACGTGCGTGGTAATGCGCGCATCCACCTCGCGCGCCAGTTTCCAATGATCACGTGCGATTTCAAAGTCAACAAACTCCGGTCCCGGCGCAGCTAATGCATAGGTCAACATTTGATCTTTCGAAGTGAAATATTCCTTCGCCGCGCGTACAAACCAGCTGGGTTGGCGGTCATTCCAATCACCCCACCACGGAAAGCCATAGGCGAAGACCGCGCGCATGCCGGAATCCTGCAATGCCTTGATCACCGCATCGGTATGCTCGGGAGAGCCCTGGATGTGCGACCAATCCAGCAGTGTAGTAATCCCCGCGTCCAACGCGCCAAGAGCGCTGACGAGATTTCCAACATAAGCGTCCTGCGGGCGAAACGATGGGGCAAACTTTCCCAGTACGAAACGGATATAACCTTCGCGTCCCTCAAGGGGGATATCTGCTCCCACATTGCGAAGCAAGCCTTCCCAAATGTGACGATGCGTATCTATAAAGCCTGGCATGACGATCATATTGGAAGCATCAATAACTTCTGCTCCATTAACAACCAAATCAGGTCCAACTTTTGCAATTTTCGTGCCTTCAATCAGGACATCCGCACTTCTGAAATTTCCCAGTGATGGGTCCATTGTCAAAACTGTGCCGCCCTTGAGCAAAGTTTGTTTCTTTGCAGATGGGATGGATGTCGCATCGCCAACGTACACTTTGGGCAGGTCACGAAGCTGATTCAAACGGGAACCCCTGACCAAGCGTTGAGCGCGTTTGAAATTGAGTTTAATTAATTCTTTGAGATCGTTGATTTGATAGAAAGCCAGCCCGAGCAACAAAAGTACGCCAACGGAAATCAAGCCCACCACGCTGCTCAAGCCGAGCAGGGGCAGGATATTAATGATGAGCGTAAGAAATAAAGCGGAGACGATGGCGCCGATAAACGTGCCGCGTCCGCCCATCAGGCTGGAGCCGCCCAACACAGCCGCCGCGAGGCTGGACAACGCATAACTCGTTCCAGCGCGCGGATCGCCCACCCCAACTTGTGCCGCGAGAAAGAACGAAGCGACCGCCGCCATCAAGCCCGACAATACAAACGCGCCCACGCGAAGGCGCGTGGTCGCCGCGCCAATGCGCCGCGCCGCTTGCGCGTCGTATCCCACCGCGCGCAGGGTGAGTCCCGCGGGGGTGGCATACAGCCAGACGTCCCAAAGAGACGCGGCGATGAACATGACGATAAAAGCAATTGGAACAAATCCAAGGCTGGTGGTGATCGAATCCAAAAAATCGAAACTGATCAACCCCGCGGCGATGGGACGGAGCGAAAGAGCGATCCCATCCAGAATGCTCAACGTTGCCAGTGTGGCAATGATGGCAGGCAGTTTTACCCAACGTACCAGCGTGGCGTTGAAAAGCCCGACCAGGATGCCCATGCCGAGGATTGCCAGCCCGCCGAGCGCAACAACATTGGGAGGCGCATCCTGTGTGATGATGAAGGACGCAATGATCACGCCCATGGTCATGATCGAACCGACCGATATGTCAAGATAGCCCGCCACCAGCGCGTTCATTTGCGCCATCGTGACCAGCGCCAGAGGAATGGCAGCCAGCAACAAACTGTTCAGGTTGTATTCCGAGAGGAAGGCAGGGGATCGAGAGGCTGTATAGTTGCCGACGACCAGAATCAAAATAATTTGAAGCGCGACAGATGTCCATGCACGGACCCTGAAGACATGCTTGATTTTCTGCCATAACATACTGCCATTTCGAACATCCCGAATGGCATTCTTGATTTTTTGACGGGCAAGGTTGAGCATGGCTAATCTCCTCTATCTTTATCCAGATTCGTCGCGGCGCGCGGACCCGCAACCCGCGGACGCCCCGCTTTCAACCCAAACCCCACTCCACCCACAATGGATTCGATGATACGTTTTTCACTCAAGTCAGCGCGCTGAATTTCGTGAATGATCTGCCCGCGTGACATGACCACCACGCGGTCGCACAAACCGGAGAGTTCGATCGGGTCGCTTGATTTGACAACCACTGCCGCGCCCTCGTTGGCTTTCGCGCGCAATGCTTCATAAATATCGAGACGAGCCCCAGCGTCAACGCCTTGTGTCGGCTCATACGCCAGAATGACATTGACGGTCTCGAGCAGGTAAGGGCGCGTCAGCGAAACCTTCTGTTGATTGCCGCCGGAAAGGAATTGCACGGGCTGTTCGAGCGAGGGCGTGTGGACATTGAGGCTGTTGATCAACTCGGTCACGCTATCTCCTTCGCGCTTTCGGTTCACCCAGCCTAAACTGCTAAACTTCTCCAGCACTTGAATGGTGGCGTTGTTCCGCACGCCAAGCACCGGAAATAATGCTTCATGTTTTCTATCGCCAGCCAGCAATAAAATACCTGCGCGCATGGCATCCAACGGTGAGATCAGGGTCAACTCTCTGCCAGCGCACATCACCAACCCCGCTTTTGGAGGGATTTGGCCCGAAAGGCATTTGAAAAACTCGCCCTGACCATTGCCCTCTGCCCCTGCCAAGCCTACAATCTCCCCTCGCCGGACAGTCAAATTGATCGGCCCAAATAACGGACCCTGAAACCCCGTGATCATCAGAACACTTTCCGCCTCAGAGGCGCCATCCTTTGTCGGCGGGAAAGCCGCGTGGAAGGGTCGCCCAATCATCAAGGACACAAGATCGTTTTCCGACATGTCTGAGGCGATATAAGTTCCCTGGCTCCGTCCATCGCGCAAAACAGTGACACGATTGGCAATCGTCAGCACCTCCGGCAGGCGATGACTGACGTAAACAATGCCCACGCCGCGTTCTGCGCGGGCGCGGATGATGCGATGCAATAAATCCACTTCGTCCGGACCGAGAGCCGTTGTCGGCTCATCGAGCAGCAGCACTTTCGGGTCGGCCATCAATACTTTCACAACTTCAAATAACTGGCGTTGCGCCAGTGTAAGATACATTGTAGGCGCGTCGGGAAACAGGTCCAATTCAAACTCAGCCAGTGTATCCGTCGCCCATTTTTTCATCTGCCAGTACGGCGGTCGGCGATTCCTCGGCGCCGCCAGGAACAAATTCTCTCTCACCGACATTGCGAGAACCTGCGAATTGTCCTGATATGCCATCCCCAAGCCGAGGCGGCGGGCCTCGGCTGGGGAATCTTTACGGAGTCGTTTCCCACCGATCGATATCACTCCCTGATCGGGTTCCACAAAACCGCTGGCAATTCCGAGAAGCGTGGACTTGCCCGAACCGTTCTCGCCGACGACAGCATGAATCTCGCCCGCGCGACAATCAAGGCCGACGTCGGCCAGGGCTTGCACCGTGCCATATTGCTTGGAGAGTCCTTGAAGTTCAAGCACCAACGGTTGTTCGTCTTTCAGCATAGACCGCGCTCCCATCGGAATTGTTGTCAGGCATTGGCATTACTTGCCCATCGTCTGAAATATCGGAATCGGGATCAGCGATGAAGTGGAGGCTTCCTGCGGCACGTCCGGGTTGCAGGTGCCCGCATCCAGCTCGCGCATCACAGTGGGTAGGATAATCCCATCCGCCGAGAGTTCATAGCCTTTGAGTTTCATCATGGCGGCTGTGAGGGCGATACGCGATTGGTAGTTGCCGCCCGACGCGTAGAAGATCTTGAAATTCGGGTTGTTTATTTTATTCGATTCACAGAACAAACTCATTTCATCGGTTCGCAGTGTCACCACGATGTCGAGCGGGAGCCCGGCGGCTTCGTACGCGCGCACGCCGCCCATGAACGAGTCGGCGGCTTCGTAACTGTACCCTTTGATATCCGGGTCACTGCTGATGAAACCGGAGACAGCCTCCAGCGTGCCTTCGCGCGTCCAACTGGTATCTGCGCGGCCCACCAGGGTCAGGTCCGGGCTGAGCGCGGGTTCTTCACAGGATTGCCAATAGGCGGACAGCGCATTGCCCGGTGTGCCGCCGAGGAAAGCGACTTTGCCGCTTCCAACTTCCCGATTCAATGTCTCGGCAAAAAGCTGGCCCAACAAGCAGACATCCTCGGCGACAAAGGTGGGATAGTCCTTGCCAGGCTCGCCGATTCTGCCATATGAGTGGGTAATTGCGATGGTACCTTGTGCGGTCGCATCGCGCACGGCGGGGAGCAACGCTTCGCCCGCATCCGGGAAGAACACGATGACATCCACTTTCTGCGCGACGAGACTCTTGAAATCGGTGATGGAGCGGGCGGCATCGCCTGTAGAGTACATCAAAGATGAAACATAGATAATCTTGCCGATCTCCGGATAGGTCAAGGCTTGCAGGATGAACTCCATGTGGGTCATTTGCCGCCAGAAATTTTCGCCGAACCCGTCAGCCAGGGCGACCGTAATCGGTCCGCCGGTGCCGGTCTCGCAGATTTTATCCTTCCAGCATTTCACTGCCAGATCCTGCGTCGCCTGGTCAACAGGCAAGCCTGCGCGATAGAAGGCTGCGAGTGCGATCTGCGGCACACCTTCAGGGGTGCCAACGGATTTCGTCAGCACCGCAGGATCGGCGTCATAGCGTTCACCGTACTGGTCGGCACCTTCGATGCCGGGGCCCAGAGCCGCTGGAGCATTCGTCGCCGGCGCTTTCGGTGCCCCGCCGCCGCATGCTGCAAGGACCAACGCCAGAACAATCATCATATTGAACAGTATAAAACGTTTCATTTTCTTCTCCTTTTGGTTGGTTGGTGGATGAAAAGGGTTGGATGAATTTTTGAATGTTGGCTGTGACCCTCGAACAACGGTCACGTTGCCCTGGTGCCTCCTTTCGTTTCTTCAGCATCTCTCTCTTTGAATCTCGAAATACCCATAAGCGAATTTTCGATCAGCGTGACAATCCGGTCTCCAGAGATGACCATGCCGCCGATAATCGCTATGCCGAAGACAGCAAACTGCAACGCGGTGGGAAGCCCCAAAACCCGAAGCATCTGGCTCAACAATGTAAGGAAGAACGCCGCCACCCAGGTGGACACGGCATTTGCCAGCCCGCCGGAAAGTGAAGCCCCGCCAATGACCACAGCCGCTATCGGACCCAACAAGTAGGGCGCGCCCAACACAAGGCTCGGGCTTCGCAGGAAGCCAGCCAGCAGGATACCGTTCAAACCATATAACAGGCAGGCGGCCATGTAGGCAAGAATGACATATACGTTAACGCGCAAGCCCAGAATCCAGGCCGCGGTTGGGTTTGCGCCTACAGATTGAAACTTCCGACCAAATTCTGTGTAACGAAATATCAAGACCAGGCCAATGGAAACAAACACAGCCGACCATACAACATTATTCAAACCCAGCAACGGCGCAGTGATCCATGCCGAAAAACCCGGAGGTACAGAGGCCTCATTGGGTACAATGTCAGCATACGCCAGCATCGCTCCATAGACAATCTGTCCCATCGCCAATGTCACGATCAGTGGATTCAATTTCAACACGCCGACCAGAACACCGGAGGTAAAACCTATCAGGAGGGAGACGCCAAGCGCCGATGCCAACGCCACGGGCAATCGCTCGTCAAGGTTGCCGGACACACCCACAGTCATGATCGCGGCAAGCGTCATGACACCAGGGGTGGATAGATCAATCCCACCTGTCATCACTACGAGCATTTGGCCCAACGCGGCTAGTGCCAGAAAGGATGTCAGCGGCAGGACAGTGGAAAAAGAGGTACGCGTCAGAGTTTCGGGCGCAATCCAAAGCGCCGTAATTATCAGCAACCCAATCGCAATCCACACCGAGAGATAACGGGATGAGATCACGATGGAAGTCAATAGTGGATTTTGTGCTTGATTTTTCATCGCAGTTCCTATATTTCCGGCAACTTGAAGCCTGATTGGGCAACGACATAATCGCGGGATTGGTACGCCTTCTTGCGAAGGTCATCCAAATCCACGTTCAATAACCTGCCATTTCGCTTGAGGGCTTTGCCCGCCACAAAAACCGAGTCTACGTTGCTCGTATCCATGCCCCAGACCACCGCGCCGATGGGATCGTTCACGGGTAGGATGTTCGGGCGATCTGTGCGTAGCATGATCAAGTCAGCCTCCTTGCCCGGAGTTAGGGTGCCGGTCTTGTCAAGAAGCCCGTTGGCGCGCGCGCCCTCGATGGTTGCACATTCGATAATATCGCGCGAGGTCATGAAAGGAGGCAGATTGCGCTTGCCGTCCAGTTTCCGGTCAAAGATCAGAGCGTGTTGCAGAGAAATCACCGAATGCATCTGTGTGAACATGTCATTCGGTACGTTGGTCTCCACATCCACGCTGAGACTTGGGCGCAAACCGAGGTTCAAGAGCCTCTGAATCGGAGGCATCCCGTGCCCCATCAACATCTCAACGGGAGAGGCAAGCGAAACAGTCCCGCCTGTATCCACGATCATTTTGATCTCATCGTCGCTCAGCGTTGTACAATGGATGTAGGTCGTATCATTCTTAAGCAAACCTGCCTTGCCCATCTCTGCAAGTTTTCCTAACTTCCCAGCCGTGCCAACCCCTACATGGACAGTGATGCGCACATCCAACTCGCGCGCCAATTCCCATTGCGCTTTCGCCACTTCAAACGGAGTGAACTCCGGTCCAGGCGGCGCGATGGCAAAGGTTAGCAATTGATCCTTGGACGAAAAATATTGTTTGGCAATATCTCGAATCCAATCATCCTGATTCTCTTCGGGATTCTTCCACCAGGGATAGCCATAGGCAAAGACCGCCCGCATGCCCGACTCTTGCAATGCCTTGATGACCGCATCCCCATGTTCGCGCGTGGCCTGGATGTGAGACCAATCGAGAATCGTTGTGATGCCTGCGTCAATCGCGCCATACAAGCCGACGAGATTACCGACATACGCATCTTCGGGACGATACACAGGAGCGAGCGTATTGAGGATGAACGATAGATAACTCGCATCGCCCTCCAACGGGACGTCTGTTCCGATATTCCGAAGGATGCCCTCCCAAACGTGACGGTGTGAGTCAACGAATCCGGGCATGACGATCATGTCCGACGCGTCAATTACCTCGGCGCCTTCCGCGTTGAGATTTGGACCGACAGCCGCGATCTTAGTCCCTTCGATGAGTACGTCGGCTTGATGAAAATTGCCGACCTTCTTATCGAGGGTCAGGACAATGCCGTTTTTGAGGAGGGTTTTATTTGACATTCAAATCTCTACAGGTTTGTCCAGCAGTTGCACTGCTGGGGGTTCGTTCATGCGACAGTGCAACTGTCGCATGAACAGGAAGTTATTATTTCATCATCCTTCCGCCGTCCACGCGCAAGTTGACGCCGGTGACGCCGCGGTTTTCAAACAGAAACACGGTTGCATGAATTACATCTTCAGTCGTCACAAGCCTGCCTAGTGCAGTGCGCGACTTTAGATTATCGAGCACTTCTTTGGGCTTGCTCATCCAGGCGGGAGTATCGCCGACCTGACCCGGATGTATTGCGTTCACGCGAATGGGAGCGAGTTCCACCGCCAGTGAATTAATCAACGAAGCTACGCCGCCATTGACGGTTGTGATGGTGGTCGAACCGGGATACGGCTGATTCCGCGCCAGCCCGCCGAAGATGACAATGGAGGCATCCTCGCGCATTTTCGGCGCAAGCACATGCACACATTCGGTGTAGCCGACCAGTTTCAATGTAACAAGCTGGATTGCGTCGTCGATCTTATATTCACGCACCTTATTATCATCACGGTAAAGCGCCACCAGCGCGAGATGCTGAACGTCATTCACCCCCGCGAGGGCATCGGCGATTCCGTGCGGCTTGGAGAGATCGAAAGCCAGACCCGTGCTATCCCCGCCGATTTCCCTGGCTGTCGCCTGCGCGCGCGCCAGATCGCGGCTGGTAACAACAACCCGATGTCCCTTGTCAGCATAGTGTAGCGCCAGATGTTTTCCAAGTTCGCATGTGCCGCCAACAACGACAACGGTGCCGAGTTTATCCATGACGGTGATCTCCTTTGTGTAATTTCTCTTCAAGGTATTTCCAATCGCGGCGGAAGCGATACGAATGGCGGCGCGGCGGCTGGGGAGCCTGCGTTTCGAGCCAGCGCACAATACCGTCCGTGGCGTTGCGGAATTCATGCACACAGCCCACGCCTGCCCAGGCACAGTCGCCCGGCTTGAGGTGATATTTCATACCATCGAACCAGCCATACACTTCGCCTTCGAGAATAAGATACGTTTCCTCGAGCGGATGGTCATGCGCACCCGCCACGCCCGCGGGTTCGTATTGCACCATGAACATCGTCGCAAGTTGCGCGCCGAGGTCGCTATCCACCATCATCTTGACCGTGATGCCACTGTAGACCAGCAAAGCCGTTCGCATGCTTGCAGAGAGGGCAAGCATGTCCTGTGTTTGTTTGCCCGCTTCCATATTCTCTGGGGAAATGTGACCGAACGAACGTGAGCGCGGGTCACGGGCGTCAACGGGGATCGGATCAACCTTCGGGAGGGCGGCTACCGGATAAACATCCCCATCACCATCAAGGCGGGGTTGAGGTGCAAGCATCTCAGCCCAACGGACGCGCGTCTTGCCGTTATTGCGGAAGGCATGTGCGGATGAGACATGGATCACACCGTAATCGCAGGGCTCAAGCGCATACGTGCCATCGCCTGTCTCGCAGATCAGTTGACCTTCGAGGACATAGATTTGTTCTTCAAAGGTGTGCACGTGTGCGCCAACGGTCCCGCCGGGGTTGAGTTCGCAGATGCTAAACTCCTGGTGAACAGAACCATTTGGTCCGTCAACAATGCACCAACGGCGGAATCCGCTGCTCAATTTTTCAAACGCCTTCGGCAATTTGAAATCTTCCTGATCGGCGGTGCGGACGATGTGTCTTGATGGCATGTGGTTCTCCTCAATTTGTCACTCTCCCGAAAGACATCGGGACGATGTGAGGGAGCGGTTGTTGCGACCGAAGAGTCTCTGATGTAGTGGTAAAGATTCTTCGCCGCTTCGCGGCTCAGAATGACATGTTGTGTTACTGATACTGCGCCCAATCTCTTTCAAAGCGAAAGACTTCTTTTGCAGGCGGCAGGGGCGCCTGGGTCTCGATCCAGCGGACCGGTTCCGTGCCGGCATTTTCGAAACTATGGATACAGCCCACGCCCGTCCAGATCACATCGCCTGCACCGAGATCGTAATTTTTGCCGTCCGCGGTTGCCTTCACCTGCCCGCCGACGATGAAATACGATTCCTCGAACGTATGATCGTGCGGATCGATCTTTGCGCCGGGCATATACTGAATGAGGAAGAGAGATTGGTGTATGGCGCCGAAGGAACGGTCTACGAACATCTTGATCGCGACGCCAGTGGTGGGATTGAAACCTTCCATCTCCGAGGGTGCAGCGGGTTGCGGGAGTTGCGATTCGTCGAAATGACCAAATTGATTTGTTCCTTTTTCAGGCGGTTTGGCTTGCGTTGCGACGTCTCCACTGATGAAGAAAGTATCGCGGCCATTTTCAACGGGGCGAGGCTGAGGCGCTTGCATTTCGAGCCAGCGGGCAGGTTGATCCCCCGCATTACGAAAAGCATGTTTTACACCTGTGCTGAACAACCCGAAATGGCCAGGGCCCAACAGGTGGGCCTGGTCCCCGACTTGCGCGATGACATTTCCTTCCAATAGATAGAAACTTTCTTCAAAGGAATGGATATGAGGTTGAATGATTCCTTTTGCACCTAAATAGCAGATCCCGGTTCCCATGTGCACGGATCCCATGGCGCGATCCACGTAAGCGGCGCGCCGGAAGCCGGAACTTTGCTTCTCGTAAAGTTTTGGTGTCTGTGCTGTTGCTTCATCAATTTTTGACACGTGGTGCATGGCAGTTGCCTCTTTACTAAACTAATATCGTTGCGAGGGCGTTCTTGTTCTTTGCCCGAAGCAATCCCCTCGCAACGGGAGATTGCTTCGTCGGGAAGAGCAAGTGCCCTCCTCGCAACGACATGGGGCGGTCAATTCAACAACTGCAAAGGTTCTTCGATCAGATCGGCAAGCGCCTGAAGAAATTGTGCGCCCCTCGCACCATCCACGACGCGATGGTCGCAGGACAGACTCAAGGTCATCATCGGTTGGACGGCAGGCTGTCCATTCAAGGGCACGACTCGATCTGCGATGCGACCGACGGCGAGTATCGCGGCTTGCGGCGGGTTGACAATTGCATTGAAGGCATCCACACCATACATACCCAGATTACTGATCGTGAAGGTACCGCCACTGAGATCGTCGAGGGATAATTTTCCTGCCTGTGCTCTCGCAACGATTTCGCTGCGCCGTGCAGCAAGTTGGGGAAGATTCAATTCGTCCGCACGATGAATGACTGGGACAAGCAGTCCATTTTCAACGGCAACTGCCAGACCGATGTTGATATCGGGATTGAGCACGATATTCTCGTTTTGCCAGGATGCGTTGAGACGCTGGTGTTGTCGCAGGGCAGCGGCGGTTAATCTCACCAACAGATCGGTGTAAGTAATTTTCTGGGCTGAATTGCTCTGTATTTTTTCTCGCCAGGCAACCAGTCGGGATGCGTTGACTTCACGGATCAAGTAGAAATGCGGGGTGGTTGTCCAGGCTTGAGATAGACGGTCAACCATAACGCGCCACATACGGGAGGTTGGTAATTGGTAATTGGTAATTGGAGGATTGGAGGAGTGGAGAATTAGAGATTGGAGATTGGAGACTATGACTGCGCCGTTAGGACCAGTGCCCTTAATGGTTGTGAGGTCAATTCCATTTTCTTTGGCGAATCGTCTTGCCTTGGGTGAAGCGAGGACGCGAGAAGGATGGATAGCGGGAATTTCATCCTTCATCCTTCCGCCTTCATCCTTCAAAAACGCCAATACATCTTCCTTGCGGACCTGTCCACCTTGTGGCCTGATCTGCGTTATATCGAGATTGTGCTCGGCGGCTAAACGCGCGGCAACGGGTGTAACGGTGGCACGCGCAGGCGTAGAGTCGTTTTTGGGAGACGAAGCAGGCGCGGGCGTAGGTTGAAGCGGCACTTTTGAGTCCTCTTCACCGGGCGCAAGGATGAGAGCGATCCGTTGCCCGACAGGAATCACATCTCCAGCTTGAGCCGTTACACTGGCAAGGATTCCACTGGCAGACGCTTCGATCTCAACCGTCGCCTTGTCGGTTTCCACTTCCATCAGCGGCTCGCCTTTGGTGATAGAGTCACCCGCAGACTTGAGCCACTGAATCAGTGTGCCAGTTTCCTGCGCCATACCCAGCGCGGGCATGATCACTTCTTTAGCCACAGAAATAACCTCGTAAATGGATTCACTTGGCGCTCTTGATCGCTTTGGCATTGCTGTTGTTCGCGGCGTTACCTGGAGCAGGGGAGCCATCTGGCGCGTCTGGCAATCCCGCGCCACCATAATTCACGCCCGCATAATCAATATTCTTATGCGATTGTGTCTCACGAATTCCGGAGAGCGGGCCAACCGCGGTCTGATACTTTACACCAGCGACCATGAGTTCTTCGGCTGGAAAGCGCGTGATGACCTCACATCCATCCTTCGTCACCACCAACTGTTCCTCAATGCGTGCCGCTGACCAGCCATCGGTAGCGGGCCAATAGGTTTCGAGGGCAAAGACCATTCCTTCTTTAATAACTTCGGGGCTTTCGAATGACACCAAACGGCTGAAGATTGGCTTCTCCCAAATCGCCAGGCCAACTCCATGTCCGTATTGAAGAGCAAAGGCAAGCTCCTCGTTCGGCAAGCCGAACTCCTGCGCCTTCGGCCAGAGCTTCACAACCTCAGCAGTCGTGACACCCGGTTTGATGGCATTTATGGCGACGTCGAGGTAATAGCGACAGCGTTTGTAGGCATCCACCTGCGCCCGCGAAGCGCTGCCAACGGACAGCGTGCGATAGTAGCAAGTCCGATAGCCGTTGAAACTGTGCAGGATGTCGTAGAAGGCTAAATCGCCAGGGCGAAGAACGCGGTCGCTGAAGATATGCGGATGCGGGTTACAGCGTTCACCGGAGATCGCGTTGACTCCCTCAACATGTTCTGAACCCATGCTGTACAGCACATTGTTGACCAGCCCCACGCACTCATTCTCGCGTACGCCGGGCTTCAGGAAGCGATAGAGTTCTTCGTAAGCTGCATCGACCATGGCGCAGGCCATCGTGAGCAGCATGATCTCATCTTCGGTTTTAATGACGCGCGCTTCCTGCATAAGCTGTTGACCATCAACGACTGTGATACCTTCCTTTTGAAGCGCAAAAAGGACGGGCGGTTCAATAACATCCACACCGAGGGGTTCTTTTTCCAAGCCGCGTTCTTCGAGTTCGATGCGGATCTTGCGCGCTACGTCTTCTGCGCGACGCGCGCCAGGTGGCATCGCGCCGCGCAGAGTTGAAATCCCAGCGCGCGAGCGACCCTCTCCCAGCCATGAGCAATACATCTCGTGATGTTTAGCGGCAACACCGAAATCCCAATTGATCGGCTCGTTATCTTGCGGCAACAGGCAGAAGCGACCAAGCTTGTCGATTGCCCAGGTGCCAATTGTGGTATTGGTAATGTAGCGAATGTTGTTCATGTCGAAGCACAACAACGCGCCAATCTCCGATTTCTTCAACTCCGCTTTGATACGCGCCAAACGTTCGCGTCGCAAGCGATCAAAATGGACGCGCTCTTCCCAATCTACTGCCATGGTTCCAAAAGTTTTTAGCGGCATATCTGCCTCCTAGAAAATAGACGGATCGATGATCAGTTTTTTCCGCATAATGCCTTGGCCATCTCAAACACTTGTTTGGCGCTGGGGATGGTTAAGTCTTCCAAAGCAGGTGAGAAAGGAATCGGGACATTCATGGCGCCCATCCGTTTGACGGGCGCATCCAGATAGTAGAACGCGCCATCGGCGATGACGGAGGCTAACTCGGCGGTGACACCATATTGTTCATAGCCCTCGTCAATCACCATGGCACGACTTGTTTTCTTAACCGATTCAATTAGAGTTTGTTTATCAAGGGGAACTAATGTGCGCGGATCAATAACTTCCGCGCTCACGCCAATCTCATCGAGAAGTTTTGCAGCTTCCAGCGCGACGTAAACCATACTGCTTGTTGCTACTAAAGTAATATCGATGCCTACGCGCTTCACATCCGCGACACCCAGAGGAATGGTGTACTCCTCTGCTGGAACAGGACCCTTTACCGTCTTGTACATCATCTTGTCTTCGAGAATGACGACGGGGTTATCGTCCCGTATCGCGCTCTTCATTAATCCTTTGGCATCATAGGGAGTGGAAGGCACGACGACTTTGAGTCCAGGGATATGGCTATACCAGGCATGCAGTGATTGTGAATGTTGCGCAGCTGAGCGACGACCTGCACCCATGGTTGTTCGCAGGACCATCGGCACTTTTAATTTCCCGCCGGACATATAATGGATCTTGGCAGCCTGATTAGCCACCTGATCCATGATGAGGCCACTGAAGTCTCCGAACATGATGTCTACGACGGGCCGCAACCCTGTCATCGCCGCGCCAACGGCCAGGCCGGTATAGCCGGGCTCGGAAATGGGTGTGTCGAGTATGCGATCCGGGCCAAACTCATCAACCAGGCCGTTCAATACTTTGAACGTTGTGCCAGCTTCGGCGATGTCTTCGCCCAAGATGAACACGCGCGGGTCGCGACGCAACTCCTCCGCCAAGGCTTCTTTGATGGCATCGCCAAAGGTCAACTCGCGTTCATTCGTTTCAGGCATAGCTATTCTCAGTATGAATAATGTCGCTGCGAGGCGCCCTTGTACTTTGCCGAAGCAGTCTCCTAAAAACAGGGGATTGCTCACCCGCGAGCCTCAAACGGCGAGTACAACAAACGCAGTGCGGCGCAAGTGTCGTCAGGAAGAGCAAATGCCCTCCTCGCAACGACATAATAAGAATTGCTGTTTCAGGCATAGACATGCTTACTCACTTCTTCGGGAGCGGGATATGGCGCGTTCAACGCGATCACGACAGATGTCTCTACTTCGCTTTTCACCTGACTTTCGATCTGCTCGAAAATCCCTGCATCCGCCAGCTTGTTTTCGATCAACCAATTTGAAAGCAGCTTAAGTGGATCGCGATCCGTTTTCCATTTGTTCTCTTCTTCTTTTGAGCGGTAATACTCGCGACTGATGTCCCCAACATGATGACCGAGATAACGATAGGTATTACACAACATGAACGCCGGTCCTTCGCCCTGGCGTGCCCGTTCCACCAATCCGCGGGCGGTCTCATGGACCTCGCGCACATTCTGGCCATCCACTTCCACTGTCAGGATGCCGAAGGCCTCCGCGCGCGCCTTCATACTTCCCGCAGTAGTTTCCGAATGATGGGTGTATTCGTTATATAGGTTGTTCTCACAGACGTAGATAACGGGCAGCTTCCACAATTGAGCCATGTTCATAGACTCATACAACACGCCCTGTCCCAACGCCCCCTCCCCAAAGAAGCAGACCGCCACCCGTCCGTTGCCCAGTTGTTTGCTTGAAAACGCGGCACCTGTCGCGATCCCCGCGCTGCCTCCTACAATTGCATTCGCGCCCAGATTGCCGGTGTCCTGGTCTGCAATGTGCATCGAACCACCTTTGCCATGACAATAGCCAGCCTCCTTGCCAAGCAGTTCGCAAAACATCTTATCCAGGGTGGCGCCTTTTGCCAAACAATGACCGTGACCGCGGTGCGTGCTGGTAATGTAATCCTCCCTGTGCAACGCCTCACAGACCCCAACCGCGATTGCCTCTTCGCCGATATAGAGATGTGCCAGCCCTGGCATCTTGGCGCCTTGGTACAGTTCGTTGACCTGTTCCTCAAATGTACGAATTTTTAACATCTGTTCGTACATGTGCAGCCATTGTTCACGATCGACATTGGACCTGGGCTGATCCTCTTGCGATGGCTTTGAATGAGATTGGGTACGATTCTTTACCTGAGCCATTTCATGCCTTATTGACCTCTGATATGCGGTCCAATACTTTGAACAGAACGGCAAAATCCTGTTCGCCATAGCCCATTTCTTGCGCGGTCGTCAACAACTCATTCGCCAAATCAGCTGTGCGTAATCGTATACCTGACGCGCGGCCCAATTCCAGTGCGAGTTGAATATCCTTTTGCATCATAGCGATGTTGAACCATACCTCTTCCGGCATCTTCAGAATAAACGGCGCACGATACTTCATGGCAGGGGAAGCTGCCACACTATTGAGCAATGCATCAAGCGCGGCAGCCCGCGGGATACCACTTCGTTCTGCAAGCAAGACAGCTTCAAACAGAGCAATTAGTTGGGGTGCCAGATTGAGGTTGATGGCGATCTTCATTGAGACGCCCTGCCCATTAGCACCTACGTGGATAATCTTCTGGCCGAGTTGTTCAAAAACTGGTCGCACTTTTTCCAGGACGCCAGCCTCGCCACCAACGAAAAAAACAAGCGTGCCCGACTCAATGGCAGGGACACTACCTGAGACGGGTGCTTCCAGCATCTGGGCACCCGTAGCCGCCACTCGTCCCGCGAGATCGCGGATCAAACTTGGGCTGACCGTGCTCATATCCACGTAAATTTTTCCAGAAGATAACCCCGCCAATATCCCATCAGGACCCTTCGTGATTAACGACAAAGCCGCCGTATCCGAGACCATGCTCAATGTGATAGCAGCGGCCTGGGCGACCTCGCGCGGCGTATTCTTCCACTGCATTCCAGCATCAATTAATGCTTGGGCTTTTGCCTGTGTTCGGTTGTATCCGCACACTAGATGTCCAGCGTTCACCAACCGCAGCGCTATTCGGCTGCCCATCAAGCCTAAACCAACAATACCGAGATTAGCCATTGAACAAGGCTCCAGTAGAATTATTTTAGATCAGGAAAGTTAAATGGTGTTGAACATATTATAATGAAATGCATATTTTGTCAACTCTAATTGAACAATATCAGGCAAAAGTAACCTATATTGAACAATTCCCGCTTGCTATGTTTACCATCATTGAATATAATCAGAGCATTCCCAAAATCTGGAATTCCGACCCATAATCAAATGCCCGAGATAAATCCCCAGCACGCACACATCATCGGTAACAAACTTCGAGCGATACGTAAAGATCGGGAGATGAGCTTACGCGAGTTGGCCGACAAAGCTGAGATGAGCGCCAGTATGCTCAGCCAAATTGAAACCGGCAAAGCATTCCCGTCTGTCCGTTCAATATATGGCATTGCAGCTGCGCTCGGCGTATCTGTTGACTCTTTCTTCCCGGACCAAGGGAATAGCCACCCAGCCCTCGAAGAGTCGGTCGGTAGCATGACGGGCGAAATGACGGCAAGCGAAATGCGTGAGGCGCAAGTAAATCGAACCGCGGACGTCAATGGCGGAGAATCCGCGGTACGCACGGTTTCCGTGTCGCCGGTCATTCACCGGGATGCCCGTCCGATGATCGAACTTAAGGGAGGTGTAACCTGGGCGCGCCTCACGGCGCTTGCCGAGAGCGGCGCGGAATTTCTGGAAATCACATACGCGCCCGGCGCCATGTCGGGTGAAAATATGTCGCATCACGAAGGTCGCGAATTTGGCGTGGTTCTTGAGGGAGAATTAATCATTGAATTGGGATTCGAATCTCATACCTTGTGCGTGGGAGACAGCATAATATTCGAGTCGACCACACCTCATCGCCTCGCAAACAAAGGCAACGGATTAATGCGCGCGATATGGGTGGTGTTGAGTAAGCCCTAGCGCCTGATCATAAAAACTCAAAGGCTCGGCATGACTTCTTTCCATTTATAGGCATGAATGGCAACGCTCCGCAGGATTTGCGTTCCTGCCGGTCAACATCCGGGCCTTATGATTTGGCTGGTTGTATGAAAAAACCACCGCAAGGTGGTTTTGGTTTGGTGGGCGCGGATCCTAAAGGATACGACGCGCAGCACTTGAACCCCACTTAAAAATAAATGAGCCTTTCGGCTCATTATGGTGGGCGCGGAGGGGCTCGAACCCCCGACCTCATGTGTGTGATACATGCACTCTAACCAGCTGAGCTACGCGCCCGGGGAAGCGACGGCGATTATAGTATAGGCCCTCTGCTTTGACAAGGACTAGGGCGGTGGCAGGTAATCCCACGGATTTACCTTTACTCCCGCCATCAATTCAAAGTGCAAGTGTGACCCGGAAGACCGGCCGGTCGAGCCGCGATAGATCTCACTTAAGTGTGCATACAATGATTGGAATCCGTTGCCATGATCGATCATGATCATATTACCGTAGCCATAGTTGTTCAAACCCGAGTAAACGATTACACCCGCATCCGCAGCATACACACCCTCGCCTTCACTTCCAGCTAGATCGATACCATGATGATTTGTCTTTTCAGAGTAATCAAAACCTGAAATATAATGCTTATTTGTTGGGTATACATAAGTGCCATACCCAACGGCTCCACCACTCACCGCTTCACATGCACCCGGGCCAAGGACACGCGCCGAAGCGGGGTTTTCGCGAGTGACGCCAAGCGGTGCACTCCAATTCACGAATTCCCGTGAACCGCCGGGGATAATCAGCCAGGTCCCTGTTTTAATATTTGCATTCTCGAAATCGCCCACTGTGTTGGGGTCAATATTATTTCCGGGGAATTCGATGATATCGGCCGCTTTCACGCCGTAGAACTCCGCCCAAGCCCCAAAGGGAATCCCGCCGAGCCACTCCCAATAGACACCATCCACTGGCAAAATCATCAACTCCTGACCGGGCTTCAACGAGTGTGGATCGTCGACCAGGGTGTTGTAATTGCTGAATAATATGGTTTCCGGTTCAAGGCCAAATTTTTCCGCAATCCCGAAGACCGTGTCACCTTCCTGCACAATGTACATCGAGATGTCTCTGCGCGGACGCGATGGAATATTTGTATGGATTTGTGCGCTACGCGCGACTCCCAAGATCACGGGTGCATCCAGCGCGGGCATCAAGTTGATGTCGACAATAGCGGTCGGGGCTGGACCTGAGCCTTGCGCGGCGTTCACCGCGGCCGGGTTCGGCGTCTGACGATAAAATATCTGCACAAGCCATACCACCAGGGCGATGGCCAGAATGGAAAAGAAGTTTGTTCCCAGCCGAAGGATCGATTCGCCGACCCCCATTTGGATCAGGCTGTTGATCCAGCGGGATATAACACCCTGTCGTTGCGCGGGCGCGGGTGGATTCTCACTCTGTCCAGTGCTTTTTGCTTTTTTGAAAGAGGGGGCCTCTTCCTTGAAATCTTTTTGCATGGCAATCATCATAACATGGGCAAAAAATCAAAGTCAAGTTTGCGGTCAAACGCTAATGCGGCGTTAACCCTCTGATTTGCGAATGTCCGGTTGGAACAAATGTATGCCACTAACGCCGACCAGGCAAATCAGGCCACAGATCAGGGCTGTGGATGAAAGCGAAAGCACCTGGGTCATCCAGCCGATCAGCAGGCTTCCGAAAGGCGCGATCCCTTGAAGTGCCCACAAATAAATGCTGAACACGCGTCCGCGCAATTGATCGGGCACCTGCAATTGAATGAGCGTGTTCATGGTCGCAAGTTGGGTGACCGCGCCCCAGCCCATTAATGCGATCACGATCAAGGCCGGCCCTAATGAATGCGAATAGGGAATGGCGATCATTCCGAAGATGAAGGCGGCCTGCCCGACAACCAGCCGTAGTCCACGCCAGCGCGCGGAGTTATTAAAGGCGATCATGAAGGCCGCGATCAAGGCACCGGCACCTTGCGCGGTATAGATCATGCTATTCCGCGCATCCACGATGGATTTGGTATCCCCGAGCTGGCCAAGCAGATCTTTTGAAACAACGGGAAGCTGCTGGATGATGGGAAAGGCAAAAATACCCAGCATGGCTGCGATGACGATTAGCAAACCCACGGAGGAATGATTAACCAGATATTGTGTGCCTTCGCGTAATTCCACCAGCATGGGACGAGTACGCGGTTCCATGGCTGTTTTGTGTGTTGTCCGTACGAACATCAAGCTGATCAGGATCGCCACAAAGCTGATCCCGTTCAATAAAAAGATCCAGCCTTCGCCATTCCCTGCGGAGAATAACAAAACAGGTGCGACCAGTGCAGGCCCAAGCACGCGCGATAAATTGAAGGCTGTGGATTGCAAAGCGATCGCGTTGGGCAGCGCCTCACGCCCAACCAACTCGATCAACATGGCCTGGCGTGCAGTGATCTCAAAAGCAGTGGCAATGCCAAGAATGAAGGAAAGTAGAACGATCTGCCATATCCCGATCCACCCGCTTAATGTGAGGAATGCCAGCGCGCATGCATCGATCATCATAATAGCCTGCATCAGGATGACCATCTTGCGTTTGTCAACGTGCTCGACAAAAACACCTCCTGGGATCGCGAGAAAAAATGTGGGCAAGGTGGCTGCGAATCCGATCAGGCCAAGGTCAAACGGGCGCCCACTGATACGATAGGCCAGCAATGGCTGTGCGGTATTTTGCATGGACGTGCCGATTAGTGAAAGTAGATGGCCCACCCAGAAGATGGCGAAGTCGCGCGAGCTCAGTGCGGGAAAACGCTGGAGGAACAGGTTGCGAAATTTCATAGAGCCAGGTGCGCGATCAATTTACAGGGACGACCAGTTCGGCGCGGTCATTGCCCGGACTGTTGACCAGTGTCGAGACAGGGTAGGCGGACATGTTATCGGGTGGAAAAGATTTGACGAGATGGAGCAGGCTATCGGGTGCACGCGGCGCAGGCTCCAGCCACTCCATATAATCCTTTGGATGCAGAATTACAGGCATGCGGTTGTGCAGAGATTTGATCAGTTCATTTGGCTCGGTGGTGATGATGGTACAGGTGCGCAGCGTACCACCATCGGGAGCTTGCCATTCATCCCATAAACCTGCAAAGGCGAACGGCGTGCGGTCTTTCATGTGTATGAAATAGGGTGTCTTTATTTTCGTGCCGGGATGTGCTTTCCATTCATAAAATCCATCGGCCAGAATCAGGCAACGTTTGTATTTAAAGCCACCGCGGAAGGAAGGTTTTTCCGCGAGGGTTTCGCCGCGCGCGTTAATGAGTTTATTTGCAATAGACGGATCCTTTGCCCAGGATGGGATCAGGCCCCATAAAAGCAGATCGGCCCGCTTCTTTGCATCATTGGGAATGGCGAGAACCGGTTGCGTGGGGGCGATGTTGAAGCGCGGCGCGAATCGGTCGGGAAAGGTGAAATCCTTGAAAGCGTCTTCCAATTCCCGAGGGTTAACAGTCAAAGTAAATCTTCCGCACATGTCTGCTCCAATCCATGGTTCGAATTTTGCCTCGTGAGTTGAACTTGATCTTCAAATCGAGCAGGTCTGAATGATCTTTTATGAATACGGCCATAAAAACTCACTTTCTCAACTTTCTCGCGTCGCCATCCCGCGTTGTTACACCGATTAAGTCCAAATGTTCCAAGATAGCCTGAGCGTATTTGCGGGTGGTATCCAACATATCCCGTGCCTCCGCGAGGGTGATCTGTCCCTTTTGTGTGATGGCGGCCTGAATCTTTTCGCTTATCTCGCCATAATCTTTTGTACGAAAGACTACATCTTGCGAGACTGGCACCAAATCACCCGATTCGATCAACGCATTAAAGACTTCTCCGCTGACTTCTGCTTGACACTCTTTGACACTTGGTGTGGCATATGGACTCTTCTCAAATTTCCGCATCAATTCCTGGACTTTGGCCCGCTCTTCTGAATCGAATTTTATTTCGAACCCAGTGCGCGATACTGCTGCTCCCGCGTCGACAAGACTGTTCTCCGTCGCGAGTTTTTTCAGAACTGAGTTAAGTACGCGGGGCGAAAGCTTTAATTTATTCTTCAATTCTTCGCGCTGGATGCCACGCCTTAATGGAAATTGCTTGTGATATGCATCGAGCATATTTCCCACGCGTCCGCGCAGCTCATTCCAGTGGGGGAGCGCGATGATGAGCAGATCATTTGTGATTTTTGCTTCACCTTCTTCCAATAAAACAAGTTGACCATCTTGTATTAATTCATTCAACGCGCGTTCAGCATTGGAAGTTTCAAGCCGCGATTTTGTAACTACCTCTTTGATACCTGCTGCATCGAGCGCCAGCGCGGCTTCCAGCAAAATGTCTGCGGGGGAACCCTGCGCAAGCAACGAGAGGGATTTCAAAACGTTTTCATCGAATCGCTTATGCCGGCCTTTAGGTTGGTGATCGACGATCACGCCGCCACCGAGGGTTTCGCCGGGAGATGGACGGCGCAAAATGTATCTATCCCCGCGCACAGTGACAAGCGGTTCGTGCAACTCAAGTTGGATCCAGCCTTCTTCGCCGGGAATCAATTCCTGTGTGCCAAGCAAACGAAGAGTGGCAATGGCTTCGCTCGCGCCCACGAAAAATTTCACCTCGCTTCCATGCTTGAGAGAATCAGACGCGTCTTTCAGCAATCGAAAGCGTGCGTCGACTCGACGTGTGACCTGATATTGTTTCGGGTGAGCCAATATTTCGCCGCGGCGGATCAAATCCGTTTCGACGCCGGAAATGTTCACCGCGGTGCGCGAGCCGGGCACTGCCTGCTCTTCTTTTTTCTTATGTGTTTGCAAACCGCGGATTCGGCCCTTGTAGCCGGAAGGTAAAATTTCCACTTCATCGCCAACGGAGAGCCGCCCGTCTTTCAAGGTGCCGGTCACTACTGTGCCGAATCCACTCATGCTGAATACGCGGTCGATGGGCAGGCGTGGGCGATTCAGATCAAGCCGTAGAGGTCTTTCCTCCAATACCTTGCTGAGCGCTTGAGTGAGCACGTCGAGTCCCGTTTTGTTTTTCGCCGAGACTCTCAGGATGGGAGCCTGGCGTAAGACGGTCCCTGCTACAGCGGAGCGGATGTCTGTTTCGAGAAGCTCAAGCCAGGTTGGGTCTGAGGCGAGGTCTGTTTTTGTCAGCACGATAAGCCCGCTTGGGATTTGTAATAAATCCAGGATCGCGAGATGTTCCTTTGTTTGCGGCATGATGCCTTCATCTGCTGCGATGACGAGCAGGACTGCGTCGATTCCCCCGATGCCTGACAGCATATTCTCAATAAAGTCGCGATGACCCGGCACATCCACGATGCCAACTTCCTCGCCATTTGGCAGGGTCAGCCAACCGAATCCGAGGTCGATGGTCATCTCGCGGGCTTGTTCTTCTTTAAGACGATCCGGGTGTGTGCCAGTAAGAGCCGCGATTAACGTGGATTTGCCGTGATCGACATGCCCTGCTGTACCAATGACTCTCATGGCCTAATTTAACCACAAAACAATATAGAAACAGGTGCATCGATTAATGGATCATCCCGCAGAATTCTCTGCGGGATGACGGGCAGGTTGGTTCTATTTCCGTGTTTTTTTGCCATGACCCATGATGCGTTGGTAGGAGCTCATCCATTCGTGCACAGCATTCATCATTTCCTGCAATTGTTTTTCGGTAGTGTCAGTGGTTTGATGCATCTGGTCCTGCAGGACCTGTGATAGATCGCCAAGAGTGGTCAGTTGCTCATCAGATTTTTGCAGGTCCTTGCGTACATCTCTGAGGGATTCTTCGGATGAGAGGCTGTAACCGGTCCAACGTTTTTGGTCGTCGGTTTTGAAGCTGATCCATTCCTGTCTTAAGCGGTCTTCAGCGAGACGTTGCATTTCGGTTACTTCAGCGATGCGGCGTTCAAGTTTGGTGTTGAGTTCAAGGTAGGTATCCTGGGCCTTTTTTGCACCGCGCAAGGTTTCATCCAAGGAATGTACCTGGGAATCGAAGTTGGAGGCTCCTTTCAGGAATATGTCGTATTTATCCTTCCAGTCCTTCCAGGCGCGGTCGCGATCGACCTGCGCAAGGCTCTGTTGCTCAAAGAAAGCTGCTTGCGTCTGTCTGCGGTCCGCTTCGGATGCGAGCAGGTCCGAGAATCGATTTTCCAAATTGCGAATGCCATCGGCGTTGACCGCAGACTTTCCTTTACCTTCATCAACGAGTTTGCGTAGAGACGTGATATCGCCCTGCATATCTGCAATGCGTTTCAGATCGTTCTTACGCGTTGCATCCATTGCTTTAAACGAGTGGAGAATATTCTCGTTGGAACGCAGAGCTTCATCAGTGCGTGTCTTGAGGTCATTGATATTGTTCGTAAGGCGTTGCATTTCGTTGGTGCGTTCCTTCAACCTGCCTTCCTCAGAGCTTGAAGCGGCCTTGACCTGAGTAAGCGTCTTATTATGGTCGTCGAGTTCCGCCCGCAAGTTTTTTGTTGATTCGCGTTCTTTTTGCAGACGTTCCTTTTCATTGTCTTCGATAAATTTCACAATGTCGCTGCGTTGTTTTGAGAGTAAAGCTTCATATTGTTCCAAACGCTTTGCGGCAGGAGCAATATCCGTCAATTGTTTGTTTATCGCTTTGACCTGTATTGAAACCGTTTCAAATGAAGATAAACGCTCGTCCAGTCGGGTAAGCATTTCCTTGTTCTGGCGTTGTTGTGTATCGAACCATTCAAGCCGTTTGACGATCTCTTCGAATTCCATGTTTCACTCCATAATTGTTGAGGAAGTTGAATAATAAAATTATAGCATGCAGAATTACTGACCGAGATGTTCAAAGACGGCGGGAAGTTTGGAAAGGAATGGTTGCATTACCTGTGGAAAAAGACCAAGGATGAAAAGACCGAGCACACCGACCCCCAGCATGCCCGTCTGTATCCAGGATTCGGTCCAATTCCAGGCGGCATGTTCCTGCGCCATAACGAAAACGGCCAATGTGCGTATCGCACCGATCAATAAACCAAGCGACCCGAGAAATACCCAGAAGGAGATGAAGAGTGATTGTCTTGCAAGTTCCTGCCATAAAGCCAGCCGTGGCGGAAATCCCGCAAGGATGGGAAACCCTGTGATGGAAAGATGAGCAATGATGATCGCACCCGTTGCAATCGGGAATTTGCGCGCCAACCCTTGAATATCACTGAACTTCAAGGATGAAACCTCGCGCTTAATGATCGAAAGCCCCAGAGACCAGACGGCCAACTCGAGCCCGCGGGGGATGAGTAATACAAAAGTGATATTTACGACTTCTGCGGATTTCAATCCCATCGCCAGGATCAGTAAGCCTGCTTCTGCAATTGCTGCATAACCCATCATTCGCCCGATCTGTTTTTGCATCGATGCGAAAAATCCTCCACTTATCACCATAAAAACTCCTGCGAATTTAATGGCGCTTGCAAATTGAGAGGAGCTACGCAGCCAGGCGTAGCGGTCCAAAAAGCCGAGCGCAAAAATGATAGTGAATGTGGGTAATGCCCACAGAAGGAATCCTGTCGCATACGGAGACGTTTCTTCGGTCAACATTGGGATCCAACTATAGAGAGGAAAGATGGCGAGCAAAAAGGCAAAACCCAGCCCAAGCATGGTGCCTGCTTGCGCGGTCAGGCTGATATCACCCGGACTGGCCTCCACCCCGGCGAGCATCCATCCTGAAAAGAGGATAAAGGGCATCGCAAGTGTCTGAGAGATTAGGAAGCGGATCGCACCGCGCCCGGGTTTTTGATCAGCATTCACAAGCAATGGGATCACGAGCATTGCGGCCATTTCGAGTAGTAGCGCCGCGAACAAGAAAGGTTCCACAGCGATGGACGCGGCGAGCAGGGACACGATCATCAATCCAAGCGATACGAATCGATGAGCCCTACCGGATGCCTCCGTCCCAAAAAACCATAATGCGGCCAATCCATAAATGATGGCGAGCAGAGCTCCGTCCGCTGTGTGCAGCACAAAACTGCGCCCAAAGAATTGGATGGACGAGGATATTTTTAAGGAGAATGTACCTAACAATAAAGCAGTATCGATGGGCAATACCAAAGCGGCCAGTGCTAGAACTGTGGCAAGTGTTCCGCCGGTCAACGCGGATACCCTTTCACGTGAACCAAGAAGAATAAGCAAGCCCCCCACGAATGGGAACAGGATCCAGATAACTGGGGCGTTCATAATAGTTCCTCCTCGATGATGATATTTGAAGAGGCGTCAGCGATGAGTAAATATGAACCTACCAACCCCAGGCCCAGATTAATAACCGTCAACAAGCCTGCGACCAGGATGGAGCTTTCCACCGCGGCATAAATGATCTCGAAGCCCGTAAGCAGGGTAAGCAATCCGAGAATCACGCGTAAGATATCGGCAGTGGTGCCGAGCTGAATGAGGCCTGCACCTATAAGGAGCAGACTTCCTGCGATCACCTGCAGGCCCAATCCGGGAATGACCGATTCAATACGCGGGGTCGCTCCCAAAGTGGCGAGCGTAACAATCCCGATCAGTATGATGGGAAACCACTGCCCGCGTGGACTAAAGGTCTCGTTATCTTCTTCAGTAGTTGCAGAAAGGCTTAAGCGTGTCATGCCGAGCGCGGCCACCACCATCCAGCCTGTGACAAGCTTTGCAGATCCCATTGCAAAAGGTAGATGCCGCGTCACAAGCCAGAAAGCCGCAAAATATTGCAAAGCCAAGGCGCCAAGTTGCACGCGCCAATCGCGCTTTACGAGTATGGTTCCGGATGCGATCAGGATCAGGACCACCACAAACCAGGAAAATAAATTTGCCATCAAGTTAAGGATTCCCCTGAATCATCAAAGAAATGAACAGGACAAGAAATAACAATATCCACATGATGCCGCCATCGCCCTCAAGTGTGGAATTAATGATCTCACTGGATCGTCCAAGTACACGATAGATGCCCCAAAAGACGTCATAGATAGTTCCCAGCCTTGAGGATATGGGGTTGAGCCATTGGGCGCGAATCGGGTTGAGGACGCGAAAACGAGGGGTGGCCCACACCAGGCCAAAAGTCAGGAGCGAGGCGAGTAATGCGTATATCCACACCCCGATCTGGTGCGCGCCTCCCCAGCTGATCAATCCCAGCAAAATTTGTATCGCGATCAAAAGCCCAATGCCTGCAGGGTACACCCTCCGAGTCCAATTGGGTTGTGCGTTGAGCGAATCCCTGTCGCCGGGACGAAGCGCATGACGAATATAGCCTGCCATCAATAACGCCTGTGCTGCAAGCGCGAATGGAGTGAAATAACCTAAATTATTCGACCACGCGCCTGCAGTTAATGAAAATGGTAAGGAAGATAAACTGAATGCACCAACGAGCAATATTCGATTGAGCCAAGCCTGTTGCACAGACGCTAGAAAAAGTGCTCCACCGGCAAGAATCAGCGCGCAACCCCATGCGACTGCGCCCGAGGTATTGCCGATCAAAGCGGAGGTCACTGAGAGCGCCGCAATACCGATGATCCAATGCGGGCGACCGTCTAATTCATCGGGTGCGCGCAGCCACATCCAACCGCCATAGACCCCGGCGATCAATGCCAAAGTGATCAGGAATGGTGTGAACGGGGAGATCAAACTTTCTGCTGGAATGCGGGCGAGCAAAATAAGGCTGGAAGCTGCGCAAACCAGCCGCAAGGATGTGCCAAATCCGCGTCGGACCGTCGATTCAGAGGTATAGGGAAGATGTAGTGGGAGCACCCCCAGGCGTAAACCTGCGGCAGCGATCAGGTACAAGCCTGCGGCGGGCGCGATGGAATTAAAATCGAATGCGCTGCCTGATGAAATGCTTAAGATATTCGCCCATAACAAGATCCCGATGCCAAGTGCCCGGGTCGAGAAGGAGATCACGACCTTTTCATTGTTTGCCGGACCGTCTACCCCGCGAAGTTGTATGAGCAGTTCTGTGATATCCAACGCACCCCAGACCAGTAATAATGTTAAGGGATTGTTTGCTGTGATCGCCAGTAAACCTAGCCCACCCAACGCGAGCGTGCCGGCCCAGGTGTATGAGTTGGTCAAGGTCGGGCGCGTCACTGCAGTTAATAAAACAGTAAGTGTCACGGCTGATAAACTCAGAGCATAGGCCCATGAAAGACCGTCGGCGCGAAACGAGATCGGGCTGACAAACAAACTAACTGGCTGCCACGCAAGCAAGGTGAGAGTCACGGGTATTTGTGCCCGCCAGATGAAGACACTCATCAATGCCAGGATCGCGCCTCCAATTGCAACGAGCCACGAATAGCGCGCATTCGATTGTGTGATCCGCAGGACGATCAGGGCCAGCGCGGTGCCAAACAAGATAAAACACGAAATAAAGATCAACATGGCGACGGCAATTGTATCAGTTTTAGTGCTGCGGGAATTTGCCCCCTGCTTTTGGTACAATCACGATCATGACCTCGCACCGCAACAGACTCGCTGGATTTGGCATCAGCCTTTTTTTGTTGACTGATCTTCTCGTCGTTGCATGCAGTTCTTCCCAGGACCTTTTGCCGGCAGCGCCTCCCCAGGCAGTTCCCACGCTCACGCCTTTTCAACCTCAATCTACCAGCGAGGCCTATGTATATATTTCGCGTGTGCCTCCCTTGCTTGAACCTACTTACACAGCCTATCCCACGCGGTATGTGATTTCTGAAAACCTGCCCACACCTGTTCAAATATTACCCACATCCGAAACAGGGATCAATTCACTAGCCACCTATAACCCGTTGACCGGCTTGCCGGTAAGCGATGCCTTTCTTTTGGAAAGGCGGCCCATGGTAATAAAGGTCGCCAATGCACCTGATTATCTCCGCCCACAATCCGGTTTGACGCTGGCAGACGTTGTATACGAATATTATATTGAATGGGGCGACACCCGCTTTATTGCGGTGATGTATGGGAAGAACTCAGCGCTGGTTGGCCCGGTTCGCTCCGGCCGTTATTTCGATGAACATGTGGCACGCATGTACAACGCATTTCTTGTTTTTAAATTTGCCGATCCGCGCGAATTTAGTTATTTGAAGGATAGTACCTTGAAAGATTTCCTGGTGGTACCGGGCAATAGTGTCTGCCCTCCTTTTGTATTTGGCCCTGATAAAAAAAGGGAAACTTATAATAACTTTTTTTTTAATACCTTCAAATGGGCTGCCTGTGCAGCCAAAAAAGGTGTGGATAACACCCGTCCATCTTTGCGCGGCGGTTTCTTTACAGAAGATGCACCCGATAGCGAACTGGTCGTGACGAGGGTCTTCACGCGTTATTCGATATACAGCTATAACTATTGGGAATATGACCCGATCACTCACAAATTCTTCCGTTATCAGGAAGCAAACGATATGGTTAAGGGACAGCCTGAAGCGTATGCAGCGCTGAGCGACGCGCAGACCGGCCTGCCCGTCACCGCGGATAATGTAGTGGTAATTTTTGTTCCGTATATTTTCGTAAACCAGAATGAAGCCCAGGATGAGGTCTATCACATTGACCTGGTCGATTCAGGCAACGCTTATGTTTTCCGTGATGGACTCGCTATCCCTGCCAAATGGAATCGTGTCGAGCAGAATCAACCCATCCTTTTGACCACTCTGACTGGAAGCCCGATCTATCTGAGTCCGGGCAACACGTTTTATCAGGTGATCGGTACAAGCTCCACCTATACCCAGGATGGAACGGATTGGAAGTTCCATTTCGCAACTCCATAGGGCAGTCAGAGAATGGATTACAATATGAATATTCGCCTGCATCCGGAGCCCTCATGACCTTTGACCCTACATTTCTCAGCAACCTAATGCTCGTTCTTACCGCCTTCGGTGGCGCCTTCCTGGCTGCATTGTGGGTAAGTCTTGTTGTCTGGGCCTATCGGGATATCCGCGCGCGCGCGCGCGATCCACTGGTGCACACCTTGTCCGCCTTGATGGTGGCAGTCTTGAATTTACCCGGCGCGCTCATCTATCTCATTTTGCGTCCCCCTCGAACATTGGAGGAGGAATATCAACGCACGCTGGAAGAAGAGGCGCTCCTTCAAGCATTGGAGGACTTACCCCTTTGTCCCGGTTGTGAACGTCGCGTAAAAGATGAGTGGCAGGTCTGCCCGAATTGTCACACAAAATTAAAGAAGTCCTGTCATAACTGTGGCAAGTTGATGGAATTATCGTGGAATATTTGTCCGTCTTGTGGCACACCTGCGCCAGGTATGAGAGTCGAAGCATCGAGTGTTGAAGATGCCCTGCGTGGATTAAAGATGAATGACCAACAGGGCGAAGTTAAAGTGAAGTAACGGGTGTGATCTGCGTTCCATTTGGAAACAGGATAATTTTCCATGAAGATCGAAACCATCGCCTTTCATCACCTCAAGATGCCTCTGGTTTCGCCGTTTGAAACATCCTTTGGACGTGAAATTGAACGTGAATGTATTCTGGTCGAGATTCGATCAGAAGGACTTGTGGCCTATGGCGAATGCGTTGCCTCCCGTTCTCCTGGCTATAACTATGAGACCACCGCCACGGCGATGCACATCCTCAAGGATTTCATCGCGCCATTGATCCTCGGAAAAGACTTGAAAAGTGCCATCGATTTTCAGGACCGCGTTTCAGGTATACGCGGTCATCACCTTGCGAAGGCTGGCGTGGAAATGGCTCTGTGGGACCTGCTTGGGAAACGGGAGGGCAAGCCTTTCTGTGAACTGGTTGGCGGCGAGCGCGAAAAAGTTCAGGTGGGAGTCTCGGTTGGGATACAGGAAACAGTTCAAGGTCTGGTGCGAAGTGTGGCGGGTTATGTAAAACAGGGATATTCGCGGGTCAAGATCAAGATCAAGCCGGGCAGGGATGTTGCGGAGGCCTCCGCCATTCGGAAGGAGTTTCCAAACCTTCGTTTGCAGGTGGATGCGAATTCGGCTTACACGCTTGATGACGCGAGCCGTTTAAAACCGCTCGATGACCTGGATCTATTGCTCATCGAGCAACCCTTGTTTGAAGACGATATTTGGGACCATCACAAATTGCAGCAGCAGTTTAAGACGCCGATCTGTTTGGATGAAAGTGTGGTTTCGCCGCGCCATGCCCGCTATGCAATCGAGATGCAGGCGTGCCGGGTGATCAATATCAAGGCTTCCAGGTTGGGTGGCTTGAGTCAGGCTGTGCTGGTGCATGATCTTTGCACCGCACATGCCCTGCCTGTCTGGTGTGGGGGCATGTTGGAGACAGGCGTTGGGCGCGCCTCCAATCTCGCGCTGGCCTCACTGCCGAATTTTATTTTACCCGGAGATATTTCCGCCTCGGATCGTTATTATGCGCGCGATATTACGAATGAAGCATTTGTCTTGAACGCGGATTCAACGATCGATGTGCCGCGCGGCGCGGGCTTGGGTGTGACGATCGATGAAGAGGCATTGAAGCAATTCAGGCTTTCTCAAGTGTCGTTCATTGCAGATTCATAATATTTTCAATTGTATTGAAGTCATATTGGTTTAAAAGAAAATTGCTTACTATAATGCAAGGCGTATGCATATGCCTCACATTATGATCATTGAAAAAATCAGCCAATATTTTCATAAATCTGTCGCGCCCCGAATGGACTCGTTCTTTACGCAAAGGTTGATGAAAAAACGCCATCAAAAGATGAAAAACGTTGGCGTTTACTTTATCAGCATTTTACCACTGATGGCTTGTCAACCTTCATTGTGGGGCGCGCAACCGCCCCCGCCGACCCTTATTATCCCGACTGCTTCGGCAACCTTGTCCGTTCCGCCCTCGGCAGACATCGCCGCGACATTTACAGCCACCGCTCCAACCGCCGCGCCTACACCGGTTGTGTTGAATGCCGCGCAGGTGTGGGCAAGCCTGGCGGTCCCTTCTGGATTGCGGGATGTCTTTCAAAATTGGGGATTTCAGGTGGTGGCCGAAGATCAGCAAGCCGCGAACCTGTATGTTGACATTGTGCAACCGGGGCCCGGCGCGAACCACATTTCCACTTGGACCTACGCGCTCGTTGCGCCCTTCCCAACTTTAGTGGATGGTATGACCACCCAGGAACTGCTGTCTGCATGGAGCGGTTCATCCTTTGAACCCTTTGCCGGGTTTCCGCTATTGATGGAAGAATCAACTCTGAAGACTTTTACGAGCTTATGGGGCGAACCCAGCGAGGGTGCCGTTCAGGTAGTGGAATCCGATCAATTGCTCGACATGGCATGGAACAATATGCCCGCCTGGGCGATCATTCCCTTCGAACAGATCGAACCGAAATGGAAAGTATTGATGGTGGATGGGCAATCGCCGATTCAAAAGGGTTTCGACCCGCTTATTTATCCCTTGAATGCCACATACCGTTTAATGTGCGTCAATTCATGCGAGTTGCCCAGTGAGCCGGAATTCTCGTTCGAAAATCGCGACCCGGGCAAATTGACGACCGTGATCCTGACCGGCGTGACCGCACTGGTGCGTGCCACTGCGAAGACGATGGATGTGAAGGGGATCAAATATCCCGGTGAGGCGATCCGCGACATTCTACGCGAAGCGGATCTCCTGCATATCAACAACGAAGTCCCGTTCTATGGCGGTTGTCCGCCCCCGGATCCGAATCAGGCAAAGCAGATCTTCTGCAGCGCACCGCGTTATATGGAGTTGTTGACAGATATTGGCACGGACGTAGTGGAACTTTCAGGTGATCATTTCGCGGATTACAAAACGATCGCCATGACTGAAACCCTCGATATTTACGATGAATATGGTCTTCCTTATTATGGTGGCGGCCGCAATATAGAAGATGGCAGAAAACCATTGTTGATCGAGGTGAACAGCAACAAGATCATGTTCATCGGATGTAACTATAAAAACATTTACGCCAGCGCCACGGATACCGTGCCCGGTGCAGTGCCCTGTGATTTTGATTACATGACAGGGCAGATCGCCACCTACCGCGCACAGGGATACTTGCCGATCAGCACTTTCCAATATCATGAGTTTGACTCGCCCGAAGCCCGGCCCCAACAGATATTGGATTTTCGCCGAATGGCCGAGGCCGGCGCCGTGATCGTGAGTGGAAGCCAGGCACACGTCCCGCAAGTGATGGAGTTCCATCAGGACGCATTCATTCATTACGGCCTGGGCAACCTGTTCTTTGACCAGATCGACAAGCACGGCCCAAGTTTTACGCAACGCGAGTTCATTGATCGGCATGTCTTCTATGATGGTCGCTATCTTGGCGTCGAACTCATCACAACTTTTCTTGAAGATTACGCGCGCCCGCGGCCCATGACCGAGGATGAGCGTACGAAATTTCTCACAGAATATTTCGACAAAAGCGACTGGGATTTTGAGCAGGCAGGGCAATAAGCGAATGGGCGCGTGAAGGGCCCACTACTGATTCCACCTAAAATCAGAAAATTGTGTAGAATGCCTTGTTCAATGATATTGATCCCGAGAGAGCTTCATGAAAAAAATCCCTGCTTATATTATGTGTTTCATATTCCTTGCGGCCTGCGTACCCGCAACTGACATACCGACCGCAACGAACCCTTCCGGTATTCCTCCAACGGCAACTGTAACAAATCCCCCGATGCCCGCGGCGTTGTGGGTGAGTCCTGCTGTGCCTCCGTCCCTTCGAATACAAGCAAATTCCTGGAACATTCCTCTTGTAGATCATCCACACCTTGCCACACAAAAATTGGATGTTGCGGACTCAGGTTCCTCGTGGGTCTACGCGCTGGTCGCGCCTTTCCCCACTGTGACAGATGGCGTCTCGTATGCGGATCTGCTCTCCAATTGGCAGGGCATCCCCGCGGGACCCCTGGCCGGGCGCGAGCTCCTGATGGATGAATCCACTCTCGCCGCGTTCGCTGCCATTTGGGGCGAGCCGGCCGCCGGGTCTGTACGAAGTGTGCCTGCTGACCAATTGTTGGACCTCGCCTGGAATGAAATGCCGGCGTGGGCGATCATTCCGTTTGAAGATATCCAGCCGAAATGGAAGGTACTGAGCGTGGATGGTCAATCGCCCATGCAAAAAAACTTCGACGCGCACACCTATCCATTAAAGATCACCTTTGGCTTGACGGCTCCTTCAGAATTTGCCTTACCCGAAACGAATCGCGATCCATCAAAACTGACCACCGTGGTGTTGACCGGCGTGACCGCGCTGGTACGCGCCACTGCTTTAACGATGGAAATGAAAGGCGTTGACTATCCCGGCTCGCTGGTGGGCGACTGGTTGCGTGAAGCGGATATTGCACATATCAGCAATGAAGTCACGTTCGATAAAGAATGCCCGTATCCAAAATACAGTTCCAGCCTCGTTTTATGTAGTAACCCAAAATATATGGACTTGTTATTGGATGTTGGTACGGATGTGGTGGAATTGACAGGCGATCACCTTTTAGATCGCGGCACTCCGGCCTTGTTGGGTACGCTTGCAATGTATAAAGAAAATGATCTGCCATATTACGGCGGCGGTATGAATG
>CAZSVR010000010.1:67124-75122 GCA_964610295.1 uncultured Anaerolineaceae bacterium
AACAAGATCGCTTTCATGGGATGCAATGGGAAGCCCGTATTATTTTTGAAGGCTACTGCAACCACCCCCGGCCCCGCGCTGTGTGATTATGATTTTCTTGGGGATCAAATTCGTGCGTTGAAGGCCCAGGGCTATATGGTCATTTTTACGTTTCAACATAATGAATGTTATTCTGCAAATCCGTGCTATCTTCTCGAAGATGGTTTCCATAATGTGGCGGATGCTGGTGCGGTTGTGGTGAGTGGCAGTCAGGCGCATTTTCCGCACGTCATGGAGTTCCGCGGCGACTCATTCATCCATTATGGGCTGGGAAATCTGTTCTTCGACCAGATGACCTATATATTGCCGGACGGCGAAGTGATCGAGGGAACGCGCCGCGAATTTTTGGACCGCCATGTGTTCTACGACGGCCATTATCTCGGTCTGGAATTGTTGACCGCCATACTCGAAGATTATGCCCGGCCGCGCCCCATGACAGAGGCAGAACGTGCCAGCTTCCTATCTGATTATTTTTATTTCAGCGGTTTTATTCCATTCTCGCCCACTCCGATTCCCCAACCGACCGTGACACTTACACCCATTGCATTGCCATAAGTTACTAAAGCGTCCGAGTTCCATAAAACTCGGACGCTTCTTTTATTTAGGGATCGGCAGAGTGTAGCCACCATCCACCACGATCGTTTGTCCCACGATCATGGCCGCGGCGGGTGTGCACAAAAATGCCACCAGCTCAGCCACTTCTTCAGGTGTAATCAATCTTCCAGCGGGAACCTGGTCGATGAATGTTTGCAGGATATTATCCTGACTGCCCAGGGACGCGAAATGATTCAACGCATCCGTCTCAACCACGCCGGGTGACACGGCATTGACATTGATCCCCCTCGAAATTAACTCCACGCCCAAATAACGAGTCAATGATTCCAAAGCGGCTTTGCTCGCTCCGACCACGACATAATCGGGTAGCACGCGCGTCGCGCCCGCACTCGAAATGCTCACGATCTTCCCACCGCCGCGTTTTTCCATCAAAGCCGCAGCGCGTTGCGCAGAAAAGAGTAAAGCGCGAGCGTTGATATTCATCGTCCATTCCCAGCCTTTGGGCTTTTGCTCCATGGCGGGTCGGTTATAGCCCGACGCCGCATTATGGACAAAGATATCCAGCCCGCCGAATTCTTTTTCGACTTCATCGAACAAACGATTAAGGTCTTCCAGGTCCCCAACATCGGCCTTGACCAGCAACGCGCGTCGGCCCAGTTTTTCGATTTCATGTGCAGTCTCTTCCGCAGGTGTACGGTTGCGAAAAAAGTTGACGACAACATCCGCGCCTTGCCGCGCGAAATGCAGGGCAATTGCGCGTCCGATCCCGCGGCCTGAACCCGTCACAAGCGCGATTTTATTTTGAAACATCATGGTTAATTATCTTTTTTTTATCACAAAGGCACAAAGGCTCGAAGGAAAAACTTTGCCGACTCGCACCAGCGTGCCGCAGTTGTTCGCGGCATCAGCATAGCGACCCTTTGGGTCAGCGACACTTGCGCCGCACTGCGTTCGTTGCAGTGCAGGTGAGCGATCCTGTGGACGAACGGTGTGACCTCGTGACTTAGAGACTTGGTGGTTGAATTTAGGATCGGCTCATAATTTCTTTGTTTTTCTCAGCGGCTACATATTCAATCAAAATATAGATTCAGATCCGAGCAATCGAATCGATTGCCGCAATTCGGACAGGTCACCTTGCAGTTCTTCTCATGCATTGCCTGCCCGCAACGGTCACACACCCAAATTTTATTCTGCTTGTTCCAGTGCGCCGGTTTGAGCAGGGACAGATCAAATTCCTTGATATTCTCTTTTCCCAATCTTTCGACTTCCTTCATTACGACCTCCAGGTCTGCTTTCAACTGCTTGACATAAACCCCTCTGCAAAGGTCGGGCCAGTCCTTGATCCACTTCAAACTTCTGCGATGGACTTTGATCGCGCCGTCATAATTCCCACGCATGATATGTAGATAAGTTACTCCTGCTTGCAGTATCCCCTTGTAGAGATTGCGGATCTCGCCCTTTTCGTTGATCCATGCTTCTTCCAGTGCTTCGTGAGCTTCAAAGAACTTTTTTTCATTAAACAATTGCAACCCCTCCAGCGCCATTGGGTGTAAGGGACCTGTGCAATCATCTGTCATCGCGGCAGTATAACACGGGCGTAATTTCCCGCGGTACAATTTGCGGGTCATGCACAGACTCTTTCGAGATAAGCGCGCAGTACTATCGATCGCCGTGTTGGCGCTTTTTTCCATGGTTTTGCTGGCCGGTTCACTCGGCAGCATGGACTTTCGTCCTGTGAGGTCCCTGGGGAGTTCGCCTAACACCGTTTCTAAAACATCTGTGAATTTGGGGGAAATAATTCAAAGCGCCGCGGAAATCCCATTTTGGAATCAGGTGATATTCTGGGGATTTGTGTTACTGTGGGTCCTACTCGCCACGTCGTTGCTAAATCCCGAATTACGCAAAAAATTTATCCTTGCCGTTATCCGTATCGCGCTCTTCGGCTTGGGATTTTTGTATCTCATTAAAAAGAATCCAGACCTGTTCGCGGGGTTTCTCGATCGATTGACCTTCTCGGGGATCCTTGGCGGTAACTCACAGAGATCGGACACGCCAGCGCCTGTTTTTCGTCCCCCGCAGGTCTCGAGCTGGTTTTCCTTTGCCGTTGCCCTGGGACTTGCCTTGCTCGTGGTCCTGTTCATATGGTGGTTGAAGCGGGTGTGGACACGGAGTAGAGAACTAGCCTCAGCGAGCGAGCCATTCGATGAGATCGCCAGGATCGCGCGCACCTCTCTGGGTGAGTTGAGATCAGGGAGAAATTTCGAAAATGCAATTATTGAATGTTATGCCCGCATGAGCAGTGTAGTGGGTGAGAAGAAGGGACTGCATCGCGAGAATGCGATGACGCCTGCGGAATTCTCGGCGCGGCTCACTCGTGCGGGCCTGCCACGCGAGCCAGTGGAGAAATTGACGCGCTTGTTCGAATCCATCCGTTATGGCGGGCAACCTGCGGGGCAATCGGAGATCATTGAGGCCATCACGAGCCTCACTTCGATCCTGCATTATTGCGGGGAGCAGGCATGATCCGTAGTCGCTCGTTGACACTATTCACGGTGGTCATGCTTTCCACAAGTGCGGCCTTCGCTCTGCGGGATACAATCTATGAAATGGTCATTGTTCCGTTGGCCTATCTCTGGTGGCTGATCGGTTTGTACTACCAGCTTGTCCCTCAACTGTTGCTCTGGGTCGCGTTGATCTTTCTGATCCTGTTCACCGCTGTGAGAACTCTGTTGATGGAAATTCCGCTGGGTAAAAGAACAATTGCGGTCCGAAAAGCTCCACAAGGTCCTGTCGAAAGCCTGTCTCATCTTCTGGATAAACGCAGGCGCGGCATCTATTACAAGTGGTTGATCGCGAATCGTCTGGGTAAGGTAGCGCGTGAGTTGTTGGATCAGCGCGAAGGACAAAGAGTCACGATGGGCTTTTCGCGGCTCACCGGCCGGGACTGGGATCCGCCCAAGGATGTGGGAGCCTATCTGGAGTCCGGTTTGAACGGCTCGTTCGCAGATTATCCCTACTCGCGCTGGTCGCGTCCACAACCCACACCGTTGGATGAACACCCGCAACAGGTGGTCGAATATCTTGAATCCGAAATGGAGATCCAGCGGAATGGAAATCGCTAAGGTTTCGGTATTAAGCAGGGAAGTGATCGCGGAAGTGGAGCGCGCCGTGGTTGGCAAGCGCGATCTGCTGGAAATGATACTGGCCGCGACGCTCGCCGGCGGGCATGTCTTGTTGGAGGATTATCCCGGTTTGGGGAAAACCCTGATCGCGCGCAGTTTTGCCTCCGTACTGGGTCTGGAATTTAAACGCATCCAGTTCACACCCGATCTTTTGCCCGGCGATATTACAGGAGGTTACATTTTCAATCGCACAAATAATAAATTTGAATTGCGACAAGGCCCTGTGTTCACCAATATCCTGCTCGCGGATGAGATCAACCGCGCCTCGCCCAAAACGCAATCTGCCTTGCTCGAAGCCATGCAGGAGGGACAGGTCACCCTTGAAGGCGAAAGCCTGCCGTTGCCGGAGCCGTTCATCGTGCTAGCCACCCAAAACCCGATTGAGTATGAAGGCACATTTCCATTGCCTGAAGCGCAATTGGATCGTTTTATGATCAAGCTCACCGTCGGGTACCCGAGCATTGAGGAGGAAAAGGAAATTTTGCAACGCCGCCGGCAACGCAAACAGGATGAACTCACCCTGGGTGTGATCGCAAAGCCAAAACAGATCCTCGAAATGCGCGCCGCTTTGGAGGAGGTGCACGTTGATTCAGACCTCGAAGGTTATATCTCTGCACTCGTGCATGCGACGCGCCGGGATCGTCGCGTGGCGGTGGGAGCGAGTCCGCGCGCCTCGCTGGCTTTCCTCAAAATGGCGCGTGCCCGCGCCGCGCTTGAAGGCCGCAATTATGTTTTGCCTGATGACATCAAGGGTTATGCTGTGCCGGTCTTGAGTCATCGTATTTTGCTTCAACCCGAATACTGGTTGTCGCAGCAGGTCAACGGCGATGTGATTCGCGATGTGCTATCGCAAACCTCGGTGCCGGTCATTCGTTAACTTTGGAGTCGCACGGCCAAGTGCCCTTTAGGGTATGCCGTGCGAAAGCCAGAAACATACCCCTTCACCCTTCGGGTACTTCGCCGGGCACTTAGCTTCTGGACTCCATAATAAGATTCATGCAACGCTTCATCCTTCTTTCCACACTTGCATATGGCCTGCTGCTTGCAGGACTCGCCACCTTGCGCGGCGAGTACATTGCACTGGCCATTCCATTTGCCATATTTCTTCTCTTTGGAATTTGGAACGCGCCAGAAATACCAAAATTACAGATCGCACGAAAGATTTCGAACGACCGCGCTGCGCCTGATTCAGATGTACTTGTAACATTGACCGTAAAAAACCTTGGAGGGAATATCGAGGAGCTGATTCTTGAAGACAGGATTTCCTCCCGTCTATTGCTGCGTCTCGGTTCGGCCCGGCATATGATCCGCCTTCCAAAAGGGGGGACCCACACCTTCACCTATGCCATCGCGGGACCGCGTGGAGCCTATACTTTTGACTCCATCCACATCCAGGCAAGGGACTCGCTTGGCCTGATTTGCCGCGAGCAAAGCATTCCCGTCAGCGGACAGTTATTTGTTTTCCCGGATGTGCAGCGTCTGAGATCCGTATCCATTCGGCCGCGCAAGACGCGCGTCTATGCGGGAACAGTCCCCGCGCGTGCAGGCGGTGCAGGCACCGAATTCTTCGGAGTGCGTGAATATCAGATGGGTGATCCGCCACGCGCCATCAACTGGCATGCGAGCGCACGTCATATGGAGAATCTGTACTCGAATGAATTTCAGCAGGAACGTGTGGCCGATCTTGCCATCGTACTGGATGCGCGCGAGCATGCCAATCTTTTTCACGGTGCGCAATCCATCTTTGAAAAATCTGTAGTCGCGGCGGCCGCTCTAGCGGATGCCTTCATTTCCCAGGGAAATCGTGTGGGCCTCCTGGTGTACGGCGGTTATCTAAGTTGGACCCTGCCAGGCTATGGCAAAGTGCAACGCGAGCGTATCATGCAGTCACTGGCGCGCGCAGTGGTTGGCGAAAGTTCTGTGTTCGCAGGGCTGGAACATCTCTCGGCCCGCATGTTTCCATCAGAATCGCAAATTGTTCTCGTCAGTTCTCTGGTCAACGATGACCTGGATATCATGATCCAATTACGCGCGCGCGGTTATCAGGTGTTGGTGATCAGCCCAGACCCGGTCAAATTCGAGCACGGATTATTGCCATGCTCCCCTCAGGTGGATCTTGCCGCGCGCGTCGTCCGTTTGGAACGCGACTTGTTGATCCGCAGGCTTGAGCGCGCCGGAATTCAGGTCATCGAGTGGGATCTCTCAAAGTCTTTCGATCAGGCGGTCAATCCGCTTTTAATGCGCCGTCACCCTCAGGGGTCAATTTTTAGGAGAATGTCGTGACGTTTTTCGTTCTCTGGTCCAGCATCATCCTGTGCGTCGGATCATTGGCATGGGGATTTGCACAGGTCGGTTTTTCATCCCCATCCGGCTTGTTGTTGATCTTTGGGGTCGCCTGGTTATTCTCGCAATGGCGCGGCTGGGCATGGTTTTCATCGTTGGGTTTGTTTGTGGCTGTATTCTTCGCGGCGATCGGATTTTGGCTTGAATTCGATCTGAATTGGATGATCGCGGGTGTGATCCTGGCTCTCTTTGCATGGGATATCACCGAGTTTCGTCACCGTTTACGTTTTATGGCCATGGATGATGATCTGCGCGGCATGGAACGTCGTCACCTTGCACGCGTCAGTCTGGTCACACTGGCCGGCTTATTGCTTGTTTCGATCGGCTTGTTCCTGCAATTGCGATTTACATTTGAATGGGGGGTTTTACTTGTCGTCGTGATCCTGCTTGGGATTGCACAACTGGTTGGGTGGTTCAGGATGCAAAGATAAGCAGGTCATGCTTCAGGCACGATCGCCAGGTCGCTTAACCATTTTTCAGTTGCTTGTGGGTCTTTGAAGCGAAACACCTTCAAATCTGTATTTTCAGGTAACGCAAACGACAAGGGGTATTCGTGTTTGCGGCGCCAGTACGTTTTGAACAACCAGTGAAAGAGCGACTCTTCAGACCAGGGCTTTAGATGCGTTCACAAGACTTCGCCGTTGCCGTTCCATAATTCTTCGCGGAACCCAGACCTGCGGATCGTGCGGGTGACCAATCGCCAGAAGATGATGTGAAATGGATAATCGGGCCAGATGATCGCCCGCGCGCGTGTCCAAATGAGCGCGCGCACGGCGTGATAATTCCCCGCCACCACCCAGACCTCGGAGCTGGCCGCTGTTTCGACGCGTAGGGAACACTTCGTCTGGCGCCTCCACCCAATTTGCCTCCCAGTACAGCGCGTCCAATTCGATAAAGTCCGCGCCGAGTTTTTCAGGCAGTTGTTTTGCCAGTGTGGATTTTCCTGAACTGGTCGAGCCAACGACGACGATGCGTTTATAAGGGAATGTGCTCATAGTATGGTGCGGGATTATAATTCGTGACGTGTGTTTAGCTATAAAACAGGATAAGATAAAGACAGGAACAGGAAATGCCTACGAATATTCGTAAAATCCTAAAGCAGTTCAAACAGGCTCTTAAACGGTTATATGGAGACCGCATCAAGACCATATATCTATTTGGTTCCTATGCGCGCGGAGATTATGAAGATGGTTCAGACCTGGATGTTTTGATCGTATTGGATACTTTCCGATTCCATAACAAGGAAATCAGCCGCACCGCTGATTTGGTCAGTGCCCTGTCTTTGCAATATCTTATTACAGTCAGCCCAATGTTCATGCGCGAACGGGATTGGGTTTCAGGAAAAAAGCCGTTACTGCGTAATGTAAAAAACGAAGGGATCAAATTATATGAAAGAAGAAAGCGGCTTGCTTCTGCTTAGGGCGGAAGAGGCAATTGAATCTGCCGATCTTTTATTGAAGGAGGGCTATCTTGCGGATTCGATCAGCCGCGCTTATTGTGCGATGTTTTATATCGCCGAAGCTTTGTTGAATGAAAAGGATTTGAGTTTTAGCAAGCACGGCAATGTCCATGGGGCGTTCGGCGAACATTTCATCAAGACCAGGATTTTTGATAAAAAATATCACAAGTGGCTGTTGGAGGCATTTAGCCGCCGAATCGCCAGCGATTATGACGCCTCCGCCAAATTCCAATCATCTTCGGTAAGAACAATGATTGATCAAGCGTGGGATTTTTTACAAGCCGCAAAAGATTATTTAGCTTAGTAAACAGGAGGAAAAATGAATTCTTATCAAGGTAAAAACTATAACGATGATAGATTATTTAGGCATTGGTGCATAAATCGAAAAGAAGGCACAATCCAACTATCAGACATGAGCGG
>CAZSVR010000011.1:0-12877 GCA_964610295.1 uncultured Anaerolineaceae bacterium
TGTGGGTTACACGCTTTCCAAGCGTGCGCGCTAAGCCAGACTACGCGACCTCTCCAATTTCCGTTAGAGCGGGCGAATTATACCACGGGTCGTTACAGGTGCATAAATTGAAAGACAAGCTCAATCAATTTGAATCGTATTCGTGCTTTAGTTAGAAAATTATGCGCTCCAGATGAAACAAAATCGCCTCCTCGGATATGGAGGAGGTGAATGATCCAGTGCGGAGTTTACTTTCCCAGCTTTTTCTTCAACGCCTCTGTCAGTGCGGGGACCATCACAAACAGATCACCAACCACACCATACCTCGCGACTTTGAATATGGGCGCGTCGGCGTCTTTGTTGATGGCGATGACGATCTTTGCGGAGCGGATCCCTGCGATATGCTGGATGGCCCCGGAAATGCCGCAGGCAATATATAGATCAGGCGCGACGACTTTACCTGTCTGCCCCACCTGATTTGCATAGGGAATATATCCCGCATCCACAGCGGCGCGGCTGGCACCGACTGCGCCTCCCAAAACAGAAGCCAATTCTCTAACTAGTTCAAAGCCTTTTTGCGCTGTAGCTTTTTCATCCAGGCCAAGTGATGGATTGTTGCCCACGCCGCGTCCGCCAGAGACGATGATCCCAGCGTCGCCCAGACTCACCTTGCTTTCAGAAGCGGCGTAGCCCTCCACTTTGGAGAGCGCCTCGGTCTTGGCAGCTGCTTTTGTGAGCGTGCCTGCGGCGCTAGCCGTGCCTGTGCTTTGAGCGGGCTTGGGAAAGGCGCGTCCGCGAATGGTTGCCATGACAGGCTTGCCAGAGCAAACTGTTTTCTCCATCAACTTGCCTTCGTAAATAGGACGCGTCGCAACGATCTTATTGTCATTTACTTCGAGTCCTGTCACATCGGTCAGCACGCCCGTGTTCAAATCCACTGCGGACATAGCGGCCAGCTCACGGGTTCGAGCAGTCGTCGGAAACAGAATCAGGTCAGGCGTCGAAGAAGAAACGAGCGCCGAGAGGGTGGAGGCATACGGTTCGGCGCGGTAATCCGCGAGCGCAGGATCATCCACGACGATGATTTCATCGGCGCCATATTCAAACGCGGCATTCGCTATGCTCGCAATCGCATCCACGCCTGAACCAAAGACAAGCGCGGTGGCTGTGCCGAAACTTTTTGCGAGGCCGAGCGCCTCCCACGAAGCGGGCTGGACTTCGCCTTTGAAGTGATCGATATAAACAAAAGATTTCATAGCACTTTCTCCGCGAGAATTTTGTCGGCGAGTTTTTCGGCGATCTCGGCGGGGCTTTCACCCGTAATGATCTCCACTGTGGTATCGCGCGCGGGCGGATTCATCAACTCGGTGCGCGTGACGATGGGCGCGGGCGCGGCGGTGTTGATATCTGCCAGCGACCAAACGGGGATCTCAGCTTTGGATGCTTTGCGAATGCCCATGAACGACGGGTAGCGCGGCTCGCCAATGCTTTGGACGACGCTGATCACGGCGGGCAATTTTGCGCTGACGGTTTGCCGGCCCTCTTCGATGACTCGTTCAACGGTCACGTTTCCCGCGTCGACCTTGATCTGGCCAGCCAACCCAAGCATGGGCCACCCGAGAACACGAGCGGTCTGCGCGGGGGTGAGACCTGCGCCGTTGTCGAGAGTCTGACGGCCGAAGACGACCATGTCTGCGGCGCCGATCTTGTGGATGGCGGCTGCCAGCACGCGCGCCGCGCCGAGGGTGTCTAATTCGGCGAGCGCCGCGTCTGAGACCAATACGGCGTCATCTGCGCCCATTGCAAGGGCGTGCTTGAGCGCATCCCTGGCAGACTCAGGGCCGACGCACAGCACTGTCAGTGTGCCACCCGAAGCCTCTTTCTGCTGAAGCGCGCCTTCGACTGCGTACTCGTCGAACGGGTTGATGACCAACGGCGCGTCTCCCCATGAGACCTGCCCACTCTCGGCTTTCACTTTTGCTTCCGAGTCGGGGACCTGCTTGATACATGCGATGATTTTCAAAGTGAATCTCCTTGATGTATTATTATTGTCAGTGAATTAACTCATAGACCGAAACATAAAATTCGCCGGTTTCGGCTGCTCTTCTTGCTTTTAGTGAAATTGTATCGTGAAGTGATATTGCTCCAGATAAAACAAAAAACAAATCTTGCCCGGTCATTCCAATAATATTTGTTGCCTTTCCCTTAGAAAACGCTGTTAGACTGTCTTCTGTAAAACCGCTATCACTCACAAATAACCCACGTGTCCAGGTGGATTTACTTTCAACTTTTCCCCGAAAAACCAATAAATCGTCTTGTGATGTTTGTTTTGCCTGCCATTTTGCTTCAAGAAGATAAATATCCGAATTGAGTTCAAAACTCCCGTCGATTTGCTCGCCTGTTAATCTGAATGAGCCGCGAGGTGCCAATTTATGAACGTCAAACAAGTCATTCAAGAACTTTTCAAAAGCGAACCCCTTTGGTTGAGGTTCTAATTTGCTTATTTCGATTAGCTGTTGTTTGAACTCTGCTAAACTTGCAGACGGAACAGTTACTTTTTTTGCCGATGGTTTTGATGATTGTCTATATACTTGTATTCCGTCTACGGCGAAACCTTCTCGCTCACATAAATTTTGTAGAATTTTTCTTTCATCTTCTGAAGAAGCCTGTGCAATTGAATAACCAATAACCCTGTGGAACATTTCAGCATCAGCCTCACTATGCCAATTCATCGTTGAATAATATTCTTCAAGTAAGGTTCTCCTTTGTCCACTAATAAATCTGGAACGCTCAGGGGCTAATTGTCCTAGTTTCACGTCAGCCATTGAAAATACATCATTTATTTGGCGTAAGACCATCTGCCCTACGCAATATTCCCGAAAATCGTTTAGTAGAAGTGGAGAGATCAATTCCATAGTCTTATTTTAGTTTACAACAAACGTTATTACCATAAACAGCCGCGCTCCCGTCATGCGGAGTTTGGCGGGGGATAAATCCCGCTGCCTCAGTTCGTAGAAGCCATCTAAAGACGGCTCGGGGGCGGGCAGTCCGCTTTAGCGGACTTTGTTGTGCTGAGGCGGGACTTTAGTCCCAGCCGATTGCTTGATACATACGATCGTCTTGCAATGACGAAGTTATTCAGGTAAGAACTCCTTTGAGCCTGCCAAGACGATTGTTTGCGCCGCGGCCAGGATCATCGTCGCACCGCGTGCGACTTGCTTCGCCGAGTCCGCGCGCGTGCCGGCCGTAATACCAGCCGCCACGTTTGCTTTTTTGCAGATGGCTACCACGCGATCAATCATGTCCTGCACTTTGGGATGGTTCGGGCCATCCGGAAAGCCCATGTTGAGGGATAGGTCACGCGGCCCGATAATGACCGCGTCCACTTCCGGAAGTGAGATCATCTCCTCAAAGCGGTCGATCAAAGCCGGGTCTTCGAACTGGGGAATAACCATCGTCTGGTCATTGGAAAACTTGATGTATTCAGCCGCCTCATTTCCAAATGCTACGTAGCCTGATGCACGGGTGATCCCCATGCCGCGCTTTCCAAGCGGAGGATATTTCACGGCGTCGACAAGCATTTTCACCTCATCCAGAGACTCAAGCCCGGGCATCATCACGCCCAGCATGCCTGCATCCAGATATTGCAGGACGAGCTTCGGGTCCTTGGGGCCGATCCGTACCAGTGGAGTCATATTTACCGCCTCACATACTCGAATTACACTCACGGCTTGCGCGGGGTCCATCAATCCATGCTCGGCATCCAGCATGTAATAGTCGAAGCCTGACAGGCCGAACAATTCCGCGAGCTGCGGGTCATCCGAAGTGGAGATCACGCCGTAGGCAGGCTGACCTGTTTTGAGTTTAAGTTTGGTGCGGTTTTCTTGAATAAACATATTTTTCTTCTTTCACCACAAACGTCATCACCATAAACAGCAGGTACATCAATCCGCATGCAGCTGCAATCAAATTAGCCGCGCTGTTGAGGAAGGGGGAGAATCCGCGTAAGAGAAAATTGACCGCGAGCAGGAACCACGTCATCGCGTGCGCCCAGCGCAGGACCAGGAAGCGAAAACCTGTCAGATTTCGAATAGGGTCATTGGGCCAGATAAAGGAATAAATTATGGCAACGACAAAGGCGAGCGCGGACAAGGCGAACCAGGGGAAATTAAGAAGGCCTTTGACCATTTACTTTTGAACGATCCAACGTTTCAAGATAACGACTTATCCAGTTACAAAATGGTCGTGTTACCAACGATTTTTCCGGTATGCAGATCCAGGTCGCAGGCATGCCCGTTGATCGTGTAGGTCGACAGGGTGTAATCGTCGTTTAGTTTGACACGCGAGAAGAGGGTTTGGGGTTCCGGTTTCTCTGCCTTCCAGGCGATCTCACCATTTGAGCCAACCAGATACAGATTCGACTCGTTGACCGGAAACCCGCTGTGACTTTCCAGAACAATCTCGCCGCTCATAGTTTGGATCGTCTTTTCGACTTTCGTGTGCCGAGCTTTAACTTCCATGTTTCACCTAGCCTTGCCAGAAAGCTTCATCATACGCGGGCGTTTCGCGGCGCAGGGGTTTGTCGTCGCGCAGACCTAATGCATAGCCTGCCTGGATCAACACCTGCACTTCGCTGGAGCCTTCGTAGATCATCGCGCCTTTGGAGTTGCGGAGAAAACGCTCGACATCGTACTCGTCAGAATAGCCATACGCGCCGTGGATCTGGATCGCCTCGTTCGCCGCGCTGAAGGATGCCTCGGTTGCGAACTTCTTGGCGAAAGAGGTTTCGCGCGTGCAACGCATACCTTTATTTTTCATCCAGCCTGCCTGAAGATAAAGCAAACGCGCGATCTCATAATCCTGCGACATCCTGGCGATCTTCTCCTGGATGAGCTGGTGTTCGGCGATCGGTTTGCCAAAGGTCGAGCGTGTTTTGGCGTATTTGATACTTGCTTCGAGGCTCGCGCGGATGATCCCGGTCGCGCCGCAGGCGACAGTGTAGCGTCCATGGTCGAAACCGCTCATCGTGATCTTGAAGCCCTCGCCCTCTTCGCCGATCCGATTTGCGACCGGTATTTTTACATCCTGGAAGTTGATCCATCCCGTCGCGCCCGCGCGTACGCCGAGCTTCCCATGGAGATCGCCGCTTGTCACGCCGGCGGAGTGCAGGTCAACAATGAAGGACGTGAGTGCGTCAGCTTGTCTGGGCGAGGCGGGATTCGTTTTAACGGTAACAAGCCCAAGGTCCGCTTTGGAAGCGAGCGAGATCCACATCTTTTCGCCGTTCAGGATGTAATTGCCGCCAGCCCGTTTAGCAGAGGTTCCCATCGCGGCCACATCCGACCCTATGCCTGGTTCGGTGAACGCGCCACACCCGATCTTTTCACCTTTCGCGAGCGGAACCAGAAACTTTTGCTTCTGTTCCTCCGTTCCCCATTGAAAGAGGGTCATTGAACAAAGCCCCGTATGCACGGACATCGCGACACGTAGTGAAGTATCCATGGCTTCCAGCTCTTCACAGGCCAGACCCCAGGCGATGTAATCCATGCCTGCGCCGCCGTAACGGACTGGGAAGGGCAGGCCGAGGATGCCGAGCTCGCCCATGCGTTTGAGCGCAAAGGGAATTGGCTCCTGCTTGCGGTCATATTCCTTGATGATGGGTGCGATCTCTTTTTGGACGAAATCGCGCACCATCTTTTTGGTCATTTCGTGTTCGGGGGAAAGGGAAAAATCCATGTATTTCCTCACTGAAAATTTTCCCTATTATACCTTGTGACTTTTTATTAAACAAAATAGCCCGGCGCGTCGTGCGCAGGGCTAAGGGGAGGGTTGGTCGTCGGTCATTTCTCTTGGATTCCCATGTTGCTGAGTTCATCCGAATTATACTGGGCAACGAAAAGATCTGATGCAGCCAGGACCAGCAATAAAAATGAGACGACTGCTGCGAGTATAAACATGTGCAACTCCTTTCTTGATGGATACTATAACAAATTCGAAATCAAAAAGATACATTCCCTAACAGTACTGTAGATTGGTCGGTCTACAATTATGAAAGGGATAGGATGCAGACGTGTTGGGTAAGAGATTTGTTCCGGGAGGACTACAGAAAGATCGATGCTAACCAGCCTCGTTGACAAAACAACCGTTTGAGATAAAATACAACCCGCACGATATAAGCCGAAGTGGCGGAATTGGCAGACGCGCTACGTTCAGGGCGTAGTGAGCTTACGCTCATGAGGGTTCAAGTCCCTCCTTCGGCACACAAGACCTGTGAAAGCAGGTCTTTTTATTTTTTATCGCCGCTTTGGGGATATGCATGATCCGTCCACTCCTGTCATTCTCTATCCGTCAGTAGGGAGGTGAGGCTGTGTCACAGGAATTGAATCTCCCCGCCTCGCTGCAACATTTCGATCAGAGCACCTGATTTAATCTGGAAGCCGACCGGCCCGCCTTGGGTTAATTTTTGACCCTCGCTGGGCCCCCAAAAAGATAGGCTTAATCGCATCATTTCCCTGTTTCTGAAAAATGAGATTTAATATGCCTGGTAATCGCTGAAAATATTCGCTGAGTGAGGTTAGGGGTGGTATAATTCCACTATTATTAAGCGCTTCCTTCATCTAATGCGGACACGAAGTTTTCCCCCATCTTCGTGTCTTTTTATGCCATTTCGCAGCATTTTTGCTCATTTTGAGGATATTTATGGCTGAAGAAACAAATAACGCAGGAAACATCCAGTCCGTTGACATCGACTCACAGATGCGTTCGGCGTACCTAGATTATGCCATGAGCGTGATCGTGGCGCGGGCTCTTCCAGATGCCCGCGATGGCCTTAAACCGGTCCACAGACGCATTTTATTCGCCATGGACGAGTTGGGTATCCGCTCAACGGGTTCCTATAAGAAATCGGCCCGTATCGTGGGTGAGGTGCTGGGTAAATATCACCCGCACGGCGACTCAGCGGTGTACGAGAGCATGGCGCGCATGGCACAGGATTTTTCCCTGCGCTATCTGCTCGTGGATGGCCAGGGGAACTTTGGCTCGATCGACGGAGATGCGCCGGCGGCCATGCGTTACACCGAGGCCCGCCTGCAAAAAATGGCCGAGGAAATGCTGGCCGACCTGGATAAAGATACAGTCGATTTCGGGCCGAACTTTGACGACTCGTTGAAAGAACCACTCGTACTGCCTGCGCGCCTGCCCAATCTTTTACTTAATGGCTCAGCGGGCATTGCCGTGGGGATGGCCACGAATATCCCTCCGCACAACTTGCGCGAGCTGGTGGGTGCGATCAATTACCTGATCGATAATTATGATAAGGCTGATGACGTGACGGTCGACGATCTGATGAAGTTCGTGACCGGTCCGGATTTCCCGACCGGCGGGATCATCGTCGGGACAGAGGGGATCCTTTCCGCGTATGGAACCGGCCGCGGTCGAATCGTGATGCGTGGCGTCGCTCATATCGAAGAAGGCAAGGGTGGACGACATCAGATCAATATTACTGAGATCCCATACCAGGTCAATAAGACAACTTTGATCGAACGTATCGCCGAACTTGTGCGGGCAGACAAGCTCGATCAGATCTCGGACATGCGCGATGAATCTGATCAACGCGGCATGAGCATTGTGATCGAGTTGAAGCGTACTGCCCAACCGAAGAAAGTGCTCAACCAGCTGTATAAATATACGGCCTTGCAATCCACGTTTGGGGTGATCATGCTGGCACTGGTGGACGGCGAACCGCGCACGTTGCCTCTCAAGAGGGCATTGCAAATTTTCATTGACCATCGGCAAACGGTCATCCTGCGGCGCTCGAAATTTGAACTGGCGAAGGCACGCGCCCGCATGCATATTCTGGATGGATACCTGATCGCCTTGAACAATATTGAGGCCGTCATCAAGACCATCCGCGCAGCTGCAGATGCAGACGTGGCCAAGACGAACTTGATGAAACGTTTCAAGTTGAGTGAATTACAGGCACAGGCAATTCTTGATATGCAATTAAGAAGGCTTGCCGCGCTTGAACGCTGGAAGATCGAGGAAGAACACAAACAGGTGCGTGCCACGATCGATCATCTTGAAGACCTGATTGCGCGCCCCAAGAAGATCCTTGCGCTCATTCAGAGGGATTTGAAGGAACTCGCTGAAAAATTCGGCGATGATCGCCGTACGCGCATCGCCGCGGAAGCCAAGGAAGATATTCATGACGAGGACCTCGTCGCAGATGAAGCCGTGCTGATCAGCCTGACCGAGCGTGGATACATCAAACGCGTGGCCGCGTCTGTGTTCCGCTCGCAGAGCCGCGGCGGTCGTGGTGTGATGGGACATTCCACAAAAGAGGAAGATGAAGTGGTGATGCTCATCCCCGCTCGCAGTCTGAATACGATCTTGTTCTTTTCCGATAAAGGCAAGGTCTACAGCGAGAGGGCCTACCAGATCCCGGATGCCGATAGAACCGGAAAAGGTATTCCACTCGTGAATATTCTCGCTCTGGATGCGAATGAAAAGGTCACGGCTGCGATGGCGGTTGGAAATTTCTCTGCCAATAACTACTGCATGTTGATGACCGGGCGCGGCAAGATCAAACGTGTGAAGATGGAGGAGTTCGCCTCGGTGCGACCCTCCGGTTTGATCGCCATGACTCTGGAAGAGGGCGATACCCTGGGTTGGGCGCGCTTGACAACGGGCAAGGATGAGATCATCATCGTCACACAGGTTGGACAGGCTTTGAGATTCAGCGAACAAAAAGTCCGCGCGATGGGCCGCCAGGCTGCAGGTGTGCACGGCATTCGGATCGCGAAAGGTGATCAAGTCACGAGCATGGATGTTGTTGAAAAGGAAGGCGCGCTACTGGTAGTAACAACAAAAGGCTTTGGTAAACAAACCCCGCTCAAGGAATATACCGCGAGAGGGCGCGCTACGGGTGGAGTCTCCACAATCGATCAGAAAGCCTTGAAAGAGATCGGTAAGATCGCCGCAGCGCGCGTGGTGCAAAAGGAGGATGACCTCACGATCATGACCGCGAATGGCGTGACGATCCGCTTGAAGGTAAAGGATGTGAAGCAATCCGGACGCGCGACCAAGGGGGTACATCTGATCAAGCCACAGCCAGGAGACAGTGTGGCTTCAGTGGCGCGCACCTCGGCAGAGGATTTGAAGAAAGCAGGCGCACAAATGAGCGAGAGCGGCGAAATGGAAGAAGGGCAAAAGACGTTGATCTAAAACATAAGGGGCGGGGAGTAATCCTCGCCCGCATCATTTGGGGAATTTTACAATCCTATTCCTATTTTTCCAGTGACAAACAAACACATCAACCCAAGAACACAGACTGCCGCCATCAGCAAGACCACGATGACGAATCTCTGAATGGAGGTCATGCCGAGTAAGCGGCTGGGCCTGCGGGAGAGCGGGCCTGAAATGGTACTCGACGCAGGCCGGAGTTTCGCTCCCGATTTATCTTCAGATGCGTTGGCTTCATCGCGCAAATTATCAAACATGCTTGTCCTCATATTATTGTTGCTTGAATGGAGTTATTCTATCACGCCAGAGGCCTCAGGCTCAGATCCCCAACGTGGGCGGTCACGACATTGCCATGCTCGTCGCGCAGGCGCAAAGTGCCCTCTGAATCGATACCCAGCAATTCACCTGTGAGTGAGTTGCCGTCATTTGCCTTGACCTGCACCTGTTGGCCGCGAAATGCGAGCAGGTCTTCCCAGGATCTAATAAAATCATCCGTGTCCATTTGTGGACGACGTGCGATAAATGCAGAGAGAATGTCATGTAAAAACTCTTCGCGGTCCAGCGCGCGACCGAGTTGCTCCTCAACGCTGGTGGCAGGGAATTGCAAATATTCAAGCGATGGCACAGATCCTTTTTGCATGTTGATTCCCATTCCAATGACAAGCGCATCAACATCTGCTCCCGACCATACGGTTTCGATGAGAATGCCTGCGACCTTTTTCCCGTTCAATAAAATATCGTTGGGCCATTTGATGCGCGCGGCCAGTTGATGCTTGAGGAGAGAGTCTGCTATTGAGAGCGCGGCCAGGCCCACGGTCCTAGAGAGAAGCGATTGGGCGGGGGATCGAAGGACGAGGCTGAAGGCGAGGGCAGTCTCTTTGGGTGTGAACCATTGTCGGTTGAGTCGTCCACGCCCGGAAGTTTGTTCATCTGCGATCACAAGAGAAAGATCGGGCGCGCCTTTTGCCGCCCACGCGAGCGCTTCATCGTTGGTGGAACCGACGGACTCAAAATAGCGAATCTGGCCGATGGGAAGAGATCGTATCTTTTTATTGAACGATATCGTATGGGTTGATATTTTGACCACCGATACGAATTTCAAAGTGTAGGTGTGCGCCCTCTGAGTTGCCGGTATTGCCAGAGTAACCGATCACTGTCCCCTGCCCAACGGACTGACAAACACTTACGTTGTATGAGCTTAAGTGAGCATAGACCGTCACATATCCATTGCCGTGGTCGATCTGCACCACATTACCGTAACCATAGTTATAACCGCCTTGCGCCATGGTCACTACACCGGAACCGGCTGCATAAGCATTGGAGCCTTCCGGAGCTGAGATATCAATGCCGAGGTGACCGGGGCCATAGCCATTTCCTGAGAGGCTATGGGCATCTGCAGGCCAACCGAAGCCGGTTGCAACCAAGCCTCCGCCACAGGCATTACTCCCAATATCGGACGTCCCGGTGCTGCCATCATTGCTGCGCCCCGTGGTTGGCAAGTCTGCTTCCCAATTTCGTAATTCGCGCGAGCCGCCCGGGATCATTACCAGCGTAGCGGGTTCCACCTTGGGGTCGGTGAGGTCGATATTATTGCCGGGGAAATTGATGATGTCGTCCGTGTTTGCGTCGAACTCTGCAGCCACTTTTTCAAATGTATCGCCGTCTTTCCATTCGTAATACAAACCATCCACGGGCGGGATGAGCAATTCCATGCCCGGTTTGAGGTTATGTGGATTGTCTTCGAGCTGTTGTTTGTTCACGTACAGAATGGATTCGTACTTGATCTTGAATTGTTCCGCAATCGAAAGCATGGCGTCGCCGCGTGAGACCCGATAGATAAGCGATTTGTAGCGTGGACGTTCTGGGATCTTTGTCTTTAATTGCAAGTCGCGCAGGATGAAGGCAGGGTCGTTTCCATTCGACCCGATCGCTGGTACACCCGCCAAAGGTTGATCTACACCCAAATCGGGAGTGGGTTGTAGGGGGCTCACTCCTGAGGCTGCACGCGCATTCCTGTAAAGAACGGTTGAACCTAACAACGCAACCACAATGAATAGGGTCACGATCCAGCTGATGAGGCTGAAGCGATCCACTTTTCCTTGTGTTGGTTGTGCTGGGGCCGCGCCGACACTTTTCGCAGCTGGCTCGCTCTTTGGTTTTCCTTTTAACTTTGAGCCAAGTTTGAATAAGAAGGATCGTAACTTTTCAAGAAACTTTTTCATTCTTTGCTTTTGGTTCGCTTCGCATGGGCTAAGCCCGTTCGAAAGCAGATTAAGCATCCTTGGTTAAGTTCTCGAGGAACTCCATGTTGTTCTTTGCGCGTTCCATGCGCGTGATGATGGCTTCGGTGGCAACCGCGTTATCCATGCCGGCGCCCTGTGGTGGGGAGGAGATCATCTGGATGAACATGCGGCGCATGAGCCAGACGCTCTTGAGGATATCCGGCCCGAGCAGCAGATCTTCCCGGCGAGTGGACGAGCGTTCCATATCCACTGCGGGGAAAATGCGTCGTTCCTGAAGTTTCCGTGAGAGAATTAATTCCATGTTGCCGGTGCCTTTGAATTCTTCGTATACCACATCGTCGAGGCGGGAGCCGGTATCGACAAGGCAGGTTGCGATGATGGTGAGCGAGCCGCCACCTTCCACATTACGCGCCGCGCCGAAGAAACGTTTGGGCGGGTAGAGTGCGGAGGGATCCATACCGCCCGAGAGCGTGCGGCCCGATGGATTGACGACCAGGTTGTAGGCGCGCGCCAGACGTGTGATTGAGTCCACTAAGATTACCACATGACGGCCGATCTCCACCAACCTTTTTGCGCGCTCCAGGGCGAGTTCCGCGGTGCGTACATGAGAGGTGACAGGTTCGTCGAAAGTGGAAGCCACCACTTCCGCATCCACGGAACGGTCCATGTCGGTGACTTCTTCCGGGCGTTCGCCGATGAGTGCAATAATAAGATGAACATCCGGGTATTTGGTTGAGATCGAGTTCGCGATTTGCTTGAGGATCGTGGTCTTGCCCGCCTTGGGCGGTGAAACGATCAACCCGCGCTGGCCGCGTCCGATGGGAGCGATCAGGTTGATGAGCCGCGGGGCGAGGGTGTCGTGATCAATTTCCAGGTCGAAACGAGTTTCAGGGAAAATGGGAGTGAGGGTTTCAAATGTAGTTCTGCGTGCGGCTTCTTCAGGCTCCTGTCCGTTTATCGATTCCACCTTTAGTAACCCGAAGTGTCTTTCACTTTCACGCGGCGGGCGCACCTGCCCAATGACGAGATCGCCTGCACGCAGTTCATAGCGCCTCAACTGTGCCTGCGAAACATATACATCCTGATCGCTAATACGGTAGTTGGTTGCCCGCAGGAAACCGATGCCTTCGCTCATGATCTCCAGGATACCGCCGCGCAATTCAATACCTTCCTTTTGCGCCTCGGCCTCGCGAATAAGCATGGCGAGGGTTTCTTTCTTTAGGCGGTTGGCATTGGCAACATTCAGGCTTTTGGCCATGCCGCGTAATTTCGCAAGCGGCTCGTTCTCAAGTTCAAGTATTTTCATGTTTTATTCTCTTGGGGAATTAGGGATAGAAATGCAAAACGTACCAGCTCCCCCTTCGGCGGGCTGGCGATTTTCCTTGGCGCCCGACTTCCTTCCCGTCTTGCTTATC
>CAZSVR010000011.1:12887-74770 GCA_964610295.1 uncultured Anaerolineaceae bacterium
GCTGGCGATTTTCCTTAAGATGTTGTCCGTGAATTTGGGGTTGGGGTCAAGGTTCTCGTTGGGTTCTTCCACACGCGGCATAATTGCAGGTGTGGCGTTCTCAAGTCAGTTTTCAAATATCTGGGGAAGTGTTCGCATTATAGCACGCAGACAAGGATGCTGCAAGCACATTTCCGTGAAATTTTGTAATTCAGTATACGATTCTGTAATCACTCCAAGAACCTGTCGCATGGGCGGCTGTGTCCTTTGAGAGAATGGCAATCCAAATTATTCAGGAGGCCCCTCTCTATATTAGGATATAATCGTCAAAACTTAACTCAGAGGTATATAAATGATAAATCCTGTAATTTTTTCATTCAAACTTTTCGCGCTTGTGATTACGCTTCGTTGGTATGGTGTGCTGGTGATGCTTGGCGCGATAGTCGGAGCATGGTATGCGGAAAAAGAAATACGTCGTCGCGGTGAGAATGGCGAAACGGTCTGGGATGCGATGGTGTGGGTCCTGCCAATCGGCATCATTGGCGCCCGCTTGTGGTATGTGGTCAACAGTATTCTTGGAGGTAGCACGTACTACATCGAGAACCCTGCCAAAATTCTTTATATTTGGGAAGGCGGCCTGCATTTCTTCGGCGGCTTGCTCTTCGGTGTAATTGCGCTATATTTCTTCCTCAAAAATAATGGATTGGACCATTGGCTGTTCCTCGATGCGATCGCTCCGGCAACATTGCTTGGACAGGCTCTCGCCCGCCCTGCGAACTATATCAATCAGGAGCTTTACGGACCCCCGACCAAACTTTCGTGGGGGATCCGGATCGATGCCCAGCATCGCCTCCCACAATACTCGGACCTGGGCCTTTTTCCCGTTGATTCGACCCGTTTCCACCCGACTTTTCTTTACGAGATGGTCCTGAACATTCTGATCGTTTTGTTTTTATGGTGGCTCTCACGCCGTTTTGAGGAAGAGCTGAAACCCGGTGCGCTCTTCAGTGCCTGGCTGGTTCTGGCAGGCCTCTCACGCACGGGCATCGAATTCTTCAGACCCGATCAGCCGCGCATGGGTGATTCGTTTGTCAGTTACACCATGCTGGTCTCTTTTACAATGGCGGTCGTTGGTGCGATCATGCTGCTTGCTCGTTACGGAAAACTGGAATTGGCTCTGGCGAAGGGCTGGGAAGAGGAATATCAGGTCAAGAAAGTGGAAAAGAAGCAACGCTCACGTACATCAGCCATTCCTGGACTTGTTTCGCTCAACGAGAGAACGGTCAATAAGAGATCGGCAAATGCAGTCGTTGCTGGCGCAAGAACGAAGGCAGCAGCCAAGAAGGCATCTGCAAAGAAGACTGTGAAAAAGACAACGGCAACTAAGAAACCGAGGTTTTCGAAAAGATAACTTAAAAACGCCCAGATTTTATCTGGGCATTTTTCATCTACTTGTTCAGTTCTAAACTCTTGGCCGGCACGGGCTCGCGCGTTTCAAACTCGAATCTCTTGAAGATATCCCCGTAAATATCCACGATCTGTTGACGGGTAAAACCCATTTCCTCGTATGAGTACTGGTGGTCGCTGTTGTAAGCAAGGGTCTCTTTTACAGCCCGGTCAATGATATTGGGCAAGCCGGGTTTATCGGGATAGCCGAATTGTTCGTAGAACGCGCGAATGACGTGTTCCGGGCGTTGGATCAAGTCGTCGTATTTCATGATCAGGTGTCGGGGCGAAGGATGCGAGTCCAGGTATCGCAGAGGATGACGATACCAGTACTTCGTCATATCAACGATTTCATCGATATACAGGTATCCATCTCCGGGCTCGGTAAATTTGCGGCGCGCGTAATTGATCCATGAAATAGTGGAGGGGAGCATATCCAGTGGATTGCGCGCGAGATAGATGATGCGCGCATCCGGAAAAAAATCTACAAGTGTTTCGATCTTTGCGCTGGAAGCTGGATTTTTGGCAACGAAATATTTCCCGCCTGTTGCATAGATGTGACGTTGTAGCATGGATTTGTAGAACGTCATGATGCGATGTTTGTGTTCTGGGCTGAGGGCCTCGTCGAAATGCTGATAGTTGGGCATTTCGTCCATGAACGGGAAGAGGAAGGTGACGAAATAACCATCCCAGATGTGCAGGTGGATGTTCTCATCTTCTTCAGGTTGGAAGAAGGAAATAGGATGAATTTTTAGCTTGCCGAGAGTAGCGCGGTCGAACGCGTGAAGCAGACGATGTAACGTGTTGTGTAGAAATTTTGTGTCGAGTCGCGCAACGAATTGGGTGATCTTCTTTTGCGTAACGGAAGGGGTCAGGTAAATATCCCAGGTGGTCAGGCTGGTGAAAGTTTCGGTGTCGCGGGAAAGCAGCCTGTGCAGGAAGGTTGATCCACTGCGGAGGTTGCCAAGTATAAAGAGAGGTTTTTCTATCGGTTGATTTTTGTAGGCAGGGAAGAGAATATCATCCAGCCAAAAACAAAACCAGTGGACCAGGGAGCCAGCAGGCCAGACGAGGTAGAAAAGTATTAAGAAGAAAAATCTTTTACGGGTGAGGCGGCCGGGAGTATTCTTGGAAGCGAAGAACGAACGATAGAAGGAACGCCAGAACAGGCGGAAGTTGTATTTCATTGAGACAAATATCCTTGCATTTGTTGGATACATTCAAAAAGGCCGCGCAGGCCTTCTTTGTGATTATTCTATCACCAATTACGGTTCTGGTAATCATCCCAATCGCAGTCGCCATCGTGGTCGAGGTCGCAATGCCTGCCGTCCTGCGTGGACATATAGTCGATTTCACTTTGGGGCGCGCCTATTCGTTTCAACACTTCCAGTTGATACCCGTTACAGAAGCGCTCGACTTCGATACCCGCATATGCCTTCTGCGGGACGGGTTCTCCCGGATGTGCCGCTTCATATTGATGATACAGCTCCGAGTGCGTTGCATCGTGCGCGATCGTGGAGGCATACCACGTCACGCTATAGAACGCAGTGGAGTCGCCTACTTCGTAGCGCGGTGGCGCTTCCCATGCCCACATACCACTGTGTTCACCCTGTTCAATGATGCCAATGTACGTTTGAATTTTCTTGGATGCTAAGGGGTCTTTTTCTTCGAGCAAGTCCAGCGCAGCGCGCGTCTGTGAGATGAATTCCGGTGTGCCCACGAGCTTGATGTGACCGTAGGCTAATCGGTCTGAGGGCGTGACTGTGACGACAGGCATGTCACCTGTTGCAGAGGATGCGGAGGTGTTACAGGCTGGAATGAGAAGTAGGATCAAGATCAGCCAGATTCGTTTCATCACCAATCATTCATCAATCGCCTAACTCACTTTTGAGCTTCAACAAAATTCTTGATCCGCTTTAGTAATTCCTCATGTGCGGTTTTAGCGTGTTTGAAGGCATGGTCGAACAGCAGATCCGGCGCTTTCATGGTAAGGGTCTCATGCAAAACCACGCCATCCTTGGCCGGCATGACCTTTGACAGATTCGTGACGTAAATACCCGGAGATTGATACGCCTGTGTGTGCACTGTCTCTTCTGTGACGGAAACAATATCTGCCTGATATTTGACCTTGAAATTAAAAGGGCCCCCAAAGCAAACGGTCGGTGATGAAGAATCTTTCCACGCCGGGCAGTGACTGTTCAGCGCGTTCTACTTTTTCGATCAACGGATGGAACCTGTCGTGCTGACTGGTATTCGAGATGACACTAATGACAGCCGGGACATCCGAATGGATCAAGATCTGTTTTTCAAATGTTCCGTGTGGCATGCCGTGATTATACTTTTATTTGGATTTTCTGCCCGCCAACGCCATATCACGGAATCTGCTGAAATGTGGTTCCCGCGTCTATTGGTCCTGGCAATTGATAAGGCTTTCTTTGAGCGATTCCCGCCGACGATTTCCAGTGCGGCGGTAGTAAAATCAACTCATTCAACAATTCGTATTTTTGGAGGAATATAAATGAGCGATTTACTGACCTACCAGGCAACACAGGATTATCTTACTTCCCTGGTTCCGCCGCGTGAGAAAGAAATGCAGGAGATGGAAGCGTACGCGGCCAAGAATGACTTTCCGATTATCGGGCCCGCTTGTGGATATTATTGTTATCAACTCGCGCGGATCATCAACGCGAAATCCATATTTGAATTGGGGTCAGGATACGGCTATTCCACTGCCTGGTTCGCGAAAGCGGTGAAGGAAAATGGGGGCGGTGTGGTGCATCACACGGTTTGGGATGAGGAACTGTCGAAGATGGCTCGCAGGCATTTGTCCGCCTTGGGAAGTGATGACCTGGTCCAGTATCATATGGCAGAGGCATTGGAATCCCTTCGCGGCGTAAAAGGTCCGTTCGATATCATCTTCAACGACATTGACAAACAGGCCTATCCTGCATCGTTGCCGGTCATCAAAGGGAAGCTGCGCAGCGGCGGGTTGTTGATCATTGATAACATGTTGTGGAGTGGACGGATCTTCGATAAGCAGGATGTTTCACCCGCGACAGAGGGTGTGCGTGAATTTACGCGCCAGATCACAAGTGACCCGGATTGGGTCGTTTCGCTCGTACCTGCGCGCGATGGCATGATCGTTGCATATAAAAAGTAACCGGAGATTTCATGACCAACTTTGACCGCGTACCAAACCGTCGTGATCCAAATATATATAATAAATGGACGTTTTATCCAAAGGATATCCTGCCGATGTGGGTGGCGGATATGGATTTCCCTGCCCCCAGGCCGATCTTGAACGAATTGCGTAAAGTGGTCGATCACGGTGTGTTGGGATACGAGTTGCCTGGTGCTAAATTGAAAGAAACTGTTGCCGCACGCATGCATCATTTATATGGCTGGAAGGTGAAGCCCGAGGCTGTCGTGGTCGTTACCGGCATAGTAGGCGGCATCACTGTTGCGGCGCGCGTGTTCGGCTCGACCAAGAAAGGTGTTTTGATCCAAACACCTGTTTACAACGAGTTCCATGAAGTCAAGAACAATGTGGGCATTCCACAGGTCAATGCCCCGCTCGTGAAGAACGTTAAGGGAAACATCCTGCATTACGAGATCGATTGGGATGTCTTTGAGCGACAAGTTAAGAAGGTGGGAATCTTCTTGCTGTGCAATCCGCATAATCCGTTGGGAATTATTTTCACGCGAAAAGAACTGGCGCGTATGGCGGAGATCTGCATCAGGAATCGTGTATTGATCATTTCAGATGAGATCCATTCTGAATTGTTATTAAATGGTAATAAATTCACTCCAATGGCGCAAATTTCAACTGAAATTGCACGTAATACGATCACGTTGATCGCGCCGTCCAAGACCTTCAATGTACCCGGTTTGTTCTGCGGATTTGCGATCATCCCGGACAAAGATATGCGCGAAAGATATGTAAAAGAGCTTCAACATTTGCGATTGCATGTGGGAAGCATGGGATTGCACGCAGCACGCATCGCGTTCTCCGGTCAATGTGATGGCTGGCTCAGGGAGCTGCGCCGTTATCTTACGGCCAATCGCGATTTTGCGATGAATTATGTCACGCGTTACATGCCGAACGTCCGCACCACCATACCAGACGCAACGTATTTGGGCTGGCTTGATTTCACACACACAAAGATCAGCGGTTCACCTTTTGAATTCTTTAAGAAGAATGCAAAAGTGGCTTTAAGCGATGGAAAGATATTCGGCAAAGAAGGGGAAGGGCATTTGAGATTGAATTTTGGTACTTCGCGCAAGATATTAAAGCAGGGTCTGGATCGAATGCGCAACGCGTTGAATTCTAACTAAAAGTTGCAATCTCTTGTAAACTTTTCTTGTGAATATCTGGAACAACCGCAGCCTCCACAGGATAGCCCACAACAAGCAAGAGGAAGGGCTTCTCATTTTTCGGGCGCTTCAAGATAGCGTTCAAAAACCTCATTGGGCTGGGCGTATGCATTAGCGATACCAAGCCTGCATGATGAATAGCGGTCACCAAGATACCTGTGGCAATACCAGTGGATTCGCTCACGTAATAATTTTTCCGATGGCTTCCATGCGGCATCACGCGGTAGCTTTCTTCAAAGATTGCAATCAAACAGGGCGCAGTTTCAAGGAAGGGTTTGTTTGAGTCTGTCCCAAGCGGAGCGAGTTCTTCGAGCCATTCGGGTGTGGCGCGGCGAGTGTAAAACTCGTGTTCTTCTTTTTCCGCTGCGTCGCGGATTTGCTTCTTTATTGCAGGATCACGAATGGCCACAAAATGCCAGGGCTGGATGTTTGCCCCACTGGGCGCAGTCCCGGCCGCCAGAATGCAATTCTCAATCACCCCACGCGGAACGGGACGATCTGAAAAGTAACGGACAGTGCGCCTGCGCTTGACCTCCTCATAAAATGTTCTGGCACGATCTTGCATGTCCTGCTCGGTATACTCCTGATAGGTCGTGAGAGGAATGAATTTTGATTCGGTCATAAAATTACCCTCTAACTCAGTTTTGATAACTATAAATCTTTTTGAATGAAATAACAGATAAAAAGACGGATGGGGAATACCCATCCGTCAGCTATTCTTTCGGGGAAGAAATACGAATTTGCAACCTTCATTTCGTTTAGGGGAACGTCTGGTTTTATACCATAAGGCTTAACCAGGATAAGGCCTCTCGCTCTTCCCGTCTCGGTGTATTTCAGGTGGTGTATTTATCGCAACCTCCTTTCTGTATGATGCAACCATCATACAACGAATGCAGGCGCGATACATTAAAAACAACTATTAGTTTTGTAAATTCGTTGAGTACTGATATGCGAATAGCACAAGTTTTTCAAGTATTGTTATTTGGCGAATTACACGTTATTCAAGGCCGCCTCAAGCAGATCACGCAGATACATGATCAATCGCTCCATTCCTGAGTCTGGCATGGTGATGTCATCCACCTGGACCATAAACTTGCTCCCACCCCCTTGTATCTCAAGGTTATACATAAAACAGTCGGCGCAACCAGATGGTTGCAGCCTTTCCATGGGCTGGAATTCAGAATTCACAACGATTTCTCTTAAATTTTCTAACTTATCCGCAGATAGTTTCCCCGTGATCGTTTTGTCTGCGCGTTCATCGGTCACGGTATATGTTCTATTGGATGAAATTTCGATGGAACGCGACAATCCCATGATGCCCCCGGAGTGGACCATCCTGATCGTCCATTCGCCTTCGAGGGTTGGTAGTTGGTTTTTGGCGGGTACAGACGTGGAAACGATCCCACAACCTGTTAAGAACAGCGTGCTGAACAATACGATGCAGATCAAAAGACGAAACATAAGGATCTCCTTGTTCATAAAGAATGACAAGAAACAGACGGTAATGCAATGGACTTTGTTCCTCTCAATCCCGATAGTTCGTGATAGCCTGATAAGGTAGAATCCTGCTCGGAGAAATGGTATGAGACAAGTTGCCATTCTTGGAATCGGTCAAACAAAAATAGATGAACATTGGGAAAAGTCCCTGCGCGAGATCGGAGGCGACGCTGCTTTTGCGGCCATGCAGGATGCGGGGACGGAGAAAGTGGATTCACTTTTTGTGGGGAACATGCTCGCACCGATAGTGAATGCCCAAAACCAACTCGGAACTTTTTTTGCAGACTGGATCGGACTGTGGAAACAGGAAGCCGTGAAAGTAGAGGCCGCTTGTGCCTCGGGCGCGGCAGCGTTTCGCGCGGGCCTGATGGCTGTCGCGTCAGGTGAAGTTGAGTCTGCGCTGATCATAGGCGTGGAAAAGATGACCGATAAAGCTGGCCGTGATGTCACCGCTGCGTTAGCCACGGCCGCAGATGTGGACTATGAAGGGGAACAGGGTATTTCGTTTGTTGGGATCAATGCGCTGATGATGCGACGTTACATGCACGAGTTCGGCTGGAAGCATGAAGACTTTGCTCCCTTTTCCATCAATGCGCACGCGAACGCCCTGCATAACCCATTTGCGAGATTGCATGAAAAGATCACGGTTGAAAAATTTGAAAGATCCTCGAGGATCGCGACGCCCATTAATCTATTGGACGCTTCGCCGACCGGCGATGGCGCGGCTGCGCTGGTCATCGTTCCTGCAGAGAAAGCGGCGCGCCTGCCGCGCATCCTCGTCTCTGCTTCGGCCGCAGCCACAGATACCATCGCGGTACATTCCCGTAAGGACCCGTTGTTTTTGCAGGCCGCGTATGAATCATCGCAGCGAGCTTATCATATGGCAGGGCTTACCCACGATGATATTGATCTCTTTGAATTGCATGATGCCTTTTCGATCATGGCCGTCCTTTCCTTGGAGGCCAGTGGATTTGCCGAACGCGGCCAGGGCATTAGGCTCGGCCTCGATAACGAGATCAGCCCACAGGGCCGCGTGCCCGTCTGCACTCGTGGCGGCTTAAAGGCCCGCGGCCACCCGGTCGGCGCGACGGGCATCTATCAGATCGTGGAGGTCGTCCAGCAATTGCGCGGCGAGTGCGGAAAGACTCAGGTGGATGGTGCCAGGATCGGCATGGCCCAGAATATCGGCGGCTCGGGTGCGACAATTTTGACCCATATTCTGCGTGTGGAGGCTTAAACTTTTCTTATTGCTTCGTGAACAGTTTTGCTTTATACTGTCAGAAGCGCCTAAATAATTAATAAGGAGGCTGTTATGACTGACGAAAAACGAGAAAAATCGCGTCGCAATTTTTCTTATTACATGCGTGTGTTGGATGATGCGACGGGTAAAGTGGTCGGCCACCTCTCTGATATCAGCGCTGGCGGTTTCAAACTCGATAGCAAGTATGATATCCCTCTCAATGTTAATCTGCTCCTGCGCATTGACCAGACTGGCGAGATCTCCGAAAAAGGTTTTCTGGTCTTTACTGCGCGCGCCCGCTGGTCCAAGCGTGATCTTGCCAACCCGGTTATGTACAACGTGGGTTTTAAGATCCTGGAAATGAGCCCTGAAGATTACGGTATCTTTGTCAAAATGTTTAACACCTATGGCACTCAGGTGACCGTGCCGGAAGATATTGATAGTCTCGATTATTTATTTGGTTAAGTCTTTATCACTCATTATTGAAAAACCCCGTTTCGCGGGGTTTTTTGTTTAATCGATTTGATTGCCAAAAAGGGTCCCCTCGCATAAAATTCGAGCGGAGAAACCAATGAGAAAATTCCTTCGCTGGCTGATCCATATCGTATTGAATCTCATCACAAAGGTGGAGGCGATCGGTTACGAGAACCTGCCGGAAAAAGGCGGGTTTGTGATCGCGGTCAATCATCTTGGCATTATCGACGCGCCATTGGCCTTTTATGCATTGGACAGCTGGAATCTATTCATCCCGGTTGCAGAGAAGTGGGAGCAGATGCCCATTCTCAAATGGCTGGGCAAATACCTGAACTTTATTTTCATAGACCGCTTCAACCCGGACCTCAAAGGCATGCGCGAAATGATGAAACGAATGGACGAAGGTCAGACACTGATCATCGCGCCGGAAGGTACCCGTGCCCGTGACGAAAAGATGGCGCAGGCTAAACCCGGCGTTGCCTATCTCGGGTCTAAAATGGGCTGGCGGATCGTACCTGTGGCAATCAGTGGGACCGAAGACCGGGTCTTTTTCAATAACCTCAAGCACCTGCGCCGCACGCACATCAAATTGCTTGCGGGGAAGTCGTTCAGGCTGCCGCCTTTCCCGAAGGAAAATCGTGAAGAAACCCTGCAAAAATATGCCGATGAGATCATGTGCCGCATCGCGGTCATGCTGCCTAAAAATAATCGAGGATATTATGCCGACCATCCGCGATTAAAGGAATTATTGAACGGTATTGAATAACTATCGTTTTTATTTAATCTGGAGTAGCGAGAAGGCCTTTGTAGTTAAGTAGCCAGTCGTATATTTTTAGACAAAAAAAGCCTGCTCAAGCCGCCGCGAGAGCAGTGTTTTGTAAAATTATTTTCGACTGACTACTTGGAATACATCTTATGCGATATAAAACCCTGCATTTTATTGTCCGTTTTGTGATGAATATATTCGCCGATGTCGAAATCGACGGCATTGAAAATCTTCCACAGGGAAATGTCATTCTTGCCGCGAATCATTTGGGCCGGCTGGATACGGCCGTTTTGTTATACGCGCTGAAGCGCGAAGATATTATTATGCCGGTGGCTGAAAAATATAAGGATCACCCGCTCTTCGGCGTGATCGGACGGGCGGTGAATGCGATCTGGTTGAATCGCTTCGAAGCGGATTATGCCTCGCTGCGTGAGATCCTGGCGCGCATGCAAAAAGGTGGGTTGTTGGTCATCGCGCCGGAAGGAACGCGTTCAAAAACGGAAGCGCTGCAGGAAGGCAAAATGGGTGTGGCGTTTCTGGCAGGCAAAAGCGGATATCCCGTCCTGCCGATTGCGCTGACCGGAACAGAAGACAGTGGTGTGGTCGCGAATCTAAAAAGATTTCGCCGTTCGAAAATAAGAGCTGTGGCCGGTGAACCGTTTTATATTGAAATCCCAAAAGGCAGGGGACGCGAAGAAGCCATGAAGCAGGCGACCGACGAAATCATGTGCCGGATCGCAGTCTTGCTGCCGGAGAGTTATCGCGGGGTGTATAAGGATCATCCACGATTAAAGGAATTGTTGGAGAAAGGTTCATAGCTGCAAAGGCACAGATGTTCAGATGTTTCATAAGGAGGCGGTATGGAAGGAAAAGTTGAGCGCAATGATAAAGGTTTTCGAAAGTTAATCGTTTGGCAAAAGGCGCATCAATTGGCGTTGCTTGTTTATAAGCTCACGGACAGGTTCCCTAAAACTGAAATTTATGGATTAACTTCTCAATTGCGTCGTGCCGTGGTTTCAGTGCCTGCAAATATTGCCGAGGGGTATGGGTATGGCAAAAGAGGACAAACAGCCAGGTATGTTGATATTGCGCAAGGCTCCTTATCTGAAGTCGAATATTTTCTTATTCTCTCGCTTGACTTGAGTTACATTACACAGGAAGAATACGATCAAGCTGAATCCCTGCGCGCAGAAACTGGCTACCTCCTATATCGTCTTGAACAAAGCCTTAAGAAGTCGACGTAAGCATCCGTTCCTTTGCACCTTTGCCTCATTTGTCCCTTTGAACTTCTGCGCCTATTGACAGAATTTACAACCTCGCCTCTCGGCTTCGACGATGGCCTGGTCGCTGGACCAAAAGAAGTTTTCCACCCCGATCGCTTAGACCAACCCGCCGCGTTCCATCATTTGCTGCGCGTTGTCGTGGTCGCCCGCGAACATGAGCGTGCCGCTTCCAGAACATTCAAAGCGGCGAAGTGCGTTGTTGCAAGGATTGGGAGACTCTGATAGTATACATCGCAGATTCCATGCATAGAGGAAAAATATCCAAGTTAGCACGGACGAGAAGCCTCGTCATTAGACCTTTAGGAGAGAAGGAAAAAATGAAAAAAATTTCACCTCTACTTCTGATCACATTGGTTTTGCAGGCATGCGCCGGCGGCGCTCCCACACAAGTTGCAACGGAGGCTGCTTTGCCTGCAACTGAAGAAGCTCAGACTGCAACTTTGGAACCCATCGTCCACAAGTTCGTTCCTCAGCAAGGGACACTTTCGCGTTCGAACGCGCATGATCACGAAGAAAGCGCTACATTCAACAACAAGAATGTGATCGGGGGCGACGAGTTCATCAAGAATCAGTTCGAGCGCCCCTTTACATCCAACGCAATGGCCTATCTGCCAGACATCGATATTGTGGATTTTGGTATCACCAGCGACGATCAGTTTTTCTACATCAAGATCGTCCTGGCGGGGCTGGACCCGGAGAGCCAATCTGTGACTGGCGAGTATGGCGTCGAGATTGACCGAAATGTGGATGGCCGCGCCGAAATCATGCTGGCAGCGCTACCTCCGTACTCCACCGAATTCACGGCAGACAATGTGGTTGTCCTGGTGGATAAGAACGGCGATATCGGCGGGCCACGACCCACCCGTCCAGACGAGGCTTTCAGTGGCAACGGCTACGACGGCGTAATTTTTGACTTGAGCCAGAACATCCATCCTGATGACCCTGATCTCGCCTGGGTACAAGTCATCGAAGGTGATAAACCGGCTATTGAGATCGCCTATCGAAAATGGATATTCAAAGATGGAAACGAATCCTTCATGTGGAACGTGTGGGCCAGTGGCAACGACGTGAATCCGGCAAGTTTCAACGTGCATGATTCGATCTCGGAAGCGCAGGCCGGGTCTCCCACCAAGGAAAATGCCAACTATCCGATCAAGGATTTGGCTGAATTCGACAATTCCTGCCGTGTCCCCCTTGGATTTACTGCGGTGGGAAACGAACCACTGGGATGTAATGTGAAGGCACCTGAACGGGAAGTCAGTGGAGAAGGCGTTGAGTTCTGTGACCAGTTCGGCGCCGTCTGTCAGAGAAGCCCCAGCATCCCTCCAGCACCGATAATACTACGTGCCATTTGCCAAAGCGGTTGCAAATGAATCAGGTGCCGATTCGGAGCTTTGCATCGTAATGCAGTAACATTCCGGCGAGGGCAACCAGCAGGTTGCCCTCGCAACCTTAACAGAATCTACACCCCCGCCTCTCGGCCTCGACGATGGCCTGGTCGCTGGACCAGAAGAAAGTTTCATCCCCGATTAATTTTACATGTTGGAATTTGGCGAGTGGATACCCAGAGAGCTCGGCTTTGTAAAGACGAGTGAGGCTTCTTCGTGGCATAAGTTGTTCTCCGAAATAAATATTTTCACAAAGGCGCGGCATCGAGAAAAGCGCTCGGCACACGTGCTCCCCCAAGCGTCCTTTGATTTAGCGTGGGGATTTTATCATAACGAATCTTTTTGGACACGGATTTGACGGATTGCACTGAAGAACACGGATTTCTTAATTCTTGCGTTTGTGTTCCTTCATGGTTAAAGAATCTCGCCTTCGCTACGTTTCAAAAACTTTCCCTCGCCGCGTTTGCCCAGCCACTTCTCGCCATCCACGATCAATTTGCCGCGCAGGAAAACTTTTTCGGGATAGCCCACCAATTCCCAGCCTTCATATAAATTGTAATCCGTGCGTTGATGCGAATGCGCGATGCCATATTTCACGCGTTTCTCTGCGTCCCAAATGACGATGTCCGCATCCGCGCCGGGGACGAGCGCGCCTTTGCGCGGGTACAAGCCAAAAATCTTTGCGGGGTTCGTACTCATATACGCCACAAATTGATTCGCTGTGATATGGCCGGCCTGCACGCCGTGCGTCCATAAGATCGGCATGCGGTCTTGAATCCCGGGCAAGCCGTTCGGGATCTTCGTGAAATCGTCCGCGCCCAACTCCTTGCCCGCGATCTGCACTTCCTTGCCTTCATACATGATCGGCTTGGTACCATCAAAGAAGAACGGACAATGGTCGGTGCCAATGGTCTGCAAAATGCCGTCTGATAGTCCCTGCCATAATCGCTCATTATCTTTTTCTGTTCGCATGGGCGGAGAGCAAACCCACTTGGCGCCATCCGCGCGATGCAAATCATCGATTGTAAAGAATAAATACTGCGGACAAGTCTCGCCCATCACTTTGACGTTGCGTTCACGCGCGTACTTGAGCATATCCACTTCGCCGCCCGCGTTCATGTGGACGATGTACACCGGCGAATCCGCTTGTTCTGCCATCGCGGCCATACGCAGGGTGGCTTCCAGCGCGCCCCAGGCGGGACGGGTTAACGCGTGATATTCGGGGGAGGTATGTCCCGCCGCGAGCGCCTCAGGGACGAGCGCTTCGATCACATCGCCGTTTTCACAGTGTGCCATCATCAACATGCCGTTGTCTTTTGCAATGCGAAGCGCCTTGAAGATACTGCCATCATCCAAACGCAGTCGTCCGTTGTAAGCCGTAAATACTTTGAGTGTTTGAATCCCCATCTTTCGTAAAGATGGAATTTCTTTTGCAATTTTGTCGTTGAACTTGGTTAAATTCATGTGGAAGGAATAGTCGATCGCGGCTTTTTCCGCTTTCTTCATCCATAGATCTACGGAATATTTGAAGTCTCCCGCACGCTGCCCTTCGCGTAGCACCCCATTGGGGCTCCCAGCAGGAGAGGGGGATTCTAGCGGAACGAAGTCCAGCGCTGTGGTTGTCCCACCGAACGCGGCGGCTTTGTGACCGGTGTAATGATCATCGGAAGAGACGGTGTTAAACATGGGAAGATCAAGGTGAACGTGCGGGTCCACGCCGCCGGGCAGGATCAACTTCCCCGACGCGTCGATCACTTGAGCGGAATCACTCTCCAGATTAAGTCCGATGCGGAGAATTTTTTCAGCCTCGATGAGGATATCTGATTTGAATGTATCCGACGCGGTGATCAGAGTCCCGTTTTTGATCAGGGTCTTCACTTTGAGTCCTCGTTCAATGGCTGGAAGCCTTTGCCAAATATGCTTTGCGCCGGGGAGACGATCACAAACGCGTTTGAATCTGCCTGCGAGACAAGCGATTTGAGTTGGGTGACTTCGGAGACAGTCATCGCGACCACCAGGATTTGTCTTTCTTTGCCTGTGTATGCACCTTTGCCAGTGAGGATGGTAACGCCGCGCCGCATATCCTTTAGGATAATTTCAGAAACCTCTTTTGCTTTTTCTGTGATGATCAACGTAAGCAGTTGTTTGCGCCGCGTTGAGGGACGAAACCACACGCGCGGATTAATGCCGCGGTTGGCTATGGAGGTTAGAAAATCTGTGGACAGTCCTTCAAAGCGCGGCAGGATCTCGCCTGTTGAATGTTGCAGCCCGATCGTGGCGATCGCAAAAATAAAGATGCCAAGAAAGAATGCAGAGCCGCCAAACACGAACCATTCACCACGCAGCATGCCCAGGTTGGCGCGCGTGATGACCTCGCTCCAAGTGGAGGATGGAGTGGGAAATAGCCAGAGATGAGCCATCCATGAGATCGCGATGACCGCGTAGATCCACAGATAGTTGCGGCGCAGGCGGCGGCCGACTGCTTCGATGGTCGAGATGGGGAAGTGTGGCATGAGCAGGTTTTCGGCCAGCGTTTCGGCCCAATCCGGTGACGGATGAAATGGAGGCACCAGCATGGCCGCGAAGAAATCCGTTTCCATCAGGCGAACACGGGTGCTCCATAATTCATAATAACGATAGCGGCGCGCCTCGATCACGAGGAACATGGTCACCAGCAGGAGGTTAAGCAGGATGACGAAGTGTCCAAATTCAGCCTGTGTGAATGCGAAGGATAGCACCGCGCCTGTGGTGAGGACTGCCCAGTTGGTGGTGGTGTCCAATCTTAGACGCCAGGCGTTCGCGCGCTGGACCTCTGCGCGGAAGAAGTGAACCATCGCGGTCGTAAATTCGCTGGCCTGGAGCTCGTAGCCGCGATAAGTCCAGACGGGTTCGGAGGGTTTTTTTGGTTTGGTTTTAGATGGCATGAGAATGCTCCAGAAGTACCAGAAATGCCAAAGGTTATTTTCGACCGAGAGATTCGATCAAGCGGTGTAAGAGAAATCCAGTTTCAGACCGGAGCGACTCTGCCTGGTCGTATTCAGATTGATTAATATATTTTAGATCAAGAGTGAGGATCAGATAATATTCAACTTCTGCCAGTGAACCTTGGGCAATATTAAGAAATCGTCCAAACTGACCTTTTCCACCGGCTGCATATCCCTCTGAGATGTTGGCAGGAACAGATACTATAGCGCGTCGCAATTGGCTCGTTAATCCAAACAATTCATGCTTTGGGAACTTTTCGGACAACTGATAAATTGATAGAACTAGTTGATGAGCCCTCTGCCAAACTATTAATTTTCGAAACCCTTTTGCACTTCTTGCAGGCTTCTCTACCATTCCACCTCCTCTGGAACATCTGGCTCGTATGGAACCTTTGCTTCCTTTATCCCCAACAACGCCATTATTACATCAGGTGGGAGATCCTCTGCGGGCAGATCCACTTTATAGAGTTGTTCGTTCTCAGCGCGTTCGCGCAAACTGTGCCAGAGTAGCTGTCGTTCATCGCCGTTTACAACGAGGTCGTTCAACGTTTTTGCTTTCAGAAGATATTCGCCGGTGGAATATAAAAATGTGATGCGTTTCCATTTGTCCGCCAGAATGGGTTCCTTCAATTTTTCGAGTCCACCCAACTGGATCTTGAAATACTCCTCATGCGCGCGCGGATGATTTGCTTCATCCTTCAATAACTCGCCGCGCGTGGTCAATTCGTGACCACGGACTTGGGAGATGTATTCAATTTGTCCACCGCGCTCACCGAATGTGGCTGGCTGGTAAAAAGCAAGGTAATCTACGGTGACAACTTTGGGAGCGGTACGGAATGGAATGCGATACCAGCCAAGAAGTCGCGCGATCTCCAGATCGTGGGGCGTTGGCAATAAACAAACAAGGATAAGAGAAGTTGGTGAGAGTGCCATGTGCAGAAATGGAAGGTGGAACATGCTGAGTTGATTTTACTCCCTACTTTCCACTTTGCGCCAGCGATTTTTAATTTGCGGGTCGAAACTTATCCTAATCCAACTTCCGTGTTGAACTCCACGATCAATTCGTCAATTTCATCAGCTTGTTTTTGGACGTCGGTCCAGTAATTGGGTTGGTACCATTGTCCCTGGATCTCTTCATAAGTGCGGCCTTGTTGCTCAACCCAGGTGTAGTATTTCAGGTTGTGGATGCGGCGTTTATCTGTATAGCGTAGCTCCAGCATGTTATCTGTGGATTGTCCGTGCAGGTAACGGGCAAAATCTGCGGCGGCATTTGCTTCGGAGTATTGCCCGCGTTCCTGGTGCATTTCGTGGATGCGTGAGCGATATAGTTCCATTGAGTCGGTCAGCATGGTGACCATCACATCATTTTCGTCCATTTCGTAATACTTGGCTGTTTTGATACAACTCAATACATTTGAAATCCCTGAGAAGCCGAGCAGGTCGAGTTGTGCGACAATGTTTTCAGGTACACCTTTTTCGACTAAATAAGCGCGGCCTGTCTCTTCGTTGAAGAGACGAGCAATGTTGACTACAGCATGATCGTCGACGGCTGTAACAACATCCGTGTTCTTTGTATTATGGACCCACGGTACATGTTTATCGCCTATGCCTTCAATGCGATGTGCACCGAAACCATTTTCCAAAAGTGTTGGGCATTGCAGGGCTTCACTCGCCACGATCTTGCTTTCAGGAAATAGTTGTTTGAGATAATCGCCGCTGGCAATTGTGCCCGCCGAGCCAGTAGCGGATGCGATGCCGCGGAAACGGTTGTTCCTTCCCATGACTTTCTTGAGCACTTCTTCCATGGCGTGACCGGTCACTTCATAGTGCCACAAATAATTTCCAAATTCTTCAAATTGATTGAAGATCATCAGGTCTTGGCCCGATTTTTTTAGCTCCCAGCATTTATCGAAAATTTCCTTTACATTGGATTCAGAGCCGGGTGTTTTGATCGTTTCGCCGGCGACTTTGGATAGCCACTCAAATTTTTCTTTGGACATTCCCTCAGGTAAAATCGCAATCGATTCACATCCCAGCAAAGCGGAATCGTATGCGCCGCCGCGGCAGTAATTCCCTGTGGAGGGCCAGACCGCTTTTTGGGTCGTCGGGTCAAATTGACCTGTGACCAGCCGCGGCACCAAACAACTGAACGCGGCACCGACCTTATGCGCGCCGGTGGGGAACCATTTTCCAACGATCGCGATGATGCGCGCCGGGACGCCCGTCAGCGAGCAGGGAAGCTCGAGATAGTTGACCCCGCCGAAGGTCCCGCCAGAAGCGGTGGGTTGGTTGTGCCAGTTGATGCGAAAGAGATTGCGCGGGTGAATGTCCCACAGTCCGATTTTCTTTAATTCATCCTTCACCTTTGCAGGAATTTTTGACGGGTCTTTCATTTGTGCATACGTGGGGATGATGATATTTTTTTCTTTTGCGCGCTGAATGGCGCGTGCGCGTCGGTGCTTGTGGATGGTCAGGTCAATCGTGGTCATGGAATTCTCCTGAGATATTGTCAGACAAATTTAATTATAGCGTACATCGGTACAAACAGGCCATTCATCTGTAATCGGAATACACTATACTATACTCATCTTACAGATAGAGGAGATTTTCAAAATGAAAAATGCTGGGACAACTGCTGTTTCGGGATGCTTGATCTGGTTTATTCTGATCTTAATCATCGGCACATGCATTATGCCCGTTGCTTTTGTCGCGAGTATGTTTAGTTCATCAAGCGACTGGGCGATTCAGACCACCGGAAACTGGTTATGTCCGGAAGGGACGACGCCTGAAAGTTATTCTTATGCGTCCACAACGACAGATGAATACGGGAATTCGCGACCTGCTACCGCTCATGAATTGCATTGTGTAGATACCAGCGGGATTGTTGTGAAGACCGATCCCGTTCTTTATGCTTTTATCTGGGTCGGCATCTTTGCCGGGATTGGCCTGATCGTGTCTGCAATTCTATCTTTTGTATTCGCAGTCCCTGGAGGAATCCTGGTTACCAAACTTTTGGAAAAGCTCAAGTCTCCGAATGCAAAAATAAATATTTCGAGCTAAGGCTGACTCAATTCCAAGACCATTACTTGCCATCGACGACGGAACGCCTTCACTGTTATCGGTCATTATTTACGCGGATCTTTTACGAGAAATATAAGAATTCCGATCATTACGACCGAGAGCAGGATTGATATCGAAAACGTTGGAATGAAACCAGCCGAGTCCGCGATCCAACCGCCGAGAAGGGGGGCGCTGATCGTCGCGGGCGCAGTCAGCGTTTGTGAGAGGCCAATATAAATGGGGCGTTCTGCCTCGTTGCCGAAGTCAACGGTCATTGCCAGTCCGCTGGTCCATATGGAAACATAAGTGAAGCCTGCAAATGCGAAAATAGGATAAAACCACGCGATCGAGGATGCGTTCCATGCAAGTATGGAGCTTGCCAGCGCGGCAAACGCGCCAAGGATAAGCATGAAGCGATGACCGTATTTATCCCCAAGCCAGCCCATGCCCGCGTTCGCGATGGTTTGTGAGATGGTAAGTGTGGCGGTGAGATAGCCTGCAGTGACTGCATTCATGTCGAAGCTGCGGAGTGCATAGACAATGTAGAATGAGAATCCCATAATTGCAAACGGCGAGAGAAAGCGTGCGATCAGGAACCAGCTGAAGTTTGGATCGCGCCGCAGGATCTTTTTAGAGTCATCCCAGAAGTGGGTTTTTTCTTCAGGGATGACTTTTTCTGTGTCTTCAGGTTCACGCGTCAGCGAGAGCGCAACCCAGGATAATCCAAAGAAAATGCTTGCGATGAAAAAGCAGGTCGCAAAATCCAAATGGGATGGGAGGTAATCCAATAAATATCCCGCGCCGACCGCGGCAAAACTGATGAACAGATTGGCAAGCCCGGCCTGGAATCCAAAAAAAGTCCCGCGCGATTCCGGCGGGATGATCTTCGAGATCATCGAGGTCCAAGCGTTGGCAGTGAATCCGCCGCCGAGTCCCTGCCAGGTAAGGAACAGAAAGGTGAGGATCAGGGCGGTATGCGTACCAATCACCGGTGTGAGCAGAGCAATGACAGCAAAACCTAAAAACGGAACGCGCTCATGGATGGTCATCATGAGCACATTCCGTTTGTAACGCCTGAGGCGTGAGACATGGCTCGCAGTGAAGAGTTGTGGTAATTGCCAGCCAACTGAATGGATCGCGGGGACAAGACCAATAAGCAGAGCTGAATTTGTCATCGAGGCGACGAAGAGTGGCAGGATGGTGCCGAATGAGGCAAAACCAAGTGCGACACCGAACAGACCGCCATCCCAAAGGTTGACAGTGATGTTGTATTTCAGGTTTTCACGGATTTTCTTTTCCAGCCTTGTAAGAGTCAGCATTTTGAGATTCTACCATTTCGGATTTTGGGGCTTGACAGATTCCAGCTTTTGCGTAAAATAAAAACGAACGTTCGTTCATTATACTGGAGTTGAGTTATGTCCGACGAAACACTGACCAAAGGTGAACGCACCCGCACACAGATCGAAGATTCTGCGATCGAGTTGTTCATGGAACAGGGCTATCATGCCACGTCCATGCGGCAGATCGCGGAGCGCGCCGAGTTGGCGTTGGGCGGCATTTACAATCACTTTGCCAGTAAAGAGGAAATCTTTGAAGCCATTATTATAGACAAGCATCCCTATAAAAGGATCTTACCAGCGATTCTCGAAGCGGAAGGGGAAACAACCGAGGAATTCCTGCGAAACGCCGTGCGAATTACGATCTCGGAGCTGGGCAATGAACCATTTTTCATCAAATTGATGATGATCGAGATCATTGAGTTCGATGGTAAACATGGCGCGGCCTTGATGCGCAAGATCGGCCCCAAGGTATTGCCTGTGTTCGAGCGGCTCGTGAAATCAAGAAAGAATTTGCGTCTCACCAACCCCGCCATGCTAATGCGTTCATTCATGGGTATGATCATTTCCTATCACATCACCGAGATCATAGTTTCGAAATCCTTGATCAGCAAGCTTATGCCGAAGAATCCCTTGGACATCTACGTGGACATTTTCCTGCACGGCATTTTGAAACCAGAGGCCTGACATGTTCAAGACCCGAATCTATTCGATCATTCGCAAAGAGTTCGTACAGATCTTTCGTGACCCGCGTACGCTGGCACTCATCATTGTGATGCCCATCATGCAGTTGTTTCTGCTGGGATATGCAGCGACCACTGATGTGAGAAATATTTCCATGGCGGTCTGGGATCAAAGCCAGACCCCTCAATCGCGCGAATTGTTGGACGCCTTCCGCGCCGCCGATTATTTCCGGATTGATTATTTTGTAGGCTCAACCGAAGGATATCGACAGCTTATTGAAAGCGGTGATATCCGCGTGGCATTGGTCATCCCGCCCGATTATGCTCAACAATTGGCAAGAGGCGATGCAAAGGTTTTGATGGTGCTGGATGGCTCAGATGGAAGTGTGGGTGCTACTGCGCTCTCCACATCGCGGCTGATCGGTCAATCGTATGCCACCAAAGTGCTTGAAAAGCAAATGGCATTGCGCGGTTCTTCGGCCCTGCCATCACCCCCGCTCGAAGTTCGAACCCAGGTTTGGTACAACCCGGATTTTCGATCCGCCTACTTCATGATCCCTGGCGTGATCGGCCTGATCCTTTCATTCATTACCACCATTCTCACGGCCACAACCATCGTGCGTGAACGTGAGCGTGGCACGATCGAACAGCTGATCGTCACGCCCATTCGTCCATGGGAATTAGTGCTCGGTAAATTGTTGCCGTATGTCATTCTCGCGTTCGTTGAAACATTCGAGATTATTATTATCGGGCATTTCGTGTTTGGCGCCCCGGTGCGCGGGAGCCTCACACTGATTGTGATCACCTCTGGACTGTTCCTCATGTCAAGTCTGGGTATTGGATTATTCGCCTCCACCATTGCGAATACGCAACAGGAGGCCATGCTCACCGTGATGATGTTCAACCTGCCTATGATCTTCCTCTCGGGTTTCTTATTCCCTTTGCAGGCCATGCCCAAATTCCTGCAGATCGTCGCATATGCCATTCCGCTTCGTTATTACCTGGTTGTGATCCGTTCGCTGATGCTCAAGGGAGTCGGTTTTGCCGCGATTCAAAATGAAGTATTTGCACTCATCATTTTTGGTATTGTCATCATGGGTGCGGCCGCGCTGCGCTTCCGTAAACGCTTAGACTAAGGAGTCAATCATGCAACACAAACTTCCCGCTCTTTCAGTTCGTATCCTGGTGGCTGTCCTCGTATTGGGCACACTCGGCTATTTTGGATTTCGTTCCATCAACAAGAATAACAGTGGGACTCTCACGGCCTCCGGTTCCATCGAGGCGACTATCGTGGACATCGCGCCCGAGATGGCAGGTAAGGTCAGTGAAGTGCTCGCAGATGAAGGTCAATCTGTGACCAAGGACCAGCCGCTTCTTCGCCTGGACGCGAGCCTGTTCGCCGCTCAACGAGAAGTTGCCTCCACGCAGGTGGATTCTGCCAAAGCCACCCTGGCCGCCGCGCAGACCAAATATGATCAAACCCTGCAGGCCGCGCTTTCCACTCAAGAGGGGTCACGCGCGAAAGATTGGAGAATCTCCGCACCTGATGAATTCGATCAGTCTGCGTGGTATTTTAACCAAACTGAACAGATCGCAGCTACACAATCCGAAGTCGATTCGGCGAGGACAGCTCTGTCTGAGGCACTCACGAATTTGGCCAAGGTCACTAGTGACTTGAACAACGCGGATTATGTTAGTGCTGAGCAGAGACTGGCGCGGGCACGTGCTGCTTTCCTGGTTGCTGATACGGTCAAAATCCAGGCTGAGAATGCTGTTGAAGGCGGAGGTCTGCAGGATGCCGCGTACGATTACTATAACCTGGCACTGCGTGAACTGAACGACGCACAAAAAGAATACAACGCCCTGCTCAATTCAAAGTCCAGGAACGAGCTGGAAGATGCACGCGGGATTGTCGTGGTGGCACATCAGCGTTATGACACAGCCTATTCAAATCTGCTTGAATTGCAAACAGGTGCGGAGTCCCCGGCGGTGCTGACTGCCGCGAAAGCCTTGGACCAGGCACAAGCTGCACTCGCCCAAGCCGCAGCCAACCTGGCTTTGATCGATACGCAGATTAAGAAACTCACCATTTCCGCGCCAATGGATGGTGTCATCCTCACTCGTAATGTGGAGCCCGGCGAATTTGTCCAGCCGGGTGCGGTTGCCTTAACCATCGCCGATCTAAGCGAGTTGACGATCACGGTTTATGTTCCTGAAGATCATTACGGACTGATCTCACTGGGCCAAACTGCCGAAGTGAAAGTGGATTCGTTCCCCGATCTTCCCTTTCCTGCCCAAGTCGTTCTTATCGCTGACCAGGCCGAATATACTCCCCGCAACATCCAAACTGTGGAAGGTCGCAGCGCCACGATGATCGCCATCAAATTGAGCGTTAGCGATCCGCAGGGTAAGTTGTTGAAACCCGGCATGCCGGCGGATGTAACCTTCATACGTTAGAACGTTCAAACGTTTCAACGTTATTGGTAGCCTGGAGAAACAATGGCAACGATCACGCGATTTGAAGAAATTGAAGCCTGGATGACTGCTCGAGAATTAACGCGGCTGATCTATGATCTAACAGAACCCGGAAAATTCACGAAAGATTTCGGATTGAAAAACCAGATCCAACGCGCCCGTGTTTCTGTAATGAGCAATATCGCGGAAGGATTTGAAAGCCGCACGCAATCCCAGTTCCCCGATTATCTTGGCAGGGCAAAAGCCTCTGCCGCTGAAGTTCGTTGTCAACTTTATGTGGCAATCGACTTGAGTTATGTTTCGCAGGAACAATTCAAAAAAGTCTTTGACCTGGCGGATAAGGTATCGCCTCAGCTGGCTCGTTTTATGGATTATCTTGAAACACATCCTCAAGCTCGTCATGTCCGTGACGAAGGTGCTGAATTGGATGCCTAACGCTCTGACTTTCGAACGTTCCAACGTTCAAACGCTTGTTGAAGCAACTAACTTACATCGATATTTCAAGGAAGTAAAGGCGGTCGATGGTGTCGACTTGAAAGTTAAGCCCGGCGAGATCTATGGACTCGTCGGTTCTGATGGCGCGGGCAAAACCACCACCATGCGCCTGTTGGTTGGCGCGTTGCTGCCCGATCAGGGCGAGATCAATATCTGTGGATATGATGTCTTGAAGCAAACAGAATTGGCGCGGTCCCAGATCGGCTATCTGTCGCAGCGATTCTCGATGTATGAAGATTTAACCGTGTTGGAGAACATCCGCTTTTTTGCAGAGATTCGCGGTTTGTCCTCCACCGAATGGCTGCCGCGTTCAATGGGGATCCTCGAGTTCGTTGGGTTGGATAAATTCAAAGACCGCCGCGCGGGTCAACTCTCCGGCGGCATGAAGCAAAAACTTGGTCTGGCCACTGCGCTTGTCACGCGCCCGCGCCTGCTGCTGTTGGATGAGCCCACCACGGGCGTTGACCCGGTCACCCGCCAGGATTTTTGGCAGTTGTTGATTAAGCTTGTCACTGCCCGTGAACAGGGGGGCGTAGCCGCAATCATCTCCACGCCTTACATGGACGAGGCCTCGCGCTGTCATCGTGTGGGTTTTATGAAAGCAGGCAAGATCATCGTGGAAGATACGCCGTCCAATTTACGTTCACGCTTAACAGAACGCGTGCTTGAATTGCGCGGCGACCCGATCAATTCGTTACGACATATCGCCCATCAGGATGAAGATGTGGAGGACGTCGCCGCGTTCGGCGACAAATTACATTTGCGCGTCAAAGACGGCAGGGCCAAAAATGTGTTGTTGCGCTTGCCGAAGCAGATCGAATCTCAAAATGCAAAAATGACTGACCTGCGGGTTATCCCGCCTTCTTTGGAAGATGTTTTCATTTCCCTTTCTGAGTCCGCTCATGAGTGAACCTGTCATCTCCGTTCATAACCTCACGCGTCGCTTCGGCGATTTTGTCGCGGTGGATCACATCAATTTTGATGTGCAAGCAGGGGAAGTGGTGGGCTATCTTGGCCCGAATGGTTCCGGCAAGACCACTACCATTCGTATGTTGCTTGGCCTGCTCAAGCCTAGTGACGGAAACGCGACCGTGTTGGGATATGACATCTTTAAGCAAAGCGAAGAGGTCCGTTTACGCGTTGGATACATGTCGCAAAAATTTGCGATCTATGATGACTTAACGACTCTTGAGAATTTGACTTTCTATGGGGGAGTCTATGGGATCACGGACAAAGCCCGCATCCAGCATACGCTTGAATTGGTCGGGCTCAAGGGGCATGAATCCACGCTGACGCGTAATCTTTCGACGGGCTGGCGGCAGAGACTCTCGCTGGGCATTGCATTGGTGCATGAGCCGAAATTGCTTTTTCTCGATGAACCCACCTCGGGTGTAGATCCAACCGCGCGCCGCGCGTTCTGGGACCTGATCTATGGATTGGCTGAAACCGGTGTAACAATTTTGGTGACAACACATTACATGGACGAAGCAGAATACTGCGAACGTGTGGGTGTGATGCGCGATGGAAAATTGCTCGCGATGGATACACCCACGAACCTGAAGAAGTCCATCATCAAAGGGTATGTCTGGGAAGTGTACGCGCATCCATTGGAGCGTGGGCTGGAGATCCTCTCCGAGATGGAAGGAGTGGAACGCGTCGGGTTGGCCGGTGACTATTTGCGCGTGATCAGCTCCGAAGTCCAGGAAGAAGCGATGAAAGAGCAGTTGGAGAACGCGGGGATCGAGGTCAGGAAAATAGAACGAGGCGAGCCAACACTTGAGGATGTTTTCCTGGAGTTGGCACGTTAGCTAAATGTCTTTGCGAGAAGCAGAGCGACGAAGCAATCTCCTGTAAAGTTGGGGATTGCTCACCTGCGAGCCTCAAACGGCGAGGGCAACAAACGCACGAAGTCCCTCGCGCACGCCGCAAAGCGGCAGTCCCGAGCGCAGCGAGTGGGCGCAGCGTAGCGGAGTGGGAGTGCGGCGCAAGTGTCGTCGGGAAGAGCAAGTGCCCTCCTCGCAACGACATAGCATGTTATTCCGTTACAGGTTCTTCGGGGGTGACGATAGCTATGATGAGATAGGCAAGAATTAGGCTGCCATGCAAACCGAGGAAGAAACCCAGCACGAACAACAAGCGTACAACGGTTGGGTCGAGGTTGAGATACTCTGCCAGCCCGGCACACACGCCCGCGATCATACGATTGGATCTGCTGCGCGTAAGTTGTTTGTATTCGTTCATTTTTGCTCCTTTCGTTTTAGGTGAGAGTCACCTATTATTACGCAGGCAAACCAAAAGAGTTGCAAGTAGGGGCGACCCGCCTTGATGTGTAAAGAACTTTAATAATCACTGAGGGGTCGCCCTTACAATCAAGAATCGCCGAGCGGCATTTCGTACGGCCGCATGAGCTCTGCGGGGAGGATCTCGGCACTGCTTTGTAATTTCCTGATTTCGATGTGCTTGAGCTTTTCGATAATGAACAATGTAGCTTTGACTGTATCCTCGACGACGCGCCTCATCGTGGATTCATTGAGATAAGGATATTTTCGTTCGATGAACCATGCGGGTTCTGGCTCGCCCTAAAATTTGCGGAGGTGGTCATACTGCGTGTGTAACGCTTTTTCGTTGACAAAAGGCAAATACGACGGTGGGTTTGGGTTTTTTGTGAATGACTTGCCAGAAAAGGTTTTCAGGATGGTCGCGATTGTAAAGCTGGTCGAGACCGTACCAATCATCTTTGATCTTTCCCCATGCTTTTAGAGCATCCTCTTCGATCATTTCATGAAACGCCTTCAGGGTGGCATCCCCTACATGTTTCGACCACAAGCAATCACAGGTCAGATGCGTGAAAAAGCCGCAACGGAAACTGTATTTTTGAATGTCGTCCTTTGGATCGATGTTTGAAACATATTCCCGATAATACACCAGGTCACGGATCCTATCCTCGCCCTCGCCTTTTTCCGTGAAATGAGTGACCTGTTTGGGCGGGTCGAACTCCGTCCATGTTGCGTTGGGGATGCCAGAATCAGGTGCGAGATTCCCGAAAGTGAAAGTAACTTTATCCAGTTCAGGGAAGTGGGGTAATAGTTTTTCAGTGATTCTTAGATGACAGATCCACGTACCCATTATTTATATTTTTTGCCCTCAAAATAATTCGTGGCTGCGGCATACAGTAGGAATCCTCCGAGCATGATAAATACGACTGCCTGCAAGCCAAGCCATTTCAGTTGCCATAAACCAAAAGCCGCAAATACCCCGCCGACCAGCCCATAGAAAACTGCATTCCGCATATATCCCGACCCCACGCGCTTGGACTGGAATAGATTGCGTGCTGTAAGCTGTTCTTGCATATGAACATCGTCTTCATGACGGTTTTTGCAGGCAAGCACATCATCGATGACCGCTGCACAATCAGCACATACCCCGCGCTGGCAGTGTTTGCAAATTCCAATAGCAGCTTGGTTGGAGTGGTAAAAGCAGTTCATGGAATCCTCTTTCATTTAACGTTCAAACGTTCAAACGTTTAGGTCTGTTGCAACACCATCTTTATCTTATCAGGCTTTGTCCCTGATGAAGCGTAATGACTTACCCTTTGTGGATGACATCTCTTCCATATTTTTCCTGCAACTGATCCACGACTTCCTGCAACTTGCGGGACTTTTCGCTTCCTGCGTCCCACAAACTGAGTTGACGTACCGGGGCGCCAATCCCGCTTACGCCGACCCCGATGAGCCTCACAGCTTGATTCGGTTTACGGACAGCGCGCAGTAATTTCAACGCGGCTTTGGTGATCTCTTCTTCATTATCGGTGGAGGTAGGCAGTGTGACCTGCCGGGTGATCGTTGTGAAATCTGACCAGCGAATTTTTACCTTGACCGTTTTGCCGGCCAGGTCATTTTTGCGCAATTGTCGCGCCACTTCTTTCGATTGTTGACGCAAGGTTTTTTCAAGCGTCTTTTCATCCCGCACATCCACGTTGAAGGTGGTCTCCTGGCTGATGGATTTGGTTTCATATTCGGTTACAATCGGCCGGTTATCCATGCCTTGTGCATGATGCCAGAGTTCACGTCCATTTTCGCCGAAGAGACGCGCAAGTTCATTTTGCGGCCAGCGCGCGATATCGCCAATGGTCTGAATACCAAGTTCGGATAAGCGCGCCGAAGTTTTTGGTCCTACACCCCAGAGCATGTCTGCAGGGAGAGCCGCGAGGAATTTTGCTTCATCACCGGCCGGAACTATGGTTAATCCAAATGGCGCGCCGATGCCCTGCGATGATTTTTTACCGACCTCTGTTGCAATCTTGGCGACGAGTTTGTTGGACGCGATCCCGATGGAGCTGGGCAAATGTAATTCGTCGCGCATACCAGCTTGCAGGTCCCGCGCGATGCGTGCCGGGGATTCATGCATGTCTGAGATGTCGAGAAATGCCTCGTCTATGGAAATCTGTTCAACCAGAGCAGTCATCCCACGAAGTTTTTCCATCACTTGTTCCGAGACTTCGCCATAAAGTTTATGCCGCCCCGGGACGATAATCAGGTTTCGGCACAATCGTATTGCGCGCGACATGGGCATGGCACTTCGAATTCCAAGCTGGCGCGCGGCATACGAACAGGACGCGACTACGCCGCGCTCATTCGGTTTGCCACCTACTGCGAAAGGTTTACCGCGCAAGTCGGGATTTTGCGTCTCTTCCACTGCGCAGAAGAAGGCATCCAGGTCTAAATGCAGGATCGTACGAGGCATGTCTGCAATTATAGTGCAACGGTTTGAAGCTTGAGTTTCAAGCGAAATGGGAAAAAATGACCATGAAATTGGCCTGTTAAGATATTGAACAATCCTTTGAGAAAAGATATACTAGAGACGGCGCATAGGCGAAGGAAACTTTCCGCACTTTTTGACGTCATTGTTTAGCATTTGACTTGATGGAGGACGAAATGAAGTTTCAATCACGAATTGCATCAGCTTTCCTTCTACTGGCTTTGATGCTCACACTCTTGCCCGGGGCAACTTCCACCGCGAGCGCTGCCACATGTTACTGGGCGCAGTTCATCGCGGATGTGACCATTCCGGATGGCACCAATTTCACACCGGGCGCGTCATTTAATAAGACCTGGCGGTTGAAGAACATCGGCAGCTGTGCATGGAATAGCAGCGATGTTTCATTGATCTTCGATAGCGGCGAAAGGATGGGTGCGCCTTCATCGCTGGCCTTATCGACCAGTGTCAGCCCCGGCCAAACTGTGGATATCACGGTGGCCATGACCGCACCCAGCACGGCCGGCCATTACTTTGGCTATTACAAATTCAGAAGCGCGCAAGGTGGGGTGTTTGGCATCGGTTCCACCGCGAACAGAACATTTTGGGTTGAGATCTTTGTAAACTCCTCCTCCGGCACCGGCTATGATTTCACCGCCAATGCGGCTTCCGCCTCATGGACCAGCGGCGCCGGTGGCTTGAGCTTCCCCGGCACAGATGGAAGCTCGAACGGTTTTGCCCTCCGATTGGAAAGACCCAAGTTTGAAAGCGGAGTCGAATCCGCACAACCCGGACTTTTATTCATGCCCAATAACGTAACCAATGGATATATTCAGGGATCGTATCCCGCGTTTAGAGTGAATAGTGGAGATCGTTTCCAGGCCACGATTGGTTGTGAATTTGGCTCAACCAATTGTTATACGGCTTATCGGCTTGATTATCAGATCGGCTCCGGCGCAGTCAGAACCTTCTGGACCTTCCGCGAAAAATATGAAGGCTGGACGTATAATGTCAACCTTGATCTGAGTTCGCTGGCGGGACAGGATGTAAAATTCGTTCTCGTTATTTCCGCGTTTGGTTCCCCGGCCGGCGACCGCGCCTTATGGGGCCACCCGGTTATCTCACGCCCGGGTGGTTCTGTTATTACAAATACTCCTTATGCAACAGTGACAGGAACGCCGCCAACCGCCACACCAACCAAGTCTGCCACGCCCATTCCTTCCGCATGTGACCGTGCGCAGTTCATTTCAGATCTCACCGTGCCGGATGGTACAACCTTCCAACCGAATGCCGTATTCTCGAAGCCGTGGCGGCTGAAGAACATTGGCACCTGCACATGGACGAATTACAGCCTGCTGTTCGATAGTGGCGAAAAGATGAATGGCCCTGACTCCGCGCTGATCCCGGCCAGCGTCGCGCCTGGCCAGACTGTAGACATCACCATCAGCCTTACGGCTCCGGCCACTGCCGGCACCTATCGAGGCTATTGGAAACTGAAGAACTATAATGGCATTCCGTTCGGGATCGGTTCGGCTGGTACAAAATCGTTCTGGGTCGAGATCAAAGTTGCCGGTACCGCAGTGACTCCCGCCACACCGATCACGATAACTCCCGGCACACCAGTCACACCTGCCACACCGATCGCCGGTACAAGCTATGACTTCGTCGCGAACGTGTGCGCAGCCACATGGTTCAGCGGAGCAGGTCAACTGCCCTGTCCCGGCACAGATGGCGATGCAAAAGGATTCGTGTTGATCAAGAACGCTCCGCTTTTAGAGAACAACACAACGGATAGCCGCCCCGGTTTGCTCACCTTCCCACAGAATGTCACCAACGGATACATTCAAGGTATTTACCCAACCTATAGAGTGAAGTCCGGTGATAAGTTTCGCAGCATAGTGAGTTGCGAAGGCGGTGCCACATCTTGTTATGTGGTCTTCCGACTCGATTACTCGATCGCAGGCAGCTCCACCATTCAAACCTTCTGGGCATTCGTGGAAAGATATGAAGGTCAGTTCTACTCTGCAGATATTGACCTCACCCCGCTTGCCGGCCAGGATGTGAAATTTATCCTGACCGTGCTTGCCACAGGTTCGCCCGCGGGCGACCGCGCGCTCTGGGTTGCTCCGCTCATTTTCAATGCGGCTTCAGCGACCAGCATCGCGCCGAGTGCAACCCCGACTCTGACGGGAACCCCAACGGCGACCGCCACAGCCACCTCCACTTCTACTCCTACGGCAACGCCAACGCTCACCGCAATACCCTGATCGCATAGTTCAAAACTTGTTCCCGTTGTCGAAAGGCAGCGGGAACTTTTATTTTTAGCTGCCGCCTTTCTTTGACACGGAGAATTTATGAAACGATTTTGGATCCTGGCTTTGATATTTCTCTCTGGATGCACGCACCCGTCACCTCCGACACCCGCTTCTTTCTTTAATCTGACGCCTGCCGCGCCAAACCTCAGCATAGAGTCCACCTCCGCGCAGATTCAGCGCGCCCTGATCGGGAGCGCGCCGCAATGGATGACTCTGCAAATGGATGGAATGTCCACCTGGTTCGCGCCCAACGGAGACGTGACCCAGGCATATCAGGAACGAGTCTGGCTTGATCCGCTTAACCACCGATATAAAGTTGAAATGAACAGCGCGATCCATGCCGCAGAGAAATTCCTTAAACTAAGCGATGGTACAAACATCTACAACATTAACTTAGCTTCAGGGCAAATAGAAACCTTTTCATATCCCGATTTCGCGCGTGTGGGGCAATATATTCCTCCTTTCGTGGAAGGCAGCGCTTATCCGAATCCCATCTGGGGACAGATCGGTACACCCCTTGCTCAACTCGCGTTCCCTTCCGACTATGCTCAAAACAGGGGGATATTCAAACCACTTGCAATGGATTCAATCGCCGGCCGCGCGACTCTCGTTGTTGAATGGCGATTCAGTGAAAATAGCGCCCCTTCCTGGAAGATGTGGCTCGATACACAAACGGCAGTCATATTGAAACTGCAGGAATTCAGTAAAGATGGAAGTGGTGTACTTGAAGGGGAACGCACACTAATAAACATTGTCTTCAACCCAACCCTGGACGCATCTGTATTTGTCATGCCATCCGATCTATCTTTTCCGGCCACGCCAACTGAAGTGGGATCCGTGCCAGTTGTGACAGAGTCAGGTCCAATATCTGAAGAAGAGGCGGGCGAGTTATATTTCTTCCTGCAGCCGCGTCAGGCTGGCGGAGGCATTCAACTGGCGCGCCTCTCCGGTGTGTGCGTCTTCGATAGTGCCAAGTGCCCACAACTGCAGATCGTGAACGTCCCATTTGCCTTCAACTTTACGATCAATGCCTTGAGTTGGTCGCTGGATGGAAAGTTCGCCGCGTTCTCATATTCCGATCATCCGAATGGCACACCCACAAAATTATGGCGCTTTGATCCTGTTGCAAACACATGGACTTCGCTTGCGGAGTTTCCGTATATCGATCCACCCTTCTGGTCGCCGGATGGAACATGGATCGCGTTCCGCACGCAGGATGGGCTCGGCGGGGAGGACGTGTATGTGGTGCATCGCGATGGCACAAAGTTGAAGAGCATCTCTGCAGGCTTGCCGGCCGAAGGACGGCCATACATCATGGATGGTTGGTATACAGAGAATATTATTATGCGCTCGGCCATACCCGGAAGTGGAGGTTCGATCTATCTTGTCCGCGTCAGCGATGGGCAGGCGCGCCCGATGTTCGATACTTTGTTGACCAAGGCGCAATTCATTGCATCCCCTGACGCGAGTTCGCTCACGTATGATGAATATGACTACCCCAGCCAGAGTCACATATTGAAGGTAATGGAACCTGACGGCGCAAACGCGGTAACGCTCGCGAATTTTACGGGCGGTTCGCTCTATCCTGTCATCTGGTCGCCGGATAGTAAATTCATCGCCTTCAATTATTTCGGCAGTTTCACTTCCGGTGAGCCAAAAGCTGAAGTGTATCTGGTGGGCCGCGATGGAACCAATCTATCATTGGTATATAAAGGTGTGACAGTGGGACGGCTGGTCTTTTCCCCGAATGGAGGTTACTTGCTTGTTGAAGAAACCACCTCAACAACTGGTGGTCACTTGTTCGTGATCGATCTTGCGACTTTGGAACAGAAGATATTACAAGCCCCCGGCTTATCCACCGATTACGATTGGTACGCGCCTTCGTGGCGGCCGTAGATAACCGATGAACAATTGACAAATCCATCCCTCTCGTCTATCCTTAAATTCACGTGGTTTTGGAGAGAATATGAATCTTGATCTGACCAGCCTGAAAGAAGCCATGCGCGCTTTAGAAAAGGCACTGCAATCGTATGACACGCTTTCACACAATACATCTCTTACGACCAGCGATATGGAAACAGTGAAATCTGGAGTGATCCAGAGTTTTGAAGTAGCGTATGAGCAGTGTTGGAAGTTCATGAAGCGCTGGCTTGAAGTCAACCTCAGCCCGGATGCGGCGGACGGCGTGACTCGCCGCGAACTCTATCGTTTGAGCGCTGAAAACCGGCTGATTGCCGATGTGGGTGAATGGATGGAATTTCAAACCTCACGCAATCTCACTTCGCACACATATAGTCAAATCAACGCTGAGGCAGCTTTTAAGGCGGCTGCCTCTTTCCTGCCTGTCGCCAAGGATTTTCTGAAAAGGTTAGAATCTCGCAATGATTGATGTCCTGCCTGCGGATTTAGAGATCGTGTTGCATATTCTCAAGCATTACGCGCCGGATCATGAAGCGCGCGCCTTTGGCTCACGTCGTACCCATAAAGCGAAAAAATATTCCGACCTCGACCTGGTGCTTGTGGGAGAGGTCCGGTTGGATTGGCGGCAAATGGCAAAGATAAAAGAAGCATTTGAGGAATCAACCCTGCCTTACCGCGTGGATGTGTTGGACTGGAATGCCATTTCTCCTGAATTCAAGAAGGTGATCGAGGAACACGGGTTTGAGGTGATTCGGAAGCGGCGTGCAGTAAAGCGAAAAAAACAACCGGCTTAATCTTGTCATATCCACAGGCTATGATCGGTGTGCGCCTTCGCGGAAGCCTTAACCCCGCTCCATGCTTTGGCCACCTCCCCTTTTTTCCCGTGAAAAATGGGGGAGGAAAGGTGGGGGCTACTATTCTCTCCTGCCCTTTGTCACAATGCGTATCGGAGTGCCCAAAAATCCATACTCCGCGCGGATCTGATTCTCAAGATAGCGCAGATAACTAAAGTGCATTAACTTCGGTTCGTTGACGTAGATCATGAACGTCGGTGGATCGCTTCGGACTTGTGTGCCGTAGAACATCTTCAGGGCGCGGCCCGCATGCGTTGGGTGGGGATGCTGGTCTTGTGCCTTGTGAATGATCTGATTGAGCGTGGAAGTGCTGAGGCGCGCCAGGCGTTCCTCCTGTACGCGCAGGGCCATGGGCATCACCTGGTCCACGCGCTGGCCGGTCTTGCAGGAGATGAACAGGATCGGTACATAATCCATAAAATTCAGGTCGCGCTGAATTTTGGCCGTGAATTCATCCATCGTCTCGTTGTTTTTTTCCAGTGCGTCCCATTTATTCACCAATACCACGCAAGACTTCCACTCATCGAGGATATAGCCTGCAATGTGCGCGTCCTGCGCGGTGATGCCGGTGGTCGCGTCGATCATCAACAGGGCCACATCTGCGCGCTCAATGGATTTGAATGAACGCAGGACGCTGTATTGCTCCACGCCGTGCTCGATCTTGCCGCGGCGACGGATGCCGGCCGTATCGATCAGTGTGACCTCCAGGCCTTCATACTCCAATTTAGTGTCGATTGAATCGCGCGTCGTCCCAGCGATGGGGCTGACGATCACGCGCTCCTGGCCGACCAGTTTGTTTAATAAACTGGATTTCCCCGCGTTGGGTTTACCCACCAGCGCGATCTTGATGCTGTCATCTTCCTCTTCAGCTTCCTGCGGAGGAAAAGATGCAACCAGCGCGTCGAGAATGTCTCCCGTGCTGGTGCCGTGGATCGCAGAGATGGGGTAGGGGTCGCCCAACCCGAGCTCATAGAATTCAGCGGCTTGGTCGCGTCGTTCTCTTGAATCGCATTTATTCACCACCACAAAGATCGGCGGCCAGAACCTGCCATCCGGCAATTTCTTTTGCGCGCGACGCAGGATTTCGGCCACTTCGTGGTCCGGATCCGTGATGCCCGATTCGCCGTCGTTGACGAACAGGACCGCGTCCGCTTCCTGGATCGCGACCTGTGCCTGCTTGCGGATGTCATCAATGAAATCGGCGGAACCGATCGAGAGCGGGGTCCTGCCGCCGTGTGAGGGGTCGATGCCGCCGGTGTCCACAATGTTGAAGGTGCGGCCATTCCATTCTGCCTGGCCAAACAAACGGTCCCGCGTGGTGCCGGGTACATCATCCACAATGGCGCGACGTTCACCAGCGAGACGATTAAAGAGCGTGGATTTTCCGACATTGGGCCGGCCTACAAGGGCTACGATGGGTTTCATTTCGTTTTATGGTTTCCAGTTGTGTTTTCAATTATGAAATTGTCTAAGAAGATACCACAAAGTCTCCGAAACTATGCAGCTTAGTGGTGCATATGCATATTCAATGCAGGTTCTAAGGACTCGGCGTAATCTTGGGAGTGCCAATGCGAGTGATGACCACTTCGATCGTATTCGGCAGGATCGATTCTACAACAACATCCGAGATCAGCACTTCCACTTTAGGTGTGATCTGATGGATGCCGGGCTCCAGGCCGGCCAGATCAACGGTCACGCGCACGTCCTGCCGGGTGATCGTATCCAGCAAAGGCAGAGGCCCGGAGACGATCACATCCACTGTCGCGGGCGAGACCTGCGCCTCCAATCCATTACTCAGGCCGAGCATCTCCACTTTTTCACCTGCGAGGGTGATACTGCTTTCGATCGGAGAGACTCCGGCTTCAATCAGCACGGTCTGTTCGCCGACAATGGAGATGCCTTCCGGTAGATCCAATGCGAGCCGTGTGCTGATGTCTTCCTGCACGTTTTGCAGGTCCAGCGGTTGAGTTTCCAACACACCCGGCAAATTGTTTACCAGCTCAGGGTTCGTTGCGAAGACCGTGACCACAGGCGGAAAAACAGAAATATCCCTTAGACGATATCCGCTTGCCACGCGGCCGGTCGTCACTACTTTGACAGCTACATCGCGATACCCGCCCTGTTGACTGACAGGCAGGCCAATATGAACGGAGTCCGGTGAAACCGTGATCCCGCTGACGGCCCGACCTGAATCATCAAAGACCTCCACTTTAAGAATTTGATCAATGTTCTCGCGAATACCAGCCAGGTTGACTGAAACCCGCGCACGCGTCACTTTCCGGACTTGAGGTTCGGCTCCGGCCACGATCACTTCCATTGGCTCGAGGGTGGCCTCTCCAATTTGGTATCCGATGGCAGCCTCCCCGGAAAGGCTTAGGTCCACGCTGAGGGTTTTGGTGGACAGGGGCTCAAGAGTGAAGCTGACAGATTGCGGGGAAGTCGAAACGATCTGCACCGGCCGCGCGTTGATCTGGATCTGCAGATCGATGTTGTGTTCGCCCTCCGCCAGCCCCGAGAGATCAATAACCGCGCGAATGACCTTGGGGTCTGCATTGATCAGGTTCCAAACTGAACTTGGAGCTCGCAGGGTGATCCGTACTTCTTTTGGAACGTCGCCGGTTATCACCAGGTTGGTGTTTTGCCCGATGATCTCCACGGGGATCGGTGTGGTGATGGTGCGCGTTTGATCCGGGTTTGCGCCGGTGACTGCAGAGATCCATACGGCAATCGACAGCGCCAGAGCCCAGAGAAATGTGCGATAGTTTTTAGCGATCCAGCGCAACATGTTTATTCTTCTTTCCTCGGAAATAATCCGGGCAAGAACTTTTCCAGCCAATTCGTATTCTTTGCCCCGCCATTGGGGCGGAAGAACGCCATCAGAATGTTTTCCAGGCGGTCCGGGTTGAGTCTGCGGAGCATGCGACCCGCATGCGCGATGGAGATGCCGCCGGTTTCTTCTGAGACCACGACTGCGATCGCGTCACTGGCTTCGGAGATGCCCAGCGCGGCGCGGTGACGGAGTCCCATCTGGCGATCGAGAGATCGGTTCAAAATTCCGCTTGCAGAGAGAGGCATCACGCATGCGGCCGCGACGACCTCGGAGCCAACGATGATCACAGCGCCATCATGCAAGGGCGTATTGGGATAGAAGATCTGCAAGAGCAGCTCGGGTGTCACGCGCGCGTACATCTGAACGCCGGTTTGAATGAATTCATCGAGATTATCGAGCCTGTGCAGGATGATCAACGCGCCGTGTTGTCTGGCGGATAATCTCGCCGTGGCGCTGACCACCGCGTGGATGGTCTGCTCGAGGGCGAGGGATTCCGGTCTTACAGAGGCAGGCCAAATGGTCCCCGCGCGACCCAGGCGTTCGAGAGTCCGCCTGATCTCGGGCGCGAAGATGACCGGGATGGCAAGCAGCAAGGCGGGCAGGGCGTTGCGCGCCAGCAATGAAAAAGCGGGCAATTCCACCAGGCTGGTCAGCAGGATGATGAAGACCACCAGCAGGATCATCCCGCGCAACAAGGCTATGGCTTGTGTATCGCGCAGTGAATACAGCAAACCAAAGAAGATCAGCGTGACGAGCACGATATCCAGCACGCTCAACCAGCTGATACGTTGAAATATAAAAAAGAGGTTGTTGAGGAATTCAGTCACGGCACGGGTTGAGGGATCAGGGATTGGTAATCAGGGCAGGATGAATCCTAATTACCTGATACCTAATCTCCAAACCCTAAATGGGGCGAAGGATACGATCTGTACGCAATTGTTTAAAGAAAAGCGCGCTTCCCGCGGACATCAATTCTGTGGCTGAGTCTTGCCAGGCCTGCACGCCCAGTGTTTCCGGGGTGCGCCGCTCGTAACCAAGGCTTTTCCAGAGGGCCTCCTGTGTGGCGAGTTCGTTCATGGGGAAGATGAGCGAAGCCTCGCTTTGTAATTCACCTGAAGCGCGTTCCACTTCATGGATCAAGGTTTCAAGCGCTTTTTTCGGGTCGATATGCGCTTCGAGGAAAATATCGGTGGTGCGCGCCACCAGGTTTTCCACCTGCCAACCTGCCAGGCCGGCGATCTTTCCATCCCGTTGAAGCAGCATATAGGCCTTGTCGCCGAAATCGGCCATCACGTCATCAGCAGTCACTTTGCGTTTGCCTTTACTCATTCGCGTAATGAACTCTGCGATGGTGGAAGAATGTTTAGGCCGGCCGCGTTGCACGGCGAATTCACCGGTGGAGGCCGAAGGGGTTGTCCTGACCGTGGCATCCGGGTCGATGGCGCTTGCACCGGGTACGATCTCTTTCCAGGCCGCGGTGACCTGTTTCCATAAGTCATCGTATGAACCTGTATTGGTCAACACGATGTTGGCAAGTTTTAACTTTGAGCTTTGCGGTGATTGTACCTTGATCCGCTCCAGCGCCTTTTCCCGCGAGAGGCCGCGCTTGCGGATTAATCGTTCCACCTGGACTTCCTCCGGGGCGTTCGCCACCCAGATGGAATTACACACCTTTCGCAAATCGCCTTCGAGGAGTTTGATCGCTTCGATCACGACCACGGGCTGGGTTGCGCGTTGAATAAGCATTTCCGCCGCCTGACGGACCAACGGATGAACGATGGCTTCCAGTTGAGCCAGCGCGTCATTATCATTGAAGACAAGATTGCCGAGCTTGCTGCGGTCAATTTCGCCGTCTTTGGTGACCAGCCATTTGCCGAACTTATCGATCACTGGTTGATAGCCGGGTGCCCCCCTGGCATACGCACGATGCGTCAGCGCGTCCGCATCAATAGTATATGCGCCGAGATGTTCCAACATGCGGCGCACGACACTCTTTCCTGTTGCGACATTGCCAGTCAGGCCGATCACGAATTTACCGGGCCAGTTGCTCACGATGTTCCTCTTGAATGTAGATGAAATGGGTGACCGTTCTATTTTAATGTCTTTTCTTGAAATGTCCACTGTTTGGGCGTTGACGAGCGCAGGTCACGCGTGTATGATGAATTCTCCTCAGGCTGGTCGGGCAATCGCGGTCCTGCGTTGTCGGGATCGAGGAAAGTCCGCACTCCATAGAGCACGGCGTCGGATAGCACCCGGGGCGGGGAAACCGCTGAAAGGCGTGAACCTGCCGGAAAAGGGCCACAGAAACAAACAGCCCCCTCACCCCTGCGCCCCTCTCCCATTGGGAGAGGGGTTGGGGTGAGGGAGTGATGGTGAAAAGGTGGTGTAAGAGACCACCGGCATTTGCCGTAATGCAGATGGCCAGGTAACCCCCGCCGGGAGCAAGGCCAAGCAGGGGCGAAATCGTCCGTGGACGATGGGAGACTGCTCGTCTCCACACGTGCCTTTCCCTCTTGTGGGAAAGGCCAGCCCCGGGTAGGTTGCACCGAGCGGCGCGGCGACGCGCCGCCCAGAGAGATGATTGCACAGGCAGAGAAGTCTGCCGGACAGAATGCGGCTTACAGACCGGCCTGAGGTGGCATGTAAAAATTTCGCACAGAACCCCATCGAGGGGTGGTGCGGCTTATAGACCGGCCTGAGGTGGCATGTAAAAATTTCGCACAGAACCCCATCGAGGGGTAGTGCGGCTTACAGACCGGCCTGAGGTGGCATGTAAAAATTTCGCACAGCACCCCATCGAAGGGTGGTGCGGCTTATAGACCGGCCTGAGGTGGTCTTTTCAGATGTCTTCCCATCCTCGTCTCATTACTATTTTCAATCAACTACAAGCGCAATTCGAGCCTGTCGAGTCGGTGCATATTGCTTTGGGTGAATTATTCCCACTAAGCGAAGAACAAATCCGCGTGCAATGGAATGAACTCACGGGCCGAACTCCTCTCGCCCAAAGCCAATTAAAGATCCGCCTAATACCCGCTGAGCAACAATGTATGGTGTGCTTTGAAAAATATCACCCAGTGAACAATGGCATATCCTGTCCTCATTGTGGAAGTGTGGGCGCGAAGATCCTGGCGGGGGAGGAGTTTTATCTTGAATCAATCGAAGGAAGAAGATGAATAAACGGATTTTGATCTTCACGGCGGCATTGATATTGATTCTTGCATGCAACGCTCCAGCCGTCGCTCCCGCTCCGACCTCAGATCTGCTGGCAACCATGGCGGCATCCACTCCCATTTCAGGGATTCCTGGCACCTCTCCTGCTGTAACGTCAACCTCCAGTTTCAATTTTGCCACGCCGGCCTCCACGCTGGTTGTACCCACCTCCAATCAAACGGACCAGCCGACCGGCAAGATCGTATTTACCTGCCAGGTATATAAAGTTATTGCAAGCAATCAGATCTGCATCATCAACGCCGACGGGACCGGCTTTCGTCGCCTCACCACGGACGGAAACCGGCAGCATTACTATCCCTCCTTATCTCCCGACGGGCAGAGCGTGGTGTATGCCGCCTTTCGCGAGGCGAACGTATATGAGATCTATGAGATGGATCTCGCAACTGGGGATGTCGTGCAGCTGACCAATCGCCTCGGCATCGTTAACTCGCCGGATATTTCCCCGGATGGCGAGGCCATTGTATTCAAGAACACTACGGCAAACTCCAACAGAAACCTGATCGTTGGCATGGATCGAAATGGGGCGAACGCACATAACATCCCCGGCATCACGGGCTGGGACCCTAGCTGGTCGCCGGACGGGCAATATATCCTTTTCGCATCTGATATGGACGGCACTGTGCAGCTATATACGATCCGCTGGAATGGGAAGGAGTTGCACAAGATCAGCAACCTGCCCGCCATTCGCGGACGAAGCGATTGGTCCAGCGACGGGAGATATATTGTGACATATTCAGGCGAGGAGTGGAAGCGCGAAGTGTACATCATGAATGCAGACGGCTCGAACGCGCACGTGCTTTCTCCAGTGGGCGGGAATTCTCAGGGCCCATCCTTCTCCCCCGACGGTCAGTGGGTGACTTTCACTTCGTACTTTGATCATTACGGCGATATTCACGGATGTGAGATCTACCTCATACGCATCGACGGCTCGGACCTGCGCCGCCTGACCGATAATAATTATTGCGATTTGCAGCCTCGTTGGGGACTGTAATATTCTAGAGAATTCATTGAGCTTTCGATCGAACTTGTTCGGGCCATCGCTGCCGAACCTGACCGCATAACGGTTGAGCGGATAACTAATATTTGGAAAGCTTCGTCTTCTTGATAGGCATGTACCAACCCGAGGAATTTTGGCGGGGACATATTTCTGGCGCAAAAATTTGTTCTGATGCTAGCCATTGGCTTCTTCCAGCATGCCAACCATGAAATCTTCTATTTCGGCGGCAGTGGCTTTGTTCAATGCCTGCTCTACGATCGCCCTGGTGCGGGCGTCTGTAAACTGGCTGATCAGCCACTTGGCTTCCGGGAGGGAACGGGGTGCCATGCTGAATTCGTCCAAGCCCAGGCCCAACAACATCGGGCTGGCCTTTTGCATTCGGGCTAATTCTCCCCACATCCCGACCCATTTTCCACGTTGATGTGCCGCCGTCTATCTATGGTCTTCTTGATCAGCCGCAGAACCGCCGCGTGAAGCGGTTGGAATAGCTTTGACACGCGCTCATTTGTGCGATCTTCAGCCAGGATGGGATCTCGACCAGATTTGTAAGATCAATGTGGGTCATTTTATGCTCCTCCTGTAGAATAACACTCACAGGGCATGCAACTTCGCCCTTTATTATTTCTCAGGAAAAAACTGGGGCAAGTAGTCCCGGTTAGCTTCCAGCTTCTCATCCACCAGTGCACGGGCCAATTCAAACGAGTGCACCGACGGGTTGACCGTCATTGCCATCGTACTTCCCGCCAGCCAGCCCTTTGTCTACCAAGATTGAAAGTTGAACCCGCCCCTGATGTCATCAATATCCAAGAGTACACCCGCGAAAAATAAAACCTCAGCCACGCAGCTTTGCATTGTTTTGAAATCCGCTTCATTAAAACGTATACCGCCGCAGTCTAGAATTTCCACAATGAAAATATCAATACCTTTTTAGGCGCCCACTTTACTTTTGCCGGCTTGGATAGAATAATTGGGATTTGGTTGGCGGGATGGGGAAGTGACTTGTTTGCTGCAATGACTTTCATCTCTATCTTTATTCTCATAAAAGGAGCACAACAATATGGAGAAAAAACTTAATTGGGGATTACTTTCAACTGCAAGGATCAATCAAGACTTGATCAATCCACTGACCGCTTCAAAACGGACCCGCTTATTGGCGGTTGCTTCAAGGAGTCAATCCTCGGCTGATGCATACGCTCGCAAATGGAAAATCCCGCTTGCGCATGGCAGTTACGAAAGCCTTATCAATGACCCTGAAATTGATGTAATCTACAACTCTTTACCGAGCAATATGCATGCCGAATGGACGATCAAAGCCCTGCGAGCCGGTAAGCATGTTTTATGTGAAAAGCCAATCGCATTAACTCTTCCCGAAATGGATGCAATGGCTCAAGCTGTACGAGAAACGGGAAATATTTTGGCTGAGGCATTAATGTATCGCCACCATACACAGACCTTGAAAGTAAAAGAGATGATCGATGGGGACGAGCTTGGGAAAATTCAACTCATCAGGGGTGCATTCACATATACTCTTGAACCAGAAGACAATGGTCGTTGGATGACCCAAGTGGGTGGCGGCAGTATTTGGGATGTGGGATGCTATCCCATTTCATATGCGCGAACAATGATCGGCGCTGAACCTGTTGAAGTATTTGGCTGGCAGATTCAGGGTGAGGGTGGAAGCGATGAGACGTTCGTTGGGCAGCTGAAGTTCAAAGATGGAATCCACGCGCAATTTGATAGTGGATTCAGATCTCCGCTCCGTTCAATGATTGAGATCGTTGGATCAGAGGCTACACTAAACATTCCTAACCCGTTTAAGCCTGGGCACAAAAACGAAATTTACCTCACTCGCGAGGAGAAAACGCAAGAGATAAAAATATCTGGCAATGAATTATATCTTGGCGAGGTGGAAGATATGTGTAATGCAATCCTGCATGGCAAAGCACCGCTTGTCAGCCTGGAAGATAGCCGTAAAAATACTGCCGTGATCCTGGCTTTGCTCGAATCGGCAAAAAGCGGAAAATTCGTTAGTGTGTAGAGCTGTGCTTTTCCTGTTTATAAAAAGCAGCTCATGTGAAATTATCACATCAGCTACTTTTTTAGAGTCTCTTTTTTTGCAGTTCAGAACTCGGAGGTCAGTAATTTACTCCGCCAGCGTGATCTTTCCCGTCCTAAAGAAATGACCAGGCTCCACGCCGATTTGCTGCGCAAAATGAATGCTCAACAATTGAAGCGGAGGGATTTCCATCAATGGCAAACCAATGGATGGAACGCTGGGTATTTCAATTTGCCATTCATTCTTCTCTGAACCCACCCAGAACGCGTTGACTTGATAGTCGCGCAAATCCTTGAGCAGGCCTAGATTTAAGTTGCGGGTTTCTTGCGGACCTGCGAAAAGCAATGCTGTTAGATCAGATGTGGCGAGTTCAAGCGGACCGTGACGAAATTCTCCCGCCTGGAAAGGCATTGCCATAAACTTGGACGCTTCACCTAGAATGAGCGCGCCCGCATGGGTTGCCGCGAGCGAAGAACCGCGCCCCAGAATCGCGAAGCGTTTGGGAAACCCAATGGTTTTGCCAATCTGTTGCGTGAGGCTTTCCCAGTTTGCAAGATAGGCTTCCATTGCCGATGCCGTTTGTGTGAGTTCGTCGCGCGCGGCCTCAACATCCTTGCCAAGCAAAGCCAGCGTTGCAAGTTGTCCCACTGCGAGAGTGTTGACATACGTACGCGTTGAAACGCTTTTTTCAACTTCTGCATGAATGGGAATTTGATATTGCGCCGCTTTTGCGAGCGGGCTTTCAAGATCATTCACAGTGGCGATCAACGCCGCAGGTTTTTGTATCCGTTCAAAGTCAATGGCTGAGACGATTTCAGCAGATTTGCCCGATTGCGAAAATATCCAAAGCAATGTCTTCGATGTAACCAGCGCGGGCGTGTGATGAATCAATTCTGCGGTATCAACCCAAAGAGCGGGAAGTCCCGCATTTGCGAGAGTCAACCACACAGGGTAGGAAGCATAGAGCGAGCCGCCCATGCCCGTGATGAGAATCCGGTCAAAGTCATTGTTGCGAATGGCTTTGGCAAGCGGCGCGAGGGATGCCGAGTCAAATTTTTTCAGTGCGGTTTGCAAGGAACTTGGCTGGCTGAGAATATCAAGAATGTAGGGAATGTTTGTCATAGGGTCTCACTGAGAATCATGTAGGCGCTGCCGTATAAGCCCGCGTAATAACCAAGTTGTGCAGGCAGAATGCGTACGCGCTCAAACGGCACCATGGGGTTGGGAATTTTGAGTGTTTCCTCAAGCGTCGGCAAAAACAGGTCTGCGCTTTTCATAACGCCGCCGCTCAAGACAAGCACATCAGGGACAAAAAAAGAAATGATATTGATAATGCCTATACTAAAATCACGCGCGGCCTTTTGCATGATTGCAACTGCCGTTGGATTACCCGCATGCGCTGCTTCCGCGACCAAACGCGTGTCAATTCGATTTGGATCGCCAAGTGCCAGATCAATTAGATGCTGATTATCAGGTGCGCTTCGCGCGTGCCTTGAAATTGCCAGCCCCGAAATGAGGCTTTCCCAACACCCGCGGTGACCACAGTAACACTCTGGCCCGTTCGGGTCGATCAGTTGATGTCCGCCCTCGGGATGTGAACCATCAAGGCCGCGATAGATTTTCCCATCTATGATCAATGAAGTGCCAACACCGGTTCCCACAGTGACGGCGTAAAGACGTTTCGTGCCTCGTCCCGCGCCCTGCCAATACTCTCCAAGCGCGGCTGCATCCGCATCATTCTCCAGTTGCACAGGCACTTTAAAGGACTGATTAAGGCGTTCAACAATCGGAACATTCTCCCAGCATGCGAGTGTGTACGGATTATTAATCGTACCGCGAATGGTGTTTACGGGGCCTGTGGAGCCGATGCCGATCCCAAGCAGGTCAGGGCTGTTAACAGAATTAAGCACCTCTTTAATCAAACGCTCTATTAATCGAAGTCCATTTTCAGGTTCAACGGACGCGATGCGCGCTTCAAGTCGTGTCAGGAGATGCCCATCCTTATCGAATGCACCTACCCGCAGTTTGGTCCCGCCCAAATCCACGCCGATGGCTATTTGGTGATTCATTGACTATTCGTGCCGCTTAGCTTTTCGGTCTGAATCCAAGTTATTCCTCATTATTCGCACCAACTCTTCGACCGCCGAAGCGATGAGGTCTTCCTCTTTGGGACCTATATGGCGGTGAATGGCAAATCTAACCATGTGTCGCCCATAAATATGTGCGGCAACTTCGTATTCATTTTTAAGCCTCTCAACAAAAAGTTGAGGGTCTACTCCTAATGCCATGAGATTAATCATGATTAGATTCGTAGGAACTGGATAGGGATCCACAATCAGGCCTTCTATGGCTTTCAAGCGGGTGGCAAGAGATGCGGCCCGGATATTATCTTCAGCCACCCGGTGTTTCATTTTCTCCAACGCCACCAGGCCAGCTGCCGAGAGGATGCCTACCTTACGAACGTAACCTCCTAGCATCCTCCGGAAACGTCGTGCCCCTGCGATAGTTTCGGCCGAGCCACAAAGCATGGCACCGAAAGGAGCACTGAGGCATTTGTCTAACGAAAACATAACGGTATCTGCACCTTCTGACAATGCCCTCACAGTTGTCTGCACACAAGCAGCTGCGTTAAAGATCCTGGCTCCATCGAGGTGAATCTTAGGCACTGCTTCCCGAGCAACTTTGCAGAGCTCTCTCATTTTTTCCACAGAGATCACTGTCCCACCGGAAGCATTATGCGAGTTCTCCAAGCACACGAGTGCTGGCTTTGGTGAAGCGATCGTGGGAAACCTATAGCTCGGCTGAATCGTGTTCTGCAAAACTCTCACAGTGGGAATGCCAGGATTTGCCCAAGTTTTGATCATAACACCTGCTATTGCTCCTGCACCTCCGAGCTCCTGTTCGTAGATGTGAGAGTCAGGGCCAACGATCACTTCCTGGTAGGGCTCTGTTTGACTCAGGATCGCCACAAGATTAGCCTGTGTACCTGTAGGCATAAGGATTGCGGCTTCTTTGCCTGTTAAGTCTGCGGCAAGTTCTTCCAATCGGGCGACTATTCTGTCTTCAGGCACTCCAAACCCAAGTACCTCAGCCTGCCGCATTACCTCCCGCATTTCGGCGGTGGGTTGGGTAACATTATCGCTGCTAATGTCAATAATCATTTTGAACTAAGAATGAAACGGTAACAATTGCATCGGGGTTTTGACGAGCATGGTGTGCACTTGATCCTGGGTAATGTCACTTTGAAGCATCAAGGGAACGAAACTTGTAAGAAGATAATCATATCCAATCCCACCTAGACATCGCCAGTAAGATCGCCGATGAACATCCATGGAGAGCACTATTTGATCTTCAAATCCTCTATCAATTAGCCCCTTGATCATCTCCACCCGCCACTCATCTGGCGCATAATTTGTCATCCCAGCGTGATCAAAACCCAGATAAACTCCATGCTTGGCTAATTTCTCATAGTAATCCAGGTCGCGGCGATCTCCCAAATGACCTATAACTACCCGTCCGGGTTTTACTCCTACTTCTTGAAGGATCGCCAGTTTCTCCATTGCTAACTCCCCATGGAAAGTATCAATGGAAATCAAAGCGCCTGTTGCAATATGTGCTTTGGCTGCAGCTCGAAGTAATCGCTCTTCTTCAGAACTCAGATAACCCTTTCCGCCTGTTTTTCGAAGCGCGCCGGCTCCAATCTCACCAATTATTCCCGCTCGTATTCCGGTATCGTCCGCGCCTTCAGTGAGATCCCGGATCATTCCCTCTGCAAGTTCATTTGTGCTTGTTGTTTCGACAATGGATGATGGGGAGCCTATCCAATAGCCAGTTCCCATTATGATGTGTATCCCGGTCGCCTGACTAATAGCCTTCAATCCGAGCGGATTGCGACCTGTCCCAATCAAGGTGAGTTCCACAATTGCGCCCCCGCCGGCCGCTCTAAATCGTCCAAGTTCCTCAATCGCAATCCCCTCATCGTTCAGGATGTGTTCATAGCCCCAACGACTGGGATAGATGTCCAAGAGTAAGTGTTCATGCATCTGCGTTATAGATAAATTACTTGCTTGGATGGGTCCCGACACGGTTTGGACAATATCTACTCTCATAAAAATCTCCTAACCATCGCGCTTGGTATGAAATGCTGGTGCAGTTAGCCAATTCATGCGACCTGCTTACAAATACGTACCCCACTCAAGCCTTGGCCCAAGAATTTCGATCGTTGCACCATTAATCGCCTTTGACATATCGGAAGCAAGGAACACAATCATGTCAGCAACCTCTTCCGGTTGAAGTACCGACATTGGATCTGACTGAGGGTGAGTCTTCCGCCACATTTCAGTGTTGACCCCTGCCGGGCAGACGACATTGGCCCTAATCTTATGTTTTGCAAGCTCATCAGCCAACGATTCGGTAAAACAAACTATCGCGGCTTTGGAGGCGGCATAGGCTGCTCCATTCGCTCGTCCTCGAAGTCCATCAACTGATCCGACATTAACAATAGCGCCACTCTTTTGTTTGAGCATTTGCTGAAGGACCGCTCTGGTGACAAGGAATGTACCTCGAAGATTCGTATTGAGCACCCTGTCCCAGTCCTCAACCCTGACGCTAACCATTGGCGTAAGAATCTCGACTGCGGCATTGTTGACCAAGATGTCAATTTTGCCGAAATCTTTTATCACGATTGCCACTGCACGATCAACTGCCTGCTCATCCGCCACGTCTGCCTCCACTGCGATAGCATGGCCTTTTATTGTGGAGATCTCCTCAACTACCGTATCAGCTTGCTGGCGGTTCACATCCAACACTGCCACAGAGGCCCCATGTTTGACAAGTGCGAGAACAGTTGCTCTACCGATTCCCAGCGCACCACCTGTTACGATAGCAAATTTCTTATTAAGGTCGAACTCCATAATAATCTCCCATTAGGGTTGTATGATCAATAGATTGTAGATTACCCCTTGGGGCACTGGTAAATCCACGGTTGGCGCATGATCTCATCCCTTTACTGCACCCGTGGTTAGCCCAGAGATAATATAGCGAGCGAAAATCATTGAGAGTAATACAGGTGGTATGGCCGCGAGCACGCCTCCAGCCATCATTGCACCCACATCTACCACGTACCGTCCGGTAAATTCAGCAATTGCCACCGTTACAGTTTTGGCGGTGAGAGTGCTGGTGAAGATGAGCGCAAAAAAGAATTCATCCCAAGCAGTCAAGAAGACAAACAACGCTGTAGATACCAGCCCGGGTGCCGAGATGGGCAGGATGATCGAGAAGAACGTACGCAGGCGCGAGGCGCCATCGATTCGTGCGGCATCTTCCAACTCGATCGGATTAGTCTCGAAAAAAGCCGCCATCAGCCAGACAGCAAACGGTAGCGCGAAGCTCAAGTAGGTTAGAATCAAGACAATCGGTTTGTTATAGAGGCCAACCCGAGTGGCGATAATGTAAAGTGGGATTACCAGCGAGACCTCAGGGATCATGCGTGTTCCCATGATTCCAAGTAGCAGTGTAGAACGCATCGGCATACGGATGCGAACTAGGGCATAAGCGGCCAAGGAGCCAGCCAAGAGCGAAATGACTGTGACCGAGGAGGCGACGACGAACGAATTCTTCAGTGTGATCTTAAATGTACGAGAAACTTCCGATGTGTCAGTACCTGGAGTAAGAATGTCGATGTAGTTCTTCAAAGTTGGATTCTGAGGGATCCAGTGAATAGGCACCGATAGAATCTCGGCCCTGGTAGAGATAGAAGAGAGTAGTAGATAAAACACCGGTATAAAAATGAATAAGTAAACCGGCAGTGTGAGAAGGAAAAGAGCCAGTCGATCAATTTTGGGTTTCATAATGCGCGATCCTCCGGCCGGTATAGCGTGCGAATGTAAATCAGAGCCATGAGTAATGTGAAAACTGAGATGAGAAAGGAGAGTGCTGCGCCCCGCCCGATATGGCCAAAACTGAAAGTCTCTAAATAGGTCAGGTAGGAGATGGTCACGGTGCCAAAAGCCGGACCGCCTGCAGTAATCACATAGATGAGGTCAAATACCCGAAAAGCCTCCACAGTACGGATAACCAGGGCAACTAGGATAGCGCCGCGCAGCAAAGGCATGCGCACGAGCCAGAAGCGTTGCCAAGCGCTGGCACCGTCAACAGCCGCTGCTTCGTCTAATTCCGGTGGCAGGGTGGCCATTGCTGCTTGCAATATAAGGGCGATAAAAGGCATGCTGTGCCATACATCGGCCAGAATAACCAGATTCATCGCTCTCCAGGGCGAGATAAGCCAGGGTTGATACTTATTGATCAAGCCTAAGGCAACCAACAAACCATTGAGCGCTCCATAATCCGCGTTGTAGATCCAGCGCCACATAGTGCCATTGACGATTGTGGGGATCGCCCAGGGGATAATGAGCGCAATACGCAGGAATTTCCAGCCTGGCGGACGACAACTAATAAGGTGGGCGATGCTCAGCCCAAGGACTAACTCCAGAGAGACTGAAACTGCGGTGAAATACGATGTGCGCCAGATCGTAATCCAGAAGGTATCGTCGGAAAGCAGTGCGGTGTAATTTTCCAATCCAATGAAAACATTGCGGGTGGTTTTACTTAGACTGGCATCGAAGAAGCTCAAATAAAAGGTGCTGAGAATAGGCTGCAGAACGATGCTCAGAATGATGAGCAGCGTAGGCAAAACGAATAACAGTCCTGTAATTGCATCGCGGCGCTGTAATTTCATGGGTAGTCCAGGGGCGGTTTGCAATTCTTTTGTTGCAAACCGCCCGGTGAGATTCTTATTTCATGAGTTCTTCCCAAGTTGCAGCTGCTTCATCCAATGCTTCTTGCGCAGTGGCCTGTTTCGTCAATGCCTTTTGCAAGGCAAGTTGCATGGCTTTTGAACCCTCCACATAGAATGGCACCTTGGGGCGTACATGCGAGAAGGGGAACTGTGCCTGGAACATCGGTACGGTCACAGCAGTCACCTCACTGATGGCGACCAACTTTTCGCCGGCTTCACCTTCAAAGCTCGTTTCCCACATCGGCAGCATGTGCGCTGAGTAACGATTCTGTACGTCTTTGGAAGTCAGATACTTGACATATTCCCAAGCCGCATCGGAGTTTGGTGATGTAGCCGCCACGGAAATTCCCATGGAGCCGTCGATAGTGGAACTTTCCACGCTTCCATCGCTAAAGACGGGCATTAAGGCTATTTTAACTTTGCCGGTCACCTGGGATTGATCAGGCTGGTTATTCGCCAGATCGTACATGTAATTCCAGTTCAAAGCAAAGACTGCCTTTCCCGACGAGAATACGTTGCGTACATCTTCCTCGACATAGGATATAGAGGCAGGATTAGTGAACCCATCATCAATCGTCTTGACCATCCATTCCAGGGTCTCAACTCCGGTCGCGTCGTTGAACATTGGCTTTCCGCTCTCGTCCACCAACTTGCCGCCGTTTCCATATAGCAAGGTCACCCAATCGCAAATCGCGGCTTCGTACTGGCCCCACGACCAGACGATTGGATATTCAACAATACCTTGTTCCTTGATCGCTTTTGACTGTTCAAGCAGCTCTTCCCAGGTGGTGGGCGGCGCTTCGAACCCGGCCTGCTTGAGTAGTTCCTCATTGTAGAAGAAGTACTTCTGGTCCAAAAGCCAGGGCATGCCGTACGCCTTTCCGCTGACTGTTGAGATTTCCCAAGCCGCATCGAAAACTTCGTCTTTCATCTCCTGAGTCAATTTGTCAGTAATTTCCAGAATATAACCCTTGTCTGCGAATTCAGCGTACCAAATATCATCAACCAGGAAGACATCGTAAGCCGGCGAGGTCGCGGCCATACCAGTGATGATTTTATCGTGCAGGGCATCATAGGCAACATAGTCAATCTCTACTTTAATGTTTGGGTTCTGCTGGTTGAATTCCGAGACGATCGTATTCATCTCGTCCACAGTGGGGCCAGCTTGTTCCATCGCCAGTATTCTGATAGAAACCTCCTCAGCCACCGGGGCGGCGGGCGCTTCAGTGACCGGGACCTCGGTGGCCGCGGGTGCTTCGGTTGCCGGCGCCGCACATGCAGATAGGAGGAGAGACAGGGTTACGAGAATCACAAAAAATCGGGGTGATGCTTTCATTTTCAATCTCCTTGTGTAGTAATTTGATTCTAGGATTTTGTCGTTAGCCGTTTATGTTTTGTTTTTTTTATCCAACTTTATAACCACCTCCTCTTTAGTGGATCTAGGACGCACAATTGTTTCACCCATGCGGAAACGAAATAGAATTCACTCTTCGCTCCGCTGGCTACTGAACAAGAATACTCCACCGGCTTTCCCTCGCTAGAAATGCCTACAACCTCAGAGGTAAAGGCAGGAGAACCGGGTTGCACCTCAAGCAAGTGAGCCTGCTCCGCGCTAAGAAGTACCGGTTTGAGTGTCTGGTCCATGCCAGTGATCGAGAGGTTGTAATGTTTTTTCAGATCCTCGTATAGAGATTCGATCGCTAGGCTCTGCTCGCCCTCCAGTTTTGGGAAGCACGCTTGAGGAAGATAAGCAGTCTCCAGCAGGATTGGCACGCCGTCAGCATAGCCCAGGCGAGTAATTTGTATTACAGGATCGCCTTCCTGCAGATGGAGGAAATTAGCGATGCGGGCATTTACCGGAAGAAAACGGTTTTCGATCAATTGACTGCTGGGAATGCGTCCAATGTCGAGCAATTCCTTGGTAAAGCTAAGCATAGCAGGGGATATCGAAGCCATGCCTGGGCGGGTAATGAATGTGCCAACACCTTGCCGGCGGGAAAGCCAGTTCTGGCGTACCAAATCATCCAAAGCGCGGCGCACGGTGAGTCGACTGACTCTATACAAACCCGCCAATTCCCACTCTGCGGGACCATTTGACCGGTGATCGACTCACCGGGGGCGATCAGATCCCGCAGGTTGCTTTCTATACTTGTGATAAAGAGGAAGCTTGTTTTCCTGGTTGATGTGGTAGATCGATTTGTGCATTTTTCTTAATTCTAGGAAATATAGATGTCAATACAAGTAAATTATAGCCATTGTAAATAAAAAGTCAATCCCCCTGGATTGTCTCTTTGAGAATTGTCAGCCCGGTATGCCGGCTGCTTTAATATCCTTCAGGTTCAATTGATAACTCATCCGTCCGTTGTACTCATTTGTCTCATACGAGAACAGGATATCCACGCGCGCGGGTATTTTCTTTTGCCATTCTCCGAGCCTGAAGCCAATTGCATCATGGCTGTATTTATCCTCATCTTGAAGCGTTATCTTCAGATGCTTACCATCCGAGCCCACGGTACGGGCGTTCTTCACTTTTACATTGCGCGCGACAAATGCCGCATCGCGGTTGCCATATCCGGTCGGCTCGAGATAGCTTAATAACTTGATCAACTCCGGGCGGATCTCTGTAAGTGAGATCTCCGCATCGGCCATCAAGGTGGGACGCAGGTCTTGCTCAGCAAGTTTTTCCTTCGCAATCGATTTTAGCCGTGAAACCAGTTCAGGCAAATTTTCATTCTTCACAGTAAATCCCGCCGCCGCGGCGTGACCTCCATGCCGAACAAGCAGGTCCGCGCATTGATCGAGCGCTTCGGTGATGTGGAATTCGGGGATAGACCGGCAGGAGCCGCGCGTCTCTTGCGGGCCCTTGGCCGCGACCACCGCCGGGCGATAATGAGCTTCCGTGAGACGTGAGGCTGCCAGCCCCACCACACCGGGATTAAAATCTTCGTGCGCGGCAAAGAGCAGATAATTTTCATCGCCGTCGCTTAAGGCGATCTCTTCGGCCTGGATCTGCATTTCGCGCGTAATTTTTTGTCGTTCGCGGTTTTGTATATCGAGCAATTGCGCAAGCTCTCCGGCCCGAGCAACGTCTTTCGTAGTGAGCAGTTCGAACGCGGCCAATGCTTCCTTCAGCCTGCCCGCCGCGTTGAGGCGCGGCCCAAGCCGAAAACCGATATCGGTGGCGTTGACCTTTGCCAGCACCAACTCTGAAACGGCCGCGAGCGAAAATAATCCCTGCCTCGAGGTTTGCCGTATTTGCCGGAGGCCTTTGCGAACCAGAATGCGATTCTCTCCAACGAGTGGGGCGAGGTCTGCGACAGTGCCAAGGGCGACCAGGTCGAGAAGATTGTTGAATTGAAGACCGAGGTCAGAGGACTGAGGACGGTCTTGGTTCTTCGGTCCTCCGTCAAACAAAGCTTCCGCGATCTTATACGCGATACCCACACCGGCCAGATCTTTATCTGGATAGATATCACCGTGTTGTTTGGGGTTGATCACGGCGAGCGCGGGGGGCAGATCTCCCTCGGCAGGGTGGTGATGGTCGCTGATAATGAGGTCCAGGCCGATGGTTCGCGCGTGAAGCGCCTCGTTGGGCGAGCGGATGCCACAATCCACGGTGATGACTAGTTTGACGCCTTCCGCTTTCAGTTTATCCATTGCTTCGTTGTTGAGGCCGTATCCCTCGTCAAAGCGATTTGGGATGTAGCCGCGCACGTTCGCATTCAACATCTGCAAGGTTTGCACGAGTAGTGCGGTTGCAGTGACGCCGTCTACATCGTAATCGCCGTAAATTGCGATGGGCTCGTTATTCTGAATTGCAAATTGAATTCGATCAACGGCGGCGCGCATGCCGGTCATCTGAAAAGGATCGGTGTTGAAATCTGCTTTGCCGTTGAGATAGGCGCGCGCTTCGGCGTCGGTGGCATAGCCGCGGTTGAAGAGGATCTGTCTCAAAGGGTTGGGGAATGCCGCTAAGGCAGAATCAGCTTCGGGCGTAATGAGAGGCGGAACGATCCAGCGTTTATTTTGCGTCATGCTTGAGTTTTCAAATTGAAAGTGGATTCAGCCCATGTGTTGAAAGCAGGGAAGAACGTGTTATCGCTTCGATTGCGAGTGATCCATAGTAATGCCAGCAGGATCAAGATTCCGATCAGCCGTCCATAAGACCATGGAAAGTAGTCAAAAGTTGGCGTGAGGAATTCCAGCAAATAAACCGCGCCGTACAAGGTCCATTCGGCGGGTGAACCCATATTTCTCAAGAGCAGCAGAAATGGCAGGCTGATGAAAATTCCATGATGCTCCCAAATCAGAGGAGAGGCAAGAGTCATGGCGACAAGCCATGGAATGATCGCGTTAAAGAGACGACTTCCTTTTTCTTTTTCGGGATAAAAGACGCGCGAACGCAGGCATAAAACGAGCGCGACCAGCAGCGATGCTGCCTTTGCCAGATAGACGAGGATGCGGGTGATGAAAGGATCTGCGCGGAAATAAGAGAGTGTGATGCCGATGGCCGAGTCGAATGAATTGTCACGCAGACTCAACGTGCGCGCTGCGTTCAGAAGCCGGAAGTTATTGATGAAGTCGAAATAAGGGGTGACGCCATAGATCACAACGGTGAAGGCCGCGATCCAGATCATATTCAGCGCGAACCATAATGCCCACTTCCAGTTGAATTCAAGCAGGAAAGCCAGAACCAATAAGGCCGGGGAGGCCTTCAAGTGGGCCGCCAGCGCCAACGCCAGCGCGGAAAGAAAAAGACGGTCTTTGTAAAGCAGAATGCTCAAGAAGATCAGATTCATCACATGGAAATTCACCTGCACATACATTAAAGTCCGCAAGACCGGCATGTTGATCAGCAAAAATACGGTGGTGGTCAGTGCGGCGGCCTGTAGATTGAATCCGTAATGCTCAAGGATGCGATGAAGCAGGTAATAAAATAAAAAGAGTGAGAGCATATTGGCGATCCAGCAAACCAGCAAAATGCCATCCTGGCCTGATGGACTTAGGAAGGAAAGCAGTGTGGCCCATAGAGGCGGGTAGAGGTATGTATCGGGGAGCGGTTGATGTTTGAATAAAGCGAAAGCCGCTTCAATATAGTAATCAATATCCCCATACCTGACTCTCTCGCGCAGGATATTTAGATAAGAAATTGCGATGATGAAAAAACCGATCCAGCTGAGAAGGCTGGTCTTTGTGATCCGGCCCGCAAAAATTAACCATAGAAGGCCACCCACCAAAAGCCAGATGATCGCGACAGAAGCCAGTGTGATGGGGATATTTGTATAGGGGCTCTCCCGCATGAAAGATTGAAAACCATCCAGTCCGTTGCGTGCATAGATCCATACCGATTCGGCGATCACGAAGAATGTAACGATTCCCCAGCAGATCAGGGCGTTTCGAATGGCTCTGCTCATTTCAGGTCCTCAGACTGTGTATGCAAAAGGAAAATTTTCATTGGCATGCGAATTTTTTGAGTATAAACGAGTCTGTTGTCATAAGGAAGGGTGATGTATAATCGTGAAGAGGAGCGTCCATGAAACCACTTGAGCCCGATGAAAAGACCGCGACCGTGATGGTGTATACACACGATATGCTGGTGCGCGGCGAGGTCGTTACAAAGGAGAGCATCCGTGTGAGCATCTGGCTTCGTACGCAGGGGGTTCCGAACTATATCCACATGTTCAAACCGCAGGTGATCATGTTTGGCAGTGTGCCGCCCAAGTCCTTTGCACTTGAGGAGCTCTTCATTCCAACTCCGCAGGTGATCGGATATCATCTGGCGCCGCCTGCACAGGACCCGCTGGACTATGATGCGACCGAGTTAAACCGCCTGATGCAGCCGATCGATCTGTTATTGGGTTCCTTTATCATGAAGGCGAAGATCCGCATTTCCACCCAGGCGGACCTTGCGACAAGTCTGGATGTAATGCGCATGGCCTGGTTCTCTGTGTACGAAGCGGATGTAACGAACCCATACCTGCCGCAATTCACAATGCAAGTGCCCATGTTATTGGTAAACCCCAACCAGGTGAGTTTTGGACTGGTAGGATGACGAAATGGCGGCTCACAGGAGCCGCCGTTCCTTCACTCAGGGATGCAGGATACAATCCCTCGTATGGACATTTCTCTCACCACTCGCGCCTGGCTGTTTCCCACCGTTTCGCTGTTGATGCTGGGCTACACCAACCGGTTTATGACGCTTGCCAACATCATCCGTAATTTGCATGCGAAATATAAGGCAGACCAGGACGAGGGCTGGCTCGGTCAGATCGCGAACCTGCGTTATCGCGTGTATTTGATTCGCAACATGCAAATCCTCGGAGTGCTCAGCCTGCTCTTTTGCGTATTGAGTATATTTGCACTCTTTGCAGGCTGGGCCGCAGGTGGTCAGTGTAGTTTCGCGATCGCCTTTATCCTGATGATCATTCCGATGCTGATCTCTTTGTCCGAGTTACAAGTCTCTGAAGGCGCGCCGGATTTGTTGCTGATGGAGTTGGAGGAGCAAGAGAAGTTTGGGTAAACGCTACTCAACTGCGTATATAAAACTTTAAGTCCGTTTCGTTATGGGCAACTATTGGCACCTGCAAAAGCAGGTGTGCAACCCGCGGTCACTTCTGATCCGGAGTGGTCATTGAGAATGGTCTCGCACAACCCCGGTTCTTTGCCGGTAGGAACAAACCCGATTGCCATGCGACAGGTATTATCGATCTCGGCTAATTTTTTAAGCGGGTAAACATACAGGTCAGGTAGAGGCGAGCCGGCCTCGATGTGAGTCATGTGGTCGTTGAGATCAAAAAGGGAAGGATCGAGCGAAGCAGCTCCGGCCCAGGCGCCCATCGCAAAGGAATCCGGGTCACCGATCAGTGAAAGTTTGAAGGCGATGGTAATTGTCCTTGGGTCTTCGGCCGAAACACGAACCCGGGCACCGTCCAGCTTGTCTCCTTTGCCCTGGTCGAATACCAGTGCTTCGTAACCGTCGCCCGCGGGATCTTCATCTGCAACTGTGGGCACGCCGCCCCCGACATCTCCATTTGCATCATTCCAGGCCTGAACACCCTGCGTGGTCCAATCTGTTGAAGCGGGGTTTGTGACCAGGATCAGCCATTCGCCGCGGCCGTCCCTGTTGAGATCCAGTTCAACGCCGTATTTTCCGGGCAGTTTTCCATTCGCGTCCGTCCCAGACATGGTGATGGTCGCAAAGCCCCAGGTGTCATCCTTGAAACCCTGTGTATCTATGATGTCGAGATAAGGAAAATAGGTATCCATTGTAATCGCATTGAACGGACGCTCGTACAAGCCTCGCACGAATTTTTCACCACTGGAGACCAATTTCTTTGTGGCAAAGGGAGATGAATCAGGATCACCTGCCTGGTTGGCGCGCTTGTCGGGGAGGCTCACAGGAGCGAGAATGCTTTGCGCTGGAGACGAGTCCGCGGCCTGCAGCACAGGCTCGGAGGTTGGCGCTGAAGCATTCGTTGAGAAAGGATTGCCCTGACATGCAAGCGAAACGATCATCAGCGCATTGACCATTAAGAAAAAACGATTCGGGGTTCTTATTTTCATGGCTTTCTCCTTCTTCCATAAAAAGGCGATCAATTGATGGCATTATAGCTTGCCAATTGGGAAAGGAGAATAGTGATTAGGTCATGTCGCCGGTCTCGGCACGGGACTGTGGCACGGGCTGATCTCGCTTGTGACGCTGAGCCTGTCGTTTATCAATCCTGCGATACAGATGTACGAAGTCCACAACACTGGACCTTTGTATAACCTTGGTTTCCTCCTTGGAGCCGTATTGTTGTTTGCCATTTTGGCATTTACGGGAGGCAGGCGGCGTTAAAAGATTTATGGGAAAACAACAGGTGATGAGCCTGCGGTTTTTGTTTGTATATGCTACTTTGCATCTGCGGGCGATTTACTTTGCCGTCCAGCCCCCTCGATCAGCATTGTGTCGCCTGTAATAAGGGAAGCTACTGGTCAGGCGAGGAACACAACTGCCCCCGCGACCTCCATGGGTTCGCGGATGCGTCCCAACGGAATTGGTGACAAAATTCAGACAGGGAAATAAATGATAAAGTTCGACCCTTTGTCCATTGCGTTGGTGACTTCGATTTTGCCTCCATGCGCCTGAACGATCTCCATTGCAATGGAAAGCCCTAAACCGGAACCTGGTGTAGCGCGGGATTTGTCTGTGCGGTAAAAGCGGTCAAAGATATGGGGGAGATGTTCAGCGCCAATCCCGATACCCGTATCTTCGATGCTTATTTTTACCGCGTTGTTCTGCATTTCTGCCGAGATATAGATCTCGCCATGCTCGGTGAATTTAATGGCGTTATCCAACAAATTGACGAACAGACGGATCAGGTCGTCACTATCGCCACGAACATAAAGATTGTCTTCAATTTCGCGCTTGAGCTTCAGGCCTTTTGCCTCCGCTAGCGGGCGCATGGAATCGGTGACATCGCCAAGCAGGGTTGAAACATTGACCGGCTCATGCACAGAATTGTTTTTCCCATCCCTGCGTGCAAAGTTTAAAAGATTTTCTGTCAATGTGATCAAACGCTCGGTTTCTTCTGATATGTCGTCCAATGCCTGCTGATATTCTTCAGTGGCGCGCGGCTTTTCGCGGATCATGCCAAGGACAGCTTGCATGGCAGTCAGTGGGGTACGAAGTTCGTGCGATGCGTCATTTGTGAATTGACGTTCACGTTTAAAAGCATCATCGAGACGCTCAAGCATTTCATCAAAGGTTTGCGCCAAACGTCCCACTTCGTCGTCGATCACAGGGATATTAAGCCGCGCGGAAAGATCTTTAGCGGAAATTCGCCGCGCGGTCAGGGTGATTTGGTCAATGGGTGCAAGAGCACGGGCGGCGAGAAAGTAGCCACTGAATCCTGCAATGGTCACGAGCATAGGTACGCTAACCAAAAAGGTTAAGAAGAGGCGTTCAAGCGTATCCTGCACCTGTTCAAGCGATTGAGCCGCCTGAAGCAGGGCGATGGGTTGTCCATTTTCGATGACTGGGGTAGTGTAAACGCGAATGGTGGTCTCGTTTGAGGGATCAGAAATCGTTGAAAAAAATGGATCGACGATTTTCGAAGATAGGTGAGGCAAAAGAGCCTGATGCAAACCAAATTTTTGCAGGATCTCTCCCTGTCGCGTGAGAATTTGAACTGTAAATCCCCGTTCCCGTAATTCGGCATTTTCAGATTCATCCAAAAAATCCGTAGGGATGTTGATAAGATTATTTTCAATATCCAGGCCGGCCACGATTTGAGAGGCGTTAAGCGTCAATGAGTCGTCTATTGCAGCATATAGATTACGCGACATACGGATGTATACGAAGACACTGAATCCCGTCAGGATTACGAAAAACAGGCCCGAGGTCCAGAGCGCGAAGCGGACCCGCAAGGTCTTAATCCGCTTCATCCTGGGCTTCCACTGAAAGACGATATCCCGCGCCGCGTACGGTGTGGATCAATTTGGGTTGAAGATCATCGTCAATTTTGCGTCGCAGATTTTTGATGTAAACATCCACAACATTTGAGTGATTGAACACGTCGTAATTCCAGACATGTTCGGCGATCTGTGCGCGGCTGAGGACGCGCTCAGGTTCGCGCAATAGACATTCCAGCACGGCATATTCCTTGGCGGTAAGCTCGATGTTCTTATTTCCGCGCTTCACGCGGCGTGTCAGGGTGTTAAGCGTGAGGTCGGCGATCTGCAAAATGGGACTTTTTGGCGCATCGCTGGCGCGGCGGATGATGGCGCGTATACGAGCATGCAATTCCTTCAATGCAAAGGGTTTGATCAGGTAATCGTCTGCCCCCGCATCCAGCCCCGCGGCGCGGTCATCAATTGAATCGCGCGCGGTCAGCATCAGAATCGGAGCGCGGTTGCCCTGTGCGCGTAATTCCTTGCACACGGCAACGCCATCCATTTCGGGTAACAGGATATCGAGAATGATCACATCGTAGCGCGCAGCTTGTGCCCAGTCCAGTGCTTGGCGGCCTGTGTAGGCCGCATCGACTGCATAGCCTTGCTCTTCCAAACCGCGTTTGACATAAGCTGAAATCTTGCGTTCGTCTTCGACGATCAATATTCGCATGCCTGGAGTATAACTTTGAAAAATGAATTCGGCATGAAATCCTGGATATATCAAATGCGCCCTGTAGATACAGGGTGCATTTGATATTACTTTTTACTTTTGGGGCTAATCTTCGCTTGGTTCAGTTCCCAACACCTTGCCACTCATCGCGTCCACTTTAACATCTGTACCGTTGCTGAACTCGACGCTGTAAACCAACTGGCCATTCTCATCATCCAGTTCCACTTTCGTGGCTGTGCCTGCGTTGAGGTAGGTTTCAGCGGTTTTCTGTGCGGCTTCGGCAGTGATAGCAGGTGTAGCTGTGGGAGCGGCTTCCTGCCCATCAGCGGATTCGACTTCTTCAGGACCCGTATCCGAGGCATTCTGATCGCCAACTTGTTCCTCGATATTGTCGGTATCGGCCGAGCCCACGGTTTCCTGTCCATCGGCTTCGTTCTGGTCGCCGCATTCTTCCTGGTCTGCATCCGTATTATCTGCCGACTCGACTTCCGTGTTGTCATTCTCCTGTACACAATCCTGGGACTGTTTGGCGGGGGAGAAGGTTTGGGCAAAGACTTTCATACTGATCGCGCCCATCGCTGCCACAACCAGCAGGGCAATGGCCCCTAACGCAATAAAACGGTTAATTTTCATGGATCATCTCCTTTTTGAATTCAACAGAAATTTCCGTTCTTGATGTTCTTATTTTAGGATTAGAAGATGAAGAGCGCATGAAGCGATGGTGAATACTTTTTCACTGAGTACAGTCCTTCGTCGATCCATGAGAAAATGCTGAATTTCTAATTTCATTCAAACTTCATCTTGGCGGGCTACACTGACTGGTGTGAATTCGTTCTAAAAAAGGAGATGAATTATGTTTCAACGCATATCCAAAATCCTGTTTGTACTGTTACTGATTTCGCTTCTGGTTGCCGCATGTAGCGGGAGGGCCGCGCCTCCATCAACTTCGGCACCATTGGCACCAGAACCGTATGCCCCCGTCATTGACCCAGCTAATTTTGTTGGCGTAGTTGACAACCCGTATATGCCTCTGATTCCAGGAATTACCTTCATCTATGAAGGAAGAACAGAAAAGGGCGATGAACATGTCGAGGTCACGGTTCAGTCTGATACCAAAACCATCATGGGAATTAATTGCGTTGTTGTTTTGGATACAGTAACCGTGGATGGCCAGCTCGAAGAGCAGACTTGGGACTGGTATGCCCAGGATAAGCAAGGCAACGTCTGGTACTTTGGAGAGGACTCGAAGGAATACAAGGATGGACAGGCCAGCAGCACCAAAGGCTCTTGGGAGGCAGGTGTAGACGGGGCATTGCCAGGGATTGTCATGCAAGCCCAACCTACAGTCGGTCAGACCTATCGCCAGGAATATTACAAAGGAGAAGCCGAGGACTGGGCCTCTGTGCTTAGCCTGACCGAGTCGGTCTCAATTCCTTTTGGTTCCTACAGTGATGTGTTAATGACCAACGAGTGGGCAGGTCTCGACAATCCTCCCATATATGAGCACAAATACTATGCCAAAGATATGGGGTTCATTATGACCAAGTACGTTGAGGGTGGTTTCGAGTTAAAACTTATCGAACTCCGCCACGATTAAGCGAACGGATGTATCTCTCTTATGCCTCTCCTGGTTGGAGAGGCATATTTTTTTCTCGAGATGAAAATCCTTCATCTGTACTTCATTTCCATTTGCGACAATAAATAAAAGATAAAAGAGGCCCAAATGACAAGCCATATTCGTTTCACCAAATTGACAACCTTAATTCTTATATTTATGCTCACAGCTTGTGGAACGCCTGCCTCCGCCGCCGGTGAAGGCGGTCAGGACGGCGTTGAAGCCGCGCTTGTTACCTATTCCAATGCCTCGCAAGGATTTGCCATTGGCTATCCTGGCCCATGGACTCAAAATCCATCTGTTATCAATGATCTGAATTTTTTCGGCGGTTATGATCCGATGACGCTGACCTTCGTTACTCCGCCTGCCGAAACCGACGTGATGACCTACGCCCACAAAGATAGGGCCAGTGTGACTGCCGCGTTTCCGGGTTTCAGGCAGATTGACTTCATTAAAAGCCGTAGAGGCCTTGAGGGAGTTATCAGTCCGATTCATATTCCTTAAAATAGAATTATCCTCGCATTTGCGTGCATCGATTCCCTAATATCGTATAATCTCTGGCATGTTCTCATTCTCGATCACAGCTAAAAATGACCGTAGCCGCGCAGGAGTTTTCAGCACGCCTCACGGCAACCTCATCACGCCAGTCTTCGCGCCCGTTGGCACCCAAGCTACGGTCAAGACGCTCACACCCGAACATCTCAAAGAGATTCATGCTTCGCTTGTACTGAGTGATACCTATCATCTTTACCTGCGCCCCGGCGATGAGCTTGTGCGTGATATGGGCGGCTTGCACAAGTTCATGCAGTGGCCGAATCCCATCCTGACCGATTCGGGCGGCTTTCAGGTCTTCTCGCTTTCGCAAACCCGGGTAATTGACGATGACGGCGTGACCTTCAAGAGTCACATCGACGGCTCGACGCATCGC
>CAZSVR010000012.1:0-68891 GCA_964610295.1 uncultured Anaerolineaceae bacterium
TGAATGATGAGCAAGTTGTTGAGATGGCAAAGCTTGCACTGACATTGGAAGTAACGATGGAACAGCCGGTTGATATCGAATGTGCATACGCAGGCGGGGAGTTGTATCTGCTGCAGTGTCGGCCGATCACTACGCTGAAGTGACGCCAGGAGAGCCATCACATTCTCTGAGATTCACCAGTCAAAGAGATTTGATTGCCCTGCCCCTGTAACAAGTCAATTACTATCCGTGCCGTCAATTCTATGGTGTTTCCCTCCTGAATACTTGATGAAGGCGATATTTGGATGAGCAAGTGCGGTGACGGATGACATGCGCCGAGTTTATCATGAAGAATATCTTCACGCTGTTTGGATCATGGTGAGTGAGAAGAAGCAAACTCGGCGGGGATGCTTCACCCTTCGGGTACTTCGCGGGGACGATGCGCGAAATCCCTCGCCGAGCGGGGTGACGATTGGTTACTCTATGACTACACTATTTCAAGAACGGCCGCAATTCATCCGCGAGCATTTGGGTAAACGCTTCCTTCCCATCGGCATTGAAATGCAACGAGTCGAAAAAATATGTATCTTTGATGCGCGGATCGTGGGCGTAATCCAGATAATATGCGCCGCTTTCCGATAAATAAGTATCCAGCGATTCGATGTAGCTGCGCAATGCGAACGGTTCCGAAGCGTATTCCGGGAAAATCAAGGTTTTCGTCCGCACAAAAACCAGGGTCAGGTCGTTTTCCCGCGCCAATTGGATCGTGGCCGGGAGAAAGGACCTTTCAACTTGATCCTCGAAATCCATCGCCGCGGGCGCATATAAGGTCTGGCCGGCGTCTTCCACGGCCTGATTAAGCGCGACAACGTCCACACGCTCGCGGCCAAAAATGGAATTGATCGCGTCGTCGGTACATTCTGCCGGGCAATTCAAAAGTGCAGACGGGGCCGTATAACGAATACGGCTATCCAATCCATCGCGGATTTCCCAGCGCGCGCTATACAGAGGAAAATATTGCTCCGCGAGTTTTTCGATCGGGTTCATCTGGTCAATAAATGCCAGTTGAGTCACAAGTGGTTCATTACGACCTGCGAAGTCATCCACCAAACCAAAATAGCGGCCGGTTGTGCGGAAAGAAGGCGTGGTCAACATGGTATCGCGGAACAGGATCACAACATATTTAGGACGATGAGCGGCGCCTAAAACCACGTTCTTCAAGATCAAATACCATGCGGCCGACCCGGAACCAGGCACGCCCAGGCTGTACGTCTTCATACCCAGTTGGTTTGTTAGCATGGGTTCATCCACACCCAGATAAAGCACGGAATCGCCGATCAGCACAAGTTCGGGTTGATCCGTGGAGATCGCGTCGATATAATCTCTCCTCACATTTGGCTTGAATTGTGGACCGAGGCTTTGTGGATAGGGAATATCATAATGCCCCGGCAGATAAAAACTGCTCACCAACAAGGTCCCGAACAGGAACAAAAGATAACGGGAGAAAACAGCTTGGGTATTCATTAGAATTGAAAATAGATAAAGTCCGGGGAGGATGAGTTCATGAATACGAGGGTCGCAAGAGTTGCACCCGCATAATACAGGGCTTGCAGGTTTATGTTGCGTCCCCAATGGCGATCGATCAGGAACTTGACGAACAGCAGGGAAGCATAGAACGCAACCATAACCATCAGAACGAAGCTGGCGGTCAATTCCTGCGGCGTCCGATAGAGCGGGGCGTGTGCAAGCGTGTCCCATAACCATTGCAGGGACCGGGCACGGAAGATCAACCAGCCAAAGACGATCAACAAGAACATCGTCAGCCAGGCAAAAAACAATTTTAACCGGCCGGCAGGCCTTCCCCCTTCACCCTTCGGGTACTTCGCGGGGACGATGCGCGACGCATCCCCGCGCAGACCGATGAGTTGATAGACCACGATCAACACCCCGTAGTACAGTCCCCAAACGATGTATGTCAATCCCACCCCATGCCACAGCCCACTGACGAACATCGTGACGAGCGGCGGAATCGATTGGATCAGGACTTTCGGGATCACATCCCGCCTGCCAAGCAACATACGGCGCAGGGGGAAGAAGATGTAATCCCGCAACCAGGATGAAAGCGAAATGTGCCAGCGATTCCAAAACTCGCCCGGCGTAAGGGAGAGATAAGGCTGATTGAAATTTTCCGTGGTTTCCAACCCGAGCAAAAAGGAAATGCCGCGCGACAGATCGGTGTAGGAGGAAAAATCGGCCAGGATCTGAAGCGTGAAACCAAAGCCCCCTACAAATAACAAAATTTTCGAAGGTTCATCGATCAGGAAGATCTGGTCAACGATCACTTTGACTCTGTTAGCGACTACGATCTTTTTGAACAATCCCATTAGGAGCAACTGCCAGGCATTATGAAAATGAGCCGGCTTCCAGACGCGCGGCTCTTCTAATTGTTTCAACAATTTTTGGGGGCGGTCGATCGGCCCGGATAGCACCTGCGGAAAGAACGAGACGTACGCGGCGAACGCGACAAAATCGCGCGTGGGTTGCAATACGCCGCGTCGCACGTCGAGAAGATAGCTGATCTTTTTCAGGATATAAAAAGACAACCCCAGCGGGAGAATGATCCTGGCGAGAAATATATCGCCGGAGTAGCCCAGCTGATCCAGCCAGCCGGCCAGCGAATTGTTAAATGAGAAATAATATTTTACAAAAGCCAGCAGGCCAATATTAAGCATCAGGCCGAGCCAGAGCAAAAGGCCGGCTCGTGATCTCCAGCGCGCCATGCCCAGTGCCAGGAAGTAATCAACCAGCATGGAGAGATAGAGCACAACGACATGCCACGCAACAAGCCAGCCATAAAAAATGGTACTGGCCGCCAGCAGGAGCAGGTTTTGCCAGCGCCGTTCACGAACGATCCAATACAAAACAAAAACGATCAGGATGAAAAGCAAAAAACCGTAACTAGTAAACGCCATGCGCTAATTCTCAGGCTGCTCTTCCTCGTTGATCATCACCTTATAGGCTTCAGCATATTTGAGGCCTTTTTCCTTGGCCTGCTCTTCAGCCCATTCGCGCAACATCTTTTCCGGATCCCACTCGCCGAGTTGACTCGCATGTTTCCTCAAGGCTGCCAGTTTGACGTCCATCGTCTCTGTGACATCCACCCACGTATCCGGCTTGTCCGAGCCGTGGACATACACGCGCTTGACCTTGTGCGGTTCATGCCCCTCCGCTAGCAGGTCGGTAAAAATGAGCCGGGTCTCGGCTGAGGGAAACACCGCGTACAGCGCGGCCTGCGCCGCGGCGCGATGATCCGGATGATTGATATATTGATTGCCATAAAACACGCCTTGTGGGTCGCCGATCACGACTACATCCGGTTTGTGTTGACGGATAAGACGCGTCAATTCCTTTCTTAAAGCGATTGTCGCCTCCAATTCGCCGTCGGGATACCCAAGGAAGATCGTGTCTTTCACGCCGAGGACTGTATTGGCTGACTTTTGCTCACGCTCACGGATTCGGGCAAGAGTCGGTTTGTAATCGGGACCATGCTTCAGGTCGTTTGAACCGGCGTCCCCGCTGGTGATGATAACGGAGATGATCTCACAGCCCGCTTTGGCCCATTTGGCAAGTGTTCCGGCTACCGTAAATTCCTGGTCATCGGGATGCGCGTGGATGCTCAGCGCGCGTTTGGGGAGATATTCAGTTGAGTTTTCCATGGAGTGGATTTTACCCGAAAGGGAGATCACCCACACATAGCGATGAAGTCTCCCCAGTTCGCTTTAAATTTTCCTTTTAATTGGCGGCCTGCCTCTGTAAAAAGGTTGAACTCACCTTCAATCGGAATTCCCTGTTCGACGTGCCAGAAGAATACTTTGCCTGTTAACTGCTCTGAGGAGCCGAATTGCGGACGATGCGTGGCACTGCCGATTCTGCCAGTTTCATCGGGGAACGAAAAAGTGACTGGTCGTTCCATATCGGGAGACTGCCAGATCGAAACCTCGATAGTAGATATCGGATCGTAAGGAATGGATACGGTAAACGCGGACCCATCCCACGGAGCGCAGCCGCGATTGACTGTGGCGTCGAAAACCTTTGTGTTCTCCTGATCGTTGGTTGAGTAACTGAACCAAAAGATAACAAAAGCGAGGGCTGATAAACCAATTAGTGCGTAAAGCAGAATTCGAGATTTCATCTTATGTCTCCATTTTGGAGAAAAGACGTTACTTTAACTATGATTGTTCCACTCCCCGAGATCAAAAGTGGAGACCGAAGCGGTCTCCATTAAAAATGATTGGTATCCAATGACAGGTTGGTTTTCGACTATGATTCGATCACTGATCGGCGATCAGCCTTAAGAAGGCTTCCACAACTTGTGGGTCGAAATATTTTCCGGATTGTTCCTTGATGTACTCCAGACCTTTCTCTTTGGTCCAGGCTGGGCGGTAGGGGCGGTCACTGGTCACCGCGTCCCATACATCCACTACGGCAAAGATGCGCGCCAACCGGTACGGGCCTTGATTTTTTTCTAACGACCCCCGTCGTATTCTTCTTGCGGATGGTTTGCTTTGTGGACATGGCCTTCTCCTTAACTCACCAGACCAGCGATTGGTACGGGCCTCTATTCTCAAATTTGACGAAGAGAAGCACCCGACTCGCGTTTATACTGATAAAAACAGTATAGCACTTTCCATTATTAACGGGATTACAATACCCCCATTCTTTTTAAGGAGAACCCTATGCGTATGAGCCTCGACGGTTCGTCTCTTACGACACAGACTTCCGAAGTCTGGCAGACTTCGGAAGTCTAGAGAGGTGACACCATGCCACGGAGATTAACTCCCTTTGCGCCCGATATGTATTACCACTTTTATAATCGTGGTAACAACCGCCAGGCGGTTTTCTTCGAGTCCGATAATTATCTGTATTTCTTGAAAGGGATTGAGAAATACCTGACCTCCACTATGAATATTATTGCCTATTGTTTAATGCCGACCCATTATCATCTTTTGGTGAGGGTTAAACCCCAGACTTCTGAAGCGCCAAAGAACGGCGAAACTTCGAAAGTCTCGTTGCAAGTCTCTCGTGCCATGCAAAAATTCCTGATTTCCTACACCAAAGCCATCAACAAGCGATTTCAGCGCGTTGGTTCGTTGTTTCAGGGACAATTCCAAGCCAAGCCTATTCAGAACTACCCTCATTTGCTCAACTTATGTGTCTATATTCATGCCAATCCCGTGAAAGATGGACTGGTCACTACACCCGAAGATTGGATATACTCGAACTATCTCGAATGGCTGGGTCAACGTGACGGCACGCTGGTTGACCGCGAATTTATTCAAGAAAATTTTGGTTCACCATCGGAGTATCAGACATTTGTAATGGATTATGTCAAGACGCGTTATTTGCCCGAAGATGTGAGAAAATATTTGCAATCATTGGAAGATTTAATCTTATCCCCCAGACTTCCGAAGTCTCTGAGACTTCGGAAGTCTATAGGAGTCTAAATGCCCATCAGCCTCGACGGTTCGTCCCTTTCGATTGAAAAACTTGTTGCGATTGCGCGCGGTAATGAAAGAGTGGAATTAGTCCCTGCCGCGCTGGGACGCATCAAGATCTGCCGCGCCATGCTGGAGGAGAAACTTGCCAATAAAGAGATCATGTATGGCACGAACACGGGTATCGGTGAATTCTCTGAGAAGATTTTGAACGATGATCAGGTAAAGGAATTCCAGAGATATCTGATCTACAACCACGCGGCGGGGATCGGCGACTCCGCGCCGATCGAGCACGTGCGCGCGGCACTGGCAGGGCGCATCAACGTCCATGCGCACGGGAATTCGGGTTGCAGACCCGAGATCACTTTAACACTGGTGGAGATGCTCAACAAAGGCGTCACGCCAGTTGTTTGCCAGAAGGGGTCAGTCGGCGCGAGCGGTGACCTTGCGCCGATGGCACAAGCCGCGTTGCTCCTTATGGGTGAAGGCGAGGCTTTCTATAAAGGTGAGCAGTTATCAGGTGCGGAAGCGATGCGGCGGGCAGGCATCGAAATCCCCGGCTTGCAGGCGCGTGACGGCCTGGCCGCGATCAATGGATCAAATCTATTAACTGGAATGTCCGCGTTGCACATTTATGATATGGAAAGATTCTTGAAACAAGCAGAGATCGCGGCGGCGATGTCGATTGAAGCATTGCTTGGCAACCTGAAACCATACAACACCAAGATACATGAATTACGCGGCTTTCATGGCGCGATCACCTCTGCAAAAAATATTATGAAAGTGGTTGAAGGCTCTGATCTAACAACCGGCAAGATGAAAACAAAAGTGCAGGATGCGTATTCGATGCGATCCACACCCCAGGTGATCGGGGCGGCGCGTGACGCTTTGGCCTACGCGCGTTCACAGGTTGAAATTGAATTGAACGGCGTGGGGGATAATCCGATCTTCGTGCCTGAGTTGAAGTTGACTTTGACCGGCGCAAATTTTCAAGGCACGCCGGTTTCCCTGCCGATGGATATGGCCGGCATCGCCATCACGATGGTCTCTGTTTTATCAGAACGCAGACTCAACCGTCTGACCAACCCCGCTCTTTCCCAGGGACTGCCTGATTTCCTTGCCCATGAACCGGGTTTCTACTCTGGATTAATGCTCAGCCAATACACGGCCGATCATTTGATCGTGGAACAAAGGATTTTATCCGCGCCTGCGAGCATACAATCCATCCCGGCCGCAGCCGATCAGGAGGATTTTGTTTCCATGGGTATGAATACCGCTTTGAAGAATGGACAGATTTTAGATAATGCCTATGGCGTTTTGGGAATTGAATTCATGGCCGCCGCGCAGGCATTGGACTTCCGCGAGTTCACACCCGGCAAGGGGACGAACAAGGCACGTGAAGTGATCCGTAAATATGTGAAGCACCTTGAAGTTGACCGCCCGTTGTATCCCGACCACAACGCAATGAAGGCACTGGTGAAATCGGGTGAGATATTGAAGGAAGTGGAGAAGACAGTAGGGTTGCTCGGCTGACCAAGGACTGAGGACCGAGGCTCAAATATATTGGTCCTCTGTCATTTGTCCTTCGTCTTTTACCCTACAGGTGAACCTTGAAAAAATTTCTTCTCTCTTCCCTTCGACGTTGCTCAGGGCAGGCTTTCCTTTTTCTTTTCGCTCTTTCGGCCTGTCTTCCCACAACGACCACGCCGATCATTCCTACTCATGCTCTGCCTACAGAGATTCCGATGACATCCACAACTCAACCTGAATCCACTCCACCTCTCGGTCGCGGCGTGAACATGGGCAACATGCTCGAAGCGCCGAACGAAGGCGAGTGGGGGCTGTATGTTGAAGAGGAATATTTTGACCGGATCAAAGAGGCAGGCTTTGACTTTATCCGTTTGCCGGTTAATTGGAAGGCACATACCAAATATTTAGGACATGATGACGGAGATACTGCCTACTATATTGATCCAACTCTCTTTGCTCGTGTCGACGAAGTGGTCAATTGGGCTTTGAAACGCAACCTCCCGATCATCATTGATTTTCATAATTATGAAGAACTTATGTCTGAACCGAATCTCAATCAATTTGTCTTTTTGTGGGAACAAATCGCCGAGCATTACAAAGATTACCCACCACAGGTTTTGTTTGAATTGCTCAACGAACCTCACGATCAATTGGATGCCGCATTGTGGAACATTTACGTTGTTGATGCATTGAAGGTGGTGCGCGAGACAAATCCCACACGCGATGTAATTATCGGCCCGGCAAATTGGAACGCCTACGATTAGGTTTCCACACTCAATATCCCTGATGATCCACATCTCATTGTGACGTTTCATTACTATCTGCCATTCGAGTTCACGCATCAAGGCGCGGAGTGGATCGGAGATGAAAGCAACGCATGGCTTGGCACAACCTGGGATGGGACCGACGAACAAAAAGCCGAGATCACGCGCAACTTTGATTCCATTGCGGAGTGGGCGAAGGGACATAACGTCCGCATATTACTTGGAGAGTTTGGCGCCTATTCAAAGGCAGACCCGAACTCCCGCGTCCGCTGGACAGATTTCGTGGCGCGTGAAGCGGAGCGTCACAACTTTGCATGGGCTTATTGGGAGTTTGGATCGGGCTTTGGGGTGTACGATCCGTTTGCAAAAGGCTGGCGTGAAGAATTATTGAAGGCGTTGATCCCATAAAAACGTCGGGACACGATATGTGTCCCGACGTTTGATTGCACAAAGACTTTAAGCAATGGAGGATTTTCAGCGCAAATGTTTCGACATCATTTCCAGTTAATTATTGCTCCACACTCACCACACCACCCACCGCGTTCAGCTTCAACGTCCACGTGCTTCCAATTTGAAATTGCTGGAATTCACTGACCGACCCCGGCGAATACGTTTCCTGCCCGTCATCTGTGTTGAAGTAAACCGTTAGTTGTTCCGAGGCATCCCCCGCGCGCTGGTCGCTTGAGATGCTTGGGTTTTCATAGACAGGATTCAAATCATTTCCGCTCAAGTCATATGTCTGGACGGTCGTCCATTCATCCACTGTGTAAGAGCAAAAATCCTCCGACTCAGTATGACACTCCTCCACTTTTTCAGCATATCCATTTCCCTGATCAACCATCTTCTCTTCACAAACCTCCTGGCTTTCGGTATGACAGGAAACATTATACGCATCTGAAGGCGGGCTGCCGCGTTCGTTGTTGTAATCCACGGCCCTCACTTCCTGTACTGGCACAGAGGTTTGCCATTCCACATTAGTAACTGTCCCCTGCACGGAACGCGAGGGGAATACGAACAGCATCAAGATCGCTGCGCAGCACAATACGAGAAATGAGCCGATGCCGCCAAGCAACAGCCAGTTCGGTTTTTTCTTTTGGGCAGCTAATGCCGGTGATGCTACCGCCTCGGCATGCGGCACCACCACGCGCGGTAATGGTGAGCCGCATTTCGAGCAAGTCCGTTCACTGCCCGGGTTTTCGGTGCCGCAATTTTTGCATGTGATAGTTTTCGGGATCACCGGACCTGCTTGCAGGATCTGCCCGGCCTGGCGCGCCTTGCCTTCCTTTATATCCCCGCCGCACTGCGAGCATGTCATTGCACTCGCCGGGTTGCGCGTACCGCAGAATCCGCAGTGGATATCCGCGCCTGCCTTGGCCGCCTCCACTGATTTCTCATCCGTAACGAGCTTCTCTTCAGTAGCACGTTGGAATTGCACATTTTCCGGCTGTGGCGCGCCGCAGTTCTCGCAGGTCTTCTTTGAGCCCTTGTTCCTGCTATTGCAATTAGGACAGACCCATTCAAGTTCGACAAAGCCTTTACTTTCCCTTCTCGACATCTCTCACTCCTTAGTCATTAAATACCGTTCCACTTGCGGACTTCGGCAATGCGCGACTCATGGTCTGGATCCGCGTGCGGACACGTATCGCCCGCATCTTTCATGGACCCGGAAGCTGTCAGCGCAGCAAAGACAGCCGCGGCACCGTTCGCGACGTTCAGCGGTTCATAGCCGCCTTCCAAAACGAAGACGATCTTTCCTTTGCAGTATTCTTCTGCAAGTCCGACGAGTTTCTTCGAGATGTTGAAATATCCTTTGGTGGATAGACCCAGCGTGGTGATCGGGTCATTCCAATGCGCGTCGAACCCGGCCGAGACGAACAACATCTGCGGACGAAATTTCTCCACAACGGGCTTGAAGATTTCATCTGCAATACGTGAAAATGTTTGATCCCCCGCGTACGCATGCAAAGGGACATTGACCACGCGTCCCTTCGCGTGCGGCGCGTCTTCGATCCAACCAGTGCCGGGATAAATTCCCCATTGATGGGTTGAGATGAATCCGACGCGTTCCTCATTCAGGAAGACGGCCTGCGTACCATTCCCGTGATGCGCGTCGTAGTCAATGACCATGACGCGTTCCATTCCATTTGCCAGTGCTTCATGCGTGGCGATGGCGATATTGTTGAAAATACAAAATCCCATGGCACGCTCCGGCTCTGCATGATGTCCGGGCGGACGCACGATCGCAAAGGCGTTCTGCGCTTCGCCGTTCAAGACCGCGCGCGTACACTCGATCAGACCGCCCGCGGCCAGCAGGGCATCTTCGTAGGATGTCTGTGTCACGTAGGTGGGAGCCTGATCAATAACCCCCGGTCCCTGTTTGCAAACTTCTTCGATCCCTCGCATCATCCCGGATTGATGCACACGCGTCACCTGTTCAGGCGTTGCTTGCTTTACTTCCACGCGCTCCACCCGGAATGAATCAAGTTGCGGCTCGAGCAATTCCAGTCTGCCGGGTCTTTCGGGGTGGCCGGGAAACTCATGCCCACGCGAAGGGACAAATGCATAAGCTGTTTGCATGTGCAAATTATAGCCTTTCTTGGTATCATTTCTGATTATGAAAACAAGTGTCGCGATCCTTTTGCTTTTGCCTGCCATGCTTGCGTGCCGTTTTTCGATACCGGCAATTCCGAGCGATGACGAAAACATATTAAGCGAGGACCAGATCATCTCTGGCGGCGTGACGCGGCATTTCCTGCTGCATGTGCCGCCATCATATAACGGAAATCCGATCTCACTGCTCATTAACTTTCACGGATACGGATCCAATTCAAAAGAGGAGCAGGCCCTGACGGGCATGTCCCTCAAAGCAGACGAAGCAGGCTTCATTGTGGTCTATCCCGATGGAATTGAATCAACCTGGTATACCGGCCCGATCACGCAGGGCGAAGCGGACCGGCAGTTCATCCGCGATCTGATCGCGCGCCTTGAAACCCTATACACGATTGACCCAAAACGGATCTATGCAACCGGCATCTCAAACGGCGGCGGTATGACGAACCGACTTGCCTGCGACATGGCCGATCTGATCGCCGCCATCGCACCCGATTCAGGCGCGTACAACTTCTGGCAGGACTGCGATCCTGCGAGGCCGGTCCCTGTGCTGGCCTTCCATGGGCTGGATGATAACGTCGTGCCCTATGAGGGCAGTAACCCACGCGCGATCACGCCTCCGATCGAAGACTGGGCGGAGGCCTGGGCTGTACGAAATGGATGTTCATCCACGCCCAACGTCACGACACCAGTTGAGACAGTCACGGTACGGACCTGGTCGAGTTGCAAGGAGAATGCCGATGTTATGCTCTACACATTGGCCAATCATGGACATTCCTGGCCGGGCTCGCCCAGCATGCCAAACGCCATCACATCACAGGCTGTGAATGCAACCGATGTGATGTGGGAATTTTTCCTGGCACATCCAATGCCGTGATTAGCAAAGAGAAAGGATGAGGTTAATTCATGTTCATTAAACGACTTGAATTATTGGCAGGTGATCTGGTCCCCCAGCGGGATTTTTACGCCACTGTGCTGGACTTGCCCGTTCATCTCGATACCGATTCCCTGATCGTGCAGGCCGGCAAAACGGAGTTGATCTTCGCGCAGGCTCCTCCGAATTGGAAGGGCGAATATCATTTTTGCTTCAACATTCCCGTAAACCAGTTCGTCCATGCAAAGGCGTGGCTGTCTGCCAGAATCCCGCTTTTGAAGGACGAAGAGGGAAACGATCAGTTTGAGAGCGAATCGTGGAATTCCGCTTCGCTTTACTTCAAAGATACGGCGGGAAATATCCTTGAATTGATCGCCCGCTACGAGCTGAAAAATACGGTGCCTGCACCATTTAGCAGCGAACAGATCCTGCAGGTAAGCGAGATCGGCCTGCCTTCGCAAGATGTTATTTCATTTGCCAATGATCTGTGCACAAGGTTGGGAATATCCATTTACAAACAGGCAGCCAACGAGACCTTTACACCAATCGGAGATGAGGAAGGGCTGTTCATACTGCCGGTTGAAAAGCGGATCTGGTATCCGAATACTGGCGTCGCGGCACAGAGGCTGCCTGTAAAAGTAAAAGTTGAAGTAAATGGGAAAGAGTTTAATCTGCGCGGCGTGCCCTATGAGGTGTCCTAATTTGCAGGTGCGAGGATCCTGCCGTTCTTTATGCATCCTCCATCAGCCATGCCATGGCCTCACCAATATCTTTGAACGTACGATACGGCAGGTTGCGATTGCGAGCCGCGATTTCAAAGAATGCCATATCGTCTTTCATCTTTTTGTCCGTTGACGGATAGACCACCGCGGTCTTTGCGCTTTTCCTCCCAAATCCCCCTCGTTGTTGGCGTAGTTCCTGCGCGCGTTCAAAGATTTGGATGATGGGTAGATCAAAGTGAAGCTCTCGAATATCCATCAGGACTTTTGTGCTTCCGGAGGTATCCACCGCTTCCATGATCTCGCGCACCATGGCGTTATCTGTGGCTTGATCCCATTCCCCCGAGGCTGTTGCAATGATCATGTTCCCGCTTGCGTGCTGGATGCTACATTCCATAAAATCACCGTTCCATGTCTTTCCCTGGAAAATCCCGGTTAAAGCATCGCAATGTTCATTCTGTAACAGCGCGCTGTTCAGGTGTTATTGCGAATCTCCCTTTCTCCTTCTATTGAACATGGACGTGTTAAAGACGGCTGTGGGACGTTGCCCGGGACCAACCAATGACCCCGAACCATCTCCCCTGCGGTTCATCAGCCGCGTATCCTGCGTGAAAACCAGATTGACGCCCGCCAGGGAAATGAGGTCGCCCGGGTAGAGCAATCCCTGGCCAGTGCGCAGGCCGTTAACGAAGGTACCGCCCGAGGAATTCAGGTCGAAGAGCACAAAGTGGTCACGGATGACGCGGATCTCCGCGTGATGACGCGAGATGCGTGGATCGTCCAGCACCAGTGTATTGTCGTGACTGCGACCGATACTGAAAACGAGCTGATCCAGTGGCACGGCTTTGCTGCCTTCCAGTACTAAAAAGACATTGTGAGGGACCGAATTGTCCATCCCGGAATTTTCATTGTTTTCTGTGGGTTTATTCTGAGCGTCATCCATTTTCTAATAGAGGCGTATCCCGCCTACTCCTTGGGAATACTATATAACAATTCTTGCAAGATTGCAAGGCCCAACTAGGGAGAACACTACTTTTCTATGAGGGATGCGCACCTACCCCCGCCGTCCTTCACCCTTGGGGTACTTCGCCGACACCTTCGCAAAGCATACCCGCATCGTCCTCGATGGGGAAAGGGTGCCCCCAAACCCAATGGACTTGCCGTCTCGCATCAGCGGAGCGATCCTGTGGATAAGCGAAGCAATCCTGTGGATAAGCGAAGCACCGTCCGTGCCGCGAAGTACGACGGCACGTCGGTACGAGACGGCAATCCTGCGGACCGCCCTGGCGCTGCTCGCGGCATAAGCGAAGCACCGTCCGTGCCGCGAAGTACGACGGCACGTCGGTACGAGACGGCAATCCTGTGGATCAGCGTAGCCACCCTGTGGGTCAGCGACACTTGCGCCGCACCCCCACTTCGCTGCGCTACGGGGACTTCGTGCGTTCGTTGCAGTGCAGGTGAGCGATCCTGTGGACGAACGGGGGTGGCCCACAGGGTGCTTCGCGAAGGCAGCAAGGGGTACTATGCCATGCGAAAAATCGCACCTGAGTTGGGGCTGGCAGAGAACGTTCCAGAGTGAAAGTGATTTCGGTGTCCACGATTCATTGGGCGCAAGGATGTAGCGTGTCTCTTTTTAATACTTGACTCGAACCCTTCATCGTTATACACTCAACCTAACAACAGGAACAAGACTGCCTAAATCTGGCTCACCTTATCGGTAAAGGAGCGACCATGTCAGAGGAACGATTTGTCTCACGCGGTTTTGTCGGCAAGCGGCGCGCAGGGGAGAAAAAGGATCGCATCCCGCCTGGTCAATATCTCACAAATGATTTCCCTGTGCTCTCAGCGGGACCAACCCCTTATACGCCCCTCGATAAATGGACCTTCAGCATTGATGGTCTTGTCAAAGAAAAGGTTTCATGGACATGGCAGGAGTTCCTCAAACTCCCCATGCAGAAATATGTGGTGGATATTTCCTGCGTCACCAAATGGACGCATCTCGACATGAAGTGGGAGGGCGTCAGCCTCGATACGCTCCTCGAACATGTTGAACTCGACCGCAAAGCCATGTTCGTCACGGCGCATAGCGATGGCGGCTACACCACCAACCTGCCGCTCACCGACATCATAAACGGTCAATCCTTCATAGCTTTGAAATACGATGATAAACCTTTAGCCCCCGAACACGGCGGTCCCGCGCGCATGGTTGTGCCGCATCTGTATTTCTGGAAGAGCGCCAAGTGGGCGCGCGGTGTCCACTTCATTGAAAAAGACAAGCCCGGCTTCTGGGAATCGGCTGGATATCACAACCATGCCGACCCGTGGAAAGAACAGCGGTATTGGAATGACTGATGTATGTCATGCTGAGGAGCGACACTTGCACCGCACTCCCACTCCGCTGCGCTACGCCCACTCGCTGCGCTCGGGACTGCCGCTTTGCGGCGTGCGCGAGGGACTTCGTGCGTTTGGTGCAGTGCAGGTGAGCGACGAAGCAATCTCGCACATCGCGAGGGGATTGCTTCGGTGGAAGAACGCCACCTCGCAATGACGGTTCGGAGAGCTTATGAAACAAACACTGGACTGGCAAATCGCTTCGGTCACGGACATCAAGCCTGAAACCCCTAAAGTGAAATCGTTGACGCTGAGACTCCCAGCGTGGATGCGTCACCGCGCGGGACAGCATTACGACCTGCGCCTCACCGCCCAAGATGGCTATCAAACCCAACGCAGTTACTCCATCGCATCAGAACCAGAGCGCGCAGGGGAGGTTGACATCACGGTGGAGCGTATCAACGATGGTGAAGTCTCGACCTACTTGCATGATGTGCTTGTCAAGGGAGACCGCCTCGAAATGCGCGGACCGATCGGCGGCTACTTCGTCTGGGAGGCGAAAATTACCGATCCGTTGTTGTTGATCGCGGGTGGGTCAGGCGTTGTGCCATTGATGTCCATGCTTCGTCATCGCGCCGCGGCTGGAGGAAAGCATCCGGCCAGTCTACTATATAGTTCACGCAACTTTGAAGACATCATCTACTTCAACGAACTCGAAAAACTGCGCGGGGCAATTAACGGCGTGCAGGTTCTTCACACGCTTACACGCTCCCAACCCGCGGGTTGGAAGGGATATGCGCGGCGCATTGATCAGGAGATGTTGAAGGAAGTCGCGCAGCCTTTGGGTAAATCTGTTCAAGTTTTCATTTGTGGACCGACGCTTTTGGTTGAATCCACTGCCAATGCCCTGGTCAAAATTGGTGTTCGCGTGGACAACATTCGCACGGAAAGATTCGGTCCATCAGGAGGATGAGCCATGCAAGAGACAACAGATATTAACCGTGAACTTATGCTGGATGCGAACGCGACCGCAGGTCTGCTTTACGAAATCTTTGGCACGGAAATGACCGCCGCGCCGACCGAATGTGCCAATTGTGGCAATGAAGCAGAGATCGGCACGTTGCTGGCTTTCACGCACGGACCGGGGATCGTATTGCGCTGTTCCGCCTGTGAGCAGGTGGTCTTGCGCATCACACAAACCCCCACGGAAATATTACTCGATGCGCGCGGCGCGGTGTATTTGAGGTTGGCAAGAATAAAATAAAGGGTCCAAGGTTACCTACCCCCACCGTCCTGTCCCCTTCGGGCACCTCCCCCAAATCCGCAATTCATTCTCCAAATAATTATGCTGAGGTTTTATTGCGTATTTGGGGGAGGCTCGGGAAGGGGTAGCAAAAGATGCGTTCGCACATCCTAGGCACATCCTTCGTACTTCTTTGTAAATGGTTCCTACTGGATGTATCCACTATATAGTAGCAACGGTACATCGCCAAAAGTGCGACTTCCTGAAAGAAGCAATCAAAAAATCCTAGCCAATGGCTAGGATTTTTTCTTTTTCTTTTTCCTTCTAGTTGATTTTTTCATAGGAATTGGCATTGGATGTTGAGGTTGTTTTTCTCTCTCCCTTCCAACCCGAATAAAATTCACTATTCCGCCAAGAAATCCTCCAAGCAATACTGAATAGCCTTGAACATTCTTCCCAACCCAAAGTAAACCAATACCACCCAAAGAGAGAATTCCAAAAAGAACGAAACCTAATTTCAGCCCTAGATCAGCGCGACGAACATCACCTTGTATACACTGTTTTCTAATCCAAAACGATGTTCTTGTTGCTTCTCGGCCATACGGAAAATTCGCTTTGGAGCATCTGGCATCACTGCCTTATACTGTGCAAATATTTTTGGATGAGGCAGTGGGCCAGAAAAAGATTCAAAGTAAGAGAATATTCTTCGAACATTCTCTTTCCCCCCGGCCTTTTCGATTATTTCGTCGGGGATTCTTATCTCGTTGCCTGGCTCTGCCTTGGCTTTATTCCCTTTATTAGCAGGGAAGATTTCCTTTCCCTCAGCCATCCTGTTCCTCTAAATGCTCTAATGGATGTTCCTCGGCAAATATTCGAATCGCTTTACGAATGTCATTACCAACAAATTGCCAATCAGATTCTATTGAACGAAAATCTGCCTCATTATTTGAGCGCGAAAAGTTATATTTATTCAAGCGTCCTCTAAAGTCGAACAGTCTAGCAATTCCCTCAAAGAATGAGGGGCGTGAGTATAAGCGATAAATCTCTTTGCCCATTCTTAGATTTATTCCTTTCTTTTGTTCTTTTTATTTCTTAGAATTTGACTGTATATGAAGTTTTCGCAGACACGAACAGGTGAGCTATAAACCCTTATTAGGATAACTGATGATTATAATTAGCACATTAGCTAATTGCAATATCATTATACCGCTTTTGATTATTTCTTTTTCCTCTTAGCAGGCTTTGAAGCCTTCTTTGGTAAGGCTTTCTTCATTGCTTTCTTTGTTTTCTTAGCCGGTTTTGCTTTCTTTCCCTTCGGGGACGATGTCGCAGCGGCTTTGGTCTTCTTTCCTTCCTTCTTCTTTACTTCCTCCACCTTCTTTACCGGAATAAATCTCTCCAACGCCCAGCCCACGGCCACAGCCACCACTTCCTCGCCGGGCTTCACTTCCACGACAACGTCGCCTTTGCTCGCGGCGCGTTTACGTATGGCCGCCAGATCCAAGCGTGCGGATTTCGCCGCGCCTTTGCTCAAATGAACCGTCGCTACGGTATTCGGCTTGCCTGAAACCACACCAGCGATTTTCACATTCCTAGCTAGATCCCAAACGGTCACCCCTTTGCCGTAACGTCCCTGCACGGGGAATTCCCTTTGGTCTACGCGCTTGGCTTTGCCATCAGACGTGAGCAGGAAGATCTCGCCCTCGGCAGGCAAAATTTCCATGCCGCTTACTTCGTCTTTATCTTCCAGCTTGATGCCGTTCACACCCGCGGCGACGAGTCCCATCGCGCGCACATCGTCTTCCTTAAATCGTATCGCCATGCCTTGCGATGTAACCAGCAGAACATGCTTCTTTTTGCCATCGGTCAGCCCAACCCAGCCGAGTCTATCGCCTTCGTTGACGCGCGCCAAAGCGAACGTCTGCGAGGAGGGACCGGGCAATTCACCGATCAATGTCTTCTTGACCATGCCAAAGCGCGTGGTCGTGATCACGCACGCTTCTGCGGTCAGGTCACTCTTACGCGCGGGTAATGCAAACACAGCCGCGAGCGGGTCGCTTTCAGTTAATGGCGAGACTTTATAGTACATCGAGCCGTTGCTTAATTTATCTGACTCAGGCAGCAAGTGTGCGGCCACCGCGGCGGTTTTACCCAACTTGCTCACGAAATAGATCGTGTCCGTTGTGGAAGCCTTCACCAAAAAGCGCGGCGCGTCGTTGCCCGAGTGTTTCGGCTGCTTGTCATCGTGTGTGCGCGAGACCATCCCGCCATCGGTCACACCCACCCACACAACCTGATCAGGCAGCAGGTCATTGGCGGTTAATGTCTTCCCGCCTGTTCCGGTTTTCGAACTGACGATCTGCGTGCGGCGGCGGTCTGCATACGCGGCTTTTACTTTCAATAATTCTTCGGCCATCACACCACGCAATTTCTTCGGGGATTTCAACAGATCGTTCAGGCCCTTGATCAGCGCGGTCATTTCCTTGTATTCGGTTTCGATCTTCTTGCGTTCGAGTGCGGCCAGCCTGCGCAACTGCATATCCAGGATGGCGGTCGCCTGTAACTCCGTCAGCTTGTAGCGCTTCATCAGTTTGGCACGCGCAGTTTCAACGTCCGGCGCGGCGCGGATGATCCCGATCAATTCATCCAGGTTCTTCAAGGCGATCATATATCCCTCAAGGATATGCGCGCGCGCTTTGGCCTTTTCCAGGTCGAATTCAGCGCGTCTTTTAATGACCGTCAGCCTGTGCTCAATATACACCCGCAGTGCCTGCTTCAGGGTCAGGGTGTGCGGCTCGTTGTCGACTAAGGCCAGCAGGTTGATGCTGAAAGTGGTCTGCATGGGTGTGCGTTTGTAGAGCTCGCGCAAAACGAAATCGGGATTCGCGTTCTTGGTCATTTCCAGGACGATGCGCATGCCCTGGCGATCGGATTCATCGCGCAGGTCGGATAATCCCTCGAGATGCCCATCGCGCGCCAGTTCGGCAATGCGCTCGATCAGGCTGGACTTGTTGACCATGTACGGCAATTCGGACACAATGATGCGGCTCTTGCCGCGTTCCATCTCCTCCACATGCGCCTTGGCCTGCACAGTGACGCGCCCGCGCCCGGAACCATACGCGGACTCGATCCCCTCTTCACCCTTCTCCTGAATGATCAGGCCGCCTGTGGGAAAATCCGGACCTTTCACAAATTTCATCAATTGCTCAACATCGATGTCGTCGAGTTTCTCCCAGCGATCAAGCATGTAGATGATGGCATCGATGATCTCGCCCAAATTATGCGGCGGGATCGAAGTTGCCATACCCACCGCGATACCCGTCGCACCGTTGACCAGTAAGTTCGGCAGCGCGGCGGGCAGGACATCCGGCTCTGCAAGTGTGTCGTCAAAGTTCGGTTTGAAATTAACCGTGTTCTTGTTGATATCGGTCAACATCTCCATGGCAGGGCTGGCAAGACGCGCTTCTGTATAACGCATGGCCGCAGGCGGGTCGCCATCCACAGAACCGAAGTTACCCTGTCCATCCACGAGCATGGTGCGCATCGAAAAATCCTGCGCGAGGCGCGCCATGGCTTCATACACGGATGAGTCGCCGTGCGGATGATATTTACCGAGCACTTCACCCACGATACGAGCGGATTTCTTGTAGGCTGTGTCTGCGCGAATGCCCATGTCGTACATCGCATACAAGATGCGGCGTTGCACAGGCTTCATGCCGTCGCGCGCGTCAGGCAATGCACGCGCCACGATCACGCTCATCGCATAATCGAGATACGACTGTTGCATTTCCTGGTCAATGTCTATTTTTTTAATTAAGCCAAGGTCCATATGAAATCCTTTTTTTTGCCGTCTCGCACCGACGTGCCATCGAGGTTCGCGGCACGAACGATGAACCGCGAAGCACGCTAAGTGCGCTAAGAAAAACCTTATGGGCTTCTTCGCGTTCTTCGCGCTCTTAGCGGTTAAAGATCTTTTGCAGTGAATGTATGTTCTATTGCGGGGCTTATCTTACGGGGAAAGGGAAAAGGCGTCAAGGTAGATGGCTTCTTGCATATAACAAGTTTATGATATCGCGAACATTCCTCTTGAGGTGTACCATGGATGAGACCACCAAATTGATCATCACAACCCGCGTGCCCATTCTCCTGGCAATCGTCGGATATCTGGCCATGTAGCTTTATAATCAGTATACAAAAAGGTCCTTTGAAATCTTAAAAGCGGAACAGGATAGATTGCCTGGAAAAAGTTAGGGCTCGACCGTCTTAATAGCTTACATCGTTGAGGTGACCTGTGAAACTTAATACTGCCAAGGAAGTATGGATCGCGCGTATGATCGCCTGGCTTGTGATCGGGGCGCTTTCCTGTGGGATCATTTTTATGACCACATTCACGCTCGGACCCACTTTGTTCGGTGGTTCCAACATGACCGACAGGATCGCACTGGCAATGTATTGCCCCGGCGCGGAATCATCCACTTTACAGGAAGGCGCCTCGACGCCCACCACTTCAGACCCAACCGGCACGTATGGTCACACAGTGGAGGTCACCTGCTATTTCGCGGATGGAAGCACGCAGATCATCCGGAACGAGCAGTACGCGCTGGCATCCATCGGGGGCATGTTCGGCATCGGCGGGTTGATCGGCGTGGTGATCTCCATTCCCATTTTTCTTCTACCTTTCTTCCTGATCAGGAAAAAGAAACAATAATTTCAGATTAAGTCCCTTTCGGTCACTTGTTGTTGTAAAATAAAAGGAAAATTTTCAGGAGGATAAAATGGCTTCTTCAATTGACGATCTGGTCTCCATGGGTGATATAGAGTCACTGTATGAGATCCTGGTGGAGGAGGACGACTGGATGATGCAACTCGACGCCGCCGAGGGACTCGCCAAACTTCGCGACAGACGCGGCCTTGAATTCCTGATCAGCGCGGAGCAAAGCGATGACGAGGAAGTTAAGGAAGTTGCCAAAGAGATCCTGGATACGCCGGAGATCAAGCGCAGGCTGGAGGATCTCAAGGCGGATGAAGAAGAACAACGCAGGGAAAGGATCGGGGTCGCCAGGAAACGCCTGCAAAAAGGAAAGAAGGTCTTTCGTTACAAAATGGTCTACATGCCCGCAGGCGATATCCTGAATGAAGATCCATTGAGTCAGGGATTCGAGATCCCCGCGTTGGATGAATTCGGATTTGAAGGCTGGGAGGTGATCAACTTCATCCCGCGCCGCAGACAGGTGCTGGCTGGTTCAGTGGACGAACACTTCAGCGGCGCGTACTTCCTGCTCAAGCGCGAGGTTGCGGCGGATGAATCCGCAGAGCTGGATGAGACATAAGTTCCATTAATTATGAAGGGACAGGTTCAACACGCGTCCCCTTTTGATCAAGGAATGAACTCGATCTTCTTTTTGGTACACAAGCCTCTCTGACCCCTGGATGAAAAGGAGGCGCTATGCAATTTAATATTGAAAAAGATCTGCTCAAGTCCCTGCTGGTCATGACGGACGTGATCGAAGCGCGCGATACCTATACGGGCGGTCACGTCTGGCGCGTTTCCCAACTTGCCAAATTGCTCGCGCTCGAGCTCGGCCTTTCGTCTGACGCAGCCATCCACGCCAGCATCGGTGGTTACCTGCACGATCTCGGAAAGATCGGCATCCCAGACTCCATCCTGCGTAAAGCGGATAAACTCACCGACGCGGAATTTGACACGATCAAGACACATCCGCAGATCGGAGCAAACTTATTGAGCGAACACCCGCTCGGGAACCTGGTGCTCGACGTCGTGCTGCATCATCACGAGCGGCTGGACGGCAGGGGCTATCCGCTTGGATTGGATGGAGACAGGCTTTCGCTGAACGCGCAGATCATCGGCCTCATGGACGCGTTCGATGCACTTACGAGTTCGCGCCCTTACCGCAAAGGGACGAAGGTCGAGGCTGCGCTTTCCATTTTGATGAAGGACAGCGGTTCACACTTTCACCCAAAACTGCTCGCGGCCCTGGAAGCCTTGAGCCGCGGCCCGGACCTGCTTCACGTCGTCGGCCACAGCGATGAAGGCCTTCCACTGATCGACTGTCCTGCATGCGGTGCGATCTTCGCGATCGTGCGGCGGACTCATGACGGAGATATCGCCTACTGCCGAACCTGCACAGGCAAAATGGTGATGCATAAAAAAGCAGATCTTTTCGAGCCTGAGTTTACAGGAACCACCGGCGCGCCGCGCGACCTGCAGCCCGAACCAAACATGGATGTGATCACGGACCTCATCAAGCGGATCCCCAACTCTTTGGATGTCCGTTGAACCTCTATTAAAAACAGAGCGGCCTTGCGGCCGCTCTGTTTTTAATAACTGATGTTACGCACCGTCCCGAAGGTTTGATCGGCTAAACAGGGTTTTTCACCGTTCGTCCGCAGGATCGCTTCGCTGATGCCGCGATCAGCGGCAGCCCGAACGGGGTGCGAGACGGCAAGGAAACCTTCAGGACGTTCTCCCGAAAGACACACCTGCACCCCTGGCACTTGCACCCAGGACAAGTGTGCAACAAACGCACGAAGTCCCTCGCGCAGCATCCCGAGCGCAGCGAGTGGGCCTAGCGCAGCGGAGTGGGAGTGCGGCGCAAGTGTCGGGACGATGTGCGTAAGGTGAGTTGTTAATGATCTATTCTACAACTGTTGCATCTGTAGGCTCCGCAGCGGAATCCCCTTTTTCCAATTCTGCAAAGCGGCCATGGATGAAACCGGTTCCCGCCGGGATGAGCTTGCCGATGATCACATTCTCTTTCAGGCCGAAGAGCGGATCGGTGGTGGAGCCGATGGCCGCGCTCGCCAGCACTTTGATGGTGTGCTGGAACGAGGAAGCCGAGAGGAACGAGTCGGTGCTAAGTGAGGCCTTCGTCACGCCGAGCAGGATCTCGCCAAAGCGCGCGGGTTGCTTGCCTTCCGCCAGCAAGGCCTCATTGATCTTGCGGATCTCGAGGCGGTCCACCGCGTCGCCGGGCAGATACTTGGTATCGCCAGGGCGTGTGACCTGCACCTTGCTGATCATCTTACGAATGATGACCTCGAAATGCTTGTCGTGAATGTTCTGGCCTTGTGAACGATACACTTTCTGCACTTCGTTCAGGAGGTACATCTGACAGGCTTCGCGTCCCTGGATCTTCAATACACGATGCGGGTTGAGCGAGCCTTCAGTGAGCGGCTGGCCGGCTTCCACATGCGCGCCGTCCTTGACCAGCAAACGGGAACTGGTCGGGATGTCTTCGATGTTCTCTTCGCGCTGTTCATAAGAGACAACGATCTTGCGATCTTTCTTTTCCACGGCCACGCGTCCGCTGTGCTGGGCGGTAATGGTGGCTTTGTCCTTGGTCGCGAGCACTTCGCCGACCTGCACTTCGTCTTCGTCCTTGGCGGTGAATTTCCAATCTTCAGGGATGACATATTCGTCGTGCACCATTTCAACATGTTGGATGCGGATCTCACGCATATCGGCATATTTTTCAGATTGGTTGATGTGGACCACGCCTCCGATCTCGGCGACAACTGCTTCGCCTTTCGGTTGCTTGCGCGCCTCGAAGAGTTCTTCCACGCGCGGGAGACCGGTCGTAATGTCTGCGCTGGTGGCGGCCACACCACCTGTGTGGAAGGTACGGAGCGTAAGCTGTGTACCCGGTTCGCCAATGGACTGCGCGGCCACAATCCCAACTGCGGAACCAAGCTCGACCATTTCACCGCGGCCCAGATCGATGCCATAGCATTTCGCGCAGATACCATGCGTTAACTCGCAGGTATGCGGCGAGCGGACTTTCACTTCAGCGACGCCTGCGTTCGCGATTTTGCGCGCCAAGTCATGCGTGATGACGTCGTTGTACTCGGCGAGGACTTCACCGCTCTTGGAATCAATGACGCGCTCTGCGAACAGGCGGCTGTACATGCGGCTCGCCATGGATTGGCCGGCTACATCATCCGATTTGCGGATGAAGATACCGTCATGGGTACCGCAGTCGTATTCGTTAATAATGATGTCTTGCGCGATGTCCACAAGGCGGCGGGTAAGATAACCGGCGTCCGCGGTGCGAAGGGCGGTATCTGCAAGGCCTTTGCGCGCGCCGTGTGTAGAAATGAAATATTCCTGCGCAGTCAGTCCTTCACGGAAGTTGGACCGGATCGGCATGGGAATGATGCGACCGGAGGGATCAGCCATCAATCCACGCATACCGGCCAATTGAGAGATCGTGGAGAAACCACCTTTGGTCGCGCCGGAGGTCGCCATGGTGGAAAGATTTCCATCGGGATCCATGTGTTTTTTCACGGCTTCGCCCACCTTTTCAGTGGTGTCCTGCCAGATCTGGATCTCACGTTCATTCTTTTCCTGCTCAGTAAGTAAACCGCGGCGGAAGTCACGCAGAACCACTTCCACCTGCTTGAGGGAATCCTCAATAATGCCCTTGCGTTCGGGCGGGATGGAAATATCGGCGACCGCGAGCGTAATGCCGGATTTCATTGCGTATTCAAAGCCGATGGTCTTTACCTGGTCGGCTACATTGGTGGTCACTTCCTGACCGCACAGTTCGTATACTTCGGCGATCAGATCCTTCACGCCGCCTTTATCGAGCTTTTCGTTCACAAACTGCACCTGTTCGGGCAGAACGCGATTGAAGAGCACCCGGCCGACGGTCGTATCAATGATGCGAGTTTCGGGCTCAGGCAGGCGGTCGCCTTTGTCGTCATACCACGTCCTGGTTTGCAGCTTGATCTCGCTGTGAACGTCCAGTTGATCGAGGCCATACGCGAGCTCAACTTCGTCGATATCGGCGAAGGCGCGTCCATCACCGCGATGGGCAGCTTTCTGTGCCATCGTCAGGTAATACACGCCAAGCACCATGTCTTTGGACGGTGAAATGATCGGTTCGCCATCGGCCGGCTTGAGCAGGTTCTTGGAAGCGAGCATGAGTTCACGCGCTTCTTTCACGGCCTTCTGTGAAAGCGGAACGTGCACAGCCATCTGGTCGCCGTCGAAATCCGCGTTGAAGGCGGTGGTGACGAGCGGATGTAATTGAATGGCGGAACCTTCGATCAGGATCGGCTCAAAAGCCTGAATACCGAGGCGATGCAAGGTGGGCGCACGGTTCAACAAAACGGGACGTTCACCGATCACACCTTCAAGCGCTTCCCAGACCTCAGGCCTGTTGCGCTCGATCAAGCGCCGCGCACCTTTGACATTCGCAGCGTAACCGTTCAGCACGAGGCGTGCGATCACGAACGGACGATACAGCTCGAGCGCCATGCTCTTGGGCAGGCCGCATTGATTCAATTTCAACTGCGGGCCCACCACGATCACGGAACGGCCGGAGTAATCCACGCGCTTACCCAAAAGGTTGCGGCGGAAACGTCCCTTCTTACCCTTGAGCATATCGCTCAAGGATTTGAGTTCACGGCGACCGCGACGAGAGAGCGCCTTGCCGCGCTGACTATTATCGATGAGGCTGTCGACCGCTTCCTGCAACATGCGTTTCTCATTGCGGATGATGACATCCGGCGCGCCGAGTTCAAGCAAACGCTTGAGACGGTTGTTGCGGTTGATCACGCGGCGGTACAGGTCGTTCAGGTCGGAGGTCGCAAAACGGCCGCCATCCAACTGCACCATTGGGCGCAGGTCGGGAGGGATGACCGGCAATACGGTCAGGATCATCCACTCGGGGCGGTTACCGGAGCGGCGGAAGGCCTCCACAACTTTCAAGCGCGTTGTGGATTTTTTGCGCTTCTGCTTGCTCTTGGTTGTGCGCACCTCGTGCCACAGTTCTTCAGAGAGTTTATCCAGGTCGAGACGGCCGAGAATATCGAAAAAGGCTTCGGCGCCCATGTCTGCGCGAAAGACCTGTCCCCAACGTTGTTTGAGTTCGCGGTAGCGGATCTCGCTGATAAATGTAAAGGGGCGAAGCTCCACAAGTTCATCACGCAGGCGTGAAGACTGATTTGATGAAGCGGAGCTCTGATTCTCAAGTTCGCCGCGCAGGGCTTCCATTTCCTGGTCGGCTTGTGCCTTGAGCAGCGCGGCCTGGGTCTTGCTATCTTCGAGTTCGCGCTGCTTCTTGCCCTTTAATTCGTTCTCGAGCGCTTCCAGTTTCTTCTGGACAGTTTTCTGCACAATGGTGATGTGCTTGCTCGCCACCTTGTCACCCGCGTCGAGGATCTTCTCGCCTGTGGATTCAAAGAGAATGGCTTTTTTGGCGTGTTCACCCATTTGATCTTGAAGCAATTTTTCAAGCTGCTGACCTTCTTTGATGATCGGATCGAGTTGCTCGGCGATGTTCTCATCGTAGCCCTGGTCGAGTGAAGTCTGCTTCTGTTTGAGTTCGTTGAGTTTGTGATCGCGCTTGGTCTTGATCTCGGCGATCTTGGCGTTCACGCCCGCGGCCTGCTCGCGCTCAGAAACGGAGATTTCGTCCTCTAACCGCTTGAGGGCCTTATTGCGCGCTTCCTCGTCCACATAGGTGACTATGTATTGCGCGAAGTATAGAACGCGGTCCAGGTTGCGGCGGGAAACATCCAACAGCATGCCCATCTGTGATGGGATGCGGCGCGTATACCAAATGTGTGCGACGGGGGTTGCCAGAGTGATATGCCCCATGCGTTCGCGGCGCACCGCGGCGCGCGTTACTTCCACACCACATTTGTCGCAGGTGATGCCTTTGTAACGAGGGTTCTTGTATTTGCCGCAATAGCATTGCCAGTCACGAGTAGGGCCAAATATGGCCTCACAGAACAACCCGTCTTTCTCCGGGCGCAAGCGGCGATAGTTGATGGTTTCGGGTTTGAGCACCTCACCATACGACCATGACATGATCGTCTGAGGTGAGGCAAGGCTGATGCGGAGCGCGGTCAGTCCCTTGGTTTCCACGGGATCCTCTCCTAAGAAATAGTGTGCAGTTCAAGTCTTCTCTGCATAGCGTGTAGTCGGCCTATGCAAGAGACAAACAAAGGCAAGCGCTTTGAGGATTTTCCTCAAGCGCTTGCTAGGATTAACTAGGTTATTTACATCCAACGCGGGAGATTATATCCGCGCGCGTCCCGCGCGTCAAGGGCATCAACTAAGGCGAAAACGGGGTCGGCGTTTCTGTGGGAGTCTCCATCGGGATCGGCGTATCGGATGGAATGATGGTCGCCGGCAGCGGAGTCTCTGTCACGGTTGAAGTGGGGACCGGCGTGTTAGGAGCCGGCAGGTTGAGGTTAAACGAGACGCGTTTTTCCACCTGCGTTTTATCGCCGAACACAGTGAGGCGTAAGGTGACGATCCCATTTGAGCCGTAGGAAAGATTCCATAAATAAAGCGTTGCATTTTTTACAGGACTATCGCTGGCGCTCAATGTGGACCATGAGCCCGGGTCCGCACCCTGACCATATTCCAACTTCCAATTTTTGAATCCGGCATCCGCCGCGGCCGAACCCTTGATCTCCAATGTTGGGGTTGTAATGACCTGCCCATCGTCGAGGTTGATCTCGATGACAGGCTGCGGATCGCTCGCGTTACATTCACGTTCCGGCGCATACTGTGGATTGGTTGGCAAACCATGGCTATCTAGCCAATCGCGGCCCGCGCCGGTATCAAACCATTGGCGTGCCCACTTATCGGTGACGTTCAAGAACATTTCTTCCTCGCTCGGACCTTTGCAAACGTCTGAAGCCTGGTAACCGGTCCACAGGTCAAATTTGACCCGGCGCGCAAGGTCCTTGCCTGGCGGCAATGGAAGTTGATCGAACGCGAAGATCTCGGTATATTGACTGTCACACCAATTGGATGGCTCTGTACCGGAGAGTCTGCACACGATTTCGTCCACGATCCCTGAAGGGCGGTTGAACGGTGTGGGGTTTCCATTAGTGAGGTATGGAACTGCGAACTCCATGAATTGCGACCAGATCGGCGCTGCGCCGCTCAAGCCTGATGAGTTGACCATCGGTGTGTAATCTGCATTTCCGATCCACACGCCAGTGACCAGGTCCGGTGTGTAACCAAGAGTCCAATTGTCGCGGATATCATTGGTAGTACCTGTCTTCGCCGCAACCTGGAAGGATAGATTAAGCGGCGAGTTGGGACCGAACATCAAGGAGCGCGCGTTATTATCAGAAAGAATGGATGAAATCAGGTAAGCATGTTCAGGGCGGATGACTTGTTCGCCAGCCTGCGGTTTATACTCGTAAATGATGTTACCTGCAAAGTCGGTGATCTTGAGAATGGCGACGGGTGCCACGCGTTGACCGCCGTTCGCGAAGACGGAATATGCGGAGGTCAGGTCGATTAAGCTGACGTCGCCACCGCCTAGCGTGAGGGACAGGCCGTAATCATCGCGCGTGAACGATGTGATGCCAAGCCTTTGAGCCATGGCGATCATGCCCTCTTTTTCCGGTGTATTCGGGTCGTCGTAAATGCCGACAAATTCCAGTGTTTTGACGGCGGGTATATTGAACGAATTCGAAAGCGCGGTTCGCACCGTCATCCCGCCGTGAAATTTCCCATCGTAATTTCTGGGTTCATACGGCGGATTGGTGCCATCTGGGAATTGTGTGGGCACATCCCAGATCCAGGTCGAAGGAGTCCAGCCTTTTTCAAACGCAGCAACGTATGTGATCGGTTTAATCGACGAGCCCGGTTGGCGTGTGGGACTATCTGTCATGTTGATCTGGCCCGAGATCTCCACATTGTTGAAATCCGGCGAGCCGACCATGGCAAGGATCTCCCCTGTCGATGGGCGGATGGCGACCAGCGCGCCGTTATGTGCGCTGCTGTTCACCAACGCGGCAACCTGGTCTGTAACCAGTTGTTGCGCCTCATCCTGCATGAGCGGGTCGAGTGTGGTGTATACCACAAAGCCTGATCGATAAATGGTCTGCGCATCGTATTGTGCTTCGAGCTGTGCACGTACAAAGTTCACCCAATGTGGATACTTCGAATCAAATGAAAGCGGTTTGAATGGATAGACTTTCATCGCGTCCGCGGCTTGCGTTGCAACGAGAGGGTCCACACAAATGGGCGCGGGACTGTTACTGACTCGAATACAGCCCTGTTCTTTGCTCGCTTCGAACATCAACACCAGCACGTGTTGCTGGCGGATGAGAGTCGCTTCCGGGTTGGTGTAAATGTCATAGATCGCCGGGGATTGCGGCAGCCCGGCGAGAAAGGCGGCTTCACCGATCGTCAAGTCTTTTGCAGATTTCCCAAAATAGGTCTCTGCCGCGGCTTCGACTCCATAAGCCAGATTGCCGTAATAAATTTCATTGATATACAACTCGAGGATCTCGTCTTTTGTGTAGCGCCGCGTAATTTCCGCCGCCAGGATGATCTCGCGCGTTTTACGCGTGTAGGTCTGTTCAACGCGTTCTTCCGGGGACAACAAAAGCGCGCGCGCCAGTTGTTGCGTGATGGTGGAGGCGCCCGAGACCGTCCCACCGCTCCGATAGTTCTGCCACAACGCGCGGACCATCGCCAACAGGTCAAAGCCCGGGTGGCTGTAGAATTCCTTGTCTTCGGTCGCAATTGTCGCCGCGATCAGGTTTGGGGAGATCTCTTTAATTGGAATGTAGGTACGGCGTCCCGCAGTGGGATCGAGGATCTCATAAAGGACCTGTCCGTTGCGGTCTAATATACGCGTGGTCTCGAATTGTGAGGCGCGCTCCCGTAAATCCCCGATCTCGGGCAGGCTGCGTGCAATACGGTAATACTGGTAAAGCAGGTACGAACCCGTGCACAAACCAAACACAAGCCCTGCAAACACGAAGATAATCACCCCACGCAGGAAACATCCCATGTTGCTGCGCCAGTTGAAATTCAGACGCGCTGGTCGTGTGGCGCGGGTCTGTGAATGCATATGACCGCTGGTCGGTTCGTAGGCCGCGCGCGTCACGCGCGTACCCTCCACGTCGATCTCATCCACGCGGCGCGGCAGAGGCATGTTATCTTTATCCAATGCGGGACGCGAGACAAAAGGCGTGGTGGTCGATCGGGGCGGGAGCGGCGCGGGCTTATATTCCCCCTGAGTATTCTCTTCGGAATTTATCAATCGCCGTGATCGGTCGTTGTCTTCGTTGCTCATTGTTTAACCATCATCGATACATCCACAGATATCATGGATTGGGCTGATTTTTTCAAATCTGTTAAATCTGCGTAATCTGTGGATCGAACCATCTCTCGTTTTATTTCGGCTTGCTCAACACGAGCAGATTTAAACTGCCGCGCTGGCAAATTTCATCGGTTTGATTCTTAACCACCACTGCCGCCGTAATCGACCCGCCTCCAATGCGCGGCAGGGGCTTGGTCTCCGTAACGCTTAACTCTGCAGAAACCGTATCGCCAATGAAAAACGGTTTGATGAATTTCCACTCATTGATCTCGCGAAATGCAAGCACGGTGCCTTCCAGGAACCCGCTCCGCATGATGAGTCCCGTGGCAACCGAGAGGCCTAAGAGTCCGTGCGCGATGCGCCGGCCGAACTGCGTCTTTTTGCTGAATTCAGCATTGGTGTGGATTTCGTTGAAATCGCCTGTCAGGCCCGCGAATGTGAAGATGGCGTCTTCACTGATGGTGCGCCCAACCGTACCGATTTTTTGCCCAACAAAAAATTCTTCGAAGTAAAGTCCAGCCATAGATTAGTCTCCTAGTCTGAGTGGTCGAAACGGCTTTAGTCGTTGAAGCAGTCCAAGGGGTCATTTGCGCAACTGGTTAGACCAGTAAGACCAGTTGGACCTGCGGACCAATGAATAAATTATACCCGTTTGACCTCTGCCCGTTTCGCCCGTACAATAGGCGCCATGCGCGATTGGTCTCTCGGCCCCGACGACCCGCTCCACCTTACCCTCGCGGCGGACGCCCGCCTGTGCAAACCTGACTACGTCAACGATCATATCTGGGAAGTCGAACTTGGCACCTCCGACCCGCCAGCAATTTCACTTTATACCACTTTCGGTTTACGGGCGCGTTCCATGCGCCTGTTTTTACGTTTTACTGAAAACAACAGCACAGTTACGGACCCCAATACCTTTGTTTCAAAACCGTCCCTGCGCCGCTTCTATCCAAACTTCCTGACGCTCGATTTTGTTCCCATCGAAAACCTTTTTGTCACCGCCGAATTCTGGGTTCCGGAATCTCATGCCGTCGCGGGTCGCGTGCTGCTCACCAACAAAAGCAACAGCATGCGTCAACTCAAAATGGAAGTATGTGCCACGCTCGCGCCATTGGACGGCCAATCCATCATCCCCACCCAACAACAATTAGTGAACATCCTGGCCGGACAGACCAGCGGGATCGCACCGGTGGTCTTTATGACCGGCGGCCCAAAGCATGGACCCGGCCCGCATGCCTCGCTCCTGCTGGACCTCGAACTGGGTCCCGGCTCGACGCGCCAACTCAGCTTTGCAGAGGCCGCCTTGGATACAGTTGCCGCATCCTTTGAACTGGCGCGTCACAGCGCGGCGCGTTCATGGGAAGCCGAACGCACGCGCATCGAAATGTTCGACGCCTCACAAGTATTAGACATCCGCACAGGCGACCCGGATTGGGACGCAGCGCTGGCATTCAGCCAGAAAGCCGCGCACGCCTTGTTCTTCAACGGCAATGAACATTTGCCAAAGCCATCCTTCGTGCAGGCACGCCATGCAGATCATGGCTTCTCGCATAAAGGGGATGGCACGGATCATGCTCCCACCTGGAATGGACAATCGCCACTGGAAAGTTACTATCTTTCCAATATTTTGCCCGGCGCGCCGCACGTGACAAAAAATCTGCTGCTCAATTTTCTATCCGCGCAAAACGAAGATGGCGAAGTGGATGGCAAGCCCGGTCTCGCCGCGCAACGCGGCAAATTACTGGCCGCTCCAATGCTCGCCAGCCTTGCCTGGAAGTATTATCAAATCACACAGGACGAAGACTTCCTGGCCGAGGTCTTCCCAAAATTATTGAAATTCTTCTGGGCCTGGTTCTCCTCCGCACATGACCGCAACCGCGACGGCGTCCCCGAATGGGATCACATCCTGCAAACCGGCTTCGAGGATAATCCCATCTTTGATGTCTGGCATCCCTGGTCACAAGGGCTGGACATATCGCTGGTCCACAGCCCGTCGTTGGAAGCCATGCTATATCGCGAAGCACAGTCTCTCGCGAAGATCGCAAAGAGACTCAACAAGCCCGACGAAGAGACCGCACTGGTGCTGGCACAGGCTGAAAAGATCAAGTCATCCATTGAAGAAAGTTGGAATGCACGTAATAGTTTCTATTCGTATCGTGACCGCGAAACGGGATTGACCTCCACAGGCAAGACGATCGCAAAGAAAAAAGGGGATGGCAACATGCGTCCGAAATTCGAGTCCGAGACGCCGATCCGCTTGCTGATCGAGATCCAGACCAAAAGTCCCGCGGCAAAGCGGCCTGAAGTTGAGATCAGTGAATATTTCGCGAAGACAAAAGGCGAAGTCGAAACGATATTAGGTCATCAATTCCAATGGCGCACGGGCGGCCTGGTGGCGACGAGTCAAAAGCTCTACTCACGTGTTGGGCGGGTGACGGTGCGCGGCCTGGATGAAAAAGATAGGATCAATGTAAGGATCATTGACACCACCGGCGAGGACATCACCCTGGCCCTGCCGATCTGGGCGGGCGTTCCCGATAAACAAAAGGTCAACGCGCTGATCGGGCGCAATGTGTTGACTGCCGATCGATTCGACCGGCCCTTTGGCATGCCCTGCCTGCCGCTCTCCCCCGACCCGCAAGCTGAACCAGTTTCGATGAGCGTGTACTTCCCGTGGAATCAATTGATCGGTGAAGGAATGCTTGCGTATGGATTTTGCGCCGAGGCTACGCGCCTCACCGCGCATCTGATGAACGCGGTGATCCAGAACTTAAAACAGAACCGCGCCTTCTATCAACGTTATCACGCGGAAAAAGGCACAGGCATAGGCGAGCGCAATTCATTGCACGGCTTCGCGCCCGTTGGTTTGTTCATGCAGGCATTGGGAGTGACCATCCTCTCCTCCACACGGGTAAAACTCGCGGGTAGAAATCTTTTTCCATGGCCGGTGACCATTAAATACAAAGGCCTCACCATCGTGCGCGGCATGGACCAGACGGTTGTGACCTTCGTAAACGGCGAAAGCGCCATCCTCAAAGACGAACGAGCTTGTACCATTGAAATATAATTCCTTTTTGGACCGTCTGAATATTATTTGTGGGGTTGCCGCGAATTAATCTTAATTCGAGTCCCTTATGGTATAAAACTTTTTGGGTTATTTCATCGCCACACCGCGGGGGAGGAAACAAAATATAAGGAGGCCGGCACGAAAATCATTCTTCTGCATTATTCAATCCCGCCGGTTGTCGGTGGAGTGGAAAGCGTACTGGAACAACATGCCCGCTTGATGGCAGATGACGGACATCAGCTGCAGGTCATGGCGGGACGTGGCGCACAATTCGACACGCGTATTCCATTTTTAAATGTACCCCTGATTGATTCGCGTCACGCGGATATTCTGGCTGTAAAACGGGAACTGGATGCCGCAAAGGTAACCCAAAGTTTCCATGCTCTGGCCACCCGGATCGAAACACAACTTCTTGAACTCACCTCCAATACGGATATTTTGATCGCTCATAATGTTTGTTCATTAAATAAAAACCTGCCACTCACCGCTGCGCTTTATAAGATCTCAAAACAATACAAAACACCGCGCTTGATCCTCTGGCATCACGATCTCGCCTGGACAACGCCGCGCTATCAAAACGAATTGCATGCAGGCTATCCATGGGACTTATTAAGATCCGCATGGCCGGATGTACAGCAAATCACCATCTCTGACATGCGGCAGGCTGAACTTTCCGAGTTGACGAAGATGGACAAGTCCCGCATCGCGGTCATTCCCCATGGCGTGGACGTGGAGAGGTTTTATAAACTGGAAAAGCAAACACAGGAATATGTAAAGAAACTTGACTTGTTACAAGCCAGTCCCCTTTTGTTGCTTCCCGTCCGCATTACGCCGCGCAAGAACATCGAATTTGCCTTGCGGGTTCTCGCTTCATTACATGCGCGATTTCCTTCTGCACAAATCGTGGTGACCGGCCCCCTTGGCCCCCATAACCCTGCAAACGTTAAGTACTTTGACCGTTTGCGCGCCCTGCGGACGGAGCTCGGGCTATCCAACGCAGCGCATTTCCTGGCTGAACTGACCGACGAATACATTCCGGACAGCCTGATCTCGGATTTTTATAAACTCGCAGACGCGCTGCTCTTCCCAAGTTTTGAAGAGGGATTTGGTATTCCAATTCTGGAAGCAGGCTTTGCAGGCCTGCCGGTCTTTTGCTCGGATATCCCGCCCTTGCGTAAACTTGGCGGTGAATTCGCCACCTATTTTTCGCCGCAGGAGAATCCCGAATCCATAGCAAAAATGATCGCGGATCATTTTTCAGCCAGCGCAGTATTTGGCTTGCGCTCCAGTGTTCGAGCGCATTACACTTGGGAACGTATCTATACAACGATGATCGCGCCATTATTTCAGGCATGATCTTGGTCCGGTAAGGAGACACAATGTATCCCATTCCACGGAATGTTTTCATTCCAAAAGTCCTTGTGCCTGTTTTGCATGGCTGCGAGCAAAGGTCCGCGATCCACGCCGCGCACGCCGTTGCAGGCGATCAAAACGTTCTGCTTGCGGGATTTATTTATGTCCCTGAACGCGAATCCTTAAGCACCGCGGCTGTCAGCGCCCGTGAACTGAGAAAAACACTCAAACAACTATATAAGGTGAAAAGAGGCGATAAATGGGCCCAGGTGCATGTCTCGCATAACCTGTGGGGGGAATTGACCAAGGTGGTATTACGCGAAAACATCGATCTTTTACTGCTTGAATGGCCCTGCCAATTTGAATCGCTGCAAATATCAATTGAGAAGGTCCTCTCGCAGGCACCCTGTAATATTGCGATCGTCAACCAGCATATCGGTTCAAGCATCAAGAACATGCTACTTGCCATTCGTGGCGGCCCCTATGTGGAGCTGGCCTTGCGCATCGCGTTATCGATCCACAACTCGAACGGCACAAAAATATCCTCGCTTCATCTTTCTCCGCAAAACATCAACCGGGAACAGGACCTGGCTTTCAGAGGTGTGGAGCGTGTGTTGAGGGGCCTGCCCGAGATCCAGCGCGAAGAGATCGTTACCGACGACCCGGTCAATGCGATCTTCGACGCTGCAAAGAAATACGACCTGTTGATTATGGGTGCCTCCGCGCGGCCCATGGCTGAATTCCCCTCGATCGGGCCGGTCGCTGAAAAGATCATGCAGGAAAGCCAGCGCGGCGTGATCGTGGTAAAAACAAAACTGCCTTACGCGGTCAACCCGGCCAGCGAAGAGGCAGGTCAAACCGCCATCTCGGTGCTGGTGGACAAATGGTTCGCAGAAAACACATTTCATGCAGATGAGTTCAATGACCTGAAATATTTGCTTTCACTAAAAAAGAAGCAAAACCTTTCGATCAGCCTGGCGCTTCCGGCACTGAACGAGGAAGAGACGGTTGGCAAAGTCATAAAAACCATCAAGAACGCCCTGATGAAGCGCATCCCCCTGTTGGATGAGATCATGTTGATCGATTCGAACTCGACCGATCGCACACGTCAGATCGTGGAAAAAATGGGCGTGCCGATTTATATCCACCAAAACATCCTGCCCAAATACGGCGCGCGCAACGGTAAAGGCGAAGCATTGTGGAAGAGCCTGTATTGTACGCGCGGCGAGATCATCATCTGGGTCGATACGGATATTGTCAACATTCACCCGCGCTTTATCTACGGATTGATCGGGCCGCTGCTACTCAGACCCGAAATTGATTTCGTCAAAGGGTTTTACCGCCGCCCGTTGAAAGTAGGGAACAAAATGCAGGCTGGCGGAGGCGGCCGCGTTACCGAGTTGACCGCACGTCCGCTACTCAATCTGTTTTACCCCGAACTCTCCGGCATGGTGCAGCCGCTCTCTGGCGAATATGGCGGCAGGCGCAAGGCGCTGGAACAATTTTCCTTTTTTTCAGGCTATGGCGTTGAGATCGGCCTGTTGATCGATATGCTTGAAAGATCCGGATTGAAGTCCATCGCGCAGGTGGATCTGCAGGAACGCGTCCACCACAACCAGCCGCTTGAAGCCCTGGGTAAAATGTCTTTTGCGATCATTCAGGCTGTGATTCGAAAACTGGAAGTCAGATACGGACAGAATATTTTGGAAAACGTCAACCGGACCATGAAAATGATCCGTTATGAGCAGGAGAGATTCTTTCTCGATATCGAAGAGATCGCCGAGGGCGAACGCCCGCCCATGATCGAGATCCCGGAATATCGATCCAGAAAAGGATGATCTTCTTCCTGCTCTGCTAATTCAGCTTTTCTTCAGGTTACATTCTCAGGAATTTTGTTCAAGCATGACAACTGAAACCATCATCTTTATTGAAGAAATCATCGTGATCATGCTCCTGATCGCGTCGGGGGTTGCCATCGCGGCGCGTCGATTCCGCGTCCCTTACACGGTAGGATTGGTAATCATCGGGCTGATCCTCACCTTGCTCAATCCGCAACAGGTGGAAATTACACCGCAGATCATTATGCTATTGCTGGTCCCGCCTTTGGTCTTTGAGGCCGCGTTTCACATCCGCTTTGATGACCTGCGTCGCGATTTTTGGCTGGTCCTTTTATTGGCCGTACCGGGCGTGGTGCTGACGACATTATTGGTGGGCTGGCTGGTCTCATGGGGAACTGGGCTTGCCTTGCAAGCCGCGCTGGTGTTTGGTGCGCTGGTCGCCGCAACAGACCCGGTCGCGGTCGTGGCATTATTCCGCAGGCTGGGCGCACCGCGTCGTTTGCAGGTCCTGCTTGAATCGGAGAGTCTCTTGAACGATGGAACCGCGATCGTGATGTTCGGCCTGATGATCACCACCGCGCTTCAAGGCAGGTTTGACCTGAGACAAAGCGCCTCGCAATTCATCACAGTATCGGGCGGTGGTGTGGTGGTGGGATTGATCTTCGGCCTGAGCATTTCGCAGTTCGTCAAGCGAATTGACGACGCACTTGTTGAAACCACGCTGACCACGGTCCTGGCATTCGGCTCCTATTTACTGGCAGAAACCTTACATGTGAGCGGTGTACTGGCCGTGGTGACGGCAGGCATCGTGAGCGGGAATACAAGCCATCGATATATGTCTGCAACCACGCGCATTGTGGTGTTTAATTTTTGGGAATATGCGGCCTTCATCGCCAACTCATTCATCTTTCTGTTAATTGGCCTCGCCATAGACTTGAGGCTGCTCGTGGAGAACTGGCAGGCCATCGGCTGGGCGATCCTTGCCGCGCAGGTGGCGCGCCTCGCCAGCATCTACGGCTTTTCATTATTCGGGCGTGAGATCTCCTTCAAGTGGAAGCATGTTTTGTTTTGGGGCGGCTTGCGCGGCGCAATTACGCTCGCACTGGCCCTGGGCCTGCCTCGGGAAGGGATCTTTGTAGCCGAGCGCGGTCGCTTGCAGGCCATGGCGTTCGGGCTCACCCTGTTCTCACTGCTCGTACAGGGCCTTTCCATGGATTGGTTGATCAAGCGATTAAAACTGATCGTGCGTTCGCCCGCGCAGGCTGAATATGAACTTCGTCACGCGCGCTTTGTAGCGGCACGCGCAGGCCATGATCATCTCCGCCGGCGCAGTCAGGAAGGCATCATTTCCGAGCATACCTGGCAGAAATTGTCATCCCTTTTTAAACAAAAGAGTGATGCTTTGATGGACGAGGTCAAACAGGTGATGACCTCCGAACCGGATGTGGAAGCGGAGGAACTCGATATCGCCTATCGCGAAGCTTTACGCGCCCAACGTGCCGCGTTGGCCGGCCTTCTGCGTGACGGGGTCATCTCGGAGGAGGCCTACTCACAACTGGTCGGTGAAGTGGACGAGGCGCTTATGAATGAGAATCCATCTGCACAGCTATTTGAATGATCCTGTAAGGTTGAATCATCCCCGCACATCTGATAATATTAAGTGAGAGAAGCCTCCTCGATACAGTCATCAGATGATCGATCCCGTATGAAGCGTTTATCTTTAAAAGGAGAATCCAAATGGAAACCCCAGTCCATTTATTATTGGTGGCAGTTGTTCAAGATCAAGACCTTGAGACCGCAACCAAAGCCTTGCAGGGAATTGGCGCATCGCTTACCTATCTTTCCAGCGCGGGCGGATTCCTTGGCCGCCGCAACGCCACGCTTCTGATCGGCTTGCCCGCTGAAAGAGAAAAGGAAGCGCTGGAGGCATTGCGAGAGGCCTGCCGCCAACGAATTGAATATATGACCCTTCCTCTGGAAGGCTCGCCGATGCCCATGCCCGCGCCTGTGCCTGTCACAGTGGGCGGTGCAACCGTGTTCGCTTTGCCTGTGGAACGCTTTGAACAAATTTAATTTATGGCTCTTGCCGCCGTCCTCGGCGGCAAACTCCAGCGCCGAGGACGGCGCTGGGAGCACCTGGAGAATTCGCCATGAAAATGATCATTGTCATTGTACAAGATAATGACGCCGATAGCCTCACACAGGCGCTCACTGCGGGCAGTTTCCGCGTGACGCGCGTGGCCTCCACCGGAGGCTTCATGCGAAGCGGCGTCGTCACCATGTTGTTGGGTGTGGAAGATACACAGGTGGACGCGGCCATTAAAGTGGTGCGCGATTCTCTCCCGGCCACGGGCGATAAAAAACGCGCCACACTCTTTGTTGTGCCGATCCATCATTTTGAACAGGTTTAGCACATGCATAAAGTTCGCGCGTTCCCCCACCCTCCCCAAATGTACTTTCGTTTGTCGAGCAGTTGAACTGCTCGACAAACACTTTTACTCCAACACAAAATTATCGATCAGCCTTGTCTTTCCGAACAGCACCGCCATGGAAAGCAAGGTCTTTCCTTTAATAACATCCAACTCTTCAAGCGTGTCGTAATCTGCACAGGAAACGTATTGCATTTGCGCGCGCGGTTCAGAGGCAAGCACATCTTTGATGATCGTTCGTAACTTTTCGGCGTTGCGCTCGCCGTTCTCATACGCGTCCTTTGCGGCGCCCAAGGCACGAAACAAAACCGTCGCAGCTTTCCGGTCATCGCCTTCCAGATATTTATTTCGGCTGGACATTGCCAACCCATCGGCCTCGCGCACCGTCGGACAAACGATCACCTCGATAGGGAAATTCAGATCCCTCGTCATCTGGCGGATGACCGCAACTTGTTGCGCATCCTTTTGACCGAAATATGCCTTCTGTGGCTGAACTGCATTGAATAACTTTGCCACGACTGTAGTCACGCCCTTGAAGTGACCCGGCCTAAGCGCGCCTTCGAGATCCTTCGGCAACTCCTCGACCTGCACCCAGGTCTGATACCCCTGCGGATACATGATCTCAGGCGTGGGAGTCCATACCAGGTCCACGCCTAAAGGACGGATCAAATCCAGGTCACGCTGAAGGTCACGCGGATATTTCGAGAGGTCTTCGTTTGGACCGAACTGCGCGGGGTTGACGAAGATGCTCACGACCACGCTTTTGCACTCGTCCTTTGCGCAGCGAATGAGGAAGAGATGCCCCTCGTGCAGGTAACCCATCGTTGGGACGAACCCAACCGAAGGGTCCAGAGAGAGGCGGGCGTTTCTTAATTCGTCTAGACTATTTACTTCCTTCATGACCTTTTTCCTACTCGTTCCCGTAGTTTGGGGACTTGACAGGCTAGAAATTTTGTTCTACACTTTAGGCACCCATTAGAAAAAGGAGATAATTATGGCCTACGGATTTACCAACTCGAAAGGTAACACCTACTACCTGCATAACAAGAAGTCCATGACTTCCACCGGTAAGGAACGCACCCTGTTCTTCTTCTCGAAAGAGGTCAAGGATGGTGCGTTGGATGCCGTGCCTATGGGCTACGATGTCGTTGAAATGAAGACAGGCCTGCCTGTTCTCAAGAAGAAAGAAGCCGGCGTAGCCGCAGTATAACCCTGACGAAGATGTCATGCCAGTACTGATCACTCTGGCATGTTGTCGAGTAAGACACAATCCAACCGTTCTTTTAGATAAAAAAAAGGAGACTAATATGACACGTACACAAGCATCTAAAAGTTTAGCAAAGAAAGCGGGGAAGCCATGCCTACTCTAAACCGCGTCCAATTGATCGGCCGTTTAGGCAAAGAACCGGAATCCAAGTTCACCTCCACTGGCAAGAAGGTGGCCCACTTTAGCCTTGCTGTGAGCAATCGCTGGAAGGATAAAGGAGGCGAGAGCAAAGAATCCACCGACTGGGTCAACATCGAGGCCTGGGGACGGCTTGGCGAGGTGTGCCAGGAATACCTCAAGAAAGGCAGTCTCGTCTATCTCGAAGGCCGCCTGAAGACCGATAAGTATGAGGATAAAGGCGAGACGAAGTACTACACCAAGGTCATCGCACTCACCCTGCAGTTCCTCGATAAGAAACCCACAGAAGAACCCATAATCGCAGTGGAAGAAGATACAGGCGATTACGAGGCATAAGTTAATAGAAAATAGCCCACAGGATAAAACATCTCTGTGGGCTATTTGTTAAGTTGAAACAAATCTGTGCCTGAAATCAGGCGCAGATTTTATTTTGTGTGTCACCATGAGCAAAGCGACACTTGCACCGCACTCCGCTGCGCTAGGCCCACTCGCTGCGCGAGGGACTTCGTGCGTTCGGTGCAGTTCAGGTGAGGGTCTCAGGCACGCCATCCCCTGACAATATGTAAAATTGCACGCCCAAATATGATCAGGCCGATCAGGGGAATCAGAGTAACAATAACAAGGGAGAGCAATTCGCTGAGCTGATTCCTAGGGTTTGCTCACAATCCGTTCAACTAAAGATTCTTTGAGTTGGCGCCGACCCACCAAGTGAGCCTCCAATAATTCCTCCCTCGGTTAATTTTCGTAAATCACCCAACGCGGCTTCGATCTCGGCCACGGTCACCGGCCGGTTTTCATCGCGATGTTTCAACACACCTGCACGCGCCTTTTCCAGTGCCAGCTCGCGAATGGAAGCGTCCAATGCCAGCGCTTCTTCTACCAGCGCGGCTCCCTGTGCATACCCGATGACAGGGTTTAGCGCGGTGACGATGATCGCATTCTTGGCCAGCCATCCCTCAGCTTTCTCGCGATTGGCCGTCACGCCTTTCACGGCCCGCTCGGTAAAGGCATTCACCGAGCCGATCACCACCTGCATCATCTCAAACAAATTGTGCGCCAGAATGGGCATCATCACGTTCAGTTCCAATTGTCCGGCCTGGGCCGCGAGAGCCACCGTCGTATCACAACCGATCACATGGAACATGGCCTGATCGAGCATCTCGGCCAGCACGGGGTTCACTTTGCCCGGCATGATGGATGAACCCGGCTGAACGGCAGGCAGGCGAATTTCGTCGAAACCAGTTGAAGGTCCAGAAGCAAGCAGGCGGAAATCGTTGGCGATGCGGATCAATGTCAAAGCGAGAGTCCGCAACGAGGCAGAAAAGTCTGCCGCGTCTGCCATCGATTGCATCGACTCAAATAAATTATCAGACTCGACCAGATGGAGTCCGGTCAATTCGGATAATTTCTTCACCATGCGCGCGTGATATTCTGGATGCGCGTTCAAACCGGACCCGACAGCTGTTCCGCCGATTCCGAGGCGAGTCAGCCCCTCAGCCGATCTGCGGATTCGTTCCACGTCGCGTTCGACTGCCTTTGCATACGCGGAAAATTCCTGGCCTAATCGCACCGGCACCGCGTCCTGCAGGTGTGTGCGACCCGATTTAACGATCTTATCGAACTCGCGCGCCTTGACCTCCAACGCCATTTGCAAACCCTTCAGCGCGGCCAGCAATTCCTCCAGCCGCCACAACGCCCCGAGACGGATCGCGGTCGGGATCGTATCGTTGGTGGATTGGGCCATGTTGACGTGGTCGTTCGGGTTGACGTAATACCTGCCGAGTTCGCCGCCCAGGATCTGCGTGGCCCGGTTGGCGATCACTTCATTGGCATTCATGTTGTGACTCGTCCCCGCGCCTGCCTGAAAAGGATCCACAACGAACTGGTCGTCCCATTTGCCATCCATCACTTCGTGCGCGGCTTGCGCGATGGAATCAGCCAGTTGCTTCGCAGTGAAATGTTTACCGTCTGCTGCGCGATCGCGGCCGTTGAATAGACCCAATTCAAAATTCACGAGCGCGGCGGCGCGTTTCACCGCCGCAATGGACCAGATAAAAGCGCGCCATGGACGCAATCCACTGATCGGAAAGTTTTCGACTGCACGCTGGGTCTGCGCACCGTACAAGGCCCGGGCTGGCACGTGCATCTCACCTAAAGAATCTTTTTCCACGCGAAAATCTTTAGAAGTCATTTCATCTCCAGATGGTTTGTATTTATGCTATTGTACACCGTTCGTCGCACAAACAATCTGGCTTTATCCTGGGCGCGTATCAATCGTACCGAATGCAAAAGGACTGATATATAATCAAAATACGATGTTCATTCGCCTGCGTCGTTTCGTGGCTTCACCCATTTTCGAGGACGAGGAAAAGACACGCGCTGCTCAATTCCTGAATACTTTCACGTGGATTGCCATTTGTAATCTGCTGGCGATGTTTATGATTCGCGTTGTTTTTTGGCGTGAAAATATAGGCTTTTCATTGAAAGTGATCGCCGGGCTGATCGGTATCCTGGGTGCGGTTCAATTCATCATTCGGCTTGGATATGTGCGAACCGCCAGCATTTTCCTGGTCACAAGCGCCTGGGCTGCGATGGTCTATCAGGCATCGGTAGCGGATGGATTGCGCGATGTAACGGTGATCGCGTATCTGCTCGTTACCATGCTCGCCAGTCTCCTGCTGGGATGGCGTTTTGCAATCTTCATCGGCCTGCTGAGCATATCTTCAATTTGGTATTTCGGTATCCTGGAATATCGGGATCGGATTTTTGGTCTATTCAACAAATTGGACACGGATACAGAAGGCACCGGTATCGGGTTGACTCTTGTGAAGAGAATTGTTGAGGTACATCGCGGCAGGATCTGGGTCAAGAGCGCAGCGGGCAAAGGGTCGACATTCTTCTTCACACTTCAAAGGGAACCCGAAGCCTGATTCGTGTTATAACTGGCATAAATTCATTTGAGGAGGATTTTTTTATGAAACGAGCGGTCAGTGTAAGCCTTGGTTCATCCAAACGAAACAAAACTGTGGAAGTGACATTGCTTGGCGAAAAAGTCAGCATTGAACGCATCGGCACAGATGGCGATATGGAAGCCGCAGCATTAAAATACAAGGAACTCGACGGCATGGTGGACGCCTTCGGTGTGGGTGGCGCAGACCTGGGCGCAATTGTTGAAGGAAAGTTCTTCCCTTTTCACTCGGTGCAAAAGATGGTGCGCTATATCAAAAAGACTCCTGTGGTGGATGGTGGCGGGTTAAAAAATACGCTTGAAAACCGGGCGCCTGCATTTTTAGACAGGAAAATCGGCGACTATATCAACGCAGGCGGCCGCAAAATGATGATGACCCTTGGGGTGGATCGTTGGGGACTCTCCAAATCGTTTGTGGAAGCGGGCTATGAAACCGTCTTCTGTGATCTGATGTTCGCACTCGATATCCCCATTCCGATCCGTTCGATTGGCGGCGTAAAGACACTGGCCTCGCTGATGATCCCGATCGTCACCCGCTTCCCTTTTGAATGGTTGTACCCCACAGGCGAAAAGCAGAATGAGCACAAACCCAAATGGGAAAAATGGTATCACTGGGCGACCGTGATCGCAGGCGATTGCCTTTATATCAAACGAAACATGCCACTCGATATGCAAGGCAAAATAGTCGTGACCAATACCACAACACCCGAAGATGTTGAGTTCTTTAAGAAATGCGGGATTAAATATCTCGTCACCACCACACCCGTCATGGAGGGCCGCTCGTTCGGCACGAACATGATGGAAGCTGCGCTGGTGGCCATCTCGGGCAAGGGCCGCCCATTGAATTGGGATGAACTGAACGAAATGCTGGATCAACTTGGCTTCGAGCCACAACTGCAGGAGTTGAATTAACCCATGGACGCAATCGTAACCGCAGGCGGAATCCCACAACCCGAAGACCCGTTATACGCATATTCCAACGGCAATTCCAAAGCACTGATCGATGTCGCCGGCAAGCCCATGATCCAATGGATCCTGGACGCGCTCGGCAATGCGAAGAAGGTGGATAAAGTCATTATCATTGGCCTTGCCCCAAGGAATGAGCTCACCTGCAAGAAGCCTTTGTACTATATTTCCAATCAGGGGCGCATGCTCTCAAACATAGTCGCGGGCGTGGACAAATCCATTGAGTTGAACAAGAAAAGCCAGTATGTCCTGCTCGTCTCTGCAGATATCCCCACGCTCAAAAGCGAAATGGTGGATTGGCTGGTAAACACCGCCATGAAAACCAAAGACGATCTGTATTATGGCGTCTGTCCGCGCGAAGTGATGGAGAAGCGCTTCCCCAACTCAAAGCGTACTTACACCAAACTCAAAGATATGGAAGTGTGCGGCGCAGACATGAATCTGATCCACGTCAGCATGACCAGGGAACATCTTGAGACGTGGGAGGAATTGATCGGCAACCGCAAAAATACCTTTAGGCAGGCCGCCGTGATCGGTTTGGACACCTACTTCCAATTTTTAACGCGCCAATTCACATTGCAGGGATTGGCGCAACGCGCTTCAGAGAGGATCGGCATAAAAGCCCGCGCCATCATATGGTCCCAGGCTGAGCCGTGCATGGATGTCGACAAGCCTCATCAATTGGAACTTCTCCGTGCAGACCTGGCACGCCAGCAGCGCAAGGTCACTGCGCTCAAACGATCTGTACCCCGGAAGAAAACTGTTAAAGCAAAGGCTGTAAAAAAGGCGGCCACCCATAAAGCCAAAGCGAAGGCCAAGCCCAGGCGCAAATGAATTTTCGTTCATTCCTTGAATTCGATGCCCGACTCTCCGACCAATTGCGTGTGGCCGAAAAGCCGGGTTTTTTGCGGAATATCGCTGTCCTTTTCGCGCTTTCAGGCGACTCATGGTTTTGGGCTGGCGCACTGATACTCTCCTGGTTCTCCAGTAATTCTGCATGGAAACAATGGGAAGCGGTTGAATTCGTGGGCATCGCAGGGCTGGCCGGCGTCGTGCTCGCCATCAAATTCATGGTCCGCAGGCAAAGGCCGCAAGGCGAATGGGGCGTGATCTATCGCAGCACGGATCCACATTCCTTTCCCTCCGGACATGCCGCCCGCGCATGCCTGATCGCCATCGTCGCCTCTGCTCTTGCACCCACGACGTGGCTGATCCTGCTTCTATGGATCTGGGCGCCGCTGGTAGGTCTTGCGCGCGTCGCAATGGGCGTGCACTACGTCTCAGATATCCTGGTGGGCGCGATCCTCGGCATCCTCGTGGCCTTGATCGGCTTGCAGTTTTACCAACCACTTCTGGCATGGTTCAATTCCATCATCGGTTACCCATTGTGGTAATAATTTATCGATCATGAAGATCCGCGCGATCACATATTTTCTGAATCCAGGCTGGCCTCTAGACGAGTCCAAACTGGGCGCGGCGGGAGAATTTCTCGCGCGGGCCAAATCCGCATTTGAAGCTGCGGGCTACGAAGTCCAGACCACGCGCCTGGCGACGATCCCATTTCCTGAATTATTGAATGGCAGAGCAGCTGAAACGCCGCGGCTTGCGGAGAAAATGTCCGGGTTGTTGCCGCAGATCGGGGTGGCGTACGCATCACTCGGTCCCGCGTTGATCGAACATCCTGATGGCTACGCGGCCATTCCAGAAGCCATGCTTGCATCCGAAAATATTTTCTTGGGTGGCGAAATGGCTTCCAAAGAGAAAGGGATATCGCTTACAGCAGTAAAAGCATGCGCGCAAGTCATTCAAAAAGCATCCGCCATTACGCCGGATGGATTCGCCAATCTGCGTTTCGCTGCCCTGGCAAATGTAAAAGCCGGCGCGCCGTTCTTCCCCGCCGCATACCATGCAGGAGATGAACCCGCCTTCGCGGTCGCAATTGAATCTGCCGATCTTGCGGTAAATGCTTTCAGTGAACGACACACAATAGAGAGTGGGCGACGCGCCTTGGTCGCTGAAATTGAGAAGCATGGTCAGGCCATTGCCCGAATATCGAAGAACGAATTATCGAGTACTCACTTTGGCGGCATTGATTTTTCGCTTGCGCCTTTCCCCGATGATGCACATTCGCTGGGCAACGCGGTAGAAAAAATGGGCGTGCCAAAGATCGGCTTGCATGGCTCGCTTGCCGCGGCCGCCATCCTCACCGAGGCCGTTGACCGCGCTGATTTCCCTCACACGGGCTTCAGTGGATTCATGCAACCGGTGCTTGAAGATTCCATCCTTGCAAAGCGCGCGGCGGAAGGCACGTTGACCATAAAAGATGCCTTGCTGTATTCTGCTGTATGTGGAACGGGTCTGGATACGATCCCGTTGCCAGGGGATACAAGTGCGGCACAGCTCGCGCCGCTCCTGCTGGACCTGTGTGCCTTATCTCTTCGATTGGACAAACCGCTCACCGCGCGGCTGATGCCTGTTCCCGGGAAAAAGGCAGGCGACGCCACGAGTTTTGACTTCGGGTTCTTCGCGAACAGCAAAGTAATGGCTTTGGACTCTGCGCTGCTTAATCTGCCTCTCGGCGGAGATGAGAATTTTACTTTGCAAGTAAAACGTTCCAACGTTTAAACGTTGGAACGTTTCATGCGCGCCAGTAACTTCGTCCCCCGCCTTCGCGTTTCATTAATCCATAGCCAACGAGTTCGCGCCTCAAACTGGCTGTGTCTTCATAATAGCGGCCCAGTATTTCATTCACCTTTTTCTCGCTATAGCGTTTATTCGGTTCAAAATCCCTGACGACGTAACGCAGGATCAATTCCAGTTTTTTACGCTGTGCCGGAATGGTTATCAAACTTCCATCTTTTCGTGAGTAATCCGCGATCACTTTGCGGTCATATGCGTCCGCATCCACATCTGCGACAGAGGCGGCCGGGCTCTCCTGCGAAAACAAACTACGCGCTCTATTCTGCAATGCTTTTTCGTTCAATTCATAAACATTGTAATAACCATCCGCACGCGCGTGGACCAGTCCCACTTGTGCCAGTTTTGCGAGGTGCTGTGAAACCGTGGAGGGCTTGAGCTCGAAGGCGCTGGCTGGTTGAACGCAAGGAGAGTGAAGCGAAGTGAATCGGTTATAATTCCTGCGTAAGAGAGTTTGTCCCATCCATTTCAACTTGGAGGTGCCTGTGGATCTCTCGAAGCACGCGTACTTTGAGGGAAAGATCGTCCCGCTTGCGGACGCTAAAATCAATATAGCTACTCATGGCTTTTTATATGGAACCGCCGTTTTCGGTGGTATGCGGGGATATTGGAATGAAGAGAAAAAACGTCTTTTCTTATTTCGACCTTATGACCATTTTCACCGCCTCTTAAATTCGGGGCGCATGTTGTCTATGGATGTGAAATATGATGAAGAAAGTCTGATCCAGCTCGCGCTGGACGTCTTGCGAATGGATGACTGGAAGCAGGATGTTTACCTGCGCCCCACGATCTATAAAGCGGATCTGGGGATCGGTGTAAAACTGCATGATTTAAAAGATGAATTCTGCATGTTCGTTATGAAGTTCGAGAAGTATGTCGACAACGACACGAACGCGCATGTCACTTTTTCCTCGTGGCGGCGCATCGACGATAACGCCATCCCGGCACGCGGCAAGGTGGCAGGTGCATATGCAAATTCCGCGCTGATCAAGACCGATGCAAATCGCGCAGGCTTTGATGAGGCGCTTGTGCTTGACAATAACGGTCATGTCTCTGAAGGCTCGGCCATGAACATCTTCATGCTGCGCGATGGAGTTTTGGTGACACCGCCTGTCACAGATAATATTCTGGAAGGCATTACGCGCCGCTCGGTGATTGAACTGGCTCGCAATGAAGTAGGCCTTCAGGTTATGGAACGCTCAATTGACCGCACGGAAGTTTTTATTGCTGAAGAAATGTTCATGACCGGAACGGCCGCGCAAGTGGTGGCGGTGACGAAGGTGGATCACCGCCCGATAGGTGCCGGTGCAATGGGGCCGATCACAACAAAATTACGCACCTTGTTCGATGACGTGGTGCGAGCGAAGAATACAAAATATACCCAGTGGAACCTGGAAGTATAAACAGGATAAAGAAGAGCAATTCAGTTATTTCAACAGGTCGGGGAATTCTGCAAAAGACTTGATGACTGCGCAGTCTGCTTCGGGGAAGAGGCCGCGCGGGTCGATCAGCACAGGGGTAAGCCCGGCGCGACGCGAACCGACAATGTCTGCGAAATAATTATCACCCACGTAGATCGATTGATGCGCAGCGGTCTCTGATAATTCCAGGGCGCGTTCAAAGATGAGTGTATCGGGCTTGAAGGATTTCACTTCGCCGCCCGCCAGCGCGAATTTGAAATAAGCATCGAGTTTCAAATCCTTTAATTCTTCGTGAAACGGGTCGTCGCGATTGGAGACCACACCCAGAACATATCCGCTTTCTTTAAGGGCTGTAAGTATGGCAAATACTTCATCAGGGATGTGCGATTGCGGCTTGTAATTCTCAGCCATGTAGGCGGAAGTTTTTGGAGCCAGTGTTTGCGCCTGCTCAGGGTCACAACCCAGCGCGACCAGTCGCCTGTAACTATAATTGATCCAGAACGCATCCCGGTCTTTGTATTCTTCCATATCCGCGCGAAGTTCAGGAGAGCTGGCAAAATAATAATGCTCCCAGCGCTGGCCCCGTTTTTCATCCTCCTTTGAAATATGCAAGCCAAGGCCAAGTGCATATTCTGCAAAAACCTGATCGCCGGTGGGAATGTTATAACGGAGCGTGCCGTCAAGATCGAAGAGAATGGCTTTGATGTTTTTCATAACGATCGCGTATATATTGTCGCTTTGCAGTTCCACTGCAAAACCAACAGAACTTATCCGCCAATATGCGACATCTCCACCTTGGGTAAAGAGATCGTATTTTCAGATCGAATCTCCGAGTAACGATCGCCGCGTTTGCCCCACACGCGCGCGATCTCATTTGAAATTTCATCGTCCGTTGCGCCGCTGCGAAGCAGATCGCGAAAGTCGTGCCCTTTGATGGCGAACAGACAGGTGTAGAGCTTGCCTTCGGCGGAAATCCTGGCGCGATTGCAGTCGCGGCAAAACGCCTGAGTCACGGAGGCGACCACGCCGATCTCGCCGCTGCCATCTTTATATCGCCAGCGCCCGGCCACTTCGCCCCGATAATTCGGGTCTGCCGGCTCCAATGGCATTTCAGCATCGATCAGTTTGATGATTTCCGCGGCCGGAACAACATCGTCCATTCGCCAGCCGTTGGAGTGACCGACATCCATGTATTCGATGAAGCGCAGAATAAAGCCCTTTTCCCGGAAGAAACGAGCCATCGGCAGGATACTGGACTCGTTGAGACCGCGCTTGACCACCATGTTCACCTTGATCGGACCCAGGCCAACTCCGGCAGCGGCATCCATTCCCTCCAATACGGCTTCCACCGGAAAATCCACATCGTTCATCGCTTTGAATATTTCGTCGTCTAGCGAGTCCAGGCTCACTGTGACACGTTTCAATCCGGCGTCCTGGAGGGCGCGGGCTTGTTTAACGAGCAGGGACCCGTTGGTAGTGAGAGTAAGATCGATATCAGGAATGGCGGCCAACATGGCGACCAAGAGGTGCAGATCGCGACGGACCAGGGGCTCACCGCCGGTCAGCCGAATCTTGCGAACGCCCTGCGCGACAAAAATTCGAGCCAGCCGCGTAATCTCTTCGAATGTCAAAATTTGATCGCGGTGCAGAAATTCATGATCCGATCCAAAGATCTCTTTTGGCATGCAATAAACACAGCGAAAGTTACACCGATCGGTGACGGATATTCGCAGGTCGCGCAAAGGGCGGTTAAGGGTGTCAGTGAGGGTCACTGTAGATTGCTCTGTAAAATAATCCTGTTCAAGGAGTACCCGGCAAGGGGATGTTTCGTCCAAAATGATCTTTAGCCATGGGAAGTGCATTATAACAATATTAGATGACCCATAGGGCAATTGACGGTTAATCTTAGCCGTGCTATTATAAGTCTTGGTCTTATTTTGTTCTTTTTATTATAAAGGAGTTATTAATGAGTTTTGAATTTATTCTTCGTATTGTCGGCATGATCGTTCTCGCAATTGCAGGTGGATATTGGGGATTTGACCTCGGCAAGTTAAACCCGGAGCAGGCACTTCGCACCACTTTAACCTTTTCACTGGTCGGCGCCTTAGCCGGCCTGATCCTGACCCCATATATCACCACGCGTCCGGCACGCGCTTTGCGTTCCATATTGGGACGGCTGTCTGCGGAGAGCCTGTTCGCAGGCATGACTGGCCTCGTAATGGGACTACTCATTGCGGCCTTGCTGGCGTTTCCACTTTCCCTGCTGCCCGAGCCGTTCAGCCAGGTGCTGCCTTTCATCGGTGTCCTGCTGTTCTCCTATTTTGGCGTTTCACTCTTTGTAATGCGTCAGGGCGACATCATGGGATTGCTCGGTGCATTGAGTGGACGTGGCGAGGGTGGCAGTTCTTCCTCGTGGACAAACCTCAATCGCACCATCCTGCTCGATACCAGCGTCATTATTGACGGCCGGGTAGCCGACATCGCCAAAACCGGCTTCCTGCCCGGCACGCTTCTGATCCCGCGTTTTGTGTTGAACGAATTGCAATATATCGCAGACTCGCCAGACGGCATGCGCCGTCAACGCGGCCGCCGCGGTATGGAAGTGCTGGCCGAAATACAAAAACTCCCCAACATCCTCGTCCGCATTTCGGACATCAACGTGGATGGCGTGCGCGAAGTAGACGACAAGCTCATCGTGCTCGGCAAACAACTCAAGAGTCCCGTGCTGACCAACGATTACAACCTTAACCGCATCGCTGAACTGCAAGGCGTGACCGTACTCAACATCAACGAACTGGCCAACGCCGTCAAATCCGTGGTATTGCCCGGTGAAGGCCTGCGCATCAACGTCATTCAGGAAGGCAAGGAACACGGACAGGGCGTGGGCTACATGGATGATGGCACGATGGTGGTTGTTGAAAACGGCAAGGATTTCATCGGCGAATACATGGAAGTGAATATCACCAAGGTGTTGCAAACCGCCGCCGGCCGCATGATCTTCGGCCGCGTGGATGAAGAGACCGCCAGAAAGAAGAAGTGACCCGCCGATGGCCCATTATATGGATGAACGCGGAATATACCGGATAATTTTTTCGGGCACAATTAATGAGTATCCCACAACGAACATGATCAGGTAAACGATCGAAAATTTCAGTGTGCCTGAACCAGCGAAGCTCAAACCGGCCAGCAGGGAAACGACCAGCGAAATAATTGACGGATAATATTGCTGAACAATATTATCTTTTTCCAAAATGCGGATAAGACAAAATATTGGGATCAATAAAAGAGTTAAGTCATGATAGTGGGCGTAGGGCAAAAGGAATATGGCTGCTATCGATATCAAGCCAATGTGCTTTTCGCTGATCTCCCTGCTTTTGTACCACCACATGCAAAAACCTGCGACTCCCAGAACATAGCATATCCAGATCATGGTTTTTACCGGCTCTGGATCGGTGATCCTAAAATTCCGTCTGACAATACCGGAAATTGTTGGCATATCGAAAGAGTGCGGTTCGTGCCAGATGGTATTCTCAATATACCTGATACTTTCAATAAATTTATAGGCTCCGTCGATTTTTATCAGCGCCAGACTGATTCCAGCCAGTATCAAACTTCCAATGGCAAAGCCCCAAAAAACGTTCCGATGACGGAACAGGAAAGGAATCGCCAGGATCAAGGCGATCTGTGGGCGGACCGTAGTCAGGCTTAATCCCAGGCCTGCCAGTAAATATTTTTTGGATAATGTTCCCGAGGCCCAGAGTATCGCCCCCAACAGTAATATTGCGGTATCCTGCCCGTTCATGAAACCGCTAAATGTTGGAAAAAACAAAAAAGCCCCCATGTACAAAATAACAAGGTTCTCTTTTGTAAACCTGCTCATTTCCAACATCTTAACCAGAAGATGGACATTAAGCACATTAAGCAGCAGCAAAACGATCGCCCACCTTTTGAAGGAGTTTACATAATCCTCATCCACCAGGGCTGTTGCAAGCGGGGCGATAAAAGGCAGGTGTGTATAAAAAATGGGAACAACTTCATGACCGACAACCTCTTGCTCGATCTTTTTTTGTTCCTCCATGTCGTGTATATATTGAAACCCCCTGGTCTGGGAAATTCTCCCGTATGCATAAAAACCGATAAAATCTGAACCATTTCTTGTTTTCGGATCTGCGATCATCATCGCCCATAAAAATACATAGACCAGGGACAACGAAAATAAACCCGTAAAGGCAAAGATTCGACGATAGTTTAGATTTCCCATATATGTCATTTATACCAGAATTATCAACTGAAATTATTCAGGTTCATCAACAAGGCGACGGCGCGGTTCACGGGAGCATGGGTGTAAAATAAAAGATGCGCAGAGCGTATCTGCTGGATCCATTCTGTGTTCGCATTGTATCCACAACAGTATCTGTGGTAAAAATGGCCTCATGCTGCGAATTTATAACACCCTCACCCGTAAGACAGAAGATTTTCAAACTCTCGAACCGAACCTCGTCAAGATGTACGTCTGCGGCGTCACGGTCTATAACGACGCGCATGTCGGTCACGCCATGTCCGCGCTGGTATTCGACATCATCCGCCGCTATCTTGAATATCGCGGTTACAAAGTCAAACATGTTATGAACTATACGGACGTGGACGATAAGATCATCAATCGCGCGAAACAGCTCAACGAAGACCCGCTTAAACTCTCGCAACGATACATCGAAGATTATGCAAACGACCTGAATAATCTGAATGTATTACCGGCCACATCGAATCCGCAAGTCAGCAAGACCATGCCGCTGATCATCAAGTTCATCGAGGGTTTGATTCAAAAAGAAGCTGCATACGCCGCGCCAAATGGAGATGTATACTTCCGCGTCATCAGTGACGACGATTACGGAAAACTCTCGGGCCGCAAACTGGACGACATGCAGGCAGGCGCGCGCATCGAAGTGGAGGAAGCCAAAGATCATCCGATGGACTTCGCCCTTTGGAAAGCTGCAAAGCCCGGTGAAATATCCTGGGATAGTCCGTGGGGCAAAGGACGCCCCGGCTGGCACATCGAATGCTCGGCCATGAACCTCGCCGAGCTCGGCGAACAAATTGACATTCACGGCGGCGGCAACGACCTGATCTTCCCGCATCATGAGAACGAGATCGCACAAACCGAAAGTTACACGGGCAAGGAATTCTCACGCTATTGGGTCCACAACGGCATGTTGCAACTCGGCGGCGAGAAAATGTCCAAGTCGCTGGGCAATATCGTCAGCATCAAGGAATTTTTATCGAAGCGATCCGCGGATGTGCTGCGCATGCTCGTTTTGAACGGGACCTATCGCGCGCCGCTATTGTTCAACGACGAGACCCTGGACGCCGCCGAAAAGAATGTCGAACGGCTGAAATCCGGACTTCGGCCTGCCGCGCCCTCCTCAAAGGGAATCAATGCTGAGTCCGTTGCCCACCTCGCGGCCACGGCCGCATCTGCCAAGACCAACTTCACCGACGCCATGGACAACGACTTCAACACCGCGGGCGCGATCGCCGCGTTGTTCGAGATCGTCAAAGCCATCAATATCGCGCGCGACAACGGCGCGACAGATGTGCAGCTCAAGCCCGCACAAGACCTCTTCCATGAATTCGCAAATGTGCTTGGCTTGAAACTCGAGGACAAACAAGGTTCCGGCGGCGCGGAGAAGTTCGTTGACCTGCTGATCGAAGTACGAAACGATGTGAGAAAGCAGAAGTTGTGGGCTTTATCCGACCAGATCCGAGACAAATTGAAAGAACTTGGCGTGACGATGGAAGACAGCAAGGATGGAACGACCTGGCGATGGGGATAGATTAGTCTGATAGTTGGTTAGTCGAATAGTCTGATAATCGAAAACTTCCGAGGCCTAAACTCCCGGAAGTTTTTATTTCTCAAGTAAAATCAACAGCATGAAAGAATTCATCTACTCACGCAACGCTGTCTATGAGACTTTGCGCGCCAGGCGCAGGGAGATTTTCGAGATCGAGATTGCCGATTCCGCGCAGGAAAAAGGAAAATTGGCCGAGATCATAAAATTAGCCAATGAACGAAAAATAAAAGTGCACCGTGTGCAGCGCGCCAAGCTGGATAAAGATTTCTACCGAATGGGGACATACCCGCTTTCTTTAACTGTCTCCTGCCCTGCATCTGTGAGGAACCAATCGCGAAGCGCGATCGCAAAACTATCAGGCGGCATGTCAGCGCGCACGACAACATACACTTCTGTCGCAAGCGGATAGACGCCGCTGGCGATTGTCTCTGAATTCGGATGAACTCCTTCGACTCCAAGCAGTTTGATATTCTCGTCGGGAAGCATGAACGTGGCATAGTAATAAACGGAGTACCCGATTCCCAGTGTGTCATCGTGAATCGCGCTGATGGGTCCCATCATGCTTGGAAAGATCATGTTTGGCGCATCGGACATTGACCTGCCTTTCATGACCAGTTCTTCCATTAATTCCTGGCTCCCTGAATTCCTGTCGCGTTGATAGGCATTGATTTCGCCTGCGCCGCCCAGTTCCGACCAGTCTGCGATTTCCCCTGCGTAGATGCTTCTTATCTGTTCCAGCGTGAGGGAAGTTACAGGATTGTCTTTGTGCACAAGGAAAACAAAAGCATCCAGAGCCATGGGGCGCACCTCGAGGATCACATCTGCTTTGGCGGCTTCCTTTACTTCGTCATCGGATGGCAGGCGCGCGACGAGGATCAGGTCAGTTTCTTTCTGGATCAAATTCACATAGGCTTGGTGCGTTCCGCGGTGGAAGATGCTGAGTACAATGCCTCCAGTCTCAGTCAGAGAAGTGGCGAGATCGGGACCGATCCCGCGCTCTACGACGAACTCCGAAAATGAGGGAAGCGTCCAGGTGCATGCGACGTTCAGTAATTTGCAGGCTGTGAGTATCTGCAACGGATGGGTTGAGGTCGAGCCATCCACGCGGGGATAGTTCTGCGCGATGCCTGAGACATCAGGCGTGGGGCCCGGCGTATACGCTCCCGAAGGTGTGATGACTACATCCGCCCTGGATGGCTGACAACCTGTCAACAGTGCCAGCGAGAAGATCAATACAAATTTTGAAACATTCATTTTAGCCTCCAGATTCGGTAAGGCTCGCCATTTATATTATAGTCCGTTGATGGAAGACGCGCATGAGCCGTAAAGAACTGCGATATAAAATCTAGCAAGTGACAGTCACGTTGCTCCCCTATTTTCCTTCGGGAGTACTCCGCAAAGGTGACTGTCACTTATAATCGGGGTATGAAAGAACTCCTCTACTCCCGCAACGCCGTCTATGAAACCTTGCGCGCCGGGCGCAGGGAGATCTTCGCGATCGAGATCGCCGATACCGCACAGGATAAAGGCCGCATCGTGGAGATCCTCAAATTGGCAAACGAACAAAAGATAAAAGTAAGCCGCGTACCGCGCGGGAAACTGGATAAAGTCCATGAGGATCATCAGGGTGTGGTGGCTGAAGTCAGCAAATATCCGTATTCAGATGTGGTTGAGATCCTTGAGCAGGCAAAGGGAGAGTTGCCTTTTGTGCTCATCCTTGATTCTTTGCAAGACCCGCAGAACTTTGGCACGCTTTTGAGAACAGCCGAAGCCATCGGCGTGCATGGCGTGATCATTCCATTGGCAAGGACCGTGGATGTGACTCCTGCGGTGGTCAACGCATCCTCTGGTGCAAGCGAGCACTTACTCATTGCACAGTCCAATCTCTCACAGGCAATCGACGCACTCAAAGATAATGATGTATGGATCGTGGGCCTTGACGAGGCCGGGGCGGAGATCGAAGCTGGCTCACGTCATCTGCGCGGCGCGGTGGGATTGGTCGTCGGCTCGGAGGGCGAAGGGCTGCACGAGCTCACACGCAAGAAATGCGATATCCTGATGAAACTTCCGATGCGCGGACAGATCGAATCATTGAACGCGGCCGTCGCCGGGTCGGTCGCGTTGTATCTCGCGTATCTGGCACACACAAAATAGCATGTCGTTGCGAGGGCGGCGCTCTTCCGCCCAAAGCAATCTCCCACTTAGCGAGGAGACTGCTTCGCCAAGGAGCGGCTCGCAGCGACATAATCGACAGGAGAAATCATGCCTCAGGCAACTTATCATTTTCCGAAGGGATTTTTGTGGGGAACGGCAACCGCGTCCCACCAGGTGGAAGGCAACAACACGAATAACAATTGGCACAAGTGGGAAGAAGAAGGTCATACAGTTCACAAATCCGGTCTCGCCTGTGATTGGTGGGGTGGACGCTGGCGAGAAGACTTCGACCGCGCCGCCGAATCAGGTCAGAACGCGCATCGTTTATCTGTGGAGTGGAGCCGCATTCAACCCACGCCCGATACATGGAATGAGGACGCGCTCGAAAAATATCGAACTATGTTGCGCGGGCTACGCGAGCGCGGCATCACGCCGATGGTCACGCTTCATCACTTCACCGATCCGCTATGGCTTACCGAACGCGGCGCCCATTCGACACTCCCTTCGGTCGCAGGGCAAGCATGGGAGACGGAAGAGGTTGTGCCATTGTTCGAGAAATTCACGCGCAAAGTAGTGGATGCGTTGAAGGAATATGTGACGTTGTGGTGCACGATCAACGAACCGAATGTATATGCGTTGAGTGGATATGTAACAGGCGCGTTCCCACCGGGCAGGAAAAACATAAGATTATCCATGCGTGTGATCGCGAATATGCTGCGCGGTCACGCCGCGGCCTATCGCGCCATTCATGAACTGCAACCCGAAGCGCGCGTCGGTTATGCCTTGCATTATCGCCCAATGGTGTCGCGTATAAGATGGTCGCCATTGGATCGGTGGATGAGAAACATTCGATATAGCAGGATCAACATGGGCTTCCCCTCCGCGATATCCACTGGCGTGATGAGATCACCAGTCGGAAATCAAAGCATTCCCGAAGCAAAAGGTACGCAGGATTACGTTGGACTCAATTATTACTCTGTGGACACTGTCTGGTTTGATATTTCAAAACCCGGCGAATTATTTTCAAATAGCGGCTATCCAAAAGATGCTGATATGAGCGATAACAATTATCTCGCCAACATTCCCGAAGGGATCTTCGACTCTATAAAATGGATCGTCCGCACGTACCCGAACACACCCATCATCATCACAGAGAACGGCGTGGAGGACGCAGACGATCACATGCGCCCGCGTTATCTTGCGCAACATCTTCATCAGGTATGGCGCGCAGTCAATTTCAATTGGCCGGTCAAGGGATATTTCCACTGGTCATTGGTGGATAACTTCGAATGGGAGCGCGGCTGGACCCAGCCTTTCGGCCTGTGGGGATTGGATATAGATACACAAAAACGCATCAGACGCCCAAGCGTGGATTTGTATGCTGAGATCTGCAAAGAGAACGGGATCTCAAGCGAAATGGTGCAGAAGTATTGTCCCGAGGCGTTTGACAAGCTATTCCCTGTTTGATCGGAAAGAAAGTGAAGGAGAATTGGACATGGATCTCAAAATTCAACTTACAGGTTTGAACGAATTGCTATCCATTATCTATGGGGACAAGCTGCAGTTGAGCACCTTGCTGCGCGAAATCGGATTTGAGGGTTCCCAGATCGAACACTTGCAAGAGCAGCATCTCGAGTCCATTGTCCCCCAGTTTTTGGAGGTCATCCACAAGCGCCTGACGAGCGATTCAGGTAAGGATACCTATTATCAGATCCTGAGCCGTCGTTATGGATTGGACGGCCAACCACCCGAGCAACTTCCTGCGATCGCCGCCAAGGAAAATCACAGCCCGGAATATCTGCGTCAGTTATTCGAAGAGATCATTCAAAGATGCCAGAGCAAAACATGGCAGGCCGAACTCCGCAAGAGCCTGAAATATATTGCCGTTTCTCAACTGGAGAAAATGAATGAGCGCCCGACACGTGAGCACATTGCTGAAAAACTGGAACGCCTGACCAATTTACGCGGCGCGGCGGACGTGGCCCGCCTGGATTACGAAGCCAAACGCGCGGAGATCCTTAAGCAGATCCAGGCCGAGCTGGATGCGCTCGATTCCGAATACACGCCCATACTTGAAGCAGCCGACGAAAATATTGCCGCGCTGGAAAATGAGATCAAGACCGAGGTGCTTTTGCACGGTGAAAGTGTTTCAGGTGGGGTCTATCGCGCCACGTACACGCAGGGACGCGTCTCATGGGATAACGATGGCATGGCCAAGTATGCAGCTTCCCACCCAGACGTGGCCCAATTCCGCAAACAGGGACAACCCATCGTCTCTTTGCGCACGGTGAAACAAGATTGAATTTGCCTCCCGATTTCATCCAAACCATCCAAAGCACGTCTGGAGAAGATGGAAAACAATTGATCGAAGATCTTCCCAATCTGATCGCAGAGGCATCAATCAGGTGGGGATTATCGAATATTGAACCGATCCCAAACCTATCCTTCAACTTTGTGGCGTTTGCAAAACAGGTCTCGATACGGCGGCGTTGGTCGAGTAGGACGAAGTCCGTATACTTGCGCCGCACTGCGTTTGTTGCAGTGCAGGTGTCGAGACCCGCCGCCTACTCGACCAACCAGCAGGACGTAGTACTGAAAATTGGGGTGCCACGCGATGAATCGATCAGCGAAATGGCCGCGTTGCGTCTCTTCAATGGCGATGGCGCGTGCCGTTTACTAGAATATGATGAGTCGCGCGGTTTTTTATTGCTGGAACGACTTCGGCCTGGGACGATGCTCTCGGAATTGGAAGATGATGACGAACGCACTCACATCGCTGCGCAGGTGATGAGCAAGCTTTGGCGAGAAATTCCTGTAGACTCCGCTCAAGGCGGCGTCCCCGCCGCCGTCCCACAGGGATGCTTCGCGAAGGACGGCGGCTTGAGCATTGTTTCCAAATTTATTAAATTATCAGATTGGTTTGATGGGTTGAAGAGGATTCGTCCACATTTCAATGGAGGAACCGGACCCTTCCCAAAAGAACTTTTGGAACAAGTGGACGCTTTTTTGCCAGAGTTGTTCGCGGATGAAAACGTAAATCTCATACATGGGGATTTTCATCACTTCAATGTGTTGCTGTCAGACCGCGGCTGGCTGGCGATCGATCCCAAAGGCGTGATCGGCCCAGTGGGTTATGAGGTGGGTCCGTTCATGCTCAACCCGTGGAGCGGCATCTCGGACGCGCACCAGTTCAAGGCTTGTCCTGAGCGAAGTCGAAGGGTCCAGGCAGAGAGGCGGGTGAGTATCCTTTCAGAGAGACTCGGCTGGGAGCGCGAAAAGATCATTCAGTGGGCAACCGCCCATGCCGTCTTATCTGCATGGTGGAGCATAGAAGATGGCGGGGAAGAAACGGGTTGGGAGTATTCGATGTGGTGTGCACAGATGTTTTCAGAGATTAAATAACACAACCTCCCGTTTGGGAGGTTGTGTTATTTGGCGAAGTTATTTATTTGCCGAACAACGCGGCAATGGCGTAGACCAGGGCCAGGATGCCAATAAGCATCGGCATAAAGGTCATGCTGGCAAAGACGCCAGGCAGGACACCGACGAGGCCGGTCAGCAGGAAGAACAGCCACATGCACCAACCAGAAATCGTCTTAGGCATCATCATTTTACACTCTCCTTTAGAGATAAATCTTGTTGTCTGGCAGAATTACCAGGTTGTCAGTAACAACACTTCCTCAAACCCAAAGTTCCGCATGAAAGAAAAGGGATATGCCAAAATCCTAGCAGGAAACTTCGCCATGAAATCACGCTGGGTAACTCACAAGGGCGTTCGTGTGTTCATTTCTGATTTTTCAATTTATGGCAGCGACGCAGCCGCAATGCAGGAGGAAATGGATCGTTTGGTGAAGCAGGTTTAAGCTGACAATTTTAGGACAGATTAAGGAGGAAACCTTTCGCATGAAGCGGAAGGTTCTTTATGTTGAGGTCGTCTATCAACTGCTTTCTTTATCCCAAATGGTACAATCTTATGATGTCATTGATCAGCCTGCCTGCAGAATTTACATTGGAACGCAAGCATATTTACAACCGCACATCTGCAGTCCGCTGGATCTGGTCGCATGCGCGTGTTTACTGGTGGATCATCCTGATGATCTTCGCGGGCGCGATCGGCAACGCAGTACTGGCGGTGGTCGTGCCTGTGTTGACCGGCGACGCGTTCAATGCCATGTTGAAAACACCGCCGGATACTTCGGTGTTGTGGCCGCTGGCTTTCACGATTGGTATCTCACAAGTCATTCGAGGCGTGCTTCAACTGGGCCGCAACTTCGGCGCGGAACTCATGGCGCAAAAGATGGAGCGCGACATTCGCGATGAGTTGTATCTATCCCTGCTCGGCAAGAGTATGACCTTCCACAACCTTCAACCGGTGGGGGATACGATGGCGCGCACCACCAACGATGTACGTGAAGTGAACTATATGTTCAGCCCGGGCGTGAACCTGGTGGTTGGCTCGTTCATGTTCATCATGATGCCATTGATCTTCGCGCCGCGTTATCACATCTCGCTGATCATTACACCGGTCATATTCACGATCATCTATTTCTTGGCCCTGGCGCGTTATCTCAAAACGCTGGCGCCCATTACAGATGAAGTGCGTGCTACATTCGGAAAGATGAACACGCATCTGTCAGAATCGCTTGACGGTGTGGAGATCATGAAAGGCGCGGCACAGGAAGGCGCGGAAGTGGAACGGTTCGTCACTAACGCGCGGCATGTGCGCAATGCCTTCGTGCAACAAGGTGACCTTGAAGCGCGCTATATCGCGAACCTGCTGCTCGGCCTGGCTTACGCGAGCGGACTGGTCCACGCCTTATTGCTCTTTCGCGCAGGCCTGATCGACATCGGCGCGGTGATCGCGTACTTCGGTATTTTGCGTTTGCTTGAATTCCCCACTTTCACATCCACCTGGGCTTATTCGCAAATTTCACTTGGACTGTCCTCCGCGCGCCGCATCCTGGAACTGATCAATCGCGAAACGAAACTCGACCAAAACGCCTCCGGTCGGACCTCGGCCATGCGCGGCGAAATTGAATTTCGCGGCGTTTCATTCCACTATCCCTCTCCCGATGGGGCACCTAAAGGTGTGCTTCGCGAAGGGCAGGGTGAGGGAGAATCTGTTTTGCAGGATATTTCCTTCAAAGTCAAACCCGGTCAGACCGTTGCCATCGTCGGGCAAACCGGCGCGGGGAAGACCTCGCTGGTCAAATTGATCAACCGCACCTACGATTTAAAATCGGGGCAGGTCTTTATCGATGGTGTCGACGTGCGCGAATGGAACCTGGCCGCATTGCGTTCGCAAATATCCATTATTGAACAGGATATCTTTTTGTTCTCGCGTTCCTTAAGTGACAACATCGCCTTCGGAAAGCCCGGCGCAACCAAAGACGAGATCATGGCTGCCTCCATCGCGGCACAGGCACATGACTTCATCCTCGATTTTGATCGAACTTATGCGACCACCGTTGGCGAACGCGGTGTCATGCTTTCCGGCGGACAACGCCAGCGCATTGCGCTGGCGCGTGCATTCCTGACTGACCCGCGCATTCTCGTGCTGGACGACTCCACCTCTGCAATCGACTCGGCCACAGAAGATAAGATCCAACGCGCCATCTCCAACGCCGCGCGTGGACGTACCACCTTCATCATCACACATCGTCTCTCCCAGATCCGCTGGGCAGATGTCATCATCGTGCTCCGCAAGGGCAGGATCGTCGCGATCGGCTCGCACGCTGAGTTGATGAAAACATCCGTAGCCTATTCAAGAATTTTCCGAGAATAACTACACATGTCGTTGCGAGGACGATCCTCCTTCGTCCGAAGCAATCTCCAAATAAATCGGGGATTGCTTCGTCGCTATCGCTCCTCGCAATGACATAGAAGAGAGAATTATGGGATTCTTTACCGGATTAAACGACGAAAAATATGACCGCCAGTATACAGACCGTGTACTGGTGCGTCGCATGATCGGTTATTTCAACACGCAAACCAGGAGATTGGGGTTTGCATCGATCGTCATTATGGTACTGGCAGTCATCGGCGCGTCTCTACCCGTCGTCGTCAGCCGTATGGTGGATCTACTGCGCGAACAGCCGTCGCTCACATCGATCGGATTGGTAGGCCTGGCATTGGTGATCGTGGGGGTTGGCCTGTGGGCATTGAACTGGTTACGGCGCGCCCTGATCGTACGCGCCGTTGGAGATGTGGTGCTGGATATGCGCGCACGCGCCTTCCGCGCGGCGGCCGAACATGACCTTTCCTTCTACGACCAATTCTCCTCGGGCCGCATCGTCTCACGCATCACATCAGACACAAATGATTTTGGGCAGCTCGTTGTGATTATCACAGACGTGGTCGCTCAAATAATTCAAGCCATTTTAATTGCCATCGTACTCTTTCGCACCGAATGGCGGCTCGCACTACTTCTCATCGGATTCCTGCCCATCGTCTTTGGGATTGCATCAGGTTTTCGCGAGCTTGCCCGCCGCGTGACTAAACGCGGCATGCAGGCCATGTCCGACGTGAACGCGGCCATCAAGGAAACCATCAGTGGGATCTCGATCGCCAAGAATTTCCGTCAGGAAGAAGGTATTTTTAAATCGTTCGACGAATCGAATCAACAATCGTATCATGTCAATGTGCGGCGCGGCTTCGTTCTTTCGCTCGTCTTCCCCACGCTCAACGCGGTGAGCGGCATCTTTGTGGGCGTGCTTATTTATGTGGGCGGCTTTAGCGCGGTGCAGGGCGCGGTCAGCATCGGTGCGTGGTATCTCTTCATCATGAGCCTCGACCAGTTCTTCTTCCCCATTTTGAATCTCACCTCATTCTGGGCGCAGATCCAGGGAGGTTTGTCGGCCGCAGAACGCGTGTTTGCCTTGATCGACGCGGATCCGAATGTCATTCAGCAGGAAAAGCAGGACGTACCGCGTCTCAAAGGAGAGATCCGTTTTGAGAACATGTACTTCCGTTATTCGGATAAAGAACCGGTCCTGACGGACTTCAACCTGCTCGTTCAACCCGGAGAGACGCTCGCCCTGGTCGGTCACACCGGCGCGGGGAAATCGTCGATCGCAAAGTTGATCGCGCGCTTTTATGAATATCAACAGGGGCGTCTGCTGATCGACGGACGCGATATCCGCACCTTTGACCTGAGTCAATATCGCAGGCAACTTGGCATTGTGTCACAAGTCCCATTTTTATTTTCAGGAACGATCGCAGAGAACATCCGTTACGCCGCGCCGGGAGTGCCCGAAGAAGAAATGCTCAAACTCTCAAGACGTATCGGTGACGGTGAATGGCTTGAGACCCTGCCGAAGGGATTACAGACCGAAGTCGGCGAGCGCGGCAACCGACTTTCGATGGGGCAACGTCAGCTCGTCGCGCTGATGCGCGTGCTTGTCCAAAACCCCGCCATTTTCATTTTGGATGAAGCCACCGCCAGCATTGACCCATTTACCGAATGGCAGATCCAGCAGGCATTGAATCTAATTCTAAAGAATAGCACCAGCATCCTGATCGCACACCGCCTATCCACGGTCAAGGCCGCGGACCGCATCGTGGTCATGCAAAAGGGGACGATCATCGAGGAAGGCAGCCACGATGGATTGCTGAAACAGAACGGCCATTACGCAGAGTTGTACAACACCTATTTCAGGCATCAGTCCCTTGCCTACGTGGAACAGATGAAGGAAATGATCAGCAAGTAAACAATCATCGTTCCCGCCGGAAACATCGCCGAACATCTAGGGCACAGGACTTGTTGTGGGTGTATTCGTAGTTATCGGCAATGGCGCAGCGGATAGGGAGTCAATGATGAACCGCGCCTGCGCGATCAAATCGTCTGCGGCTTCATCGCTGATGTTTCCATCTTTGTGATCGTGCCCTCCTTGATCGTTTTTACCACCGTTATTGTGATCGTTATCGTGGTGGTTCCCGTCGTCGTTGCCGTTATCGTCATGGTCGTCGTGCCCATCATTATGATCGTGATGGTTTCTGTCACGCTGGGCTTCCACCTCGTTAATAAAGGCTTGCAATTGATCAATGGCCTTGGCGGGTTTTCCCTTCGCCAGGTTCTTTTCTGCAGCATCAATTTTGCTCAACAGGCTCTTTTGTAGTTTTGCGTCGATCTGGCGATCAGCTGCATAATCCTTGACACTGGCCCGCAGATTGGCCAACAGATTGACAGGCAAAAGAGTGGGGGTGGATGTAATTTCTGGTGTGGATGTTTCCGTCTCGGTGGCGGTGGGTGTGGCAATCGGTGATTCCGTTGCGGTAGGCGCTGGGGTTTCAGTGGGTGTATTCGCGGGAGTGTAAGTTGCTGTTACGCTTGGCGTATCGGTCGGCATGGATGTGGGTGTGTCCGTAGGCGTGGCCGTGGAGGTGGGAGTGGATGCAGGCGCCTCTCCAAGGACGAGCGTGGCACTGGCAGCGGATGTGCCTCCATCCTCGTCAGCCACAGTAAATGTCACTTGATACGTGCCGGCCAGTTCGTAGGTATGCGTCGCCTCCAGGCTTTGACCCGCCACCGGCCCCGAGCCATCCCCAAAGTCCCAGGTGATCGTATGTGTATCCAGTTCGCCGGGGTCATAGACTGAGCCTGTGAATGTGATCGTCTCGCCGGCATCCGGGTCGAATGGATTGTAATAAAAATCCACACTTGGCGCGACGTTTTGAACGGTGATCGTGACCGAATCCGTGGCGCTCAGCCCGTGGATATCGGTGACAGTTAACCGGGCAGTGAAGGTGCCCTCGTCTTTGTAAATATGATCGACGAGAAGCGCAGTGCCAGGGGGAGTTCCATCGCCAAAATCCCAACTGTAAGTGTGGTCAAGCGGGCTGTCGGGATCAGTGACCTCCGCAGAGAGAACGAGATACTCTCCCTCGCTGGTAGTGAAGTCTTCCCCGACATTCACTTGTGGAGCCTGAGGCTGGATCGCCGTGAGGCGGAATGGGGCGGTGGGAGGAATACCAGCCGAACTGCCGACATGAATGCTATATGGATAATACGCGCCATCGATCATCAGGCGCACAGTTATTTCTGTCACGGACGGATCTGGTTTGAAACTGACCTTATCTTCGCTATTCGATTCCGTTGCATCGATCACCAACGCATCTCCATCGGCGCTGACGGAATCGCCCGCTTCCAATCCAATTTGTTGAAGCACCGTAAAGGGAGCATCGGCTTTGATTTCGCCAGTGAAGGTGTGAGGCTCTCCATCAGCGGACCAGGCCAGGGTCCATTCGAAGGTATCCGGGTCCACCCACAGATAATATCCCTTGGAATGACCGGGCTGGTAATTCGGCGCTCCAGGCAGGTCGAATGGGAATTCGGGTGATTCAGCAGGAAGAGGACCGTAATATGCCAGGCCGGTATCATAAGCCGCCAGCCACAAGCCGCCTCCATCGTCCATAGCCACATCCAGCACGTCGTCTTCGGGCAGGGGAGAATTGGAGATGGTGTACGTTTGCCAGTCACTTAAATTCGCAGATAGCCGCGCGGCCCCGCCACCCAATGTGCCGAACCAATAATTGCCCTGTGGATCGACATAAACACGTTGTATGAAATTACTGGATATCCCAGAGTTGGACGTATCGTAGACGGTCCAGTTGGAATTGGACGCATCCAGCACGACCACGCCGGAACCATCCGTGGCGAACCATTTGTTGCCGGCCGCGTCGATCGCAATATCTGTGACCGCCTGGTTGGGCTTGAACGCCCCGGTTTGCAGCGGATCGGGAATCTGCACTGGCAGGGTGTAGCTGACCCACGTATCGCCCTGTAAATTGGCTACGCCATACCCAACCGTACCGGCCCAGGGAGAACCGCCGTTTGAAGCAATGGCGTAGATATCGTCGTAAGGCAAATTCGAATTGGCCTTGTTATAAGTCGTCCAGCTGCCGCCGGAATAGCGCGAGACACCACCGCCCAACGTGGCCAGCCACGCCTCACCGCCATTGAGGGAGAGGTCCCAGGCATTTTCGCCGGCAATGCCCGGGGGTGTGAGATCTGTAAAACTTGCACCATCGCTCGTGAGGTTAAGACTGCCATCTTGAAGCGCCAACCACTTCTGCCCATCCCCATCCACCGCAATGGATAGGACATGATCCCCACCGAGGCCATCTGCCGTGGTATGGCTCGCTGATTGGCCGGTTTCCAGGTTCCATTGGGTGAGACCGCCTTTGTAATGCCCGGCCCATAGTGCAGAACCATCCCAAGCCACACGCTGCACCGGGGTGCTTGTTTCCCATACCACCCAGCCGGTTTCCGATTGTTGGAACATGACCTTCAAGGCATAGGAAATAAATTGAGGCAAAAACGCAAGCGCGAGGATGACGGCAATTGAGGATGATTTGGCGGAGAATTTTTTCATGGCGAATTCCTTGCAGTTATAGCGACTTCGCTTCAATCATTAGCAAATCTGATCTTGCGGAGGATAGCCGGAAAGTTTTGGTGATTTTGCGATCATATGATATTCTTCGATAAATCGAATATATTGTTCCCAGATATCTGTATAGCGCAGATCAAAGAGCTTAAACAGGCGCAGACTATAATGCTCCCAAATAGCCGCATGCATGCTTATCAGCCATTCAGGCTGATTATGTTCTAAGCTCTTTCCAAGTTCAGATTCCTTAAATTGTTCAGCCACATTTGGCCATTTTCCCAGATACAACTGATCCACGGCTTGTTGAGGAGATAACCCATCTAGGAAATTAAGCGCTCCTTTAATATCATGCCAACAATAGCATTCCATATCATGCAGAGTCATAACCCATTTATCGTTTGGTGCGTGCAACCTTCCGTAGTAAATTGAAATACTGTTTCCTGTATACATATCCCATCCCTGCCATACAAACTTTACCCGGCACCATTGTGAATTGTAAATAATGGTTAAATCTGTTTTTACGCTCTCGGTAAAGTTCCAATCCTGAAGCGGCAAAGAGCGCTGAATAAGATTTGTTAAGGCAGGAGTATTTAGTTTCATTGGAAGAATCGTAATTTTTTAACAAGCTTTATAAAGAGGAGGATCAATAGGAATAGGGCCCTTATTAACTAGTCGGTGATATTTTTTAAGAAAATCAACATATTTTTCCCATAAATCAGGACGTCGCAGGTCAAACATTTCTAAAAAACGTTGTCCATAATGCTCCCAGGCTACGGCATGCATTCTTATAAGCCACTCAGGTTGTTTATCAACCAAACTTTTTCCAACTTCTGATTCTTTGAATTCCTCCATCACTCGCGGCCACTGCCCATGCACATATAATTGTTCAAATGCTTCTTTGGGAGATAGCCCATCTAAAACATTAATTACCATTTTTATATCGTGCCAACAATAACATTCTTCACCCTTCCACTTCATTGTAAATTTATCGCTCACCGCATGCAACCTGCCATAGTAAACCATTACAGTATCACCTGCATACATATCCCACCCTTCCCATAGAAGTTTTAGGCGACACCATTCAGAATCGTAAATCACAATTGGGTGAGGAGCAACCAAGCGGTCACTTTGCCGGAAGTCCCAGGAATTGAGAGGCAAGAATTGTTCGGCGATTTCAATCATTTCATTGCATTTCAATTCATATTTTTCATTTCGATTCATCTGTCCTCCAATATCTAGGGGTTAATAAGTCTTAACGAATTAGTACTGTTATTTGGGATTGGGAGCAATATTTGATATCCATTTGCACGAAGGAGCTTTAGTTCTTGCATGCGTCCAGGCATGTTACTTACTCCTAAGAGAGTTTTTATTGTATTATCGTCTGCACCAGCCCAAATCGCATTTATTGCGCTAATTTCTTTGGATTGATCAGGAACATCAAATAAGGAATACTCAAAAGGCATCCTACTATTTATAGGCGTGAGTAATGCTTGTTCATTTACAGACCATAATATCTTGCCGCGCTCAACCGAATCAGGAAAACGGTCTTGTAAGATATTATATATCTCCGGATGAGATGAGTAAAATTTACTTCCTCCGCCGAAAACTTCGGTATACCTTGCGTATAGAATGTATCCACCATCATAGTCGTTGAATTTACCTAAAATAAATCGGCCTCCGCTTCCGTTCGTGGAGTTTGCAGCTATTTCTCTAATTAGTCTCATTGCAGCAGGGTCATTTGCAAGATTATTGAAATCCAATGGTCCTAGTCTTAATAATTCATCCAATTTCCCTAATGCGATCGCGTCTTTCCCTGCACGCTGAGCTAGCTCTTTAGCTATTGCATCATTGCGCAAAATAGGTCTTCCGGCACCATCTACTAGTGCCCCTCCCGGAAAATCAATGCCCCACCCTGCAAGAGAGCGTACTGCTTCCGGTCCTTTTTTCACTGCAACATCAATTGCTTCTTTACTAACTGCTGCATCCCCCAAATTTTTGAAAATAATTCCCGTCAATTCGTCCGGAGTGTCTACATATCTCGTAACCAGTATTGCAAGATTCTCACCCCCTATCTTACTCGTCAGTATCTTTGCTGATGTTTCAGTGGTATTGTCAAGTCCCTTGATGAATTTAAGGTTTTTTTCGAGTTGGGCCGTACTTCCCGTCTTAGCTATAAATTTTTTTAGATCATCACCGCTCATTAGTTTGGAGGCGCGTCCAAGGCCATCTGCGGCTTCATTACTTAACTTAATGCCCTTTTTTAATAAATCATCGAAAATATCATCCGCGATAACGATTGTGTCACGAGTTAGGCTTGCACCGCGGTGAATAATTCCACCCACAAGCGCGCTGCCTTCATCGAATCCCATCTTGAGCAGCAGGTCTGCACCAGCGCGAGTCACAAAAGCCACGAAGTTTTCCCACAAATGTCCAACTGATAGGAACACCCTCTGGAGGGCAGCCATCACTTCATCGAAGCTGTTACCACTGGAACTGCCAGCATTCAGGACGGCCGTTCTTATCAGGTCAAGGGCAACTTCAAAGGCACCTTTCAACCCCAGGGAATTGAGTATGGTGCGGAACGCGGGATCAGATATTTTGAAAAGACCCTTGATCACAGCAGCGGCTGCATCCCCGAGGAACGAGGCGCCGCCCACACCCTGCAGGCCGGGGATCAGGGCAAGGAGGTCCCCAATGCTGCCGATA
>CAZSVR010000013.1:0-9347 GCA_964610295.1 uncultured Anaerolineaceae bacterium
GTAGTTCAGTGGTAGAACGCATGCTTCCCAAGCATGATATCGTGGGTTCGAATCCCATCACCCGCTCATGACCCAAGGTCGAGGCTTTGCTTGCCTCGACCTCTTAGTTTCACGTATTTGCAAGGTTGCTGTTATGCAGGTATTTTTGCCTTCCAAGTAAAATTCAACACGGAGCGAAATTAATCTATGATGCCCGAAGAAGATAACAAAGGGACGATTCTGTACGTGGAAGATAACCCCGATAACAGAAATCTTATCCGCAGGGTTTTGATGGCGGAAGGGTATTCCATGGTTGATGCAGCTAACGGCAAACAGGCAATTCAAAAGCTGCACGATGGCGGCATTGACTTGATCCTGATGGATATTAATATGCCCGATATGGATGGTTATGCCCTGACTGCCCAGATCAAGTCCATGGAAAAATTTTCCAAAATTCCCATCGTTGCCGTTACTGCAAATGTGATGCGCGGCGATCGCGAGAAGTCACTGGAGGCGGGGTGTGATGGCTACATCCAAAAACCCATCGACATTGACATCCTGACTCAGCAGATCGAACGATTTTTGACAAGGAGTACAAATGTCTGATGAGAACCCGGCTGTTTCTGATACCCAACCCATCCGCAAACCAACCATACCCAAGGACGCGGCGGTACTGGTGGTGGAGGATAATGTTTCTAATTTTGTGTTGATCGCCCGAATGTTGGGTTACCTCGGGATTCACTGTGAATGGAAAACTTCCGGGTACGAGGTGGTTGAATATGCAGACACACTTCCGCGCCTTGATTTGATCCTAATGGATATTCGACTCCCCTACGAAGACGGCTTCGGCGCGTTGAAAAAGATACGCGCTTCTGAAAGATTTAGAACCGTTCCGATCATCGCCGTTACCGCGGAGGCAAGCCAGGAACAAATGAACAAAGCCCGCGACTCAGGTTTCGACGGTTTTCTCGGAAAGCCTCTTGACCCGGACCGTTTTCCCGATCAAATCCGCCGCATTTTGAGCGGAGAACCCGTCTGGGAGTTTAGCTAAATCATCGCATGACAGCAGATCTAACGACGCCCACGCTTAAACCGAAACATAAGAGATTAAAGGGCAGTCTGGCAGGCTCGCTTGTAAGAACCCTTGTACTCTTTACATTTATTCCCCTTGCCTTAATGGCGGGGGCGGCGTATTTTCGTGCACAGACCCTTCTGCGAGAGCAGGCAGTTCGACAAACCGAAAGCCAACTCATTTCCCAACTAGATGTGATCAACAAGCAAATCAAGGAAAGGGACGGGAAGCTTGGGCATCTGCTAACCAGCAGTGATTTCAACATCCTGACAGAACTTGCACTGCATGCAAACCCGCAAAGCAACGAGTTTAAGGAAATTCGTGCGGGTATACTTAGGGAATTCGAGAGCCTCAATGCAGAGGAAAACGTTCGGCCGTTTGACCAATTCTTGATCATGGATACTGATGGGTCGATCAAAGTTGCCAGCAGTGAAAAATGGCAGGGAATTACACTCAAGGATATTACTTTTATCGATCAAATTTCGACCGAGCATGCTTCGGTGGCTCTATATGGACTTCCACCGATTTACGATAACCAGTTCGTACTCGTCACTGCGCTCGAATATGAAACAGCGCGCGGATCATCGCTTGGCGTTGTGGTCGGAATTACAGAGGCGAATAGCCTGAATGAATTAATACACCCCGTACAGGCGTATTATCCCCTGGCAAACACATATTTGATTCTCCCCACCGGCCAATTCATTTCCAGCAATTCTGAAACGGGCGAATATTCCTCCGTTGGCTCCCTATCCTCTTCACAGGCAAGCCTGGTTCCACGTCTGACCCAGATGATGGAAAGAGGTGATACAAAACCAACTGCAATTGATACTACTTCAACCGCGGGTGATTCCACCCTCACTCAACTCCAATGGTTTCCTTCCCTGCATGCAGGCGTGGCACTTGAACTCAGCAAAAAGGAAATTTATGGGAATTTAAACAGCCTGATCCCCTTTACCATTGGATTGGCAGCGATCTTATTGCTCGCAACCGCCGCGGTCTTGCTGCTTGGCACGAATCGAGTCACAAGACCGTTGCGGGCATTGGCAGAGATTACACAGAAATTCGCCGAAGGTGATTGGAGTAAACGTGCCGAGGTCTCGAGTGATGATGAAGTGGGATTGCTCGCAAAGTCCTTCAACCAGATGGCGGATGATTTAAGTGGGCTTTATCGTTCGCTTGAAGATAAAGTGGACGAACGCACCCGCCAGATCCGTGCAGCGGCCGAAGTAGCTCAGAACATTACCTCCCGTTCAAGTCTGGACGATATCTTGAATAAAACTGTGGAGTTACTCGTTCGACAGTTTGGATTCTATCAGGCAAGTGTATTCATGACGGACAGAAGCGGGAGACACATCCAATTCAAAACCGGGTATGGTGAGGCAACCAAAGACCTGACTGAAAAGAAGTACGGACTCGAGGTAGGCTCCGCATCGATTATAGGCTGGGTAAGCGCGAACAATCAGACCCGCGTTGCTTCTGACATGCTAGAGGACCCTCTTCGATTGAAGAACGAGTTGGTTACACAAACGCGCTCTGAGGCCACCGTGCCCATCTCAATTGGAAATGTCGTTGTGGGCGTACTGGATGTGCAAAGTACGCAACCCGGCTCCTTCAATGCTGAGGCTGTGGTTACACTTCAAACACTCGCCAGCCAGATCGCCGCATCGATACAAACTGCTGCACTTTCCGAATCTACGCAAATAAACTTTGAAGAATTATATCGTTTGTACCGCTCGAGCCATTTGATCGCCGAGGCGAGCAATGAAGAAGAAGTTTTCAAGACCAGCTACGAGGTCCTGAAAGATTCCCCTTATTCCGTTTTGATCATCGCGGTTCGGCCGAACCGGCTCGAATCGGTGGGAGCCTCGAATGATCGGGGAGAATCGATCCTTCATGTCCTCCCGCACGCTGTGGAAGCGGATATTGAAGAGGTTGAAAAATATCTGCTTGGCGGATCCATGATTGTGTCAAACGATAGACAGGCGCCATTTGCTCTGCGCTTATTTACCGCATCTTTGCAACTTGCATCCATAGCCTATATTCCGGTTCGAAAAGGAAATCTGCTAACTGTGATCATCGGACTTGGCGCTGCCAAGCAATCCCTCAACAGCACGTTGATCCAGCCCTATGCAGACCTTGCCGAGCTGATATCCATCTCACTTGAAAAAGCTGATGCCATAAAACAGACGGAGAAGCACCTGCGTGAGGTCGAATCGCTCGCGTCGATTAGCGAGGCGATTTCAACGTCTTCAGATCTACCGAGCTTTTTCACCGCCTTGCACGAAAAAGTAAGACAAGCGATCGGAGACTTCAGTTTTATCGTGGCTTTGTTTGATGAAAAGTCGGATACCATTAGTATTCCTTACAGCTTCGAAAACGACCAGCTCATGGTAATCGAATCATTCCCGCTCGGGGAAGGACTTACATCAATTCTTATTCGTACACGTCAACCACTGCTCCTGGTCGAAAACACGGAACGGAGAGCAGCTGAACTGGGTGCAAAAGTACAGGGCAAAACCGCAAAGTCCTGGATGGGTGCGCCCATGCTCGTACAAAACAAACCTGTGGGCGCCCTTATTGTTCAAGATCCTGAAAGGGAGCAGGCATTCAATGAAGTGGATTTCTTCTTCTTCACGACACTTGCCAGGCAGGTTGCCGGTGTGATCAACAATGTGCGCTTGCTGGATGAAAGCAATCGACGCGCCGTCCAATTGGAATCTGCAGCAGAAATTGCGCGCGACATAAGTGGTTCGCTCAACCTGGACGAGTTATTAATTAAAGCAGTTAATTTAATTCGCGAAAGATATGACTTCTATCATGCTGCCGTATTCCTGCATGACCTGCCTGACGAGTTTGCCGTCATCCGCGAGGCCACCGGCGATGCTGGCGCACAAATGAAGCGCCAGGGCTATAAAATAGGAGTGGGTTCCAAATCCATTGTCGGGTTGGTGACCGGCCGCGGTGAGCAATTGGTTGTCAATGATACTGCCAAAGATGCCACTTTTTATGCCAATCCCCTTCTCCCGGATACACGTGCTGAAGCGGCCTTCGCATTAAAAGTAGGGGAGCGCATCCTGGGAGCCTTGGATGTACAAAGCACAAAGCCATTTGCATTTTCAGCTGACAACCTGCGCAGTTTACAGATCCTGGCAGATCAGTTGGCCATTGCAGTTGTGAACACCGAGCTCTTTGCCGAAACCCAGGAACATCTTTCGCAACACCGCCTTTTACATCACATCACGACTACAGTTGCATCCGGCACAACGCTTGAGGAAGCCCTGGAAAGCGCTGTAAACGGATTGCAGGTCACGCTTGGCGGTGATCGAATTATGATCATGCTGGTTGACAGGGAGAAAAACCGGCTTGAAGTCAAAGCCTCCATAGGATACGCGGAAGATGTATCAAGGTTCCAAACACCGGTAGGAACTGGTGTGGCTGGTTGGGTCGCCTTGCATAAAAGGCCACTGCGCCTCCGCGATGTAAGTGAAGACCCGCGCTATATACAGATTAGTTCGAATACTCGCTCTGAGCTGGCACTCCCGCTGATCTATCGCAATGAACTGCTGGGAGTATTGAATGTGGAAAGCGAACAATTGGACGCCTACACCGAGAACGACGAAGAGATGCTCGGTACGCTTGGCGGAAGCCTGGCAGCCATCATTGCAAACGCACGTCTACTCGAACAAATCCGCATGCAGGTTGAAAGAGAGCGTCTGGTTAATGAAGTGACCAACAAGATCCGCCGCTCAACTGACATCCAATCCATACTCACAACAACCGCGAGTGAACTCACTCGAGTGACCGGCTCAAAACAAACAAGGATCAAAATTACGCCGGTGAATGGCGATCCAAAGGAAGGCATGTAACGAAATGCAAGAGACAACTGCCTCTAATCTTCCTCTAAATCCAGAAGAAAAAACTCGCAGCTTGTATAGGAACTGGCGCGAGAAATTTGTCACGCCATTACTTGTGGGTTCACTGATATTTGGCCTGGTCGCGTTGATCCCCGCGGTGCAGGCTGCGAAAAGCAATGTCATCAGCATAATATTCATTGCCTCATATGTGATCACCGGTATCGTCGCTTTTATTCCATTCCCCTATATTGTTCGGATGGGCGCGTTCCTCCTGATCGTGCTTGTCCTTGGAATCATTGAACTGACCAGGTACGGAATATTAGGTGATGGTATATTCTTCTTTCTGGGTCTGATCATCTTCGCGACGATGATGATTTCCCCGCGAGCCGGCGTACTCGCGATTATCGTCGGCCTATTAACCTGTGTACTATTTGGATACTTAATCCTCACCACCAGGTTCATTCCGGTCAACACGGAGGTTGTTCCAGCAACAATACTGGACTGGATCAGCGCGGGAGCAGTGATCGTCCTGTTCGGTAGTATTATCATTATGGGCTTTCAACGGCTTGAGACGGAAGTTCTAGGGGCTCAAAAAAAAATTGATGCCACCTTAGATCAGTTAACTGACCAGAGAAACAATCTTGAAAACAAAGTAGCGGAACGAACCATTCAGTTGAAGAAAGTAAATGAGATTAGTCGCTCCGTGACTGCGATCCTCGACCCTGACGAATTACTGGCAGGTGCCACTTTGCTAATCGGCAATGAATTTGAGAGCTATTACACTGCCATTTATTATGTAGACCCAGCGGGTCAATGGGCTGAACTCAAGGAAGCAACCGGCGACGCCGGAAAAGTCCTGCGGAAAAACAAACACAGGGTGGATCTGAATGGAAACACGGCCATCGCCGCCGCAATCCGGACAAAACAAATCCGCATCGCGTTGGACACCGGCAGTGAGCCTGTCCATTTTGATAGTCCACTCCTTCGCTACACACGCTCACAAATCGTCATGCCATTGATCGTTGGCGAGAATGCCGTCGGCGCGCTTGAAATGCAATCCACAAAAGAAGCTGCTTATTCAGCACAGGATGTTGATACATATTACAACATGGCCAATCAAGTCGCGATCGCGCTCGAAAACTCACGGCTATTCCAGGAAACCCAACAAAGCCTTTCAGAAATGCGTGCAACGCAACGTCAATATTTACAGGGTGCATGGTCATCTCTGATCAGCGATACACCCCTCGAGTACGACGTGGGAGATGACGAATCCGCGGGCAAGGAAATTGAAATCCCACTCACACTCCGGGACCAAATTATTGGTCAAATCAAGATGACGACAAACGAGGATTGGACGCCCGAGCAAAAAAATCTTATCGAAGCCATCGCAACACAGGCCGCTCTTGCCCTTGAAAACGCCCGCCTCGTCGAGGAAAGTCAATCCATTGCAGCTCGTGAAAAACTAGCGAACGAGATCATCGCCAAAGTATGGTCGTCCACGACCATTGACGCCATCTTACAGACCACTGTGCGCGAACTTGGGCGCGCCCTGGAAGCCACAGAAATTGATATTGAAATCAAGATGGGTGAACTCCATGAATGACCATTCACCGACGCACGAGCCGAGCAACTCCGCGATGAATAACTCGGCGGCTTTTGATTACAAAGGCTGGCGGGAACAATTCATATTATCCGTCTTGCGCATTGCCTCGGTGCTCGGCGTGGCCTTAATATTGACCTCCTATCAATCATCAACCAGCGGTGCCCGGATCTTCTTTATATCCTTGTATATCATCCTGCTGACAGTCACGCTCCTACCCATGCCATACTCAATTCGGGCATTTTCCCTGGTCGCGATAACTTATCTGGTCGGATTAAATGCTTTATTGGAATGGGGTCCATTCATCGATGGGAGTTTATTTCTTTTGACTTGCGTTCTTCTTGCGGCTTTATTGTTTGACACGGATCTGGATGTCTTCGCGCTGGCCATCAGTATAACCACGATCCTCGTCCTTGCAATCTTCAGCCAGGTTAACTTATTCAGACCGTTCTCCCCCAACGCACCCCTACCCGGACTGGCGGATTGGGCAATTTACGGAGTTGATTTTTCAATCCCCGGAATTGCACTAGTGGTTGCGATCGGACAATTAAGAAAAGAATTCACGCGTGTCATTGAACAAATGCAAAAAACCTTTAGAGTGCTGACATCTGAAAAATCCACAGTTGAGAACAGGGTGCAGGAACGGACTGAACAATTGGAAGCAAAAACCTTACAGTTAAGGTTAACCAGTAACATTGCCCGTAATGTGTCAGAGATTCAGAATATACCCGACCTGCTGGAAACAGTCGTCAATTCGACAGCCGAACAATTCGGCTATTACCATGTTGGCTTATATTTACTGGATGAGAGAAGAATAAATGCTTTTCTCCAGGCAGCCTCATCAATCGCAGGCAAGCAGCTGATCGGTCAGGGCTTTCGCGTGGAACCAGATAGAAATAATGCAATTAATCTCGTGGCCGAGGGCAAAAAACCTTATATTGCATCAGAGTCTGGTGGAAAGGTTTTTATCAAGGATCCCAATTTCCCGTACACCCGTTCGAGAATGGTGTTGCCCCTTTCCGTTCGTGGAGAAGTGATCGGTGTGCTGGATATGCATTCAGACGAGGCGCAGACCTTCAATACGGAGGACGCGCAGATCCTCCAGACAATGGCGGATCTGGTGGCGATATCGATCGATAATGTACGACTCATCGATGAAACAAAAGCCCTGATCCTTCAGCTGGAGTCATACACATCAACTCAAACCAGTGAGACGTGGTCGAAATTCACCAGGCGACATGCACCTGCATATCAATATACACCCGCCGGCATCAGACCCATATTCTCATCGTCCAAACAGGAGAACTCTGATGAAAGCATGATTATCCCTTTGATCCTGCACGGACAGGGTATTGGAAACATTAAACTCCGCAGAAAAGGGCTTGCTCAAAGCTGGACGGAAAAAGAAAGAGAGCTCATCGAAAAAATAGCTGATCAGGTCTCGTTGGCCCTGGAGAACAGCCGACTCGTGGATGAAGCCCAGAAGAGCGCGCAACGCGATCAGTTGATCACGAATATATCCTCGCGCGTTCGTGAAACACTGGATGTGGAGTCCGTAATTCGGACAGCCGCGACCGAACTTAGAAAAGTGTTTGACCTGAAGGAAGCAGAGATCAGTATCGGTACACCCCAGGCGGAGCCTGCCCACATTCGTAAAAATACCAGATCTCTGCGATGAAGGTGAGATAGAGATGCGAACAAATATGGAAAGGGGCGAACGGTTGACCAGGTCTAGAAGCCCGCTGGCTTTGCGGCTGGTTATTTGGTTCGTATTATTTTCTCTCGCGCCTCTCTTGATCGTGTATACCTTCATGCAAGGACGAGTACGAGAGACGTTCATAAATGCACGCCTGGATTTTTTGGAAAATCAGGCTCGCTTATATTCAGATCATCTCGATAATAACCCTGGTCAAGAACAAAAACTCACCGATGAATTGGCCAACTCGATTCCTGAAAGTTCATTCTTCCTTCTGGGTCTGGATGGAAGATACATCTCTCATTCCGATCCTGCAAAAATCGGCAAGTCTTCAAGTGATGATCTTGGCCCAGACACCACCCTTAAACTCCTTTCAAGTGAAACCACCTCATTCATAGACGAAGAAAAAGGTCTGATGGTCGCAACTTACCGCCAATCCCTCAGCTCTCCAGTGGCCGTCTCCCTGAGCGGCCTTGGTCGACCTCTTGCCCCTCTGAGCAGACTGACCGATTCCATTATCTACCAGTTGGCCTTAGGTCTTGCGGGAGTGGCGCTCGCTCTTGGAATCATTCTGTATTTTATGCTTTACCCCGTGAGGCAACTCTCTGAATTTGCAAATCAACTTGGAAAAAAGAACTTTTTCGCCTCATTAAATGCTTCAAGGTTTAAGGGAGAACTTGCCCTCATCGCTGAAAGTCTCGTGAGACTTTCAGGAAATATACAGGCGATGATCGCCGAGCTTGAACAAAAGGTGATCGATCGAACACGTGAATTGGAACATCGCGCCGTGCAGTTAAGGGCGACTGCAGATGTCAGCAAGGCGATCACTTCGGTTCACAATCTTACGGAACTTTTACAACAAACAACCATTTTGATCAACGAACGATTCGGATATTATCACGTCGGCATCTTTCTTTTGGATGAAAGAAGAAATTATGCCATTCTAAGTGCATCCAATAGCGAGGGCGGACGAAAAATGCTCGAGAGAGGTCACCAGTTAAAGGTCGGAGAAACGGGTATTGTTGGATATGTAACAGAAAACGCAAAGGCCCGCATTGCGCTCGACGTTGGACAGGATGCAGTGTACTTTGACAATCCTGATCTACCAAACACGCGCTCTGAAATAGCGCTGCCCCTGGTTGCCAA
>CAZSVR010000013.1:9357-67577 GCA_964610295.1 uncultured Anaerolineaceae bacterium
CAGCGGCCAGATGCTTGGGGCACTGGATGTACAAAGCACGGAACCACAGGCCTTCAGCCAGGAAGATATTTCAACTCTTCAGACCCTTGCAGACCAGATCGCTGTAGCCATTGAAAACGTGAATTTGTACAATGAAACCTACAAAGCCCTGGGAGCTGCCCGCCAGGTTTATGGAGAAGTCAGCCGTGAAGCATGGAAGAAGATCATGAGCTATCAACCCCGTGTCGGGTTTTTAGCGAGCTCACCCGGTGCTATTGAAATCCAATCAGAAACCATGGAACCAAGCATGATTGCAGCTTTTGAAACGGGTGATCTGATTCACGGCAACGACGGTTTGAGCATCACCTTACCGATCAAGGTACGCGGAGAGGTCGTTGGTGCCATTCGATTAAGAAAATCGGAAATAGCGGAAGCATGGTCTCAGGATGAGACCAATCTTGCAATTGTATTATCAGATCAATTAAGTGGCGCGTTGGAAAGCGCACGCCTATACAGGGAATCCCAACAACGCGCAGCGCGTGAGTCGCTGGTTTCAGATATTTCTGCACGCATCGGTTCGACTTCTCTTGTGGAATCCATCGTGCGTGAGACCACACAGGAATTGGGGCAGGCGATCGGGAACGCGAAAATCACATTCCAGCTCCAAATGCAGCCTGATGCTAGGGAACAGGTCGAGGATCCCGCGCGAAGCGATGCGGTATCCCGGAAAAATGGAGGGTCGAAAGAATAGATATGTCCATGCCCATTCCACCCTCAAACCGCTCTAACAATTCGATGCCCTACCGCATCCGACTTTTCCTGCAAGATCTGGTAACCCCTCACCCATCCATTGAAGGAAAGGGGGAGAAGGGTCGCGCCCAGTTGCTGGCCACCCTTTCCCTGAGCTTGATCATTCTCAATTTATTTGGAGGAATAGCGAGGTCAAGTTATGGAATATTTCTTATTCTCGCTGCGATTGCCCTGATCACGTACTCGTTAAGCCGGACAAGATATTATTATCTGGGGGCCTACCTGCTTATTTATTCGCTTACGTCTATTGCTTTCGTTAGAATATATCAGGGGACAACCGGCAGCATCGATACTGCGATTTCAACCAGCGTACATATTTCGCTTGTGCTTGCCAGCGCCTTGCTGCCACAGGGGAGTTTCGTAATCCTGATCCTCCTTTCCACGATCGCAACATTCGCGTCGCCTCTTTATTCACATGTCCCTGCAAACAATACTGACAATTATATACGCACCGGTGGAGTGGTTCTAACCCTGGGGGTCATCCTTTACGGAGTAAATTCATTCCTGGCCAATCTCGATCGCAGGCGTTTGCACGAGCTACAGGATGCGAACCGGAAACTTGAACAAATAAAAACAAATCTTGAGAAACACGTAGCTGAACGGACCTACGAACTGCAGGATGCCAATCGTCAGATGGAAAACCGCGCTTTGAGACTCGAGGCGATCTCGGAAATTTCACAAAGTATTGCCACCAATATGAATCTCAATTTGCACGAACTTCTCTCGTTCATCACAAGATCGATCAGTGAAAAGACCGGCTTTTACCACGTGGGCATCTTCCTCCTGGATCAGAATCATGAGTATGCAGTTTTACGTGCCGCGAACAGCCCAGGTGGAAAAAGGATGCTCGAGCGCCGTCACCAATTAAAGGTCGGCAGTACCGGTATTGTGGGATATGTCGCGCAAGGTGGAAGGCCACGCATCGCCCTTGACACAGGTACCGATGCAGTATTTTTCAATAATCCCGACCTCCCCGAAACCCGTTCGGAAATGACGCTGCCTCTGAAAGTAGGAGCCCAGGTCATTGGCACACTGGACGTTCAGAGTTCCGCGCAATCTGCATTCAATGATGATGACCTAACCGCACTCAGCACGCTTGCAAACCAGATTGCAATCATCATACAAAACTCCCAACTTAATGAGGGAGGCGATCCAACCTCCTCTGTCTCTAAACTCACCAGACGGGGTGCGCAACTGAGTCGACGCAGTCGAAAAAGCGGGTTTACCTACCTGCCCGATGGTACTTTATCTTCTGCAACCCAGATTGAAAATAGCATTATAAATGAAGCGTTGGCATCCGGCGAGACTGTCAGATTGGACCAACTTTCAAAGACGGGTTTACCCTCACTCGCGGTTCCGGTGAAACTACGCGATCAGATTATAGGAATTATTCACATCGAGGCGGTGGATGGAAAGCGCAAATGGACGGAAGATGAGATAACCATGGTTGAGGCGGTTTCTGAACGAGCTGCACTCGCCATCGAAAATGCGGGCCTGTTCGAAGCATCCGAGAGGCGCGTAACCCAGGAACGCGTTGTGGCAGAGGTGACATCACGCATCGGTGAATCAAACGACATGGAACGCATCTTGCAAACTACGATCCAAGAATTGGGACGCTCACTGGGCGCCAGGCGCGCCTTCATTCAACTTGGCGCTCCAGTGGATAAAGATAGTGAAGAAGTGGATCTGCTCGCTAGGCTGGCAAACGGAGAGGAGGATCGATCATGATCCTTACCCGAAAAATCATCAGCCCGGTGCTCGTCCTGTTCGCATTATTATTGTTTGGGCTGTTCGGTTATATCTATATCACATACCAGGCATCAAACACTGAGGAAGAACAAAGATTTCTGTCAGTTTTGAGTAAGGCGTACAGTTCGGAAGTTGAAGACAACGAAAAATTTGCCTTGAGTTTGGCTACGGAGGTTGCAAATAATACGCAGGTCCAGGAAGCCTTTGCCAGCCAGGATCGTGAAAAGCTTCTCGCCATTTCAAGACCAATATTCGAAAGAATGCGTCCATTAAATGTTACTCAACTTCATTTCCATACTCCACCTGGCATATCCTTCCTGCGGGTACATAAACCGGAAGCTTTCGGAGATAACCTTGCTATTTTCCGCCAATTGATCGTGGATGTAAACACAAACCAACAAGCGGTCGCCGGAGTAGAAGCTAATCAGGGCGGGGTTGGTATTCATGGAATTGTCCCGGTATACTATCAAGGTAAATATATCGGATCGCTGGAGGTTGGTATCGATGCCGGGAATCCATTATTGGAACATCTTGCGGAAGAGTTTGGGAACGAATGGCATATCCTTCTTACACAAGATGCAGCGCTCACAACTGCGCCCGATGCGCTACCTAATTATCAGGGTAGTCCTATTCCAGATTTATTATTAAATTCAACCACGGAAAACAATCCGGTCTTCAACAACGCCGATGCCTACCGAAAAGCCCTGGGGAAGCTCGCTATTGTTACGAATACGGTCTTCAATGGGCGACAGTATGGAATCTATTCCACATCGATTTTAGATCATTCAGGAAAAACCATTGGGATATTGGACGTTGTGCTTGACCGCACGGACCGTGTGGCATTGCAAAATGGCAGGCTGCTGATCGGCGGTCTTGCCGGATTGCTCGTGCTTGTGCTTGGCGGTCTTGGAATCATATTAATTACGTCGCGGGCCTTGAGCCCAATTAACAACCTGACTTCCGCTGCCGCAGAAATTGCCCACGGGAACATAACCACCCCAATCGAGATAAGTTCTAACGATGAAGTTGGCGAACTATCCGCGGCATTCAATAGCATGGCTGCACAGGTGCGCGAGTCGATCACCACACTTGAAGAACGCGTATCTGAACGCACACACGACCTTGAACACCGAACTCTTGAGCTTGAGACGATCTCGGCGGTAACGCGGGAAATCTCGACGATTCGAAATATGGATACTCTTTTACATGTATCTGCAAATTTGATCCGTGAACGATTTAATTATTATCATACCGGCATTTACCTGTTCGATGAACGCGATGAATATGCGACTCTGCAGGCTGCAAGTGGCGCAGGGGCACAACAAATGCTGGAACAAAGATTCAAGTTAATTATTAGTGAGATGGGTCCTTTGGGAACCGCGTTGCGATCTGGTCAGGCATATTTTTCCCTCGATGTTCGCGATGATAATGTGCTCGGTTTCAATCCCCTTTTGCCAGAAACAATCTCAGAGATCATCCTGCCATTGCGGGTCCTTAATGTCACAATTGGCGCACTTGATATTCATTCCAATAATCCTTCACCCGTTGATGAACGAGATATCCGCACTTTACAATTACTTGGAGACCAGCTTGCCGCCGCAATTGAAAACGCCCAACTCGTCCAACAGGTAGAAGGAACTGTAACCGAATTAAACAAAGCATATCGTTCACAGACCCAAAAGGCCTGGCAATCGACCCTTGACGCGCGGGCAGTGTCTTCCTATGAATACGATGGACGACAGGTCAGACCCATTCCTCAAGATCTCCCGCATGAATTGATGAGGAAACTGGAAAGCGGAAAATCCATCGTGATAAAAGAAAATATTGAAGATGATCACAACCAGGAAGAGATCCAGAACACGCTCTTAGTGCCTCTCATGGTGCTAAATCAACTGATCGGTGTGATCGGCCTTGAACAACAGGACCGTTCTCACATTTGGACAGACCAAGAAATGGCCATCGCTGAAGCCGCAGCCAACCGCGCGGCGCTTACATTGGAGAACGCCCGGCTTCTTGAAGAAAGCCAGCGGCGCGCGGTAAAAGAAAGCACCATCTCAGAGGCAACCGCGCGGATCGGATCGGCACTGAACGTCGAAAACATCCTTGACATCACTGCCGAAGAATTAGAACGAGTGATCGGAAACTCGGAGATCATCCTGCAGATCAACACTGGGATCCGACCTTCCGCTCGAAAAGTAAGTTCCTGAAAATATCTGATGGAGCAATCGTGAACCTGGAACAACCTCAACTTTCCACTTCTGAAACGCAACGACAGATGCGCAATGCAACTCTGATCGGTGTCGTGATTGCTTTAACCCTGGGTGCTGCTGCTATCTACGCGTTAGCAACGAGCTCAACCAGTCAGATCTGGTCTATATTGCCAATCTTTGCCGCCTCTCTGATTCACCTGTGGTTATCAAGAACAGGCAGACAGATTACGGGCGGTATCATACTTATTGGAGTAGTTGCGATTCAAACGATCATTGCTCCGTTGAGTGAAAGTGGATTGGGAATTCCCAACGCGATCGGAGCGATCGCCTTGATCGGGGGGATCGGGCTTGCGACAATGCCACGCCAATATTTTGAACGCGTGCTCTTGATCGGCCTGATCATCAGTATTTCCAGTATATTGATCGACCTATTCGGCTCTATGAATCGACCCCCATCCAGTTCAATGGAAGCGCGCTGGGCATTTTCCATCATTGTTTTTGTCGTATTTGCAATTATTTTCATGCGGGAATTTCTCGCATTGGATATTCGCACGAAAATCGTCCTGGGCGTTCTAGCGACTGGTGGGGTGACACTCGGCGTGGTTGCGCTCTTCGCCTGGCACCTCTTCGCGCTTGACCGCACACAGGGAATTGTCGGCTCACTCTCTGAAAGACTGGAGACGAGTGTAAGTCTGCTGGCTGAAGAACAGCTGATCAATACGGTTAATACACAGGGCAAGGATATAAACCAATTCTTTGATGAAATAACAAAAGATGTGGAGAGGCTGGCTGAATATAGAGTCTCGCTACAAGATCAACAGGCAAGTCTCAGTCAGGGAATCTATTGGGATGCTCAGTCGAGAATTTTCCAATTGGAAGGCGGGCAATATGGAAATTCAGCGAATGATATCTCCTCTGTTTTCATTCCCGTGAATACTGAACTGAACGAATCATTATTGACTGAATTGAATACAACTGCTTATCTTGATTTCTCAACTCCCAAGACCCTGGAGGGAAACCCCGCGATCCTGGCAATTTATTATATTGATCCTAGGGGAATCACGAGATATTACCCGAATATCAACCTCGCATCCTTATTGCCACCTGATTTTGACGCGACCAAACGACCATACTACCAGCTTGCATCCCCTTTATTTAATCCTAAGAAGCTTACTCAGTGGACCATCCCATATGTAGACGCTGCGGGTGGCGGCCTTGTGGTAACCGTGACCTCTCCTGTTTATTTGGGTAACGAATTCTATGGTGTGGTTGCAGCGGATATACAATTGTCGCGCGTAACCGAACAGGTATCTGCAATAAAAATTGGTCAAAGCGGTTATGCATTAATGATCGACGCCGCGGGGCGGATCATTTCGATGCCTCCCGCCGGGTATGAAATGTTTGGAATAAATCCTGAAGAATTACCAGCTGATGAATTTTTCAAGCAAACAGTGTTTGGGGAGGGTCCCTTAGATCTTCGCTCCATTACACCACGAATGGCGGCAGGCGGAACAGGTCTCAACATTATCCAGGTCAACGATGTAGACACCTATATATCCTACGCACCCGTGAAATCCACTGGTTATAGCATTGCCCTATTGGTTCCTGTTTCAGAAATGCAGGGCGCGATCATGACCGCTCGTAGTGAAACTCAAGACCAAATACAATCTGACACACGATTGGCTGCGATCATTTTCACCATTTTGCTGTTTTTTGCCATCATTTTTAGCTTTGGTGTCGGCAGGGTGATCGCCGCCCCCGTGATCCGGCTGACCCAGACTGCGAACCAGATCGTTGAAGGGGACCTTAGCGCAAGCGCGAGTGTTCAGTCACTTGACGAGATAGGAATACTTGCGCAAGCCTTCAATGCCATGACCGCCCGCCTCCGCGAATCACTTGCGGGATTGGAACAACGCGTCGAAGACCGCACCTCCGACCTGGTGGCGGCCAACGAAAAGATCGAACACCGCGCCAAGCAATTCTCCACCATATCCCAAATTTCACGTGTAATCAACCAAACGCAAAGTCTGCAGGATCTACTTCCACAGATCACACAGGTGATCAGTCAGCAGTTCGAGTTTTATCATGTAGGGATCTTCCTGTTGGACTCTAACAACGAACATGCGGTGCTTGTAGCTTCAAATAGCGATGGAGGTCAAAGAATGCTGGCCCGCAATCATAAGTTAGTCGTTGGGCAGGCGGGTATTGTAGGAAATGTTGCTGGAACCGGTCTCCCTCGGATCGCGCTCGACACCGGTGCGGATGCCATTTACTTTAACAATCCCGACCTTCCGGAGACTCATTCCGAAATGGCTTTACCATTATTTCGCGCGGGGCGGCAGATCATCGGAGTTTTGGACGTACAAAATGTCGAACCGAACGCCTTTGGGCAGGAAGATATTCAAGTCCTCTCCACTCTTGCTGAACAAGTCTCCGTGGCCATAACCAATGCCCGCTTGTATGAAGAAACCCAGCGGGCTCTCATCGAGGCAGAAATGGTGTATCGTGGTGAACTACGATCCGGTTGGCAAAAGTTCTCCAAATCACTAAACCTTGCCGGGATTCGCCGCAAAGGTACAAAATCAACCCTTCTGAGTGAGCCGATTGACATACCCGGACTTGAGAACGTCTCTCGCACTGGAAATATGTACCAGGTTAAATTGGAGAATAATCAAAAGGGATCCCAAATCACGCTGCCCATCAAACTTCGCGGAGAAGTCGTGGGAGTGTTGCATCTGCGTTCTGAAGAGAATCGGGTATGGACAACTGATCAACTGGACATCATCAATGCGATCGTCGAGCGCACCGCCCTATCCATTGAAAGTTCAAGGCTTCTCTCAGAAAGCCAGAAACAAGCCAGAAAGCAAAGGATCATCGGAGAAATTTCGGCGAAGGTCAGTTCTTACACAAATCGCGATAACATCCTTCAGGCTGCAGTCACGGAGATTGGTCGCGTCATGCCAGGCTCTGAGGTCGTTATTCAGATGCAAAATAAAGATAGGAATGGCAGATTACCTTCAGGGGAAATTCGATGAAAAAGAATTACTCCAAGAACCCAATCGCATCTGAACCCTTTATTGCTGAAGCGATGACTGTCCATCTCATGAAGCAAAGATAATTATGGAAACTGAAACTGGTATTACCAAACGTACTAGAAGCCTGACAACCACCCTGGCACTCGCTTTTTTCAGCGTGAGTGCATTTGTCCTTTTGCTTTCCAGCGGTCTGCAAATCGCGTTGAATATACGTACCCAGCAGGCCGCACTTTCCAGCAGACAGCAATTAATTGCACAGGACGCGAGCAAATCCGTCAGCAACTTTATCCAGGAAAAATTCAGTTCACTCGCAACAGTGGTTGAATTTGCCAACCCGGTCAATACCACACCCGAAACACGAAAAACCATTATGGAAGGTCTATTGGGCCTTCATCCCGCGTTCCAAGAGTTCGCCTTGTTAGACAGGCAGGGTCGTCAACTGGCTCAGGTTTCACGTACTTCACAAAAATTGTCACCTCAGTTTGTCGACCAATTGCAGGGTGAAGTATTAACCCAGGCTGTATCGGAACAACGCTATATCAGTCCGATCTATATTGACGATACTTCCAGCGAGCCTTTGATCGTGATCTCCATTCCAATAAAGAATGAGCTGGGCGATGCCCAAGGCACCCTTGTGGCGGAAGTCAACCTAAAGTTCATGTGGGATCTGGTTGATCAACTCAAGGTGGGCAACACAGGCTACGCCTATGTGGTAGACGCACAAGGGGACTTAATCGCCTATAGAGACACCGCTATTGTATTACGAGGTGAAAACCTAATGCAGATTGGTGAAGTAGCACAATTCGTCCACAATCCAACTTTGCTTAGCGATGTAACACCAGACCTGGTTTCTTATACAGGGTTGAATGGATCCACAGTCGTTGGAACCTACGCGCCCTTGGGAACACCACAATGGGCGGTCGTGATCGAGTTGCCCTGGCGTGAGGCCTACCAGGACGTGATTGCATTAGGACTTCAGTCTCTTGCCATCATTTTAGGCATTGCAATTCTTGCCGGCCTGATTGGTGCCTTAGTAGCGCGACAGTCTGCAGCCCCACTCGTTGAACTCTCAAATGTTGCGGATGAAGTCGCAAAAGGCAACATGAGTTCGCAGGCTAAGACCAGCGGTCCCACTGAAGTTGTTAATCTGGCTGTTGCTTTCAACAGTATGACCGGTCAATTACGCGACCTGATCAATACTCTTGAAGAACGCATCGAAGAACGGACAAACGAACTTTCGATTGCAAACACTAAAAACGAACGCCGCGCCACCCAATTTGAGGCCGTGGCACAACTTGCGCGTACAATCGCATCCCGTCAAGATTTGGACAAACTCCTCGCGAACATCGTGGAAGTGATCAGCGGTAAGTTCAACTATGATCATGTTGGAATATTTTTGAATGACGACGCAAGTGAGTACACGATTTTAAGCGCGGCCAGCAGTGAAAACGGCAGAAGACTGTTTGACCGGGGCTATAAACTCAAGATCGGGTCTTCCGATATTGTAGCGTCTGTAGCCAATACCGGCCACCCGCGGGTTGCGCAGGATTTGCGAGAGACTCCGGCCGACCTTACAGCCTTTCCCGAAACACGCTCGCAACTCGCTATCCCTTTGAAAAGCGGTGAAAAAGTTCTTGGTGTAATTGACGCGCAGAGCAATACTTCGGGTTCATTTGATCAAACTGACATTGAGATCTTTTCGATCCTATCTGATCAAATCGCCATTGCGATTCAAAACGCGACCCTCTTCCGCGAAACCCAAGCAGCACTGTCAGAAAGCCAGATCCTATATGGCACAGTTATTAAACAGGCATGGAAAATAAACACGCAAGGGATATCCGATCTCGGATATCGTTTTGCAGGTCATCTGCCCACCCGCCTGGTGAAACCCATTACATCACCAGAAGCATACAGTGCAATGGAAAGTGGTGATATCGTCGTCACACCACACGACCAAACGAAAGGTGATAATACACTGGCTGTTCCACTCAAGTTACGCGGCGAAATCATTGGTGTGATCAATATAACAATGCCTGTGGGTCTTGAAATCGGTGAGGACGAAATCGACATTGTTAGAACGGCGGCCGAACGTATTGCTCTCGCCCTGGAAAATTCCTCCCTGCTCGACGATTCCCAACGTCGTGCAGTACGCGAACGCACGATTGGAGAGATGTCAGCCAGGATCGGAGCAGGGACGGAAATCGATGCGATTCTAAAAACTGCTGTGCGGGAGCTGGGTAGCCAGATGGGTGGCGTCCAGATCTCAGTTGAGATTGGAAGCGATAATGAGTAGCCGCTTAATAGGCGATGAAAGAGGTATACAGTGACACAGTTCAGAAGCCCGATTATCTGGAGGCTCATTCTTTGGTTTGTATTACTATCGCTGATTCCCGTCGGTATTGTAGTGGTATTTATCCAAAGAAATATACGCACAGCGTTCATCAACCTCAATTTAAATGAACTAAGTCACTCTGCCAGCATGTTTTCAGAAAGCTCTATGTCACAGTACAACGCCGGCCAGGAGATCGCCCTAAGAACAGAAAACGAAGATGAAAGTGTCTTCATACTTACATCGGACGGAATATATTTCGCACATCCCGACCACGAAAAAATAGGCCAGCCGGCCAGCGCTGATTTTAACGCGATCATCCTTAATGAAATTCTTGGAGGCAGCGACACAGCCCTCGAGGATCGCAAGCGAGGATTATTAATCGTAACCCATCATCTCCCTGTTAATAATTTAATTGCAGTGGTCTCTGCAGACAACACAGCCAAAACAGCAGCGCTTGATATCCTATCGCGCTCCATTACGATTCAACTCATATTCAGCCTGCTGATTACATCACTGGCTGGCGGCGCTGCCATATTGACCGTTCTCAATCCTCTTGGAGGCCTTGCAAATTTTGCCAAGCAGGTCGGCCGTGGAAATTTTGATGCCCAACTGGACGAGACTTCATATGAAGGTGAACTGGCAGTTCTGGCGCAGGCGTTTAATACGATGACGCGTCAATTAAAGAATTTAATAGCAGGCCTCGAAACGCGGGTCGCTGAACGCACCTCCGACCTCGAGGTCGCCCGTAAACAAAGCGAAAAACGGGCAAGCGATCTTCAAGCGATCGGAGAGATCTCAAAAGTCATCACGGGTGAACAAAACCTCGAAGACCTGCTCCCGTTAATTGCACTTCTGGTGAGCGAACGCTTCGGTTTTTACCATACCGGGATTTTCCTGCTTGATGAGACGAATCAATTCGCACTGTTGCAAGCCGCAAATAGTGAAGGCGGGAAAAAAATGTTGAACCGCGGACACAGGCTGGAGGTCGGCGAGAGCAGCCTAGTTGGTTTTGCGACCAAAACCGGTCAACCCCGCGTCGCTCTGGACGTAGGCAAGGATGCTGTCTTTTTCAATAATCCCGATCTCCCCGATACACATTCTGAGATCGCCCTGCCGCTGCGCGCGGGGGATCAGATCCTGGGTGTATTAGATGTGCAAAGCACTGCAACGAATGCATTTTCTCAAGAAGACGTAAGCACACTTTCCACATTGGCAGATCAAGTGGCGATCGCCATCCAAAATGCACGCTCCAACCAGAAAAGCCGTGAAGCACTTGCACAGGCTGAGGCTGCCACCACACAAATGAGCGGACAACAATGGCAGCAGTTCTTAACGAGTAAACATGTGGAAGGCTATTACTTCGATGGCATCGATGCAAAAGACCTCCGGCCACAAGATAAACAACGCGCACATAGCCTTGCAATTCCACTTACCTTGCGCGGTGCGCGCATTGGCACCTTCAAACTCAGCGCATCAAGTCCGAATCGTGTTTGGACCGATGATGAGATCGCCATGGCACAAGCGGCAGCTGAACGCACTGCACTTGCCCTTGAAAGCGCGCGCCTGCTTCAGGAAGCTCAAAAACGGGCTACGAAGGAACGGACGATCGGTGAGATTTCAGCCAAGATTGGCGGTTTGGTGAATATTGAAAACATCCTGCAAACCGCACTACGGGAATTGGGAAATATACTCCCCAATACCGACATCGCCATTCAATTCACGTCGGAAAAACCCGACCAGAATTAATGGCTCAGGAGAACTATATGAGTTCCAAGGTATTGGAATATTTTAGGGATAAAGAGGATAACGAGCCCTCCTTCATCCGCATGACGCGGAATGTTTTGTTTTTCGTTATGGCGATCACCGCAGCTATTTTGCCGCTGGTCACGGGTATCGCGGGGAAGGGATCAGAAAACACACCCGCCTTCGTAATTCTGACCACTTCTCTGATAATCGAAGGTATAGCTTTGTTGCTTGTACTTCGAGGCAGGGTCAGGATGGCAAAAGTTATCGTACCCATGGCCCTGATCGTTGCGATCACGACCATCGCACTCACCACGAACGGGTTAAGAGATATTTCCATAGTCGCATTACCAATCACCCTGGTGGTTGGCGCTCTGCTCCTGGGAAGGCGCGCGCTCTGGATAATAACTCCGCTGGCCGTTCTAGCAGCAGAAATTATCGCGGTGACAGATTTGAACAGCGCTCGAACCGCTACCCATGTGGGTGTAGACGACGCGATCATCATAGCGACGCTGCTGATCGGATGCTCGGGGATCATCCAATTGCTGATCAACCGATTTAATGAAAGTATCCAAAGAGCCCAGGAAAGTGAACGAAACTCGATTGAACAAAACCGCGAACTCATTGAATTACGCTCAACACTGGAATCTCGTGTCAACCAGCGCACCCGAGATCTCGAGTCAGCCAATGAAAATAATGAACGCCGTGCTCGTCAATTTGAGGCCGTCGCACAGGTCGCGCGCGTTATTTCAAACATTCAGGATCTGGAAACGCTACTTCCCAGAATCGCCCAGGTGATCAGCGATCAATTCGGTCATTACCATACTGGTATTTTCCTGCTGGAGGATGCAGGCGAATATGCCGTTTTCCGCGGAACAAACAGTGTGGGTGGTCGCAAGATGCTTGCAAGAGGGCACAAATTACTTGTTGGTCAAACCGGCATTGTTGGATCTGTAACTGCCACAGGACAGCCTCGCATCGCACTCAATCTAGGATCCGATACCGTTTACTTCGATAATCCCGACCTCCCAAACACACGCTCTGAAATCGCCCTCCCCCTCCGTATTGCCGGCGAAATCATCGGTGCACTCGATGTGCAAAGTGAAGAAGAGAACGCATTCAAGCAGGATGATATTGCCGCCCTGTCTACATTGGCGGACCAGGCCTCGATCGCGATCCAGAATACGCGTGCATTCGAAGATGCGCGAAGCGCTCTCGTCGAGGCTCAAAGTGCCTACGGCGAATCGGTGCGTGAAGCCTGGAAAGTGATGCGCCCTCAAACCATCGGCACAGGGATTCAATTAGTCGATTCAACCATTAAACCATTGGAAAATCCTTCGATGGAGCAATACGCACGAGCTGCGGTGGAGCAGGATAGAACTACGACCTCCTTAGATCGCATTGGAACACTTGCAATTCCCATCCGTATGCGTGGGAAGGTGATCGGTGTAATGAGCCTTAAGAATAACAGTCAGGTCGAGTGGACAGAGGATGATGTGGACATTGCCGAGGCGGTTGCAGAACGTCTCTCCCTTGCAATTGAGACTGTGTCGCTTTTACGTACTGCTCAGCACAGAGCTGAAGTTGAACGTATTACTACTGAGATTAGTACAAAGATCGGTTCTTCCTCTCGTTTTGAAACTATCATGCAAACTGCGGCTCAGGAACTCAGCAAAGCGCTGGGTGGCTCGGATGTGCTCGTTCAAATCGAACCTGTCGCTTTGAAATTGGGAATAACGGAATAACCGATGATGAACATGAAAAAGGAGTGCTTCCATACAAGTCTGACCGTCGACGTGACGCGGAATTTGGTGATCGCTTGTATCGGAATACAAAAAATAAACTGTCACTCAATCCGTTTCACATGGCACTGCCCAGATAGTAACAGAGAAGAGCCGATAGCATGAACGAACAATTTTCGACTCAAAAAATCACTAAGCAAGGAGTCCAGGAGACCCTGCGACGCAGAAGAACGATTACGGTCAGCCTTATCACCAGCTTGTCATTTCTGGTTATGACCGCGATCTTCTTGCAACGTAGCTTAACTTCGGATACGCCGAATTATTTGAGTCTCGTTTTGACGATCCCTATTTCCATTATTGGGTTATTCTGCGCCTTGCTGGCCTGGAGAAATCAAACGACGGCTGCGGGCTATCTATTACTTGGAACGATCCTGATCCTATCCCTGTGTGCTCCTTTTGTTGGGAAAGGACAGGGAATCGCAGTGGGTCTTGTTGTGGCGATCCTTGGCATAGGAATTGCATCCAACACATTGCCCCAAAACCATGTAGCCCGGGCGATATGGCTGTCGATCGCGTTTGGTGTAGCTGTTATTTTGATCGACCAGGTCATTCCAGATTTTGGTCTTGAATATAATCCGGTTTACGCAAATGTTTCGGCCGCCATCATATTTGTTGTATTCGTGATCGTAAGCGCGCAACGATACCCAACCTTCACGCTTCGAGCAAAGCTGATCATTGCATTCGCGGTTGTGATGATCCTGCCACTGCTCATTCTAGGCATCTATAATAATTATGTCGCTAGAAGTACTCATACTGAGGAAAGCCGCGATCAACTTACCCGATTAAGCAAGCAGGTCGCGCAACAGTTTGATCGTTTCTTTATAGAGCATCTTAACCAAATCAGCACAGATGCAAAACAAACAGCACTTATTGATTATTTATCGCTTCCCTCGACAGATCAACGCGGCAGTATCGAGGAAAGCAAGGCAAGACAAACACTACTTACATTTCAGCATAACAACCGGGAATTTATTGACTCTTACGCTATTTTAGACAGGCAGGGAAAAAATATCCTTAACACCTCCCAGAAGGATCTTGGAAGGGATGAAAGCAAGGAATCATATTTCCGCGTAGCCATGGAGAGTGGTTTGCCGTATGTTTCAAACGTTGAATTTACCGATGAAGCAGGGAACAACATCTATTTCAGTGCGCCAATCAAGGATAATGACGGAAACATCCTTGGCATCTTGCGCGCCCAATATCAAGCCGCCATTCTTCAATCCCTTGCAGAAGCCGTCGCCCCCCAAGATCCAAACATCATTATCGCGATTGCAGATCGAGACACCTACCTTCGCCTTGCGTACACCGGAAATCACGATTATCTATTCAAAACATACAAAGGATTTACAGAACTTGAACTGGCTGCCTTGCAAGCAGAAGGCCGCGTGCCACAGGGAAGTGCGCAGGAAATTCTGATTGGTGCTGATGATACTGTAAAGACAGGAATTGACCGCATTGAAAAAGAGCGATTCCTTGAGGCTTATTCTGAAACCTTCAAATCGAATGCCCTCGCTACAGGAAAATACCTCTCAACACAACCGTGGATCGCGCTGGCAAGTGAATCAGTCGCAAGTAATCTTGAGGCAGTCCGCTTGGAAACACGGAATACAATTTTTATTTCGCTCGCCCTCGCAGGATTTGCGATCTTGCTGGCTCTTGGTGCCTCACAGATTCTTGCCGCTCCATTGGTCTCACTTACAAAAGTTGCTGAACTGATCTCTGCAGGAGACATTACCGCCCGCGCCGAGGAATCCGCTAAAGACGAAATTGGCGCACTATCCAACTCATTCAACAGAATGACGGATGAATTAAATCGAACGTTAAGCACGCTGGAAGAACGCGTCACCGAACGAACCACAGATCTTGAGATGGCGCGTTTACAGAGTGAAAAAAGAGCAAACGAACTGACGGTTATTGGCGAAATTTCGAAAGTGATTTCGAGTGAGCAAAAGATAGAAACTCTTTTACCATTGGTTACACATCTTGTGAGTGATAGATTAAATTTTTATCACACTGGTATCTTTCTCCTGGATGAAACCGGTCAGTTCGCGGTTTTACAAGCTGCAAATAGTGAAGGCGGCAATAGAATGCTAGCGCGCGGACATCGCCCGGCGGTCGGCGAGGGAGGAATTGTGGGATACGTCGCCAAATTTGGGACTCCTCGTATCGCGTTGGACATAGGGCAAGATGTCTATTTTTTCGACAATCCTGACCTTCAAGAGACACGCTCTGAAATTTCACTTCCACTGATCGCACGCGGTCAAATTTTGGGAGTTTTAGACGTTCAGAGCACCCAGCCGGGCGCCTTTACAGACAGTGACATAAATACCCTGGGTATTCTCGCAGATCAAATTGCCATCGCAATTGAAAACGCGCGTCTCTTCCAACAAACACAGCAAGCTCTAAATGAATTTCAGGCGCTGTATCAGCAGAACGTCAAGGAAGGATGGGCCACATTCCGCCGTGATGAATCATCGATCGGTTATCAACAGACCCTAAGCGGCGGAAAAAAACTCCTCAAACCTGTTGACACAGATGAGATTCGTGACGCAATAAACAAGGGCAATACTCTTGTGGTGCAGCCGGAGGGAGACAGAGAGGATTCGTTCATTGTGGTTCCCTTGAAATTGCGGGGCCAGATCATTGGTACATTAAAAGTACAAGCCCCTACAAAAAAACGCCGGTGGACTAAAGACGAGATCAACCTCGCTGGAGCAGTTTCAGAACGATTATCCCTGGCACTTGAAAATGCCAGACTGATTCAGGAATCCCAAAAACAGGTTATCAAGGAGCAAACCATCAGTGAAGTGACTTCAAAGATAGGTGCTTCAATCGATCTTAACAACGTATTACAAACCGCGGTGGAAGAACTGGGCCGCGCCATGCCTGGCTCGGAAGTATCGATCCGCTTCGATAGTAACGGCAAAAAATAGGAAATCAGCATGTTAAACAAGTTATTTTTCGCCCCAATATTTCCTGATGACGACGAAAAGACGCGTTCGGCCTATTTTGTCAACGTAATTACACTCAGTAATATCCCTATACTCGTTCTCTTCATTCTGATTCGGACGGGCATGGGAAGTGAATTGTTCGGGGTTGCCAACATAATTTTGCTGACGATCATCGCCATCCTGTCAATTGTATGGTTATTAATGAAGACAGGAAGAGTACGCCTGGCTGGATACCTGCATGTGACCACTATTTGGCTGGCAAGTACACTGATCGCACTGAATGGAAGTGCAATAAGTGGAACCGTATTTACCAGCTATTTTGTTGTCATGCTAATGGCAGGCTTGTTACTCGGCTGGCGACCTGCAATAGCATATGCCCTGCTGAGCATCCTGGCCGCTTTCGGACTGGCCACTGCAGAAATTTCAGGAATAATTGATTACATACCTGGTTCGGCAACGAGTATGGCAATTGAAGGTACTGTATTATTCATTATTGGAAGTATCTTTCTTTATCTCATTATCAACAGTTTAGAGACCGTGGTTAAACAGGTAAAGGCAAATGCGAGTGAGCTTTATGCTAGCAACCAGGAATTAACTAAATTACACGATTTCCTGGAAGTTCGAGTGGATGACCGCGCAAAAGAATTGGAGAATCAACAACAAATTACTGATAGACGGTCGCGTCAGTTTGAAAGTATTATTCGCGTTTCAAAGGCAATCAGCGCAGCCAGGAACCTGCAGGAGACTCTGCCTCAGATCACGCAGGTAATTAGCGAACAATTTGGGTATTACCACGTAGGCATCTTCTTGATTGACTCAGTAAACCGCTACGCCATCTTAAGTGCTGCCAATAGTGAAGGCGGACAACGCATGCTTGCCCGTGGACATCAATTGAAAATTGGTGAACAGGGAATTGTTGGATATGCAACAGCTACAGGCAATCCCCGCGTCGCTGTGGATGTGGGTGAAGATGCTGTTTACTTTAATAATCCTGACCTGCCCTTGACACGATCTGAAATGGCACTCCCGTTGATTTCCAATATTCAAGTCATCGGTGCGTTAGATATCCAAAGCATAGAGGCAAATGCCTTTACCACTCAGGATATCGTAGTCCTCACGGCACTGGCAGATCAGGTAAGTCTCGCAATCCAAAACGCCCGCTTGTTTGACCAGACCGCGAAATTGCTGGCAGAATCGGACGCCATCCAGCGGCAATACACTCGCGACTCATGGGGTCGTCTTCCAAAAGAAAAGGGGCGTTCCGGTTATAAATATTCAATCACGGGTGTGACAACCCTTGAAGAAGATCTGGGTGACCACCACCACCACAACCTTGCCAAACGTGAAGTTTCGGTGCCCATCAATTTACGAGGTGAAAACATTGGCACATTGGCTGTACAGGTACCTGAAGATGAAACGATCAGCTCAGATCAAATGGATCTGATCAAGGCCGTCGCCGCACGCGTAGCCCTCTCAGCGGAAAACGCCCGGCTGTTCGACGAAACACAACAGCGCGCGGCTCAACTTGAATCGTTGAATGAAATGGGCCGCGTCGTCTCCCAGCAGCTCGAACTCAAATCTGTACTTGTAGCCGCTTATGAACAACTCAAACGCATCATTCAGCTGGATGCCTACATTGTTGCTTTATATGAAGAAGACAAGCAAAACATACAATTTCCTTTGGTGGTCGACGAAGGCAGGGAATATACCGATAAATTACAGATTTCCCTGGATCCAACCACGGCAACGGGAAAAGTTATTCTCACAGGCAAACCAATCTTGCAGTTGCTGACTGAAGAGGAATTTGCGTCCAATGCCGAGGGTTATGGCATGCTTGGTAACACATCAAAAATATCAGCTTCATTGATGTACCTGCCTCTTATAGTTGCCCAGAAGACTATTGGTGTATTATCCATTCAAAGTTATGCACTTAATGCATACACGCAAGATCAGGTGTTGCTTGTTGAAAATATTGCCAACCAGCTTTCCATTGCCATTCAGAACGCCCGGCTCTTCGAAGACGCAAATCGCCGCGCGGAACGTGAAAGGATCATCTCCGAGATTACGTCGAAAATTAATGCATCTGTACGTACAGAAAGCATTCTGGAGACAACTGCGAAGGAACTCAATCTACTCCTCGATGGTGCAGAAGTGTTGATCAAGTTAAGAACAGACGAAGACGAGAAGGAAATTATTTCGTGAGAAACCAAAGAGCTTTATCCGCACCCAACTTTCCGGCCTTGATTATCCCATCATGCATGCTCTCCGAAAGTATGGAACTTTAATATACTTCTGCGCATTGATAATTTCATTAATCATTCAGGAAATCAAATGACTCTGAGAGAACATACTTCGCCCAAAATTGATCGGGACGAGCTAAGGCGGGCAAGAAACGCTTTTAGTCTCAGTGTTGTTACAGCGATATTGTTCAGTTTGATTCTGGTTGAAACCCTTATCGCAATTCAGTCGTTCACCACAGAGATGTTAAGTGTCTCCACATTAGCTGCGGCTGCTGTAATATCCGTGATTAGCGCCAGATTAAGCCGACGGGGGAAAAGCGGCCTGGGGATCCTTGTTCTGATTGGCGGCATAATAATTATTGTAGCAAGCCGGGTGTTTGTACAAAAAGGCCCTGCCATTCCAACAGGGGTCACGAACATTATTCTTATATGCGCTATCGCTGTTTATACTCTTCCGCAAAAATGGATTGGGCACGCCTCCTGAATATAAAAACGAAAAAATAGTTGGATAAGATACACAGGTTAATACTGTTAATAATTAAAAGGTTAATATGAGTCAGAGCAAATCAGATCAAACACAAAACTTTTCGGGCAAAAGAAACAATAGTATCTCGCTTCAAACACGATTTGTGTTATTTATGTTGTCCGTCGCCTTGGTTCCGCTGATCATCATTGCAACACGCGATACTCTTCAAACACAACAGGCGCTAACAAATGTGGCAGAAATTTCCCTGAAATCTAGTGCGGCACAAACAGCGAACAGCTTGGATACATTCATCCAGACAACATTGGATTCAATTGGTCTTGAAGCACAATTTATTGATTTCACAACCTATTTAGCATTACCCCCATCCCAGCGATCAGAGACTATCATACGAGCACGCACCTTAGATCTCCTTAATAAATTAAGCAAAAAAGGCAACCTCAATATTATTTCCTATGCACTTGTGGACGCAGATGGAAATGTTTTGCTGGATACTGTGAATCTTAATATTCAAAATAACGAGTCAGGAGAAGCGTATTTCCCACAAGTGCGATTTAACGAAAAGCCGATCGTTACAGCGGTCACATATTCAGACGATAAAACAACCAGTATAACTTTTGCAAGCAAGGTCATAAACATTGATGGTGGTTACATTGGGATCCTGCGCGTGAAATATAATTCAGCCGTTTTGCAGGATGTTATAACCAATAGTGTGGGGCCATCCACTGATACATCGGTTTTACTTCTAGACCATGTCAGTATTCGCTTGGCAGACAGTCAGAATCCAGAGCTTATCCTAAAATCCGTAGTACCGCTTACACTAACCGATTATTTAATGGCCGTGGACACTCATCGTTTTCTAGATATTCCTCGTGAAGAACAAGCCACGAACTATCTCGATTTTCAATTAGGACTTGACAATGCGGAGAATCAACCTTTTTTCAGAGCTGACATAACTCCAGATATAGCGGGAGATGACTCTATCGCAGTGGCATTTCTGCAAACTCAGCCATGGACTGTCACCTTCAGTCGCCCCACATCTATTTTCCTTGCAGATGTTCAAAAACAGACTCGTACAAATGTTATTTTGGTTATGGCCGCGTCAATTTTAATAACAATCATTGCGGCCGTGGTCGTCAGAAGTCTTACCAGCCCGATTATTTCCCTTACGAAAACCGCAAACTCCATTTCACAGGGAGATTTAAGTGCGCGAGCCGAAATAAATACAACAGGTGAGATCGGATTGCTTGCAAACACTTTCAACAAGATGTCCTCGCAAATACAGGAATTGGTAACTGGCCTTGAAAAACGCGTGGAACAACGCACTTCTGAACTTGAACACACTACGCAGCAAAGTGAAAAACGCGCTCTGGAACTACAAACGATTGCTGAAATCGCGCGTTCGATATCAACAGCAAAAGACCTTGAGAGATTACTTCCACTTATTACTAGCATCGTAAGCGATCGCTTTGGCTTTTATCACGTGGGGATATTCCTCTTGGATGCAGCAAACAAGTATGCGATTCTTCGCGCCTCAAACAGCCCCGGCGGGCAGGAAATGCTCCGCCGCCAGCATCGCCTCGAAGTAGGTCAAACCGGTATTGTGGGAAACGTAACCGCTACAGGAATCCCGCGTATAGCATTGGATACAGGTGCAGATGCCATTTATTTTAACAACCCTAACCTGCCGGATACGCGCTCTGAAATGGCGCTTCCCCTCATAACGCGCGGTTCGATCATAGGAGCATTGGATGTGCAAAACACGGAGCCAAATGCTTTTACCGACGCTGATGTTTCGATCCTCAGTCTGCTTGCAGACCAAATCGCCATTGCCATTGATAACGCCCGCTTGATCGAGGAGGCGCAAGGTTTACTTGCAGAATCCCGGGCCATCTTTAATTCGTATATTGCTGAATCGTGGCAAAAAAAGACCGGCTCCGGAATTCTTGGCTATCATCAAACATTGACCGGTGGAAAAATTATTACCAACCAGACCGCAACAATTGTGGACAACGAAGAATTGAACGGGGATAAATCGTTTGAAGTTCCAATCCGTGTGCGCGATCAGGTGATCGGCATTCTTAATATCAAGTCCATTTCGAATGAAAAAAAATGGAATTCAGATGATATTAATGTGGTTCAAGCGGTGGCCGAGCGTCTGGGATTGGCGCTGGACAACGCCCGTTTATTTGAGGAGACCTCTACTCGTGCTTCCCGCGAACGTCTCGTCACTGAGATCACCACCAGGATTCGCGGTACCAACAACCCGCAGGAAATGGTAAAGACGGCTGTTGAAGCATTGCAACGAGCCCTTGGCGCCACACGCGTGGAAATTGTTCCTCGCAAATCCGTTCGACCGCCTGATAAATAAGCAAGATTAAAAGATGAGGATCAAATGCTAAGAATAATCGCAGTATCCAATGAAAAAGGTGGCGTCGCAAAGACCACGACAACTCTTTCACTTGGCGCGGCACTAGTGGAGATGGAACACCGCGTCCTGCTCATCGATCTGGATGCACAGGCCAACCTGACCCTCGCCCTTGGTCTGGAGCCAAGTGAGGCGGAGGTTACATCAAGTAACATTATGCTTGACAATGCTCCCCTCTTGAATGCACGACGAAAAACTGAAATTGAAAATCTGGACCTGATACCATCAAATTCAAAAATTGAAACATCGGAGCAGTTCCTGCCAGTTCGCAACAATTACACATCCATTTTACGTAATGCCATTATCGGTAGTGGAAATTTACCTTATGATTACATCCTTCTGGATTGTCCCCCAGCCCTGGGGGCCATTACCAGAAATGCACTTACTGCGGCAAACTTATTACTGATCCCAACTCAGGCGGAGTATTTCTCAGCCTACGCACTTCGAAATATGATGACAATGATACGCAAAATCCGCGAAGAAGATAATCCCGGGCTCGCTTATCGGATCCTGGTCACCATGTTAGACCGTCGAAATCGGACGCATCGTAATATACATGAACAACTACGTTCTACTTTTGGTGAAGGCGTATTCGATAGTGTTATAGAGATCGACACTAAACTACGCGAAAGCCCAATTGCAGGCCTGCCCATCACTCGTTATAAAACCGGCGCACGTGGTTCGACTCAATACCGCATTCTTGCTCAGGAGCTGGTTGTATATGCCAAAGAAACAGAAACTAGACAAACGGCTTGACCAACTCTTCAGGGATCTACGTCCTGAAAAGACGGCGATCGAAGAAAAGCGCAAGCCAAAGATCGAGCTGGAAGCCTCGGTTCAACCCGATCAGAATAGTACCCCGATCGTTTCCGTGCCGCCCACCACGCTAAGGCCGGTCAAACGCCATACAGCTATGCTCATCCCGCCGGAGCCATTGATCACACAGCAGTTCAGTGAAAACGCGTCTCCATCCAATTATTCCATAAGCTTTCAGACCGGCATTAGTGATTGGTCGACGTTGCATGTAATTGACGAATCCATTCAACGTGAATGGACAAAAGACGAGCAGTTACTTATCAAACAAGTGATCGACCAGTTATCACTTGCGATGGAGAACGCGCGCCTGTTCCAGGAAGCTCAAAAATTTAAACTGGGAATTGACCGTACAGATAATGCAGTATTCATCACCGATCCCGAGGGTAACATTCAATATGTAAATCCGGGGTTTCAAATAGTTTATGGTTTCACCAGTGAGGAAGTGATTGGAAAAACGCCCCGGATTATCAAATCGGGGACAAGCTCGCAAGAGGAATACAGGCAATTTTGGGCAACCCTACTAAGTGGACGCACAACTTCAGGTGAAATTATCAATAGGACCAAGGATAATCGCCTGATCCCCATCTCGGGAACTAATAGTCCGATCCTTGATGAAAGCGGAAAAATTCTGGGTTTTCTCTCGGTCCACCAGGATATTAGTGACCGTAAAAAATCAGAGGCGGCGATTAGTCGTCGAAATGAATATCTCGCGGTATCCTCTGAAATCGGGAGGCTGGTCACTTCCACACTCGATCTGAATTCGATCTTCACCCGCACCGTCAAACTGATCAGTGAGCGTTTTGGATTCTACCATGCCGCGATTTTTATTGTAGAGGAAACCGGGTTTAACGCAGTGCTGCGTGAAGCAACCGGAGAAGCCGGCGCGGAGATGAAGAGACAAAACCACAGCCTGCCGGTTAACCCAAATTCGGTTGTCGGCAAAGTAACCTCCGATGGTGAGGCTGTCGTGGTGAACGATGTGAATACACACCCACTCCACAAAGTAAATCCTTTCCTTCCCGAGACCCGTGCGGAAGCGGCTTTACCACTGCGGATCGGCAACCGCGTCATTGGCGTGGTTGATATTCAGGCAAAAAACGTCAATGCTTTTACCGAGGATGAGGTCACAGTTTTGCAAACACTGGCCGACCAGGTCGCTATCGCGATCGACAACGCACGCTCCTTTGAACTTTCACAGGAAGCTGTGAAGGAAATGCGCGAAACCGATCGCGTAAAAAGCCAATTCCTTGCGAATATGAGTCACGAGTTACGCACACCACTCAACTCCATTATCGGTTTCTCACGTGTGATCTTAAAAGGCATAGATGGACCTGTCTCAGAGTTGCAGCAACAAGACCTGACTGCCATCTACAACGCCGGCCAGCACTTATTAAGCCTTATCAATGACATCCTTGACCTGGCCAAGATTGAGGCAGGCAAGATGGAGCTCGCTTTCGACGAAGTGAATATGAGCGATGTGACTAGCAGTGTACTTTCCACGATGTCTGGCCTGGTCAAAGATAAGCCAATTAATTTGAAGCGAATCGTTGAACCGAATCTGCCCACGGTGCGCGCGGATGCGATCCGTGTCCGTCAGGTTATGATCAACCTGCTTTCGAATGCCGCTAAATTCACGGACGAAGGGGATATTGTCGTCGAGGTCGGGATTAAACCGGCGCCATCGGGGCGTATGGAGCTACAAGTCAGTGTAACAGACACGGGACCTGGAATTTCGAAGGAGGATCAAGAAAAACTATTCCAGGCATTCTCTCAAGTGGACGACTCCCCAACACGAAAAACAGGTGGAACTGGCCTTGGCCTATCAATCTGCCAACACTTGATCAATATGCATGGAGGCCGGATTTGGGTGGATAGTGAAGTAGGAAAAGGCAGCACCTTCTCCTTCTCACTTCCCTTATATCGCAGGGATAAGGGAAGTGAACTTAGCGTTCGAGGCAAAAAAGTCATCCTTGCCATTGACGATGATCCACAGGTGATCAGCTTGTACGAACGCTATTTACAACCACAAGATTATCAGGTCATCTCCCTGACCGACCCGGCTCGTGCGGTGGAACGCGTCAAGCAATTAAGACCCTTTGCAGTTACATTGGATATCATGATGCCAGGCATTGATGGATGGCAGGTGCTGGAAAAGCTCAAGAGCGATCCGGAAACACGCAACACGCCAGTGATCATTTGCAGCATTATTGACGATCACGATAGGGGTTATAACCTTGGTGCAGCAGATTATCTTACAAAGCCGATCCTTGAGGATGACCTGGTCAATGCACTTGACAGAATAAATTCAGATGGCTCGATCCGCGAAGTGCTCGTGATTGACGATGAGCCGAACGACCTGCGTCTTATAGGAAAAATGCTTACTGATGACGGTAGGTATAAGCCCATTTTGGCCGAAGGCGGCAAAATTGGCTGGGATATCATCTCCTCAGGGAATCCACCGCACGCCGTGATCCTTGACCTGTTCATGCCTGATATGGATGGCTTTAAGATCCTGGAAAGCATGCGTGTTGACGAAAAATTACGGGATGTCCCGGTAATCGTAGTCAGTGGCGTGGAACTGACCTTGGAACAAAAAGAGCAACTTAATGAATTCGGACAACGCTTGTTGACCAAGGGTTCGTTCAGTGAGGAGGAGCTGCTCAGCTCCCTGCAAAGATCTCTGGATAGGGTGCAGGAAAATAATAAATAATTGGAGCATGAACAAAAGTGTCTTTTACGATCAAATGCCTGGATTGCGGCTACAACGCACCCTACTATCCAACGTCAACCAACTGTCCAAAATGCAATAGCCAGTGGCGTGAAGCGGAATACGACTATGAGTTAATTGGAAAATCGCTGCTCTCAAAGATTGCAAACCGCCCCTTTGACTTATGGCGGTATAGGGAATTATTACCGGTCAGAAGCCCCAATCCCAGCCTTTCACTTGGAGAAGGTGGCTCGCCACTCATCCGGGCGGTGAACCTCGGGTTGATGTTGGGCTGTCCAAATATTTTCATAAAGGACGAACGACAGGGCCCCACTTCATCATTTAAAGACAGACAGGCGGCTGTCACGATCGCCGCCCTCAAGGAGGCCGGGATCACAGAGATGGTCGCGGCCTCCACCGGAAATGTAGCGATCTCCTACTCTGCATATGCCTCGCGTGCGGGAGTGAAGCTTTGGGCATTTGTAACCAGCCTTGTTCCATCCGTAAAAATGCGCGAGATCGCGCTTTATGGAAGTCAGGTCATCAAAATAACCGGTTCGTATGATCAATGCAAACAGCTAGCCTCTGAATTTGCCCGCCAACGAGGTCTGTATCAGGATCTGGGTGCACGCACGATCACATCCATTGAGGCGATGAAGACCATCGCTTTTGAAATTTCCGAACAGTTGACAAGCGCGGACGAAGCGGGACCCGACATTCCCTGGCGAACACCGGACTGGTACGTGCAAGCCATCAGTGGAGGGATGGGTCCGTTGGGCGTGCACAAAGGTTTTCGTGAAATGAAACAAATGGGTTGGGTGGATCGAATTCCAGCCTTCGCAGCGATCCAGGCTGAAGGTTGCGCCCCCATGGTGACCAGCTGGAAAAAAGGCCTCGACAAAGTCGAGGCTGTAAGTTCGCCCCAAACACACATAGAGACCCTTGCCACAGGCGATCCTGGACGATCCTATGAATTCCTGCGTCAACGCGTGAACGAAACGAATGGCGTATTCGAAAGCGTGAGTGATGAAGAAGCATTCCGTGCAATGCATGTTCTCGCAAAGATGGAGGGGATCTCGGCTGAACCAGCCGCTGCAGCAGCTTTTGCGGGCTTATTCAAGTTGATCCGGGCAGGTGTCATTAAGCCAAGCGACACAGTCGTTGTAAATTGTACAGGGCACACTATGCCCGCTGAGCCCTTCGTACTGGGTGACAATTGGTCACATGACGTGAAATTCCCAACCAAAGAGGAAACGCCTCAAGAAGGGTTACTCTCAGCACTGACACAAGTGGCGCCGGAACGATTTCCAAAGATCGTTATCGTGGAAGATGCGCCTGAAGCCCGCAGGCTCATCCGGCGTATTTTGCAGTCGCAAGGCAACTTTACGATCCTTGAAGCAACGAATGGCCGCGCCGGACTCGAATTGATCCAAAAGGAACTGCCAGATCTCATCATCCTCGACCTGATGATGCCGGAAATTGACGGCTTTGCCGTGCTGGAAGCTTTGCGCTCCAAACCGGAAACAGCCTCGATCCCCGTGATCGTGGCCACTGCAAAAGAACTCACACCCGACGAGAAAAATAGATTAGGCGGCCAGATCCAGGCCCTTATGCAAAAAGGAGATTTCCTCAATGACGAGTTCCTCGAAGAAGTGAAATCCCTGATCAAATGAGCCTGCGTGCCATGTTAACCAGAGCGCAAAGAGTGGTTTCTTTGCAAAAAAGACAAACAGCCGGAATTATGGCCGCATTCAGTTCGGCATTTTTTCTTGGGCTGGCACCTGTCTTTGGCAAACTTGCGATCAACCAGGGGTTTTCACCCATTGCAGTCGTCGCGCTTCGCACCAGTTTTGCGGCCAGCATCTTATTGCTGTTGATATCGGTCTTTTATCGGCAATATCTATACATTTTCCCCGTTGGCTTGGCCGGGTGCATTCTGGCCGGGGCGATCAACGGAATAGGGTCGCTCTTGTATTATCTCGCACTTCAAAGGCTGGATGCAAGCCTTGGCCAACTGCTCTATTCGCTTTATCCATTCTTTGTAGCCCTCTGGCTTATTCTTGATCACCAGCCTCCAAGCCGCCTGACTTTTTTTCGCATTGGGCTTGCAACTCTGGCAGTTTTATTGCTCACAAGCGGCCCCCGACAATCGGCTGATCCTATTGGCGTCATCATGATGCTCGGGGCGGCAATTCTTTACGCGATGCACCTGCCGATCAATCAGCGAGTCCTATATGAGGTTCCCGCACCCACTGTTGCATTATATACATTACTTGCCATGAGTGCTGTGGTTGTCCCTGCATATCTGTTATTTGATCGAACCTGGCCGATATCCGACCCGCCTTGGTGGCCCGTTTTTGGACTTACTTTTGTAACGGTCTCATCACGTATTGCACTATTTCTTGGAGTTAAAAAGATAGGTGGGATGCAGACAGCCTTATTGGGACTTGCCGAGCTTTTGATCGCGATCTTATTTAGTCACATATGGCTTGGCGAAAGCCTGCAACTTCTTCAGTGGATCGGAGCGCTCAGCCTCGGAATCAGTCTGATTCTCGTCATGTATGAGAATCCTCCGCCTCCACAATTCAGCGGAAAAACGGGTTGGCTTTCATGGATACGTGTGCCGGGTTTACCCAAGGAAATATTCGGCCCGTATGAATAACCCAGATAAGGAAGACCGCTGATAAACCAGGCGGTCTAAAATTATTTCTCTCTCTCGTATAAATAACCAGTGCCACGAACACTCACCACCCGTTCAGAAAGTGATGGAAACTGGTCAAGTTTATGTCTTAAACGACTTACCAGAGGGCGCAGGATCTCAGGTGCTTCACGTTGGGAGGTATCGTATCCTTGTACAAGAAGCACCAACTCACGATGCGAGAAAACCTTTCCTTCATTTTCCACCAAAATCCGCAATAAACGTCCTTCCGCCGGTGTCAAATGCTCAACTTTACTTTTATGCTTGATCTGTCTGCGGGATAGATCAACAGTGGTGCCATCTTTCAGGGTGAAAATAGCAACAGATTCATCTACATCAACGGTCGCTGGATTACTTGACTTCGTACGCGCAAAGCGACGCGCCAATCCTTTCTTCACGGTCGCAATAATTTGCGCAGGTGAGGCCGGCTTTAAAATGTAATCATGAATCCTCAAACGCAAGGCCTGAATAGCCGACTCGGTTGAGCCAAAGGCAGTCAGCAGGATCACTTCGGTCTCAGGGGAGACTTGATTGACGACTTGTACCACCTCCAACCCATCCATCCCTGGCATTCGTAAATCCACGATCATCAAATCCACAGGATGGGTACGGACGTGTTCCACCGCGGCCTGTCCATTCGCAGCTGAGGTAACGTTATGACCCTCAAGTTTCAAAATATCTGTAAGAGATTGTCGTGCAACAGGTTCATCATCCACTACCAGAATGTTGGATTTCATCATTGCTATTCTCCTGCAGGTAAAAATATGCGGAAACAGGCGCCTGAACCGGACTCCGGGAGTAACTCGAGCGAACCATTGTGCGCAGTGATTATATTGTAACTCACAGTAAGACCCAATCCAATGCCGCCATCTTTGGTGCTAAAGAAAGGTTCAAATATATTGGGTTGTTTTTCTATTGGAATACCGCGGCCGTTATCTCTAAATATGATTTCCACCCCTCCGTTCTGAGGACGAGCGATGATCTTTAATATCCCGCCTCCAGGCATGGCATCTGCTGCATTCAATGTCAAGTTAATAAGTACTTGTTGAATTTGTCCACCCACAGCCATAATTGGAGGGATCTTTCCGAGCAAATCAATATTTACTTTCACATCAGCCTCCGAAAGCTGTTTGCCCATTAAGTTCAAAACATATTGAAGCATTTCACCAAGATCGACCTTCTCAAGGGCAGTAACACCCGGACGATAAAAATCCAACATGCGACTGACTGTAATCATAAGACGCTCAAGCTCGGTCCTTGCAAGAGCAAGATATTCCTGACGTTTTTCCTCAGGAAGGTCCTCACGCGAGGCCAGGTGGAGACAGTTTTGGACAGCTTGAAGAGGATTGTTGACTTCATGCGCGATGGATGCGCTGAGGCGTCCCGCCGCAGCCATCTTTTCGGCTTGGAGCAGGGCTTTTTGCGACTCTTCAACTTTACGCACATAATCCAATTGTTCCGCATACAACCGGGAATTCTCCAACGCAACCGCGGCCTGTCGCGCAAGGATCTGAAACATTTCCACATCGGATTCACGAAATGCGGGTTCACTCGAATCGCGCGCAGCAAATAGCACCATCCCCATTTTTAGGCGGATGAGAGGCACAAGGATCGCCGTACCAGGTGCGAGATCCGAAAGAGGTGCGCGAAAAGCTGAGACTCCATTTCCCTTTGCATCGATCAGTATAGGCGTAATATTGCCCTCTACATTTGTGATCCAATCCATCGAATCGGGCAGACTTTTTCCACGCGAGACCAACAGGTCGAAGGTTCTTGTTTGTGGATTTTGTTGGTAGCAGGCGGCGGTTGAACAATGCAGATGCGCGCAAATTGCATCGAGGATGAGGTCAAGCAAAGGCTCGCGACGCGTTTCTGAAAGAAGGGATTCGGTGACGGAAAAGAGTGGTCTCAAGGTCCAAATGCGCGCAGCATCCCGTTTTATCTGGCTGTCTAATAATGCCAGTCTGACAGCTTCGATCAATTCACTGCCCTGTCCAAATGGTTTAAGCAGGAGACCATCCACTCCCTGACGTAAAGCGCGGATCGCAGTTTCAACCGTGCCCTGTCCCGTCATAATGAGGACGGCTGCATCGGGTTGCAATTGTTTGACCTGCTGGATAACCTCGAAGCCATCCACTTCGGGCATGCGGATATCAACAAGCAAAAGGTCAATGTGATTTTGCTTCAAGAACTCAATCGCCTTCCGGGGCTCCGTTTCTGTTTCCACCTTGTAGCCCGTACGCGTAAGCAGGCGATTGCACAATAATGCAATTCCAGGCTCATCATCTACAACATATACGAAGGCGGCATCCATGATCAGATCGGTAGCCAGACTATGAATTTTGACCCCTTGTTCGGCTCACTGAAGACCTGGATCGTGCCACCGTGATCGGTGACGATGCCATATGTAACAGAAAGCCCCAACCCAGTGCCCCCGTGATCTCCTTTAGTGGTAAAGAAAGGTTCAAAGATCCGTTCCTGATCCACGGGCGTAATGCCAATGCCGCTATCTTTTACGGACATCGTGACCCATTCCCGGCCATCATTTTTCTCAGCCGAAGTGGAAACGCACAATTCACCGCCGGCTGGCATGGCTTGCAGCGCGTTATGGATCAGGTTTAGTAACACTTGTTTCATTTGATTGCGGTCAATTGAAACCCAGGGCAGTTTGTCGTCGAGCAGGACCTGCAATTGAACATCGTTGGTGAGAATGAGATGCCGCGTGAGGGCGATCACATCATTGACGATTTCATTCAGATCTGCGCTGGCCCGAACGCGCTCGCCCTGCCTTGAGAAATCCAACAGGCGACGGACCACATCGCTAGCGCGGCGCGCCTCGCGCAGTACCATTTCCAATTCTTCGCGATGAACCGAGTCAGAGGACAGTTCTTCGAGCATGATCTCGGAAAAACCTGTAACAGTGGTAAGCGGATTATTCAATTCATGGGCAATGCCGGCAGCCATTTCACCGACTGCGGCCAGCTTGGCTGCCTGCACGAGACGGTTCTCCGCAGATCGTTGCGCCTCCATACGTGTGTTCAATTCCACCTCGGTAGCACGCAACTGACGGACTGTGTCCTGAAGTTTTTGATATTGGTTCGCGTTGGATACGACCGCAGCAAGAATACCCGCAAGCGATTCCATCGCGATCAGATCGTTGTGCGTGAATGCGTTTTGATTGCGGCTTTCCACGTCAATAATTCCGAGGACGGTATCTGCTTCTTTCAAGGCCACACATATTTCCGAGCCGGCATCCCATCCCTTGAGTGGCCGGTAAAGTTTTTCCTGGCCGGTGTCATTCACCAGCATACTTACACCGGTTTGAATGACCCTGCCTGTAATACCCTCTTTTGAAATAAAATCCTCACCGATCATTGCGCGTTTCACCGATTCTGAATGTGTGCCACCGATGCCTTGAATGGTGAAATTTTCCGTTTTGTCAACCAGCAATATCGTGGCCAGTTCATATTTAAAATATTGGGCGAGCAAGTCCGCTGTGATTTGTGCAACCTCTTTTTTATTTGTAAGGCCAATCACTTGTTGAACCACTTCGTGAATCAGGCTCAAACTGCGTGCTCTGCCCTCCGCTTCCTCACGCAAGCGGGTATATTCGATCAATCCGGCGAGGTGACTCGTGATCACGACCATGAGATGTTCATCGTATTGACTGAATGCTTCCGCGCCCGCACTCTCTACGATGAGTGCACCGATCACGGAGCCGCGATATTTCAAGGGAACGAATAACGCCGAACGTGCAGTTTTATGGATCGGCACAAAACCATCGGTTAATGTGTCAGATACACGCCGCACGCGCCCTTCTTTCAGGAATTGGTGGATCGAATGTCCGTCGAGAGAAACACTCATCACGGTCATCTTCCCCTCGAACATGTGATAATCGCGCAACACGCGACCATCACTGGACCTCAGAAAAAGCGCGATCAGCTCAGTATTGAAGGCACGTGCCAGCAGCCCGAAGACCCTGCGCGCAATCTGATCGAGGTTTTGTGCGGATGAAACCGTTAGAACAAAATCATTAAGCAAACCAAGCCGGCGTAAATGCGCAGCCATCTCGGAGAAGGTCACCACCACCTCAATGGAGGGCGCCACGCGGACGGCCAATTCATGCAACTGTACCCACTCATTTGGCGTGAATTCTTTTTGGCGCCAAAGGGCCACCACGCCGATCAAACGCTGGCCAATCACCAGCGGTAAACACACCCAAATATTCGTCCCCGATTTAAGTGTGCCATACGGAAGGTTGTCCCAATTGGGTTGCCCGCGGTGGATGGTTACGTGGGACAAGGAACGATTCACCCGCCGGAGAATTGGGTTCGAATCAACCAGCAGAGACACACCCTTGGCCTTCGGATCATTCCATTCGGCCTGGATCTCAAGCGACTCGCCACGCCGCAGCGCGATCCACGCGCCCTGGCAGGCAGCAGACTGCACGAACGCGCTCAACACTTTTTCGATGGCAAGTGGCAGATCGAACGCCAGGCCAGATTGCAGGTCCGGCAGGAACGGTTGAGGCGAAGAGACGGCCTGGCCGGCAAAAAGGGACGCGGTCAGTTTCCAAATACGCTGCGCATCAGAGGTCAGTTCATCAGCGCCGACCAGAATGGTCTGTGAAGCCCCTGTCAGGGGAAATGAATAAAATCGTCCGGCCCCTAATCTACCCTCCTTTGGCAGGGCACTTGAGCGCATGGTCCCTCCGCTTAATGAGCCGCACAACCAGGCATCCACAGAAGGGCGCGCCAGATATCCCATCAATTCCTGTTGCGCAGATTTATTCAAATGGTATCCTGCGCGTAACAACCAGGCGCCACCCACGCGGTCGGCCATTGCTGCCCAAACCGCGCTCGAGAGCTGTACCGCGTCCTTGAGTTGAGTTTCTATGTTTGATTCGGTATACATGCTGGTTTCATAAATTATACAGCACCGCGGGATGGGTTTGGGGAGTTTTTAGGTACAATACACAAACCATGACAGAACTCATTGTGATCGGCGGCGGTCTGGCAGGCTGTGAAGCCGCGTGGCAGGCTGCGCAAACCGGGCTGAAAGTGCGTCTCATTGAAATGCGCCCTTCCCACCCTACGGGGGCACATCTAACTGGCGATCTGGCAGAACTGGTTTGTTCCAATTCGCTTGGCTCAAACCTGCCAGACCGTGCTTCAGGTGTATTGAAGAATGAATTGCGCAGATTGAACTCGATGCTGCTGGATTGCGCCGAACAAACCGCCCTGCCTGCCGGCGCGGCCCTTGCCGTTGACCGTGAAAAGTTTGCACAGCTCGTGACCGAAAAAATTCAGAACCATGTCAATATTGAGATCGTGCGCCAAGAGGTTAAAGACATTCCGCAGACGCCCGTAATCGCCGCAAGTGGCCCGCTCACATCTGAAAGCCTGACACGCTCCATCGCAGCCTTAAGTAGTGAAGCCCATCTCTTCTTCTTTGACGCAATCGCACCGATTGTCCATGCGGATTCGATCAACCTGAATATAGCCTTTCGCGCCTCGCGCTATGACAAAGGCGATCAGGATGAAGGCGATTACATAAACTGCCCATTCACTCCGGTTGAATATTATCAATTCGTAACTGCATTACAATCCGCGGAACGGATAGAGCTGCGTTCATTTGAAGAAGCAATTCGCTCCGGGGTCAAAGCCGGTCATTTCTTTGAAGGCTGCCTGCCGGTGGAGATCATCGCCGAACGCGGCGAAGATTCACTCGCCTTCGGCCCCATGCGGCCTGTTGGCCTCGAAGATCCGCGTACAGGCAAAAGACCCCATGCTGTCGTTCAGCTTCGGCAGGACAATCTCGCCGGCAGTCTTTATAATCTCGTTGGTTTCCAAACCAATTTGAAATTCCCCGAACAGAGCAGGGTCTTCCGGCTCATCCCCGGTTTGGAGAACGCGGAATTCGAAAGATATGGCCAAATGCACCGCAACACATTCATTGCTTCGCCCAAACTTTTACGACCGACGCTGCAATACATCACACGCGATGACCTTTTCTTTGCCGGTCAGATCACAGGCGTCGAAGGCTATATGGGCAACATTGCGACAGGCCTGCTTGCAGGCATAAATATGACACGCTTACTCAATAAAAAACCTCTCCTCACGCTTCCGCGAGAGACCATGCTGGGTGCGCTTTGCCATTACATCACACACGCCAGCCTCAAGGATTTCCAACCCATGAAAGCCAACTTTGGAATTCTCCCGCAATTCGAATTCGACAAAAAGATCGGAAAGCGTGAACGCGGCCGGGCCTATGCGGAACGCGCCAACAACGCACTCATATCTTATTTGGATAAGACAAATGATTGATTGCGCGCCCTAAACATATCTTGATATTGGGTAATTGCGGCAGCAGGATAATGGCATGGTAAAAAAACGGGAGAGGATTTACACTTGTACCTGATGGCAGTCCAGCAGTCTTTAGAAAAGGTACGCGTCCTTTGGGTCGAACGCGTTTCGCGCGAATTGGCACGCGGCGAAGGCGTGCGCGCGGGTTTTGTTGAGCAACTCGAACGGTTTTACGAAATGCTCGAACAAACCGTCATAACGGGCGATACTGCCTGGCTTGATTCGATTCTCTACGACTGGGGACGCTCCTCCACCGAGACAAATCTTGAAAAGGGGGATTACGACGTCTCTTTTGTGATGAACCGCCTGATTGCGTTGACCATCGAGGTGATTCGCGAAAATCTTGGAAAAGAGGACGTGATCGAGTCGCTGGCGGTCGTGATCCCGATCCTCTCACACAGCTTGAGCGTTGTCATTCGCTACGAAATGGAATCGCGCGTCGCGCACATCTCGAACGAGCTCGGCAAAGTTCAGGCGAAATTACAGGAGCTCGACCGAAGCAAATCTAATTTCATTTCCGTGGCCGCGCATGAATTGAAAACACCGCTGACCTTGATCGAAGGTTATACCTCCATGATGTCAGACATCCTGGCACGCGCCTCCACAGAAACACCCATGGATACCATGCTGAAAGGCGTGGATACCGGGATACGACGCCTGCGCCGCATCATCGATGATATGATCGATGTCTCGCTAATCGATAACAATTTGCTCGTCATCAACTTTCAGCCGGTATCGATCAGCCACCTGATCAAGCTATTAAAAAATGAATTGGGTCAAACTATCATCGATCGCGACCAAACTCTGGTCGTTCATGATTTTGAAGGGAAAGACACGCTGATCTATGGCGATACTGGACGACTCTATCAAGCCCTGCACAACGTCGCAACGAATGCGATCAAGTATACGCCGGACAAGGGCACGATCACACTTAACGGACGCCTGCTGCCCGGCTTTGTTGAGATCACCATCACCGACACAGGCATCGGCATCTCGCCTGAACATCAATCGGCTGTATTTGAGAAATTCGGTCAGCTTGGGCGCACCGATCTACACTCCAGTGGCAAGACCAAATACAAGGGAGGCGGCCCGGGGCTCGGCTTGCCCATCACGCGCGGGATCCTGGACGCACATGGCGGCACCATTTGGGTGGAATCAGAAGGCTATGACGAAGTAAAATTACCCGGCTCCACGTTCCACATCCTACTTCCCATACATAATGAATCAAGCAAGCCGCAGTTGGCAAAAATATTTAACGATCAGGAGCAACAAACGAAAGATTCGGAAATCAGTGTCCAAGAAAATACCTCAACCAACAACCCCACCCCGTGAACGCGCCTTTCTTGTCGGCGTGGAAATCCACGGGCAAAATCAAATGCTCGGTCTTGAAGATTCACTTTCTGAACTGGCCCTCTTATCAAATACAGCTGGCGTGGATGTGGTTGGCGAACTCACACAGAAACTCAATCGCCCACATGTTGAGACCTACATCGGCCCCGGCAAAGTGGAAGAGCTGAAAAGCCTGGCGGAGGAGACCCTTGCAGAGGTCGTCATCTTTGACGATGAATTATCACCGCGTCATCAGCGCGAGCTGGAAAAAGCGCTCGGATTGAATATCCGCGTACTCGATCGCACTGCGCTCATCCTGGATATCTTCGCACAACACGCTCACACTAGTGAAGGTATGTTGCAAGTGGAGCTCGCACAATATGAATACAACCTGCCGCGTTTGACGCGGGCCTGGTCCCATCTTGAACGGCAAGCTGGCGGAGGTGGCGGACGCGCCGGGTCAACGGGTGGCGTAGGTTTGCGGGGTCCGGGCGAAACCCAGCTTGAAGTGGATCGCCGCGCCATTCGTAACCGCATCGCGCACCTCAAACGTGAACTTGAAAAAGTGGAAGCACACCGCATGAGATACCGGGTCCAACGCAAACGTTCGCGCATCCCAACTGTTGCGTTGGTGGGTTACACCAATGCAGGGAAATCTACACTTTTAAACCGCCTGGCAAAATCCGAAGTATACGTGGCAGATCAACTGTTTGCCACCCTCGACCCGACCACGCGTCGGGTGGAATTGCCGGGCAGTGACCTTGCACTCTTTACAGACACTGTCGGGTTCATTCAAAAATTGCCGACTTCATTAATTGCAGCATTTCACGCCACGCTTGAAGAAATCGCCGAAGCGGACCTGCTTTTACACGTCGTGGATATTTCCCATCCGAACGCGCTCGATCAATTCCAGGCCGTGCAAAAGACCCTGGCAGAAATCGACGCCGCACACATTCCGATGATCACTGCTTTGAATAAGGCAGACCAGCTTCAGCGCCCCGCCCTCGCCAGGGAGACCTTGAAAAAGTTTCCAAAGGCAATCGCCATTTCTGCCCTCATTGGAACTGGAATCCCGGACTTATTGCATTTGATCCGCGAAGAGTTATACGAATCTTACGCAGCCATACAGGTGCGCCTGCCTTATCAACAAGGTGCATTAATTTCTCTCTTTCATGAGCTGGGTCAAGTGGAACTTGTGGAACATAAACGTGGTGGTGTGATCATTAAAGGACGCATCCCCGGCAGGCTCCTGGCCCAATTTGCAGCATGGATCGATAAACAAACGGAAAATCATCTCACCAAAATTGAAGAGCGAGTGGAGGAATCATGATCTCAAAATTATTGGATCGTTTGTCTGAATTCATCGCGCATCGAAAGGGACTGCTCCCAATATTAGGTTTATTATTGATCTTCGGCAATTTGATGGTCCAATTTGTCTTTCCTGGCAGCCTGCTTGCGAGCAGCAACTTGCTGCTCCATATTGGCGTTAGCATCGCGATATTTGGTCTCATGTTATCCTGGGCTCTGTAACGGAATTCCCCGAAAAACCTTCCGAAAACAGACATGATTATATATAATATATAATCATGTCATTAATTCCAGAACGAGAACTCACCCACAAACCTCTTAAAGAGGAGCTTTTTGATGCGCTTCACCGCCAGATCATCGCAGGCAAATATGTTCCCGGTGATTGGCTGCGACAGGAGGAGATCGCCAGCCAAATGGGCGTTAGCATGACGCCGGTACGCGAAGCACTTGACCTTTTGGTTGCCGCCGGCCTTGCGGAACGTGTCCCCTATCGCGGCGTGCGCGTACGAGAAATGTCCGCAAAAGATATCGCGGATGCCTACGGTCTGAGGCTGGTACTCGAAGCCATGATCGCTCGTGATGCGGCCAATAACATCACTGCTCAACAAGTGGCCATTCTGGAGAGCATGCTCGCCGAGATGAAAAAACATGTCACCCTGAATGATATGCCACTTGCGCGACAAAAGAGTCGGGAATTCCATTCAGCCATTGCAGATGCATCTGGAAACGATTTATTGATTAAGCTATATGCCGTCGTAGCAAATGCATTTCCAGACTGGTTATTATATGAAGCATTGTTTCGTAATCCGGAATTGCTCACCGAGACGATGAACACTACCCACCTCGAACACGTGGCGATCGTGGAGGCCTTGAAAAAAGGCGATCCTGAAAAAACCGTGCAAAAATCCATTCAACACCTCATGGAATCGGGCAAATGGCTGGAGGAGTATCTAAATATCCCCGCTGATCTGCTACGCGAAAAAGAAGAACAAACCTCGTTGATCATCAAGAAGACGAAAAAATAAGGAGTCGGTGTATGTCTGAAGAACTTTACAAGGAAATGGCGCAAAGCATTATTGACGGTGATTCGGAGATATCGGTCGAACTTGCGAAGAAGTCCATCGAATTGAAGATGCACCCATTGGAGACAATTACCAAGGGATTCGTGGTCGGTGTGAATTACATCGGTGATCAATTTGGAAAAGGGGATGCATTCCTGCCGGAATTGGTGATGGCGGGCGAGGCCATGAAAGCAGCAGTTGCAGTCCTGGAGCCCGAACTACTCAAACTTGGTGAAGCCCGTGAGATAATGGGACGGGTCGTTCTCGCAACTGTGGAAGGCGATATCCACGAGATCGGCAAGACCCTGGTTGGCACCATGTTGAGCGCTTCCGGTTTTGAAGTTTACGACCTGGGTGTTGACCAACCCGCTGCGAATATCATCGGCAAAGCCCTGGAATTGGATGCGCAACTCATCGGCATGAGCGCATTATTGACGACCACGATGGTGCGTCAGCGCGAAGTGATCGAGGAGTTGGACAAGGAAGGTTTGCGTCCACGCATTAAAGTCATGGTGGGGGGCGCCCCCATCACGCGCGACTGGGTCGAGAAGATCAAAGCGGATGGCTATTCCGAAGACGCCGTCGGCGCGGTAAAGATCGCAAAGGAATTGCTTGGCAAGGCAGATGCGTAATTTCTTACCGTAGAAGATTGAAGAATACAAATTTATTATCATCTGTCGCAGCCCTCCCGGTGATAAGGGCAGACCCAATATTAAAGGTTTATGATGCAACCGAAACTCACACTCTTAAGCGACGAACTCATCGGACGCATTTTGGATGAGGCTCATCAACTCTTATTGCAACCCGGCATCAAGGTCAACAGCGAGGAAGCCAGGGATTTGCTCGTCTCGGCAGGCGCACACGTGAACCTCGAGACGAATGTAGTGAAGATTCCTGAGCGGATGGTAAGCAAAGCACTGGAAACAGCCCCGCGTGAGTTTTATCTTTATGATTACGATGGAAACCCCGCGATCAAATATGGGGGTGATGCTGTTCATTTCGACCCGGGTTCCTCGGGTATCGCGATGCTAAACCCGGAAACACTCGAGCACGACACCACCGAAACGCCTCACCTGGTTAAATTACTTAAAGTGGCAGAACAGTTGTCACAATATGACGCACAATCCACGGCGGTGGTTTGTCATGATGTGCCACAAGCGATTCAGGATTCATACCGCCTGTATCTGGTATTGATATATTCCCGGAAACCGATTGTCACAGGTGCCTTCACGAACAAGACTGTAAATGAGATGATAGACATGCTTGCCATCTTCGCAGGCGGACAACAAACTGCGCGCGAAAAGCCACGCGCCATCTTTGACGTCTGCCCCGCGCCGCCTCTCATTTGGAGCAATTTTGGGGCGGGCAATCTGATCGCACTGGCGCGCGCCGGCGTCCCAGCAGAGATCGTCTCTGTTCCTTTATCCGGTGCAGCCGCGCCGGTCACCATGCTGGGGACCGTCACACAACACGCCGCGGAATGTCTGGCGGGCATTACCATTCATCAATTGGCAAAAGCGGGCTCCCCTATTGTTTGGGGCGGCGCGGCCGCGATATTCGATATGCGCAAGGGCGCAACCCCGATGGGTGCCGTTGAAACCGCCATGCTGGATTGTTCGTATGCACAAGTCGCAAAATCCATTGGCATGCCAACGCATACCTATCTCGGCGCGAGCGACTCGAAACTGGTGGATGCACAAGCGGGGCTTGAAAGCGGTATTTCTGCCATGATCGGCGCGCTCAGCGGCATTAACATGATTTCAGGCTCAGGCATGCTCGATTTCCTCGCCTGTCATAGTGCCGAAAAGCTTGTCATTGATGCAGAAGGTATCTCGATGGCCAAGCGCATGCTGGAAGGCGTCAAGCTGCACACTGAAACATTGGCAACTGGTTTCTACGACCACAACATCAACTTCAAGGGTGGCGATTTCCTCAAACAGAAGATCACCATGCAACTCTTCCGTAAAGAGCAACACATCCCAAGCAATGTGATTGACCGTGATTCCATGCGAAACTGGAAAGAAGCAGGATCCCTTGATGCGTTTGAGCGTGCAAAGGTGATGGTAAAGGATTTACTCGCATCTTATAAACGACCCGAACTTGACCCTGCTAAAGTGAGCGCGCTCCACGCGTATATGTTGGATCTCGCCAAAAAGGCCGGCATCGAACGGTTACCCCAGCTCGAAGATTTCGAACCCGCGTAATATGCTCGACCTTACCCAACTTCTGCGCGTGCTTATCGCGCGGCGACAGATCGCCGACCACGCAGTTGATGCGGCCTAACGAATATTGCGTGACCATCAGGTCCCTTCCCTTGAACCCCAACGGGAAAAGGAACTTGACCGGATCATGGCGGCGGCCGAAAAAGAAATGGCCAAGAAGAGATAGATACATTAAAATGAAGTAAGTGGTCCCGATATGCTTGGCTACTCGGCCACCGGGAATGGAGGATCATCATGTTAAAACAGGCCTATGCAATTTCAGAAGAACTGATCGAATGGCGGCGGGACTTTCACATGCATCCCGAAACGGGATTCGACGTCCAGCGCACCGCGGGTATCGTCGCGGATGAACTGGAAAAAATGGGATACCGCGTCAAACGCGGCGTGGGCAAGACCGGTGTGGTGGCGGAGATCGGCGAAGGCGGAAAGATGGTCGCCATCCGTGCAGACATGGACGCACTCCCACTGCAGGAATTAAATGACCATGAGTACAAATCCATAGTGGTGAATAAAATGCACGCCTGCGGACATGACTCACATACAGCCATGGCTTTGGGTGCGGCGCAATTACTGGCAAAAGAAAAACTGAACGGGCGTATCCGCTTTTTATTCCAACCTTCAGAAGAAACTGCGGATGAAGAAGGCAAAAGTGGCGCAGTGCGCATGTCTGAAGAAGGCGCGATGACCGGCGTGGATTATGTGATCGCACAGCATGTTGACCCGACCCAACCTGTTGGCACTATTGCGATCAATGCGGGCCCGTGTTCAGGCGGCGTGGACTCGTGGTTTGGAGTCATTAAAGGAAAAGGCGGGCATGGCGCCTATCCACATACCACCGTTGATCCATTTTTTCTCGTCGCGCAGGTGATTATGGCACTCAACGGAATCATCTCACGAAGATTGGATCCATTCGCGCCTGCGGTGGTAAGCATTGGTTCACTGAATGGAGGCTTCACAGAAAATGTGATCCCAGATAGTATCAAGATCACCGGAACATTGCGCTTCACTACACCCGAAGTGCAAAAACAGATCCACGATGAGATCAAGCGCGCCTTTGAGGTGGCTAAAGCGCTCGGAGGCGATTACGATCTCAAAATTGAGATCGGCGCGCCACCGATGATCAACAATGAATATGTATCGAACGTAATTGAGGCAGCCGCCAAAGACTTGCTTGGTGCGGATAACGTACGGGAACTTCACAAATCGCTGGGTGCTGAGGATTTTGGCTCCTTTCTGAATCATGCGCCTGGGGCAATGTACACCCTCGGCACGCAAAAGAAGGGCCACGAAAATTATCTTTTGCATCATCCCAAGTTTGATATTGATGAGCGCGCCCTGCCGATCGGCACGGCTGTATTGGTTGAGACCGCAATGAGATTCTTAAAATCGTGATCGTACTTGAAGCAAGCCTGAGCAGAACTCTGCCTAAGTCGTATACTGTACGCCCATCGAATCGCGCCCTGGACATATAAAGAGAACAGGATCCTGCGGTTCAATAATATCCTGATCAAAACCTCACCAGGAGGCAGTCATAAACTGCCTCTTTCTGTTTTCTTAATTCAATAGGAGTTTATCGATGAAGAAGGCCTTATTGGTCTTAGTGAGTTGTTTTCTGCTCGTCTCTGCCTGTACTACCGGAGTGGCAGCACCCACAAGCACAGATATTCCGTTCCCAGAAACCCCGCAAGCCGCAAATACACTCGCTTCAACAACGATATCCACCTTCACCCCAGGCTTAACGAGCACACCAGTACCCCACCCGATGAGTATCGCGGCCATGCGCGCGGGGGTCTATCCGGGAAGTGAGATTTCCGTTGTCAAAGAATTGGATCGAGGTTCGAATTATCGTCGTTATTACACGTACTATCTCTCCGAGGGATCAAAGATTTACGCGCTGCTCACTATTCCCATGGGCGCTACACCAGAAGGCGGCTGGCCGGCCATCGTCTTCAATCATGGATACATCCCGCCGGAGGTGTATCGGACCACAGAACGTTACATCGCGTATGTGGATGAGATCGCAAAAGCAGGTTATGTTGTCTTTCGTATCGACTATCGCGGGAATGATGCATCCGAAGGTGAAGCGACAGGCGCGTATGGCGATCCCGGCTATACCGTTGACGTGTTGAATGCGGTCGCGACTATTAAACGAATGCAGGACGTTAACCCTGATAAGATCGGCATGTGGGGACATTCCATGGGCGGCTTTCTTACGCTTCGGATCATGGTCATTTCACAGGACGTAAAAGTTGGAGTGATCTGGGCGGGGGTGGTCGCTTCGTATCCGGAAATGCTGTACGACTGGCGGCGCAGCGGATCATTCACGCCTTCGCCAAGTTCGCGCGGCGTCGGTTGGCGGACGCAATGGCTGGAGGCATATGGCGCGCCAGATAATAACCCCGCGTTTTGGGATTCCGTATCCGCCACATCCTATCTCGCTGATCTCTCCGGACCACTCCAGCTGCATCACGGAACTGCAGACGAGGATGTCCCTTTGGAGTTCTCCATTCGCCTCGCGGAAGAAGCACGGGCCGCCGGTCAGATCGCGGACTTGTATGTTTACGAAGGCGACAATCACAATATCTCAGCCAACTTTTCTGCTGCCATGCAACGGACAATTGCGTTCTTTGACGAGATCCTAAAGTGAATTACAGAGTGCCGCATGAATATCTAAACTAGAAGTAGGGAAGTTGGGCTGCAATTTATTCGAAAAAGTCTAACAAATGGTGAGACAAGCGGTAGAATCACTGCATGGCTTCCGCGTTGCTCGGTAAGACACTTTTAAATCAATATCGAATTGAAGAGTTCATCGCACAAACTCCTCTTGGCGAGTTATATCGCGCGACAGATACGCGTACGAATAAACCCTATGCGCTCAGCCTGCTTCCTAAAACGATCTCTGAAAAAATAGAAACATTAAAAGAAATCGAAGGTGAGTCATCCAAACTTCGCGGCGTTACACATCCCAATATCACTCCATATCTTGGTGTCTTTCAGACGCCTACGCTTGCCTTCGTACTTGAAGAGTGGATCGATGGTCCATCTCTGCACGACGTGCTCGATAAGGCCCCTGTGACTGTTAATGAAGCACTGATCTATATTAAAGCACTATGTAACGCGCTCGAAGCACTTCACAAAAAAAACTATTTACACCTTAATCTGGCCCCTGAACTAATTCAGATCAATAAACAAGGCGACCTCTTTCTGGGCGGCATTGCCATTGCGCGTCCCGTTGGTGAACCGACCTTCAAACGTCACGCCAAATATCCACCGCTTTATCTTGCACCTGAACAATTCCTTGCCCAACCCCTCACCCCTGCGACGGATACCTACTCCCTCGCAGTCCTCCTGTATCAACTCGTTACAGGCGCGTGGATTAATGGCAAAGCTGCGCCTAAGACAAGTGACGCGATCCGCAAGGTTCATCTAGAGCTTACAGCTCCCGCGCCTATTTCTCTCCAAAGAGAAATCCCGGATCATTTCTCGCGCATGATTCTCTGGGCGCTTCGTAAAAATCCGCAGGACCGTCTCAAAACGACCACTGAACTTTTGACATCACTCACGCTCGCGGCTCGTGTTTCTGTGGACGAAGTGTCGCTGCGCGCGGGCCCGAAACCTGCTCCCGTCACATCCGCGATCCTTGCCAAATGGAAATTTCTCCCGACACCGAAACCAAATCTCGTTTCGCAAGATGCGGCACCTCTCGAAGACCGACTCGCTGCGCTCACAACAGTGCAACCCAAAAAACGGAGAGGCAGGGTCGGCATCCTGCCCATTTTCATATTCGTAATGCTCGCGGGGTTAATTTCCCTGTTCTGGCTGATAAAGCCAGCGCCGATTTCGATCGCCACGCCGATCCAATTCACACCTTTCGCATCAGACTACACACCGCCTCCGACCTTCACGGCTTTGCCCCGTCCAACCGATGAAAACGGAGGCCGCATCGCTTTCACCTGCACGCGCGGGGACTACAATCAACTATGCATGGTTAATCGTGACGGGAGCGGGTTATCACAACTTACCGATATGGAAGCCAGCAATTATTATCCGGTTTTCACCCCTGATGGTGGTTCATTATTATTTTCATCCAATCGCAATGGCTCGTTCGACCTGTATCTTCTGCTCTTTAGCGAAAAACAACTCTTTCAATTGACTGAGCACGTCGGCAACGTCGTCTCGCCTGATTACTCCCCCGATGGGCGTACGATCGTATTTGCCAACCGCGCGGGTGACGGCCCCACCTCCATTTGGATGGTCAACTCGGATGGTTTAAATCCGCATCAGGTGTATGAAGGCACGAACACGATCGTCGCGGTAGCCTGGTCACCGGATGGAGAGAAGATCGCATACGCGATGTCGCTGGGAATTCCACAGGAGTATGAGATCTATACGATGGACGCGAATGGCAGGAACCATCTTCGTATCTCACAGGGATTGAGAGGCATCGGGGGAAGCATCGACTGGTCTCCGGACAGCAGATATCTTCTGGTATACGCCGGACCTTACGGTGATAAGGATATCTTCAGGATCGAAGTTTCCAGCGGCAAATTTACACAACTAACCAATGGTGGTAATAACGCGGGTGCGATCTATTCACCGGATGGGCGCTATATCGTGTTTAATTCCATGCGAAACGACGAGCAAGCCGACCTCTATATCATGCGCTCCGATGGAGAGAACCAACAAGAGCTTACCAACAATCCCGAACCGGATTGGGGTGCGCAATGGGCACGCTAATGCAGGTCAAATCTGGAATAGCGAAATGCAATTTAAGCGGGAACCATTGGGGGCGGAGTCAGATGCATTCATCTTCCTGGAAAACGGTCATAACGATCTGGCTCTGAAGCTTACTCGAAAAATATTTTTATGACCTATAAGTGGGTGCTCAATAACAATTCATAATCAAAAGCAAATAAATTGATCCTGCTTAAAACCTTTACATGCGGAATATTTAATGTATCATTGAAATATCAATGGCGTTTTTCCCGGCTCGTCCACCGGGGGAGGCGCTCTTCATCTTTAATCCGCATGAAAGGAAGTTATATGAATGTCCAAGCAACCAAGTTCCTATCTGTCTTCTAAGTTGGAAGGCCGCCCGAAGGCCGATGGCAGTGGAAACGGCATTTTTGCCCTGGAGCCCCTTAAGAAAGGTGAGCTCGCAGCCGTTTTCGGGGGCGTCATTTATGAATGGGACGCCTTTATCCACCTTCCTGACCGTGATCGCAGTTTATGCATCCAGGTAGAAGATCGTCTTTTCCTGGTGCCGCGACCGATTGGTGAAGGAGATTATGTCAATCACTCGTGCAATCCGAATGCAGGTCTTTCGGGCCAGATTGGACTCGTTGCAATGCGAGGTATCAACATCGGCGAGGAAGTTTGTTTTGATTATGCCATGAGCGATACCATGCCCTATGATGAGTTTGAGTGTGGGTGCGGGTCTGCAAACTGCCGCGGCTCGATCAGTGGCGATGACTGGCAGAAACCGGAGCTTCAAAAACGATATACGGGTTTCTTTTCTCCGCATGTTCAGCGCAAGATCGAGGCGCAACGCGCAGAGCGACGCGCGTTTGAGAGGGCGATGCGCGCGAATAAGGGACAAAAATTCGCTTCGTCGGCTCAAAATCCCGCCTACTAACAATAAGAATTAGAACAGCCTTATAAGTGCTTACAAGGCTGTTCTAATTTCCCTGCACAAGCCCATTTTTTTTTATTTTGGAACCGATTTTCGTAAGATCGGGATCCTCTGAAAGACCGCGGCGATACCCCAGGAGACGAGCAGGATCAGGCCCGAGACCAATGGTACCGCGATTATCGCAGGTCCTGTGAATGCGTTGATTCCCATTCGTTTTAAATTCACCAAAATGAATACATGGAGCAAATACACACCAAAACTCGCTTCAGCAAATCGTTTGTACCGGAACCCAAGCCTTTCATTGGTTATCATCGCACCCATCTTCTTGAGCAAGATAAAGGCAGCGACGGGCAAGAGGACAATATTGACGCGAAGATACCAGTAATAATACTGCACGTAGTCTCCTGCTTCAGACGAGAGCGAATATGGGGCATAGATGGTATAAGCACTGGCGGCAACGTACACGAGCCCCGCAATCGCGGCCAGTTTCGCGGAGATCTCAGTTTTCCGGCGCGAGTACCCGATCACAATAAAAACCAATATAACTCGTCAGGAAACCAAGATGAATGGCGATCTCAAAACCCAGGATCCGCTCGATCATTTCGAGCAGCGGGCCAAAAAGGAACCAGATGCCTGCAAGATACCACAGGTGTATTTTCTCGGCTGAAACGATAAATATCCTCATCAAGGATACAAAGAGGAAAATGGCCAGCAATTCGTCTAAAAAAACCACATGTGAATTGAGGCCGGTGTCGTGATGATCTCGTCAACGATGGCTTTGAGGGCATTGGGAAAGGTGTAATCCCTGTAAGCCTTCTCCCAGGCCAGATAACCGACGGACCACACCAGAAATGGAAGCAGGACCTTTTGAAATCGCTTCCTATAAAAAGTCGCAATGCTCTCCCGCTTTCCCAACAACAGATAACCGCCGGGCATGAACAATAAGGGGGACAGACACACGCGCAAAAGAGTGGTAAATATTCCCCATCTTCCGATCGGTCTTGGAAATATTCTCCCATTGATGCAATAATGGGCATGCTGTGTGTATAACGAGGACCAAATATATACCTACGCTGCGAAGAAAATCCACCCAGGGGACGCGGCTTGCATTTAGAGAAGAATTTTTCAATTCCATTGCTGGCTCAGTAGCCTATTTCTAAACCTGCGGCCCCGCGTCCGTAATCTCTTTCGGTGTACCCTCCTCAAATTTGGCGAAGTTTTGCACGAAACGCATGGCCAGATCCTTATAGCGTTGATCATATTCTTTCTTATCCAACCACGAAGAAGAAGTGTCTAATACGTTTTCAGGTACATCCGGACAGGTAAGGGGAACTTCAAAACCAAAAAGGGGGTCCCGCTTGTATTTAACTCTTGCCAACTGCCCCGTTAACGCGGCGCTCAGCAATGCTCGCGTGTACCTTATCGAGATACGCTTGCCTACACCATATGGACCACCCACCCAGCCTGTGTTGACCAGCCAGCAGGTCACGCCATGGCGCTCGATCTTATGTTTGAGTAACTCTGCATACTTATACGGATGATGAACCATGAAGGGTCCGCCAAAACATGCGCTGAAGGTGGCCACGGGTTCCTTGCCCAAACCAGCTTCTGTCCCCGCAAGTTTGGAGGTATAACCTGAAATAAATTGATACAACGCCTGATTCGTCGTTAACCTCGCAATAGGCGGCATGACCCCCGAAGCATCGCAAGTGAGCAAAATAATATTTTTTGGATGCCCGGCGCGTTTTTCAGGCACGGCATTGTCAATGAATTCGAGCGGATAGGAGGCGCGCGTGTTCTCTGTGATCGAGTCGTCGACAAGATCAATTGTCCGTGTTATGGGATCGAAGGGAACATTTTCAAGGATCGTACCGAATTGTTTTGTTGTGGCGTAAATTTGCGGTTCGGCAGATTCTAAAAGTCCGATGACTTTCGCGTAGCACCCACCTTCAAAGTTGAAAACGCCCTGATCACTCCAACCATGTTCATCGTCTCCGATCAGGCGGCGCGTGTGATCAGCCGAAAGCGAAGTCTTGCCGGTCCCGCTTAATCCAAAGAATAAAGCGACGTCGTTGGCATCCTTCGGATTCACATTTGCAGAACAGTGCATGGGCAGCACGCCCTCGAGCGGCAGGAGATAATTCAATATCGTGAACACTGATTTTTTCATCTCGCCTGCGTAGGCCGTGTTTCCGATGATGGCAAGTTTCTTTTCAAAGGCTAGAATGATAAAGGTTTCGCTGTTTGTATGATCGATCTCGGGTGAGGCTTTAAAGGATGGCACGCTGACAAGCGTAAACTCGGGGACAAATCGTTGATATTCTTCGAGTGATTGCGGCAGGATAAACATGTTGCGGATGAAATGACTGTGCCAGGCATGCTCCGTTATAAATCGGACCGCCAAACGATAGGATTCATCCGCCCCGGCATAGACATCCTGCACGAAGTAATCGCCAGCCTGCATGAATTCCACCATGCGAGCATACAATCCGTCGAACTTGTCTGCGTCGAATGGACGGTTATAAACGCCCCACCAGATATTATTCTCAGAATCGGTGTGACGTACGATAAATTTATCGTTTGCGCTTCGCCCCGTGTGCTTGCCTGTGTGGGCAACCAGAGGCCCCCCCATAACAACTGCAGCTTCTTTGCGAAAAATCGCCTCCTCCACCAGCGCTTCGGTAGGAAGATTCCAATATGCCAGCCTCAATTTGGACATGCCCTGATTGGAGAGGTCGTGATCAGCTTTGCGTGTTTGCGCGATGGATTCAGCGGGGCTCTTGCCATTCAGAATTTTATTCATGGACTTTTCTCCTAGATCCGAACTCTGATCATTTTCTCATCGTCAACCTAAATTTGTCATCTGACGAGGTTGGGTCAAGCGCCCAGAGATTGCCTTACCTCTTATTCCAAGCAAAGGCTGGGGATTCGGCGATCTCGCTTGCCAGTTTACCCCGTCTCATCAGATCTCGTGAAAACAAAATCTGGTCAGGCAACTACACTGACCAGATGCACTCCCATACCCGCACTCAAGGTGGCGCTGACAAATTAACTTGTCAGTCAGGGCGTTCCTACCGTCATCATACCACATAGATTGCACTTCTATTCACAGGTGAACAAGCCCGCTTCCACGTCGTGGGCTTGATTCCATAATTTGTCAAATTCCCGCAAATACAGTGCAGCCATCTCAGGGTTATCCACGATCACCACATTCTCTTCGTTTTCATCATCTGCACTCGAGGAGTAATTCAACGAGCCGGTGACCACAATACTATTATCGATCACAATGATCTTGTCGTGCAGGAAACTCGAGTTGCCGTCCTGTCGGACGGGAACACCGGCACACCCAAAAGTTTTTAGCTCAGCACTCGGGCTGGTGCTGCTAAAAGTTTCATATACACCCTGAACATCCACACCCGCGGCCGCGCGATCGATCATCGCTTTTGCAAGTGGATAATCCGTAAAGCTAAACGCCAGAAAACGAATGCTCGCTTTCGCGTCATTCACCAAAGCGATCAGGTTGCTGACCACATGATCTTCAGCAGAGAACAAGGCCTGTATCGGGGTGCCCTCGATGATCGCCCATTGATTCTTGATCGTCGAGGGTGCGCGCGGCCCCAATTGCGAATTCCACAACTCCTGAAACTCGCGTTCAAAAATATAACCCAGATCCGGTGAGTGGATGACCAGCACATTGTTATTTTGCTTAAAGATGCCATTGACCGTAATGTTCGTTGAGCCGGTCCATACGATCTGCTGATCGAAGATCCAGAACTTGTTGTGCATTAAGGCAGATCGCCCCGCGTCGTCCTTGACCTCTACGCCTGCCGCGGTCATCGCGGAAAATTGGCCACGCCCGGGCTGGATGTCGTAATCCAGCCCATTTTCATCGTCTGTCACCCACTTGACGTCCACGCCGCGCCTCTTCGCGTCGATCAATGCTTCGGCCACAGGCGTCAGATTGAACTCAAAAGAGGCAATATGAATGCTGGTTTGGGCGTTATTGATGAATTGAATTAACTTCTCTTCAATGGAACCGGTAATGACATCCGGATCATTAGTCGTGAGCGGGTCTGTGAAATAGACTTCCCACCATTTTGTGGAAGACGCAGCAGGAATTTGCGTATCCGTAATTTGTAGAGGCAAGCCCGGCGTCGCTGAGGAGGTTTCCGTGATCGGAATAATAAAAGGAGGCGGGGTATCCGACGCGAAAAAAGGGATTTGAGTCACAGTTTGTGGGGAATCAGTTTGAGGAAAATCTACGGGCTCGCAGGAGGCGAGGAGAAAAACGAAGACCAAGAAGATTCCGATGGTCGAGTAGGCGGCAGGTCCCGATACGCCCTTCGGGCTACTCGACCATCGCCGCCGTATCGAGACCATGCCTCCAATAATCATTTTATTATTCCAATGCTGCAAAGTCTTGCGGGTTACCCAATGGCAACGAGACCGCACCTGCAGCGATCCGTTTGATCAGACCACCCAATACTGTGCCTGTGCCGGATTCAACAAAAGTGGAAATACCTTGTGCCGACATATATTTCACAGATTCAGTCCACCGTACGCGGGATTGCAATTGAGCAATGATATCGGCACGGGCGGAAGATTCATCAGTCAGTGGCGCCGCATGAACATTCCCGATGACCGGGATTTGGATAGACGAGAATTTCGCGGCATTCACGGCTTCACTCCATTCATTTTGAATGGAGGCCATCAAGGGTGAATGTGCGGCAATCGAAACTGCAAGAGGCAAAGCGCGCTTGGCACCTGCAGCTTTTGCGCCGACCATGGCGCGTTCCACTGCAGCTTTCGCACCGGAGATGACGACCTGCCCCGGACAATTGTCGTTTGCAACTTGTACAAGTTCATTGGATCTACTGGCTTGCTCACAAACCTTTTCCAACGTTGGGAGGTCCACCCCCAGGATGGCGGCCATGCTGCCGGGCGCAAGTTCGCCGGCGCGCTTCATCAATTCACTGCGCTTTCGTACGAGGCGCAGTCCGTCTTCGAAAGATAATGCTCCAGCGGCGGCGAGAGCGGATAATTCACCAAGTGAATGCCCGGCCAGCGCGCCAGGTGCAAAGCGTGGCGCTGAGCCAGTCGAAGGGTCTGCATAAAGCTGCGAAAAAATCCGAAAGGCCGCGATGGAATGGAGGTAGAGCGCGGGCTGAGTGTTGACCGTGTCATTTAAGTCGGAATCGGGTCCATTCCACATGAGTTTGGAGAGTGCAAAGCCGAGCATGGAATCCGCTTCATCGAAGGTTTGTTTTGCAATTGGATATTGCGCGGCGAGCTCCCTGCCCATGCCAACAACCTGGGAACCCTGACCGGGAAACACGAACGCGGTGGTCTGTGGATTGAGTTTCATTAAGCCTCCTAATTGTAGGTTGAGTAGCCAACAAGGCGTATCGAAACCAACAGGATATGCCATTAAAACACAAACGGGCCGTGAATGTCACGACCCGTTTTGTAGGGGCGACGCATGCGTCGCCCCTACTCGCTGGCTTTCTTTTCTTTTTTGACCTGAATGACTTCGCGGCCCTTGTAAAAACCGCAATTAGAGCAAACGGTGTGCGGCAGGCGCCTGGAGCCGCAGTTGGAGCAGACCAGGGTGTTGAGCGGCACTAACGCATCATGCGCGCGGCGGCGGTCGCGGCGACCCTTGGAATGCTTGCGCTTGGGATGTGGGGTCATGAAACTTTCTCCTTTTACATACAGCAGACGGGCGTTTGCCCGTCTGCTTGGTTACGAACTAAAGCGTGGGGATTATAGCGGGAGGAGGCAGGTGCGTCAAGGACTGGAATTTCAATTTGTGCGAGCCTCAGCTATTTACAATATCAAAATTGTTAAGTCAACTTATTGCCGAACTACACAAGCAAGCCTATAATGCAAACCATGTGGGGTATTCCACAAGATCACGATCTAGACTTTGTTCAAATCATCTTCGGAGGGAACTTCCATGAAATCACAACGCACTATATTTAGATGGCTTGCCATGGCGGTAATCACCGCCGTGCTTTTGCAATTTGCATTTGTATTGCCTTCCGCGTCGGCACAAGGGGAAGAACCCCCACGCCCACAGAAGTACCTACAGAAGTGCCCACTTCGGATCCGACCGAAGAGCCAACGCTTCCTGAACCTACTCCATATTCTACAGATGTACCAACAGAAGAAGATCAAGGCATTCAGTTATTTAGCGCGCTGGTTGCCACACCTGTCCCACCAGACCCGGATTGCTCAGACGGGCAATGTGTGTTCTGGGTGAAAGCCAGCACCGACGATGCAGGCCCAAATGCCACGAGTGGCCTCAATTGTGCATATAGGACCACGTGGAATGAAATATACATGGGGCAGTGCACAAATGGACAAAGCATCACCAGCGGTTTCCGATTCCCCAATGTAAATATGCCTGCCGGATCGATCATTCAGGAAGCGCATATTGAATTCACTGTGGACGGACCCTATACAGACGACTTGAACGTAGCCTTTTATGGAGAGAATAGTGCAAATGCTCTTCCCTTCAGCAACGCCAACCGCCCAACCAACCGTCCGTTAACTACCACATCTGCTGCATGGCATATCGAATCAACCGATCCTTGGGCGCTGGGGAACATAAGGAACAGCCCTTCTTTGACAGCCATCGTTCAAGAGATTGTCAGTCGTTCGGATTGGAGTTCGGGGAACGCCGTGGCAATGATCTTAAAAAATGTGGGCCCCACCAGCGGATCAAAGATGCATAGGCGGGTGATCGGTTATGACAGACCGCCCTTCTCCTATGGCCCGGCCAACGCCGCGCGCCTGGTGATTACACTTGGCTATGACTGTTCTGGCACGATTTTATCTCCCGTCGCCCAGGCGGTGCTAGATGTAGTTGGCGATCAGGAGTATTGCAAGAACCTTTATGATGTTGATGGACTTATCACCTTACCTCCCGGCCAGAATGCATTTGAAAAATTTAGAATTCTTGCTGAGACTGCTATTGAGCCTGGACCGCATGAAATTGATTTTGTAACCATGGGATGGGATCTCGATAAAGAACCAAATAATGATAGTGACAGCCCAGGTGATATTTTTCTTCAGGGCATCAAATCGCTCTATGATAATGTCCAGTTGCACCCGGGAAACTATTCTGGCGGTGTTCGCGTACGGATACTATTAGGCCTCAAGTATTACTTTAACTCTTTCTACCTAGATCAGCGCGTGCTTGTTATGAACGACCTTAATGATTTGGAGATAGAAAGGAATGCACCAAATTGGACAGTGGAAGTAGCCGCCTATCGCAACGCAGATCAATCTACTTTTCCAGCTCCTGGCTCGGATTCCTCTGGAACACACAGCCACGTCAAAATGATGATTGTGGATGGGAAACATGTAATAGTTGGGGGTTATAACATGAACTACATTTACCTGGAGGAGAATCCTTATCACGATATGGGTGTGCAGATTAACGGTCCTATTGCTAATCGCGCCTTAAAACTTTTCGATGGATTATGGTCAGAAGCCTATCGCTGTGACCAGTTTTTCCTTATCCAATGTGTGTCGGAATCAAGAACTGAATCACTCATCGAGGGCATACCGCATAATAAGGCATTGAGCATTCTTACCCCTGAAGGAAATGATGTGGTTTTCTCTCTCTTTAGGGATGATACGGATAAAACCGCCGATAAAGCCATTACCGCCGCTATCGAGGCGGCAAATAGTGAAGTAAACATCCTTCAAGCTCGTTTTACGAATTCCCTTTTCGACCCTCCCCAATATGCAAGGGCTGTTCTGGATGTCCTTCAGAAAGGAGATGGTCAAGTTGATGTTAATCTTCTCGTTTCTAAAGGACTCACGGACTTGCCATCAAATGCGGCTGGAATATGTGAGCTTAGGCTTCAGCTTTTGAAGGAAGACCTGCTTGGAACTCATAACTTGAATACCAATTTTTCAGATAACCCACTACACACTAAAGCGCTTTCGATTGACGGTTCTTTTATTATTGTGGGAAGCCAGAATTTCGATTCGAGCGCCTGGGGTGAAGACGAAGAAGATGATGACTTAGGCCAATTTGACTTGGCCGAATATAGTTTAGGCGTTGATAGCGAAGATGCTGCCGCTGCTTTCAATACAAAATTTAATGAGGAATGGCAAACGTCTGATGGGTTAATCTGTTCCGGAACTTTTTCAGGCTTTTTGCAGAATTTAATAAACCAGTCCTCGGCAGGTTCTGTCATTTTCATCCCTGCCGGAATTTACACCGAGTCGGTCACGATCAACAAGCCAATGGTCTTAATTGGGGCCGGCGGGAATCAGACTATTTTTAAACCCGAGGGGAACGAACCTGCTTTTAGAGTTACGTCGAGCGATGTCACGATCATGAATATGAAGATAACTGGAGGCAGTGGCTACGGGATTGAGTTGATTGATACTTCTCCGAGCAGTCTGAAGAATATCAAAATCAACCGGGTTGTTTTCGAGAATAATTTACAGGGTGGTGTGCTGGTTCAGGGTCTGATTCCCGGCAGTCCGATGAACTACGCTATCGAAAATAATACCTTTATCGGCGGGGCCGATGGGGTTTCGATCAAGATGATCGAAACCCAGGCTAAAACTTCCTTTATTCGCAACAACATCTTCTTCAGTCAGTCCGCGGCCCCCATTCGCATTCTGTTGGCGAATGATAGCCGCGTCGAGTACAGTTACGATTTATTTGATGATTGCGGAGGCGGTGACTGCGCCAAAAACTGGTACTTGGGAAACGTCAGCGCAGCTTCAAGCGCACATGATAACTTGTTCCACCTGGATCCACTTTTCTCCAGCCCTAAGAATGGCGCTTATCAATTGTCAACCGGTTCACCGGCAATCGACGCCGGCGACTCAAGTTTCTTGGATGACCGCTACCACGATGGAGACAACGATGGCACGATACAAATTGACATTGGGGCGTTTGAGTATGCGCCGGTCACGAACGTTCCACCTGTTGTAAATGCTGGAGATGACCAAACTGTTGAACTTGGGAATCCTGTTACTGTGAATGCATCCTATTCTGATGCTGACAATTCAGAAAATCACTCCGCCAGAATCCATTGGGGCGACGGAAGCGTTCAAGATGTAGCAACGAATATGACCAGGCCGGGCGCAGGTGAGGTCACTGGTCAGCATACCTATACCACTCCTGGCATCTACACCATAGAGATTTGCGTCGTTGACATTCACGGAGGCGTTGGATGTGACAAGATAAGTGCAGCAGTGCTTTATCATTTCACGGGCTTCTTCCCACCGGTGGATAACCAACCAATGCTGAATGTGGTCAAGGCCGGGAGCGCTATTCCAGTCAAGTTCAGCCTGGGTGGCTATCAAGGCCCGAATATCTTTGCCGCTGGGTATCCAGCTTCCGCCATGGTAACCTGTGGCTCGTCCATTGAAGACGCCATTGAGCAGACGGTCACCGCAGGTGCGAGCAGTCTCTCTTACGATGCCACCACAGACCAATATACCTATGTTTGGAAAACTGATAATTCCTGGGCGAATACCTGCCGCACATTCGTGCTGAAGTTGAACGATGGAAGTTATCATCGTGCCGACTTCAAGTTCAAGAAATAGGCTGGGAGTGGCCATGGAAACCTCGCAAACGAAGACTGTTCCTCCCCCAAAACAGCAGGGATATCGCTTTTGGATGGGCTGTTTCGCCATCCTGTTGGGGCTGCCATTGCTGCTATATTATGGGTATTGCTGGGGATTTTGGGGACGAAACAGTTTGCTCCTACAATACATATTTCAGTGCAATTGCCCGGTTGCCAGTGAACAGGCGCGCTACCCGGAACGGGTGGATGTGATTGTGCCGGCCTGTAGGTACGTGAGTTCCATGCTCTCACCAAGTGGGCGTTTGCTCTACGTGCACGAGAAAAAGTATTGGCGTATTTCAGCTTACCTGTTAGATCTAAAGACTATGGAACAAATTGAGGCAACCGATCAAACGCCATCAAGTTTTCTAACAGACGATCTATGGTTTTTTGAAAGCGGTCTTGAAGATGACATAATGGATCGAACAACTGGGAAGCAATATCCGATACAGCCTTTTCGATATTGGCAGGAAAATGCTTATGTAAATGGTGAACCAAATCTTGAATTGCTTGTATCGGCTTTAGATCAAGCTGAACAAGTATTCTTTACTCCGAATTACAATACAGTGGTTGTCCTAATGTCAATTTTTTTTGCAAATCCTGCGCAAGGTTTTACATTTGATCGTTCTGATTTTCCAAAGTGGGATTCCAATCGAGTAGAGCAGTTCTTGCAAGAAAACAAAATCGTCTATCAAACAGTTCGGGCAGACTTTCCTGACGAAGCAATATCTCCGGATAAAAAGTTTGTAGCGCGCGCAGATGGGATCTATTTGATTGAAACAGGCCAAAAGATTGTCGAGGGCTATTCCGCGAGATGGCTTTTTCATTCATCTCGTGAAAAGTATTTTGGGGTGCGAGGCTGGATCTATGATAGTAGCGGGGTAATTTACTCAAAATTCCTTGGCCCCTGTCTGATTAAGATAGGACTTCCGTACGGTGATGGTCCAGCATGCTTCTTTGAAGTATCTCAACCTGTATTGAAGCTCAAAATTCCGGAAGAGTATTTGCCGCCTACATCACCATAACTTATTATTGGGGAATAAATACGTATTCGCAACTCTTGTCGATGACTTCATGACCAGTTCATTCCGGCAGGCGATGAAGACTGGTTCCGCTTCTATTTGGCAGAAAGCGGCAGTCCGCAGATCCATCTCACCAGCTTGCCAGCCAATTACGATCTGTACGTGTACAACGCGGCAGGACAATTATTGGGTAAATCCACCAAAGATAAGAAGGCGGCCGAATTGGTGATCCTTGACAATGCCGCGCCCGGCAACTACTATGTCCGCGTGGTAAGCGTCAACGGAGCTTGGGATGCAAACAACTCCTACCAGTTGCGCTTCAACGTGCCGGGCACAGGGGGGCCATAAGCATCAAAACGTCGTTCACCGCCAACGCAGTTATTGAACAAGTCGGCCAATAATCATGGAGGTACGAATGGATAATCCAGGCACTGCCAGCAGCCCGCAACCGAAGAAGTGGCCCGGTTGGCTTGTTCTATTCTTACGCTGGTTACTTGGTGGCATTGCAGGTTACCTGATCAGCTATTATCTATTCATTATTAGTGCTTCAGGTCCTCTACCTGTTATTGGTTTTTTATTTTTGGGTCAAGTGGAGTTGTTTAACAGCCTTCTTTTTAAGGCATTATATGATAACTTTATTTTATTTTCACCTACTTCGATTTATGGAACATCAATATTTCTTTACTCTATGCTTTGGGGATTGATCGGTGCCTTGCTCGCATCGCGAAGAAGGAAACAAATAATTGCCGGCGTGATTTTTCTCGTACTATACATTATTGCGGGGGGGGTATACTTCGTAATCCTGGCCTTCAGGATGATTGCAACCTAATTTTCGAGATTGGTTCACATGCGTCGGAAAAAAATGATGAGCAATTCGGGGGGAAAAACCTTGCCAGCCAATTACGATCTGTACGTGTACAACGCGGCCGGGCAGTTGCTGGGCAAATCCACCCAAGACAAAAAGGCCGCTGAAATGGTCAAACTTACCGATGCAATACCTGGCAACTACTATGTTCGAATTGTCGGTATCAATGGAGGTTGGGCTGCAAATAACTCTTATCAATTGCGCTTCAATGTCCCGGGTACAGGCGGGCCGTAAGATTTTCCAATTTTTCTTTTTGATGTGATCCATACCTTCCAGAGTGTGGATCACATCAAAGTATTGTTCTTCACCATCCCGGTTATTATTTGACAAGGTGGCTAAAAATCATAAGAGGAGCAAAATGGACAACCTTAATACTACCGCTAGTCCCCACTTAAAAGACCGGAAAGGTTGGGTTGTTTTATTCTTGCGCTGGTTCCTGGGCGGTGTTGTTGGGTTCATAAGTGGCTTATCTCTATTAATTATCAATTTTGTGACAGGGCCTCTGTGCCCCGTTGGTTTTATACTTTTAGGTCAATATGTATTGTTTGAGAATCTAATTTATACCATCTTATACGATAAGTTTATTTCACGTACTTTACACCATATGAGTGCGTCGCTTGTTTCATTGCTAATATACTCTGTGTTTTGGGGGGCGATTGGCGCTTTGCTTGCATCAGGAAGAAAAAAACAAATAATTGTAGGAACTATATTATTAATACTATACATTCTTTTAGGATATTGGTCGCTCATGATTTATGGTTCTAGGTTGATCCCAACCTGATTATCGATAGACACTTCGACACTTCCGAACAATTGCCTCTATTAACAGA